>NZ_JBSGDV010000007.1:323173-343451 GCF_053602555.1 Nonomuraea sp. NPDC004354 | reverse complement strand
TCATGCACTGGCTTTTAACACACTGTTGAGTTCTCAAGAAACGGACGCGTTCACCGTCAACCACCCGGCCGCACTCGCTTCGTTCGTTGTGTCTCTATTCTTTCAGCCCCCGCGATCCGAGTCAAATTGACTCTTTTCGCGAAACCTGCCGAGAATTTCGACCGCCCCTTTCAGGGCAACCCCTTGAACCTACCAGCCGATCCGGACAGATGCGAACCAACCGGGCAGGTGATCAAGGTGTTGGGGTGTTCGCGCCGCACTCCAGCGGAGCGGGGCGACAACTCAAACTCTAGCAGGACTCCGGAGGCACTTCACGCCACTCAGGCAACCTTGCGGTCATTCCCACCCCACCGACTCGCCAAACCTCCGCGCCTCGCAACCAGATGGCAAGCCATCCGCAACCGCCTCCCGGTACGAAGTACGCACGAGCTTCTGCGCCCGTGGAGGTGCCCACCATGACCCGCTCGGAGTTTGACGACATCCGCGCCGCGATCGCCGACGAGAGCAATCGCGCCAGCGACCTGCTCAGGATCGCCGGCACGCTGCTCGACGACCTCGAGCACGTTCGCATGCGCGAAGCCGCCCTGCGGACGTACTACCTGCGCCTGCTGACCGCGGCCCGCGCCACGGTCGCCGCGGAGTCCGCCGGCGCGCCCGAGCCGCTGGTCTTCCTCAAGCACGAGCTCGACGCGCACGGCCAGCTGCCGGCCGATGACGAGACGGTCCTGCGCATCCTGTCCGACGCGCGCACCGCCGCCGCGCTGCTCGCCGCCCTCGACCAGCCCGTCGGGGCCAAGCGGACGGGGCTGCGACTGCGCCGCTGCGTCGGCAGCGGCCGTTCACTCCGCCGGTGAAACACGACACTCCGCATCAGTCGCCGCAGAGTGAGTATTCTGGTGCTATGAGTGATCAGCCGTACGAAATTTCCCACGACATGGGCGATGACGTGCAGGAATCCTCGATTGCCATGTACAAGGACAGCTACCCGCTGCGTCACCACATCGACGAGATCGACGACGAGTGCGCACGAGGGATCTTCCGGTGGATGAACGAGGAGGACAACCGCGTCACCGACGCCCATCCCGATCCTCTGGAGGAGCCGAGATCCTTCAACGAGGATCTCTAGGGTTGGAAGCGGTATCCCATCCCCGGCTCGGTCAGGAGGTGGACCGGGCGCGCAGGGTCGCGCTCGAGTTTCCGCCTGAGCTGGGCCATGTACTGGCGCAGGTAGTGCGTCTCCTTGAGGTAGGCGCTGCCCCACACCTCCGTCAGCACCTGCCGCTGGGTGACGAGCTTGCCGGGATGGCGTAGCAGCAGCTCGAGGAAGTGCCATTCGGTGGGCGTCAGCCGTATCCCACCGGAGATCGTCTTGGTCGCCAGGTCGACCTCGTGGTCGCCGATCCGCACGGACGGCGACTCGCCGGCGGACGCCTGCGTCCGCCGGGCGACCGCGCGGATGCGGGCGAGGAGCTCGTCGATGCTGAACGGCTTGGTCACGTAGTCGTCGGCGCCCGCGTCGAGGGCGTCGACCTTGTCATCGCTGCCCGCCCGGCCCGACAGGACGATGATGGGCACGCTCGTCCATCCGCGCAGCCCGTGGATGACCTCCACCCCGTCGAGGTCCGGCAGCCCGAGATCGAGGACGACCAGGTCGGGGTGCCAGTCGGCGGCCTGGCGCAGCGCCGACGTGCCGTCCTCCGCCACCGCGACCTCGTACTGCCTGGCCGCCAGGTTGATCCGCAGGGCGCGCAGTAGTTGCGGCTCGTCGTCGACCACCAGCACGCGGATCATGCGACCGCTTTCAGAGAGACGATCATGGTGAGTCCTCCTCCTGGTGTCTCCTCCGGCACCAGCGTGCCGCCCATGGCTTCGGTCAGCCCGCGCGAGAGGGCGAGCCCGAGCCCGACCCCCGTGTGGTTGTCGCGGTCGCCCAGCCGCTGGAACGGCAGGAACACCCGTTCCTGTGCCTCGGGAGGGATGCCGGGGCCGCGGTCGATGATCCTGATCTCGACGGTGGACTCGTAGGAACTGGCCGTCACCAGCACGGGACTGTATCTGACGCCGTTGCCCATCAGGTTGACCAGTACCCGCTCGAGCAGCACGGGATCGGCCATGATGTCGGGCAGGTCGGCGGGCAGGTCGACGCGCACCCGGTCGCCCACGTCGGCCGTGGCATGGGAGACGACCTCCTCCACGGCCACGTGCTGCAGCGCGACCCCGAGCACGCCTGCCTGCAGGCGGCTCATGTCGAGGAGGTTCTCCACCAGCCGGTGCAGCTTCACCAGCGACTCGTCGGCCGTGGCCAGCAGCTCCCGCCGGTCTTCCTGGCTCCAGTCGACCTCGGCGCTGCGCAGGCTCTCCACGGCCGCCTTCGCCGACGCGAGGGGTGTGCGCAGGTCGTGGCTGACCGCCGCGAGCAGGGCGGTGCGCATCCTGTCGGCCTCGGCCAGCGGGCGCGCCGCCTCCGCCTCCTTCCGCAGCCGCTCGTGGCGCAGCGCCACCGCGGCCTCCGCGGCGAACGCCTCCAGCACGCGCCGGTCGGCGGCGTCCAGCAGCCTTCCCCGTACGGCGAGCACCAGGTCCTCGTCGATCACGACGTCCGTGTCGCCCGTTCCCGGCGCGGTGCACGGCGGGCCGCCCGCCATCGACACGATCCGCCAGCCGTCCCCCGTCCGCTCCAGCAGCGTGACCGAGGTCAGCCCGTAGATCTCGCGCAGCCGTTCGAGCAGCGGCTCGCCCCGCAGGACCTGCCCCGCCAGCGTGGAGAGCACCTCGGCCGCGGCGCCGGACCCGGCCGCCTCCCTGGTACGGCGGGCCGCCAGGTCGACCACCGTGCTGACCATCGCCGCCACGAGCACGAAGATGACCAGCGCGAGCAGGTTCTCCGGCGCGTGGATCGTCAACGTGTGCAGGGGCGGCGTGAAGAACCAGTTGAGCAGGCCGAACCCGACGACCGCCGCGGTCAGCGCGGGCCACGTCCCGCCGACCAGCGCGACGCCCACGACCATGAGGAAGAACAGCAGGATGTGGGTGGTCAGCGTCAGGCCGCCGTCGAAGGGCAGCAGCACCGCCGTGAGCAGCGGCATGCCCAGCAGCGCCATGGCCCAGCCCGCCAGCCGGCGCCTGCGGGTGAGCGCGGCGCGCCCGGTCGACTCCCTGCCGGCGCCGTGTGCCGCCTCGTGCATGACCAGATGCACGTCGATCGAGCCCGACCGGGCCGTGGTCGTCAGGCCCACGCCGAGGGAGAGCAGTCGCGCCAGCCTGCCCCTGCGGGAGGCGCCGAGGACGAGCTGGGTGGCGTTGACGCCGCCGGCGAAGTCGAGCAGCGCGCGCGCGACGTCGTCGCCGACCACCTGGTGGTAGCTGCCGCCGAGGCTTTCCACCAGCGCCCGCTGCTTGGCGAGGCCGGCCGGGTCGGCGCTGCCGACGAGGCCGTCGCCCCTGGTCACGTGGACGGCCATCAGGTCGGCGCCCTTGGTGCGCGCCGCGATGCGGGCGGCCCGCCTGATGAGGGTCTCGCCTTCGGCGCCGCCGGTCAGCGCCACGACCACGCGTTCGCGGGCCTCCCAGGTGCCGGAGATGCCGTGGTCGGCGCGGTAGCGGTCGAGCTGCTCGTCGACCTTGCCCGCCACCCACAGCAGGGCCAGCTCGCGCAGCGCGGTCAGGTTGCCGACGCGGAAGTAGTTGGCGAGGGCGGCGTCGACGTCCTCGGGCGCGTAGACGTTGCCGTGAGCCATCCGCCTTCTGAGGGCCTCGGGTGACATGTCGACCAGCTCGATCTGGTCGGCTCGCCGTACGACCTCGTCGGGCACGGTCTCGCGCTGCGGCACGCCGGTGATCTGCCGCACGACGTCGTTGAGCGACTCCAGGTGCTGGATGTTCACGGTCGAGATGACGTCGATGCCCGCGTCGAGGACCTCGTCGATGTCCTGCCAGCGCTTGGCGTTGCGGGAGCCGGGCACGTTGGTGTGGGCCAGCTCGTCGATCAGCGCGACCTTCGGCTTGCGGGCGATGACGGCGTCGACGTCGAGCTCGGTGAAGTCGGCGCCACGGTGGCGCAGGTGCTTGCGGGGGAGGATGTCGAGACCGTCGAGCAGTTCGGCGGTGCGTGTGCGGCCGTGGGTCTCGACGAGACCCACGGCCACGTCCTTACCTCGGGCGGCGGCCCTGCGGCCCTCGCCGAGCATCGCGTAGGTCTTGCCCACACCGGGGGCCGCGCCCAGATAGATCCGCAACCTCCCCCTGCCCATGGCTCCAGACTAGGGCTTGTACGGTGGCCTGCTCCCCCAGTCCCACCTGGGCACGGGCTCCTCGCGGGGCGCCTGCGCGCGCGGACCGGAGAAGTAGAGCGCCAGGCGCGTGCCCCACTCGACGTAGCCGGCGAACGCCGCCCTGAACTCCGCGTCGCGCGGCAGGCCCACCTCGTCGGCCGCGTCCATGAGCAGGTTCACCCAGCGGCGGCGCTGCTGTTCGGTGATGCCCTTGCCGAGGTGCTTGGAGACCATGTGCGTGTGGCCGCCGCGCTCGCGCGTGTAGGAGTCCGGGCCGCCGAAGACCTCGCCCAGCCACATCGCCACGTACTTCGGGTGCCCGGGGTCCATGGCCGCGAACAACGGCCCGACCAGCTCGTCCTTCTCCACCTTCGCGTAGAAGGTCGCGGTGAGCCGTTCGAGCGCCTCCGCGCCGCCCGCCCATTCGTACAGGGTGGGTTCGGTCTTGGTGATGACCTGCTCGTAGTGCCGCATCTCCTCGATGTTCGACACATATGGCTTGATCTCCGCGAAGAATGCCGCGAAGTGGTCGCTCTTTCTGAAACCCTCCAGGTGTCCCTCCGCGGAGGTCCACTCGATGCGCAGGATGTAGCACTCCGGCTCGTCGACGCAGCGGGAGAGCTCGTAGTCCAGGCACTGCGGCGACTCGCCGAGAGGGACGACGGCCCGCCGGTAGGCGGCCTCGAAGCCGTCCGCGTCGGGAACACGATAGCGAATGTACTCTACGATCACGTAATTATGTAATCACCATGCGAGCTTCTCCACAAGCATGGAATATCTTGACTTATCCGGTCACACTCGGTCTGTGGATCCGCTCCTTTCCTGGCTCATCAGCGCACTCCTCCAGTTCGTGATCGTCTATTTCGCCGTACGGCTGGCGCTGAAGCATGACCGCGACAGCCGCAGCAGCCCGTGACGTAGATCGGCCGGACGCCTCGACGCGGCCGACAGGACCACCAGCCGCCGACCTGCGCACGACGCAGGAGGTTTCGCCTTTATGCCCGCGACGTGACGTTCGTCCCCGGTGGCCTGCGGTAGCGGATCCAGACGTCCCCGCTGTCGAGGTGGCCCGTCATCCGCAGCACCACCCCGTCCTGCGCGGGCGGCTCGGGCGGCTTGTTGTGGACGTGCCCTGAGCGGGTCGTCACCTCGTCGGTGCGCACCCACCAGCCCCTCGGCACGACGATCCAGATGTCGCCGAACAGCGAGTCGCACCGGACGTCCATGGACACCTCGCGGTGCGGGCACGTCGCGCGCATGAAGTTGATCCGCACCGTGCCCCACCCGCACGCGACCTCGATGCGCGGCGGCACCACCCAGTGGCCGACCTGCTTGACGCTCCTGGCCCACCCCGTGGACAGTCGCAGCACCTCGGGGACCTCGAACCGGTCGGGGTCGGGCAGGTCGGCGACGATGCCGTCGAGCTCGCCGCAGGTCTGGGCGGCGTAGGCGCGGTCGAGACGGTCGTTGAGCTCCTCGGTGCCGATGCGCCCGTCGCCGACCGCGAACCGAAGGATCCGCGCCACCCGATCCCTGTCGCTGTCGCCGGCGCGGAGCCTCGCCCGATCCGTCATGCCTTCACAGTAGTGATCGACGTCACTCCGGGCCAGAGCCGATGATCGGCCGCGCTCGACGCCGCCCCAATGAGGGCACCCGATGCCGCGAACAGGCTGCAAGCTGCACGAAAGGAGCCTAAAAGGCGAAACGGCTAGAAAGGTGCATGAATCACTACAAAACTCATGTGATCGGAGCCATTTGATGATCAACATCAAGCGAGCCCTCGCCGTCAGCGCGATCGCCGCCTCAGCCCTGGCCGTTCCTGTGACGCTGGCGGGCAACCCCGCCGGCGCCACCACGACCAAGGCAGGCGTCCAGTCCGTCACAACGGATGCCACGTCCCACCCGTGCACACGTAGACACAGTGACGAAGGCCGACCCTGCGGCAAGCACGAGACCGTCAAGCCGCCAGCCAACCCCGCCCTGCCCGAATGCGCCAGCCCGGAGAACCAGACGCACAACAGCGACCCCTGCAACCCCGGCCCCATCGGCAACACCGATCCAGGCGGCACGAACGATCAGCTGCCCGCATGCGCCCGCCCCGAGAACCAGACCCACAACAACGACCCGTGCAACCCCGGCCCCATCGGCAACTGAAACCGGCGGACCGTCTCCGGGCACGGAAAAGGCCCCCAGGGATGATCTCCCTGAGGGCCTTTCACTAGTAGCGGGGGCAGGATTTGAACCTGCGACCTCTGGGTTATGAGCCCAGCGAGCTACCGAACTGCTCCACCCCGCGTCGGCGTGTGTCTAAAGACTATCGGCGACGCGGGACTCGTGCAAATCAAGAACTCGGCGTGGGCGAGGGCGTCGGGGAGCCGGTCGGCGAGGGCGTCGGGCTCGTGGTGGGCGTGGGAGTGGGCGACGGCTGGACGGTGACGTTGCGGCCGAGGGCGTTGAGCGCGTCCTGCAGGCGCTTCTGCGCCTCGCCGTACTTCACCCAGTCGGGCGGCGAGCTGGCCAGCGCCTTGTTGGCGTCGTCGTAGGCCTTCTGGGCGTCGGAGATCAGCTTGGCGGTCGCCGAGGCGTCGGCAGGCTGCCCCGTCTGCTGCTGCTCCTGGCCGGTCTGCTGCTGGGCCGCCTTGCCGCTGAAGACCTGCTCGAGGGCATCCTTCAGGGTGTTGCCCGAGCCGACCGTGCTGCCGTAGGCCACCAGGACCCGCTTCAGGATCGGGAACGGCTCCTGGCCGGCGGCGGCCGCCGTCTGGACGTAGACGGGCTCGATGTAGACCAGCCCGTCGGCGAAGGGCAGCGTGAGCAGGTTGCCGTAGCGGACCGTCGCGTTGCCCAGGCCGAGCAGGTTGAGCTCGCCGGAGAACTTGTTCTGGAAGTTGTTCTGCGCCTGTCCGGGGCCCGGGATCGAGGTGTTGGACGGCATGCGCAGGATGCGCAGCTTGCCGTACTCGGGACCGGCGGTCGCGTCGACCGCCATGAAGGCCGCCAGGTTGGGACCCTGGCGCGGGACGAAGGTCGTCGTCAGCGAGAACGACGGCGACTGCTTCGGCATCGTGGTGGTCAGGTAGTACGGCGGCTGCTTGACGTCCCTGTCGCCCTGCGAGGGGTCGAAGGGGACGTTCCAGAAGTCCTGGCCGCTGTAGAAGGCGTTGGCGTCCTCGATGTGGTACTGCGACAGGATGTCGCGCTGCACCTTGAACAGATCCTCGGGGTAGCGGATGTGGTCCTTGAGGCTCTGGCTCATCTTGGCGGCCGGCTGGATGACGCCGGGGAAGGCCTTGCTCCACGTCTGCAGGATCGGGTCCTTGGGGTCCCAGGCGTAGAGGGTGACCGTGCCGTCGTAGGCGTCGACGGTGGCCTTGACCGAGTTGCGGATGTAGTTGATCTGGTCGCGGGGCTGCGGGGCGACCACACCGCGCAGGGTCGTGGTGTCCTCGGTCATCGACGCCAGCGACTTGCTCTGTGAGTACGGGTAGTCGTTGGACAGCGTGTAGGCGTCGACGATCCACGTGATGCGCCCGTCGACGATCGCCGGGTAGGGGTTGCCGTCCAGCGTCAGGAACGGCGCCACCTTGGCGACGCGGTCACGCGGGTTGCGCTCGTAGAGGATCTTGGAGTTGTCGTTGATGTCGCTCGACAGCAGGATGTTCTTCTCGCCGTACTTGGCCGCGTAGACCAGGCGGTTGAAGAACGAGCCGACCGGCACGCCGCCCTGGCCCGTGTAGGTGGTGTTGGCCTGGCCGGTGCCGCCGCTCTCGGGGAAGTCGAGCTCCTGGCCCTGGCCCGCCTCGCCCTTGGGGCCGCCCGCGATGACGTACTCGGTGTCCATCTGCTCACCGAAGTAGACGCGCGGCTCCTTGAGGGTCTCGCCGAGCGAGCCGATGACCGGCATGTCCTTGGCGTCGAAGTTGGGCAGGCCCTCGGAGTCGACCTCGTTGCCAGGGGCGGCGACGAAGCCGTAGCCGTGGGTGTAGACGAGATGCTTGTTGATCCAGTTGTTCTGCTGGGCGGGCGGGCCCGTCAGCTCGCGCACCGCGACGACGTGGTCGCGGGGCACGGGCCCGACGCCCTTGTAGCGGTCGACGTCGAGCTGGGTGGGGAAGTCGTAGAAGCCGCGGATGCGCTGCTTCTGCTGGTAGGTCTTGGCGACCAGGTTGGGGTCGAGCAGCCGGACGCCCGACACGGAGACGTCGCCGTCGGCGGTCACCTTGCTGGGGTCGGACTGCGCGGAGTAGGGGATGACCTCGCTGCCCGCCACGCCGTAGGCGTCGCGGGTGGCCGCGATGTTCCGGCCGATGTAGGTCGCCTCACGCTGCTGCTGGTTGGGCTTGACCTGGAACTGCTCGACCAGCGCCGGGTAGACGCCGCCGATCAGGATGGCCGACAGGACCAGCAGGCCGAAGGAGACGCCGGGCAGCATGCCGCCGGGCCGTACGACGCCGGCGAAGAACAGCGCGGCGCAGATCAGCGCGATGATCGCGAGGATCGTCTTGGCCGGCAGGACGGCGCTGACGTCGGTGTAGGAGGCGCCGTTGACGAAACCCCGGTCGGAGAAGACCAGGCCGTAGCGGTCGACCCAGTAGGCGACCGCCTTCAGCAGCACGAAGACGCCCAGCAGCACCGACAGGTGCACGCGGGCGGCGCGGGAGGCGTGGACGCCGGGCGACTGCAGCCGGAACCCGCCGTACAGGTAGTGCGTGATCGCCGCCATGATGATCGCGATGATCACCGCGGTGAACAGGAAGTTCAGCACCATCCTGATGAACGGGTAGTCGAAGGTGAAGAAGGAGATGTCCAGGTTGAACAGCGCGTCCGTCTTGCCGAACCGGGTGCCGTTGGCGTACTGGAGCCACGTCTTCCACTGCCCGGCGAACGACGAGCCCGCGAACAGCGCGAGCACGGCCATGCCGATGATGAAGATCAGCTTGCGGTGGGGGTCGAGCGCCAGCCGGTAGCGGTCAGCGCCGCTGCCCCCGCCGAACATGGCGGGACCGAACATCGGACGCATCCTGAAGGCCAGCAGCATGTTGCCGCCGACGATGCCTGCCATCAGCAGCGCGCCCACCACGAACAGCCCGATCTCGGTCAGCAGCACACCCGAGAACACGGAGGTGGCCTTGACGGAGTCGAACCAGAGGTAGTCGGTGTAGATGCCCGAGAACAGGAAGAAGAACGCCACGATCGCCACCAACGCGATCGCGACGGGAAGAAGCAGTCGCGGTCGGCGGGGCAAACGCATCCCCCGACCGGGTCCTGGGGTCCGGAATGCCAAGGCCAACCCCTCGTCGTGATGAACAAACGGTCCGTGATTGGCAACCTACACCGGCTCGGGAGAGCTGACGAAGGATGCCGTACGGCTAACGCTCGAGGACCCGGGAAAGTTCACCCCGCGGAGCAGGAAGGCACCTCGCCCTTGCCCGACCTGATCGCGTCGAGCGCCTGCATCGCGCCGTGGAGCGTCTCCGCCTTCACCAGCCGCAGCCCGTCGGGGGCCGCCTTGACGGCCTCGGCGCAGTTGTCGGCCGGGGTGAGGAAGACCGTCGCGCCGGAGTTCTTGGCGCCGACCATCTTCTGCGCGATGCCGCCGATGCCGCCGACCTTGCCGTCGGGGGTGATGGTGCCGGTGCCGGCGATCGACTTGCCGCCGGTCAGCTCGCCAGGGGTGAGCTTGTCGATGATGCCGAGGGCGAACATCATGCCGGCGCTCGGCCCGCCGACGTCGCCGACGCTGATGCTCACCTTGAACGGGAACTTGTACTTGGCCTGCATGACGATGCCGACCATCGCGGTGCCCTGCTTACCGGCGACGGAGGTGACGGTGACGTCCTGCGGCTTGCCGTCCCTGACGACGCCGAAGACGATCTCGTCGCCCGGCTTGTGCGCCTTGACGGCCGCGGCGACCTGGTCGACCGCGGTGACCGGCTTGCCGTCGACGGTGCGGATCTCGTCGGACGGCTTGAGCCTGCCCGCCGCCGGCGCGGTCTTCTCCACCGACAGGACGGTGGGCACCATGGAATAGTCGATCTTCAACTCGGTCAGGGCCGCGGCGGTCGCGTTGTCCTGCGAGTTGGTCATCTCCGCGGTGTTCTCCTGCTCGACCTCCTCGGCCGTCTGCTCGCGCGGGAAGATCGACTCCTCGGGAACGACGGCGGCGGTGGGGTCGACCCAGCCGCGCAGCGCGGTCAGCAGGTCGGGTCTGGCCTGGGGACCACCCTGGTAGGAGACCGTGACGAGGCTCAGCGTGCCGCTCGTCGGGTAGGTCTGCCGGTCGCTGATCGTGATGACCGGCTTGTTGTCGACGGAGCCGATCGTGTTCTCGGTGGGCCCCGGGCTCAGCACGACGTACGGCACCGTCACCCAGGCGCCGGAGATGCCGAGTGCGAGCACCAGGAAACCGGCCACCAGCAGGGTGAGTGCGCGTCGTGACATGGCCATGAGCTTATTCGCAGGCGCCGACCCACTCGGCCGACCCGTCGGCGAACACCTGGTGTTTCCAGATGGGCACCTCGGCCTTCAGGTCGTCGATCAGCCTGCGGGACGCCGCGAACGCCTCCGCCCGGTGCGGGCACGCCACCGCGACGATCACCGCGATGTCGCCCAGTTCCAGGTCGCCGACCCGGTGGACGGCCGCGAGCGCCGTCACGGGGAAGTCGGCGGCCACCTTCTCGGCCACGCGCCTCAGCTCGTCGACCGCGCCGGGGTGGGCGGAGTACGACAGCCGCGTCACCGCCTTGCCGTGGTCCTGCTCGCGGACGGTGCCGACGAACAGCGCGGTGCCGCCGGCGGCGTGGGAGCCCACGGCGGTGAACACCTCCTCGACCGACAGCGGGGTGTCGCGAATGTCCAGCAACCGAATCACGCTCAGAGCCTACGCTTCTTTCGCACCTGCCTGACGATGGCCGCGGTGCCGATCACCGCGACGGTGGCGCCGGCCGCGGTGAGCGTGGCCTCCTTGACCGGCAGTCGCCTGCCGACCACGGTGGTCCTGTTCTCGCGCAGCTCCAGCAGCTGCTCCAGCGCGGCCTCGTTGGTCCACGCGGGCTTCCAGCCCGCCTGGCGCAGGCTCGCGCAGTCGACCACCCAGGGGTAGACGACGTAGTGGAGGTCCGTCGCGGGGGCCGGGGTGATGCCGAGGCGGTGCAGGCGCTGCGCCGTACCGAAGGTGATGCCGGCGGGCAGCTCGAAGCCGCGGATGCCGGACAGCTCCTCGACCTTCTCGTGCTCCAGCCAGCCCTCGGAGCCGACGGCGACCACGCCGGTGACCAGGCCCCTGGCGGCCAGTTCCAGGGCCGAGACCAGGTCGTCGACGTGGCAGAACTGCCAGCGCGGCGAGCAGCCCTTGACCTTGAGCAGCCGGGGCGACTCGAAGTGCCTGGTGATGACGGTGTCGATGCCGGGCCCGACGATCGCGGCGGGGCGCAGCACGGTCACCTCGAGCCCCGGATGGCTGCGCGAGGCCCTGCGCACCAGCGCCTCGATCTCGAGGTGGTCGCCGACCACGCCGGTGTCGGGCTCGGCGGCGACCGCGGCGTCTTCGGCCAGCGGCACCTCGTTGTCGGGCGCCGCGCCGTAGACCATGGCGCTGGTGACCAGCACCACACGGCGCACGCGCGCGGCCGCGCTGGCGGTCAGCACCGTCTGGGCGGCGCGCAGGTTGTAGGCGCGCCGCTCGGCGGGATCGGAGTCGAGCCCGTAGTCACCGGCCAGGTGAACCAGCACGTCGATGTCGGAGATCCGGTTCGCCAAGAGCGGATCTCGCACGTCGATCACCCGCCAGGTGACGTCCTGGACGTCGCCGCGCTCCTCGTCGATGGCCACCACCCTGCGGAAATCCGCGTTGGTGGCGAGCTTCGCGACGAGCTCGCGGCCGATGCCTGAGGACGCGCCGGTGACGGCGACGACTGGTTGGCGCGGGCGTTTCGAGGTAGGCACCAGGTCCTCACTTTGCACTGATCCGCCGCAGGACGACTAACGTGGCGGTTGTGGACTCCTCCATCCTGCACGAGGTAACGCGGTGACTGACCTGCCAGGTCGCGAAAACGACCCCAACGACAACCCGTTCGCCATGTTCGGCAACCCTGAGCAGATGGCTCAGGCGATGCGCCAGTTCGCCGACATGCTCTCGGCGCCGCAGGGCTCAGGCCCTGTCAACTGGGACATGGCCAAGAACATCGCCCGCCACGCGGTGGTCGCGGACGGCGATCCGAGCGTGATGGAGGGTGAACGCCGCCAGATCGTCGACGCTCTCCAGCTCGCCGACCTGTGGCTGAACGAGGCCACCGCGCTGCCCAGCGGGGTGGCCAACCCGCAGGCGTGGAGCCGTTCGGAGTGGATCGAGAACACGATCCCCGTCTGGCGCAAGCTGTGCGAGCCGATCGCCGAGCGCATGGTCGAGACCATGGGCGGCACGATCGGCGGCGCCGACCTGCCGCCGGAGGCCCAGCAGATGGCCGCCCAGCTCGGCCCGCTCATGGGCATGATGAAGCAGATGGGCGGCATGATGGTCGGCCAGCAGATCGGCCAGGCCATCGGCTCGCTGGCCCGCGAGGTGATCGGCACGACCGACATCGGCCTGCCGCTGTCCGACACCGCCGCGCTGCTGCCCGGCGGCATCGCCGCCTTCAGCAGCGGCCTGGAGCTGCCCTCCGACGAGATCAGGCTCTACCTGGCGCTGCGCGAGGCCGCCCACCACCGGCTGTTCCAGCACGTGCCGTGGCTGCGCGCGCACCTGCTCGGCGCGGTCGAGGAGTACGCCAGAGGCATCACGCTCGACACCTCCGCCCTGGAGGAGCAGATCCGCGGCCTCGACATCAGCAACCCGCAGGCCCTCCAGGAGGCGCTGAGCGGCGGCGCGCTGCTCAAGCCCGAGGAGACCGAACGGCAGAAGGCCGCCGTGGCGCGGCTGGAGACCATGCTGGCGCTGGTCGAGGGCTGGGTCGCGACCGTGGTCGACGCCGCCGCCGAGGGCAAGCTGCCGTCCGCGGGCGCGCTGGCCGAGACGGTACGGCGGCGCCGCGCGACGGGCGGGCCCGCCGAGACGACGTTCGGCACGCTCGTCGGCCTGGAGCTGCGGCCCAGGCGGCTGCGCGAGGCCGCAGCGCTGTGGCAGGCGGTGGTCGCCGACCGGGGGATCGACGGGCGCGACGCGATCTGGGCGCACCCCGACCTCATGCCGACGGCCGACGACCTCGACGCTCCCGACACCTTCGTGAAGGGCGAGGCGGCCTGGGACATCTCCAAGCTCGAGGACGGCGACGCTTGACCCTCCACCGCGACGCGGTAGCCGTACTCACGGGCTGGAAGGCCCCCACGGAAGCCGAGGAGGAGCTCAGGCGCGAGTTCCTCGAACACCTGCGGCGGCATCCCGACGCCATGACCCGCGGCTGCGCGCCCGGGCACCTGACGGGCACCACCGCCGTGCTGTCGCACGACGGCGCCCACGTGCTGCTCACGCTGCACCCGAAGGCGGGCATGTGGCTGCCGATGGGCGGCCACTGCGAGTCCTACGACGGCTCGCTGGCCGGGGTCGCGCTGCGCGAGGCCACGGAGGAGTCGGGGATCGCGGGCCTCCGGTTGCTGCCCGGGCCGCTCGCGCTCGACCGGCACAAGGTGTGGTGCCACCCGCCGCACAGCTGGCACCTCGACGTGGAGTACGCGGCCGTCGCCCCCGAGGGAGCCGAGGCGGTGATGAGCGACGAGTCGCTCGACCTGCGGTGGTTCCCCGTGGACGACATCCCCGAGCTGTCCGACGAGGCCACGAGGCTGCTGGCCAGGCGGGGCCGCGACGTTCTCACGGCGACTTCACGCCCCCTCGGTTAGAGTCCCCTCACACAGGGGGTTATGTGGACATGGTCGGCGGCTCGATCGTGACGCCCGCGCGTCGCGCCTTCCCGTTCAGGACACTCGCGTGGATCGCGGTCATCCCCTTCCTCCTGTGGGCGGCTGCCCGGGTCGGCGGGCTCGAACAAGGCTCGATCACCACGCAGCTCATGACGGCCACGCCGTACGCGGCCGCGGGTTCCGTGGTCCCGCTCCTGCTCGCGCTGGCCTCCCGCAACCGCGCGGCCTGCGCGGTCGCCCTGGTCACGACGGCCGCCCTGGGCCTCAGCGTGCTGCCCAGGGCACTCGGTACGGCGGACGCCACCGCGGGCAGGCCGCTCAGGGTGCTCACCCTGAACCTGTTGTTCGGCGAGGCGGAGGCGGCACCGGTGGTCGAGCTGGTGCGGCGGCTGAACCCCGACGTCCTGTCCACGCAGGAGCTCACGCCCGACGCGGTCGAGCGGCTCGACGCGGCGGGGTTGAAGGACGTGATGCCGTACCGGGTGCTGGAGGCCGAGTACGGCCCGGGCGGCAGCGGCCTCTACGCGAAGTACCCGCTGACGCAGGTGTGGGACCAGGCTCCGCCGATCGGCAACAACATGCCGCTGGCCGTGCTGGCCTTGCCCGGCGGCAAGCCCGTCCAGCTGATGGCCGTGCATCCCGTTCCGCCGCTCGGCCCGCAGGTCCGGGATTGGAACGCTGCACTGCGGGCACTGCCCGCCGCCTCGGGCGACGTGGTGCGGGTGCTGGCGGGCGACTTCAACGCCAGTCTCGACCACGCGGCGATGCGCGAGCTGCTCGGCCGGGGCTACAAGGACGCGGCCGACGAGGTCGGCCGGGGTCTGGTGCCGACGTGGCCGGCCAACAAGCGGATCCCGCCGGTCATCACGATCGACCACGTGCTCGTCGACTCGCGGGCGGGCGTGCGCGAGGTCAGCGTGCACACCATGCCGGGCACCGATCACCGGGCGGTCTTCGCCGGTCTCACCGTGCCGTGAGTGCCCTGGTGTTGTCCCAGCCCTCCAGGCCGGGGTCGAGGCGGTCGAGGTCCGCTCTGGTGCGCAGGCGGTGCCAGCCGGGGGTGGTGGCGACCATGCGGCGGCCGGGGGCCTGGGCGCGCAGCTGCTTCACCGGGTCGTCGGCGTCGAGGTCGGGGTCGGCCCAGCCGGGGAAGGGAAGAGTGGCCGCTACGGCGACGGCGCCGCCCTGCTCGGCGGGGCAGACGGTCAGCGCGGCCCGGCCGAGTTCGCGGAACAGCTTTCCGATGAGCAGGGGCGGGAGATCGGGGGCGTCTCCACTCACAATCGCCGCTTGATCAGCATTTATCGCCTTGAAGATGTCCTTCAGCGGCGTGTCCTCATTTATCTGGATAATGTCCGTGCCGGGCCACAAAAGATGATCCAAAGCGGGAACGCTCGTGACGAGGACCGGTGTGACGAGTTCGAGGCCCGCGACGATCTCGTAGGTGTCCTCGACTATGGCTTCCAGGAACTCGCGAGGATCGCCGGGCGCGGCATTCGCCATGCTTTGCCGTACCAGAACGGCGACGACTCGGGTCAACACTCCTCCGGTGTGGTGCTGGCGGCGGCGGAGAAACCTTCGAGGAAACCGCGCGCCCGCTCAGCCTTGGGATACTGTTCGACCAGTGCCCAGAAATCGGGCCCGTGGCTCGGCACCAGCAGGTGCACGAGTTCGTGGATGATGACGTAGTTGATGACCCACTCGGGCAGCCCCCTGAGCCGGGTCGAGATCCTGATCGTGCCGCTGTCGGGGGTGCACGAGCCCCACCTGTGCTGCTGGTTGTCGACCCAGCGGACGCTCACCGGCTGCGCCTTGCCGTCGAGGTACCTCGCCGACAGCTCGACGGCCTTCTCGAGCAGTCCTTCGTCCGTCGGACGTCGCCGTTGCTCCTTGGCCGCCAGCCGATCGAGCATCCGGCTCACCCATTCGTCCGCGTCCTCGCCGCTCAGCCACGCGGGCAGGAGCACGATCGTCTTGTCGCCGTCGCGGTACGCGGAGACCGTACGCCGGCGACGAGAACTTCGACGGACCTCGACTCTCTCGGGGGACACATATGCACGTTAGCCGACGATGGCGAAATTCCACAGGGGGTGAGCCGCTGTTTTCGCTGGTCAGCATGATTAAGAGCCGGTGAATTTGGGCACCCGCCTTTCCCGATGCGCGGCGAGGCCTTCAAGCATGTCGTTCGAGGTCATCGTGACCGGCTGGGCCAGCGCCTCCCATTTGAGCGCTTCATCGAGGTCATTGTGTGCGGTCTTGAGGGCGATTTTGGTCAGCCGCGTCGCGATCGGAGCGTTCGCCGCGACGCTTCTCGCGATCTCGAGAGTTTCCCGGAGAAGATCCGCCTTCGGGAACGCGCGGTTGATGAGCCCTTCGCGCGCGGCCTCCGCGCCGCTGATGGTCCTGCCGGTCAGCAGGAGTTCCCGCGCGAGGTTGAGCCCTCCTCTGCTCGGCAGCAGATAGGTGGCGGCCATGCCGGGGTGCAGGCCGAGCGTGGTGAACGGGGCCAGGAGCTTGGCGTCGTCGGCGGCGTAGACGAGATCGCACGCCAGCGCCACGCACAGGCCCGCGCCGACGGCTGGGCCGTTGACCGCGGCGATCGTGGGGATCTCCAGCTGGGCGATCGACAGCCAGGTGCGGTAGAAGGCGAGCATCCGGTCGCGGAGCGCGGGAACCGTCTCGTCGCCCCGCTCGGCCAGCCATGACAGGTCGCCGCCCGAGGAGAAGGCGCTGCCCTCGCCGGTGACCACCACGCAGCGGGCGTCCCTGTCGGCGGCGAGCGCGGCGACCGTCTCGGCCCATGCGGCGGTCATGCCGTCGGTCATGGAGTTGCGGCGGTCGGGGCGATTGAGGGTGAGCAGGACGACGCCGTCGTCGTGCCGGTCGATCAAGAGCTCGTTCATTGGGAGAGAGTATCCACAGCCGTCCGCGGGCCCGGCGCCGGTTATCCACAGGCCGCGGGAAACCCCTCCACGATCATGCTCCCCGGTGGGAATCTTGCGCGCCATGAGGCCACGTGTGAAACCCGTCCTGCGCCGGATCCTCCGCGACGAGCGCACCCTCCAGTTCGGCGTGCATCCGCGCAGCGCCGTCCTGGTGAGCGATCTCGCGCCGTCGGTGAAGCGGTGGCTCGACCGGCTCGACGGGACGAGGGAGATCGAACAGGTGCTGCGGGAGGCGGCCACGGCGGGGCTGTCGCAGGAGGGCGCCCGGTCGCTGCTCGACACGCTCACGGCCAGAGGGGTGCTCGACGACGCGGCTGTGCGGCCGTCGCCGCTGGCGCGGCTCACGCTCGCCGAGCGCGACCGGCTGCGGCCCGACCTCGACGCGCTGGACGTGGCCGCCACGACGCCCGGCGGCGCGCTGGCGACGATGCGGCGGCGGCGTGAGGCACGCGTGCGGGTCTACGGCGCGGGGCGGGTGGGGGCGCAGATCGTCGCGCTGCTGGCGGCCTCGGGGGTGGGGCAGCTGCGCGTGATCGACCCGGAGCCGGCCCGGCCGGAGGATCTGGTGCCGGGCGGGCTCGGCTGGACGGAGCTGGGGATGCCGCGGGAGGCGGGCGCGGTCGCCGTGGCCAGGCGGATCACCGCCGGGCGTGCCTGTGTCCCCGTGCCTGCGGTGGCTCCCGTCGACTGCGGCTGCGCTTCGGGAGTGATCGCTTCGGATGCCGGAGCGATGGCTTCGGATGTGGGGGCGCGCGGCACGGAGGGGCGCGGCACGGGAGCGCCGGGGGCCTCTTCCGGACGCGGCCCGAGGGCGGGTGAGTCGGGGAGGCGCGGCCCGGAATCCCCGGTGCAGGCGGGGGCACGTCGGACCGCAGTGTGCGCGTGTGGGCAGGGGTTGTCGGCCGGTGCGAGGGCGCATGAGGCGGAGTCCTCGGCCGGTGCGAGGGCGCGTGGGGCGGAGTCGTCGGCGGGTGTGGGGGCGCGTGGGGCGGAGTCGTCGGCGGGTGTGGGGGTGTGCGAGGTGGAGTCCTCGGTGGATGCCCGCGCGGGCGGGCCGCACCTGTCCGACGGCTCGCAGCGGCCGGATCTCGTCGTGCTGGCGCCCGTCGGGCCACTCGACGCGGTGCTGGTGTCCGAACTGGTCGCCATGAGGATCCCGCACCTGCTCGCGGCCGCCTTCGAGGGTCACGGCTCCGTCGGTCCTTTGGTACTGCCGGGCGAGACCTCGTGCCTGCACTGCCTGGACCTCGCGCGGCGCGACCGTGACCCTGCGTGGCCGATCGTCACCGCCCGGCTCGGCGGATTCCCCGCCGGTGAGATCGCCTGCGGTTCCGCACTGTCCTCGCTGGTCGCGGCAGCGGCGACCGGCCATGCGCTTGCTCACATCGACGGCCGGAGCAGCGCTGTGACAAACGGCACAATGGATGTTTTGCCTGATTGGCGGTGGAAGCGCCGATCCTGGACAGTGCATCCACAATGTCGTTGCTGGCGAAACGACCTAGGTGCGCTAACAATGGTCGAGCCGGGCTCTTGCCATTGACGGGCCACACGCAAGGCCTGGCGCCCCATCAGGCCGGGACCACGAAGGGGGGAAGCGCCGTCCCAACAGGGACGTCGCGCGTCATGGTGAGTGATCTTCCGCGCCGCGCCGTAGCGCGCTCCGCCAAGCTGGCGACCCTTCCGCTCGGGTTCGCCGGCCGTACCGTCATGGGCCTCGGCAAGCGGATCGGCGGACGGCCCGCCGAGCTGGTCGCCCAGGAGATCCAGCAGCGCACCGCCGAGCAGATCTTCAAGGTGCTGGGGGAGCTCAAGGGCGGGGCGATGAAGCTCGGCCAGGCGCTGTCCATCTTCGAGGCGGCGCTGCCGCCCGAGATCGTCGGCCCCTACCGCGCGACCCTCACCAAGCTGCAGGACTCCGCTCCCCCGCTGCCCGCCGCCACCGTCCACCAGGTGCTGACCGAGCAGCTGGGCGACGACTGGCGCGACCACTTCCGGTCCTTCGACGACCGGCCGACCGCCGCCGCCTCGATCGGGCAGGTCCACAAGGCGGTCTGGCACGACGGCAGGACGGTCGCCGTCAAGATCCAGTATCCCGGCGCGGGCAAGGCGCTGCTCGGCGACTTCGCCCAGATGGCCCGCCTCGGCAAGCTGTTCGGGGCGCTGCTGCCCGGGCTCGACATCAAGGCCGTCCTGGCCGAGCTGCGCGAGCGCATCGCCGAGGAGCTCGACTACCTGCGCGAGGCCGAGGCGCAGCACGCCTTCGCGCAGGCGTTCGCCGACGACTCCGACTTCTACGTGCCCGACGTCGTGGCGGCCAACGAACAGGTGCTGGTCACCGAGTGGATGGACGGCACGCCGCTGTCACGCATCATCGCCGACGGCACCAAGGAGGAGCGCGACAAGGCGGGACTGCTGTTCGTGCGGTTCCTGTTCTGCTCCCCCGCCCGCGTCGCCATGCTCCACGCCGACCCGCACCCCGGCAACTTCCGCATGCTGCCGGACGGCAGGCTCGGCGTCCTCGACTTCGGCGCGGTCAACCGGATGCCTGACGGCTACCCCACGGTGTTCGGGCAGCTGACCCGCATCTTCAACCAGGGCGACATGGACGCGGTGGTCACCGGGCTGCGTGACGAGGGCTTCATCCAGGAGCACATCGAGATCGACGTCGAGGCGCTGCGCGGCTTCCTGGCCCCCTACGTGGAGCCGACAGCGGTCGAGGAGTTCACGTTCAGCAGGGAGTGGCTGCAGGCGCAGGCGGCCAGCGCCACCGACCTGCGCCCGACGAACGTGATCAGGCAGCTCAACCTGCCGGTCTCGTACGTGTTGATCCACCGGGTGCACGCGGCGGGGGTGGGGGTGCTGTGCCAGCTCGGCACGACGGCCCGCTTTCGAGACGAGGTCATCAGGTGGGTCCCGGGCTTCGCCGACGAGGCCGTCAGCTGACACCTGCCCGCCGTACTGGCCTGCCGGGCTTCACCGCACCCGTACTTGGGTCTCCCGACTCACCCCTGCCCGCGCGGGGGGCGGCCCGCACCAGGGTTCACCCGCACCAGGACCGTCAGCTCCTCCCACCCCTCGCCGGCCCCATCCAACAGGGATCACTCCCTCACGGGCGGCCCGCTCCTCCGGCCGTCAACACCCCACCCGCCGGGCATCGGCCGCCCGCAAGGATCCATCCCCGGGCCGTCCTCCCGCTCCATCCACGCGACG
>NZ_JBSGDV010000007.1:0-323080 GCF_053602555.1 Nonomuraea sp. NPDC004354 | reverse complement strand
GCGACGACCGATCTCACCGACCCATCCACGCGACGACCGATCTCACCGACCCATCCACGCGACGACCGATCTCACCGACCCATCCACGCGACGACCGATCTCACCGACCCATCCACGCGACGACCGATCTCACCGACCCATCCACGCGAGGACCGGTCTCACCGACGGTCACCGCGCTCCAGGCGGTCATTCGCCCCATCCGTGGGAGTTCGGCCGTTCACTGGGTTGACCCGCGCCCGAGGCCATCAGCCGACCCCGTCGACCGCCTGGGGTCACCCCAGGACCGGCGGCCCTCGGCCGACCCGGCCGTCGAGACCTCGCACGAGGAACCACTGACCCCTTCTGCGGCGGACCTCTCAGCCGTGCCCACCAGCCGCCCGAAATCAGCGCAGGACCGCCGGTCGCTCTCGACCCACCCTGGCCGAGCGACCACTGACAGCTCTTGATCCGCCATGAGGCCATCTCGTGGCGTGGCGCCGGCTGGCCGCTTTGCAGGAGGGGTCGGGTGGAGGTCAATGCCCGGAGGTCCGATGGGTGAGGGCCCGGGACAGCCGAAAGGCCGGGTGCATCGTGTGCACCCGGCCTTTCACGTGAGGTCAGACCGTGAGATCCTCCGCCGGCGGCAGGATCTCACGACCTACCCCTGGGCGATGAGAGCCTTGCGCAGCCGGTCGTTGGCCCGCTGCAGGTCACGCCGCGCGCGCTGGACGCGCTTGAAGCGGGACACCATCCGGTACTCCTCGGCCTCCTTGTGGAGGGTTTGTATTCGGTCATTGACCAGTTCTTGATAGATATACGGCATTTCAAAGCTCCTACCAGGGACGATGCTCATCGGATGTCTCGGCTTTCTGTGGTGCGGTGAATGTGAGGTTTCAGGCAGCGACCGGGTGCTTGCGCGGACGCCCGCGAGGCCGCTTACGGGGAACGATCGTTCCCCGGAGGATGAGCTCGCCGCCCCAGACGCCCCACGGCTCCTCGCGCTCGAGCGCGCGGGCCAGGCAGGCCTTCTGGATGGGGCAGCCGCCGCAGAGCGTCTTCGCGAACTCGACGTCTTCGGGCGACTCGGCGAACCACAGGTCGGGGTCGGTACGACAGGGGATCTTGGCTTCGTCGATCAGGTCCATGATCGTCTGGGCCCCCATCTGCTGTCTCCTTCGGTTGTTCTTGGTCTGGTACCTCGTGGGTCGGGGGATCACGGACAAACAAGAAGGCCGCGGATCCTGTCTGCGGATCCGCGGCCTGGAGGCTTGACTGCCGGTCAGGTTATGACCGGGTCATCCCTCCAGGGTTGCGGACCGCGCAGTCCACCCTTGGTGATCTGAGGGGTCGGCACGTCGGCGCCCGCGACGTAGGCGGGGGCGCCCTGGGCAACGGCTGCGCCGTAGCCTGCGTGGAACACGAGCTGGCTACGGGCAGACTTGTCCCGTCGGACCTTGGCCAGGCCACTGGCGAGCCTGACCGAGTCACGGCATGCGGAAGCGAGCCACTGCGTGGCCGACATTTCAGTCATGTTCCTCACCGGGCTCACCTCCATCTGTGATCGTCGGACAGGACCGTCCGACTCGCTTGACCATGACCCTAAACCGGAAAGCCGGGAAGGGGCAACACATTTTCTACCTGCGGTGTTACGAGTCTGCCACGCGAATCATGCACTCCTGAACCACCGACACCGCCAGGTCTCCCGACGAGGTGAACATCTGACCCCTCGCCAGGCCGCGCGCCCCTCCGGACCATGGGGACTCCTGAGCGTAGAGCAGCCACTCGTCGGCCCTGAAGGGACGGTGGAACCACATGGCGTGGTCGAGCGAGGCGCCGCTGACGTTCGAGGCACCCCAGGCGAGTCCGTGAGCCAGGAGGACGGTGTCGACGAGCGTGAAGTCCGAGGCGTACGCGGCCAGGACGACGTGCAGCAGCGGGTCGTCAGGAAGGTCGGCGTCGTAGCGGAACCACACGTTGTTCTCGGCGCTGCGCAGCGACGGATCCTTGTAGGCCTCCCAGGTCAGCGGCGAGACGTAGCGGGCGTCGACCGGCCGGGGGCGGGCCAGCCACTCCTTCCACTGCGAGTCGTCGCCCACGAGCTCCAGCATGCGCGACTGGAACGTCGGCAACATCTCGGGCGCCTGGACCTGCGGCATCACCGCGGCCTGGTGGTGGACGCCCTCCTCGTGGATGTGGAACGAGGCGGACATCGTGAAGATCGCCTTGCCGTGCTGGACGGCGACGACCCGGCGGGTAGTGAAGGACCTGCCGTCCCTGACCCGCTCGACGTTGTAGACGATCGGGATCGACGGGTCGCCGGGGCGGATGAAGTAGGCGTGCAGGGAGTGCACGTCGCGGTCCTTGGGGACGGTACGGCCCGCGGCGACGAGCGCCTGCGCCGCGACCTGGCCGCCGAAGACCCGTTGGATGCGCTCTTCGGGGCTCCGCCCGCGGAAGATGTCGAGCTCGATCTGCTCCAGGTCGAGCAGGTCGAGCAACTCCTTGAGCGCTTCGTTCACGATGGGTCCCTCCTATGGCTGAAGCCATCCCAACCTAGTGTGACGGGACCGGTGCCGTGGCAGTGCCCCGGGGCATCCCTCATCCCAACCCCATGCCTGGAACCGGCCTTCGCGACCGGACGGCGCCTTGGAGGCGCGGGACCGGCCTTCTCCTGTGGCGAAGGTCTCCCCAGGAGGCCGTCCACCCCTGAAGGCCCGAGTGACCTCAACCACGGAACCGACCGCCTCCTGCGGCGAACCTCTCCCCCAGGAGGCCATCGGCACGCGCCACCCAGGGCCCGGGTGACCTCCCACCGGCCGCCTCCTGCGGCGGAGGTCTTCCCGGGAGGCTGCACGCGGCGCAGGAAGCCTGGGAGGCGGGCCTGCCGGTGGGTGGCTGGTCTTCCTCAAGGCGGAACTGGCCCTTCCCCCCGTGGTGAGCCGTTCCCCCGTGGCGAGCCGTTCCCCCGAGGTGAGCCGTTCCGTGGTGAAGGGTGTGGTGAGCGTGCCGTCCCGACGTCGAGACGCGGGTCTGTGGACGTGCGTGACCGGTCTCCCGGAGGGAGGGAGGGGCCAGTCACCTCCTGCGGTGCAGGTTCGGCCCTGTGGGCGTACCAAGGGCGGAGGTGCGTGGCTCTCGGCGGGTGAGCGGCCTCCTGCGGGCGAGCCGCTGACCGTCTTGTGTGGGGAAGGTCACGGGACCGTCCGGGCGATGAGGTCAGGCGGGGTCAGGTGTGGGTGCGGCAGATGTCGAGGACGGCGGCGCCGTACCGGTCGAGTTTGACCTTCCCGATCCCCGCGATCGACAGCAGTTCCTGCTCGCTGCGCGGCGCCCGTTCAGCGATGGCCTGCAGGGTGACGTCGGTGAACACCACGTACGGCGGCACCTTCCCTTCCTTGGCCGTCGCCGTGCGCCACGCCTTCAGCGCCTCCAGCAGCGCCTCGTCGTAGTCGGATGGGCAGGTCGCGCACCGGCCCAGCTTCTGCTCGGCCGCGGCCACCAGCGTCTTGCCGCACACCCGGCAGTTGACCGGCGCGGCGACCGAGCGCCGGGGCCCGGCGGTAGCCGTACCGGGGGATGAGGAGGAGCGAGGAGGCCGCCCGGTGAGGCCGTCGAGGAAACGGGAGGGGCGGCGGCCCTTGCGCCCGCCGGGTGCCCGGGCCAGGGCCCAGGACAGGCCGAGGTGCTCGCGGGCGCGGGTGATGCCGACGTAGAGGAGGCGGCGTTCCTCCTCGATCTGTTCGGGTGTCTCGGCGTAGATGATCGGCATCATCCCGTCGGTCAGCCCGACGAGGAACACCGCGTCCCATTCCAGACCCTTGGCCGCGTGGAGGGAGGCGAGGGTGACGCCCTCGACCGGCGGCGCGTGCTGTTCGGTGGCGCGGCGTTCGAGTTCGGTGACGAGGGCGGGCAGGTCGCCGCCCTCGGCGGCCATGTCCTCGGCCAGGTCGGCGAGGGCGCGCAGCGACTCCCACTCCTCGCGGGCCTTGCCGCCGCCGGGCGGGACGGGGGTGAGGCCGATGCCGCCCAGGATGCTGTGAACCTCCTGCGCCAGGGGCTCGCCTGAGGCGGAGCGGGCCGCGCCGCGCAGCAGGACCACCGCCCGCCGTACCTCGGGACGCTCGAAGAAGCGGTCGGCGCCGCGCACGAGGTACGGGATGCCGGCCTTGGCGAGGGCTTCCTCGTAGGCCTCGGACTGGGCGTTGACGCGGAACAGGACGGCGATCTCCCTGGGCGGCACCCCCTTGTCGATCAGTCTCCTGATCGCGCGGGCGATGCCGGCGGCCTCGGCGGGCTCGTCGTCGTGCTCGGTGAACGTGGGCGCGGGACCCTGGGGGCGCTGGGCGACGAGATCGAGGCGGTGGGGGCTCCTGGCCTTGGCGATCACGAGGTTGGCCAGGCCGACGACCTCGGGCGTGGAGCGGTAGTCGCGGACGAGCTTGATCACCGAGGCGTTCGGGTACTCCACGGCGAACCCGGTGAGGTAACGGGGGGTCGCGCCGGTGAAGGAGTAGATCGTCTGGTTGGGGTCGCCGACCACGCACAGGTCGTCGCGCCCGCCGAGCCAGGTGTCGAGCAGGAGCTTCTGCAGCGGGTTGACGTCCTGGTACTCGTCGACGACGAAGTAGCGGTACTGCTGGCGGATCTGGTGGGCGACGTCGGCGTGCTCGGTCATCACCGCGGCGGTCAGCTCGAGGATCGTCTCGAAGTCGACCAGGTGACGCTCGCGGCGCAGCCGTTCGTAGGCCTCGTAGAGGGCGGCGATCTCGTCGGCGGCGGCGGGCGGTGAGCGGTGGGCCTTGGCCGCGGCGGCGACGTAGTCCTCAGGGCCGATCTGGGTGACCTTGGCCCACTCGATCTCGGATGCGATGTCGCGCAGCTCCGAGCGGTCGCGGCCGCGGCGGATCTGCCGGGAGGCCTCGACGAGCAGCGGCAGCTTCGACTCGATCACCGCCGGCGCGGATCCGCCGATCACCTTGGGCCAGAAGTAGGTGAGCTGGCGCAGCGCGGCGGCGTGGAAGGTGCGCGCCTGCACGCCCGGCGCGCCGAGCCGGCGCAGCCGCTGCCGCAGCTCGCCTGCCGCCCGTGTGGTGAAGGTCACCGCGAGCACGCCCTGCGCGTCGACCACCCCTGTGTGCACGGCGTGGGCGATGCGGTGGGTGATCGCTCTGGTCTTGCCGGTGCCGGCCCCGGCGAGCACGCAGACCGGGCCGCGGACGGCCTCGGCCACGGCGCGCTGCTCAGGGTCGAGCCCGGCCAGAACGTCGTCGCCTGTCATCACATGAAACATCCTCGCAGCAGGTGGCGGGGGCCTGCGCCATTCTGGCAACATGCCGCCGTCACCTGTTTCTTCATCGCTGAGATGCGAAAAGTAGGTCATTTCCCCCACAATGGGGCCCGACCGAATCATGGGGAAAGGAAGGCCCGTGCGAGCTGCGGTGATCGCGAGTGTTCTCGCTGCCGTCGCGTTGATCCCAGGAGCGGCGCACGCGTCGAAGGATCCGTCCCCCTCGTACGGCGACGCGCTGGGCGGCACGACGTTCGAGACCGTCTCGTACGGCCCCGGCAAGCGCCAGGCCATGGACATCTGGTGGACGCCTGACTACTCCAAGCACCCCGCGGTCTTCCTCATCCACGGCGGCTGGTGGTCGGGCGGCGACAAGAAGTACATGACCGAGATCACCCGCAGCTACGTCGAGCTCGGCTACACGGTCTTCAACCTCAACTACCGGCTGTCCACCGAGGCGCCCTGGCCGGCGCAGCGCACCGACGCCTTCGACGCCATCGCCACCGCCCGCAGGCACGCCGAGCGCTGGAACTTCGACCCCAACAACTACGTGGTCGTCGGCTTCTCCGCGGGCGGCCACATCGCCGCCGCCGTCGGCACGTACGGCGACGGCACCCTCCAGGGCCTCAAGGGCGTCGTCGGCGTCTCGCCCGTGATCTCGCCGCTGCGCGCCTACACCGACGGCGCCGACTCCACCGACCCCAACCGCGTCAAGCTGCGCGACGCCGCCATCAGGCTGGCGGGCGGCTGCGAGCCCAAGGGCAAGTGCTCGCGCGTGTGGGCCTCGATGGAGGTGCCGTGGCACGCCAGCAAGAAGGACGCGCCGATGCTGACCGTGCACTCCGACGACGAGTTCGTGCCCGCGGCGCAGAGCCTGCTGCTGAAGGACATGCTCGGCCAGGTCGGGGTGAAGATGACGGTCTTCACCGAGCCCGGCATCTCGCACAGCGCGCCGCTGTACCGGGAGCCGGGGGTCGCCGAGCGCGTGCAGAAGTGGATCGAGGAGCGACTGTCGAGCTGACCCGGGGATTACCCGCGCCCTCCAGGTTGTTGCGCTCTTTGGCCTTCATTTGAACCCGGAAGGATTGCTTCATGGCGCTCACCGTCTACACCACCACCTGGTGCGGTCCCTGCAAGCGGCTCAAGAGCCAGCTCACCCGCGAGGGCATCGCTTACGAAACGGTCGACATCGAGCGCGACCCCGCCGCGGCGGAGTTCGTGATGAGCGTCAACAACGGCAACCAGACCGTACCAACGGTTGTTGTAGATTCCCCGAACGGTCGCACGGTACTGACCAATCCGCCCGTCGCCCAGATCAAGCGCCTACTTGAGGCCGCAGCGTCCCTGGGGTAGTGCAGAGCTGCCCCGGCTTGGCGTGTTCCAGAGCCGGGGCTTTGCCTTGTCTAGGCCAACGGCTGTTGCCAGTGTAGACGGACATGAAGTTCTCCTGATGCAAGGCCATGAGCATCCTGGCTCACGGCCAGGATTTCTCCAGGTAGACGGCCAACATCTCTCAAGGCCAATGGTCACCGTGCTTGATCGGAAATGTCGGAACCGGCCGCTACCCTGTCGTCTCCACCATGCGAGAGGGGAGAGCATGAGCCCGGTCACGCCCGAAATGATCAACTACTACGTGCAGCTCCGTCAGGATCTGGGTCGAGTAGACCCCTACATCAACGACGCGATGTTCTGGATGGTAGTGCGAGGGCACGGAGAGCCCCTAACGGTCGCCGATGTCGCACGCCGACTGGGGGCCGACCCCCACGCCGCGAGTCCCGGCACGGTGCTGGAGCTGGGGGAACACGTCGTCCTGGAACATAGCGACCATGGTGTGATCGTGCTGGCGCAGAACGCCTATCCCAGCGATCCAGACATCTGGGCCCGACTGACCGAGAACGCGCAGGCATGGGGCTTCTGGTGGCTTGTCAACAACGCCCACGAGCTGTTCTATGCGGCCGACGGCGTTCTCGTCACATCGGTGAACATGCACTCGTTCCCTCATTCCCTGGAGTGCTTCGGCCAGGACCCCGCCGCGCTCGATGACCATCTGGGAGCCTTGCGGGCGCTGGGAGCGCGGATGAAGGCCGATGATGAGGCGGGGGTGACACCCGCTACGCCCTACCCTGACTGGGAGACTGCACTGGCAACCGTTGAGGCACTGACAGGCGTTCGCCTGGACCTCGACCGGTTCACCAGGAAGCAACAGTCGGTCTACGCTCCTGGACTGAGCTGATCTATTCAACTGAACGCTCAGCCCGGACGACAATCAGCAAGGCGAGCCAGACCGTCCAAGGCGCGGCGTGGAGCTTCGGCGACTGAAGGACGAAGCCGGGTTGATCATGCTTGGTCGGCTTCCGCGATGACCAGATCCTCTAGCTCCTGATCGCTGACGAAGAACTTGCCGCCCTCTACTTCCTCCACGCCGCTCTCCCCTTGTCGTTGTTTGCTGTGCCCGAGCATCCGGCTAGGCCGAGATCTTGGTCACGTAGAAGGAAGGCTAGCCAGCGTCCGCGCTTCCGACTACTGCACGGCCCCATGGATGGCACGAAGGAGGTGTCCAGCGAAGACCTAAAAACACTTGAGGACAACGGAGAACACATCAGAACTTGAGAAAGGGGGGGCTGTGTCGAAGATCACGTCCCGCCACGAGCTTGTGCAGACAGGGGGGCCAAGGCGAAACGACGAAAGCCCCAGACTCGCGACCGGTGCCGCGAGTTGGGGCTTGGGTATCCGCTGGCTCAGTTACGGCCAGAGCTAATCAACGGGGGAACTCGACCAACCGGGTGAGCAGTCCCGATCTTGAGATATCCAAGTTCGGCTGGCTCAAGAACCAGGACCGGATTGCCTGTGAGTGACTGCGCCTCCTTCGAAAGGTCGGTCCCCGTGAGGTAAACGAGCGGGTCCTTGAGCCCCCTTCCGGGGCTGGTGTCCTTGAAAAGGACTCTCAGGCCCGCGTCGCGTAGCATCGCCCCACGCTGCGGCCAGTCCCGATACTCCCACTCTTGCCGAACGGTCTTTCCTGTCGGTTCGTGAGTCATCTGAGCTGGACGACTGGGCAGCGATTCAAGGCGCTCCAGCCTCTCCTCAAGCTTGGCGTACATGGCTCGAAAGCGTGCTGTTCCACGCTCCCCCTTGTAGAGACCGGCCGCGCGGTCTTCCTGTAGTTCCTCCAACGTCCGTTCGGCCTCGGCTATGTCGGCCGCATGGTCCTGGCCCGGGGTGCGTACGGTGCGATAGATCATCTGATCCCCGTACAGGTTGAGGAGGGCTTTCTCTGTCTCCTCGTGAAGCCTTTCGACCCGGATGCGCTTGGATGCGCATCCTCGGGTCTGGCATCTGTAGTAGCCCTCTGTCGTGTAGAGCGGAGCCTGACATTCCGCGCAGAACGCGACACCCAGCAACGGCGTCACGTTCTTGCGGTGGCTCGTCTTACCCGAGGTTCGTTCCTGAAGGACACCCTTGAGTCTCAGGAAGTCCTCAACGCTTATGAGCGGTTCGGCCCGCTGGACAGGGAGTCCCGTTTCCTGATCTCGGACCACTTCACCCGTGCGCGTCTGGTACTGGCCGATCAGGACAGGGCTTTTGAGTAGCGCGCGAACCGTATTGGCCGACCAGCGCTCAGCCTTGCGGGGTCTGACGCCTTCGGCATTCAGCCAATCGGCCACGTCGCCCGGGGAAGCCTTCCCAGGCAGGATGTCATTTACCATCCGTTCCACGATCGCCTGTTCACTCGGGACAACCCTGAGCCGCTTGGTCTCCGGGTCGGGCTCGTAGCCGAAGGGTGGCACGCCGCCACGCCACTGTCCGGTGGCAATCATGTAGACGTGATTGGCCTTGTTCCTGGTTGCGATGGCTTCAAGCTCGCCTTCAGCGAGCCAAGACATCACGAACCAAATCAGCTCTCCCGTCTTGGACATGGGGTCGATGTCGTCGTTCGTGGCCTTGACGCGCTTCCCTGCGTCCTTGAGTACCTTCACCAGGTTGTACGAGTGAAGAGTCCGGCGGGATACGCGGTCGATCTTCCAACACGCCAGGATGTCGAAGTCATCCATGCGAGCGACCGTCGTGTTCCCCGACGGGACGGCGGTCACCAACCCCTCGGTGAACGAGGTGAAGGCCCGCCTCGCGGCGATGGTCTGAGCAGGTACGGCGGGCCCCGCCCCGAGCGGGGCCCATCCGAGATTCCTAGAGCGGCGTGAGAGGCGCGGGATAAGCGCCGGTCCGGCCATCGGTCAGCAGCCACGGCTCGTGGACGAGCGTCGTGGGCAGTCCGGCCAGCTCGGGCACGTACCGGCGGACGTACTCCCCTTCGGGGTCGAACCGCCTGGCCTGCCGCAGCGGGTTGAACGTGCGGTTGGGTCGCGTGTCGTTGCCGGTGCCCGCGACCCACTGCCAGTTGCCCGCGTTGTTGGCCACGTCGCCGTCCAGGAGCAGCTCGAAGAAGTGCTCGTAGCCCACCCGCCAGTCGACGCGCAAATGTTTGACGAGGTAGGCGGCCGTGATCAGGCGGGCGCGGTTGTGCATCCAGCCCTCGGCGAGCAGCTGTCGCATGCCCGCGTCGACGATCGGCACTCCTGTCATGCCCTCGCGCCAGGCCTGCTCGGCGTCCTTGTCGGAGCGCCATGCCGTGCCGCGCGGCCGGTAGTCGCGCCGGTTCAGGTCGGGGAAGGCGCAGGCCACCTGGTGGTGGAAGTCTCGCCAGCACAGTTGCCGGACGAAGTCCTCGTTGCCGCATCCGGCCAGCTCCAGCGGTGACAGGCAGCCGAACCGCAGGTACGGGCTGAGCCTGGAGGTGCCGTCGCCCGCCAGGTCGTCGTGCAGGCCGGCGTAGTCGTCCAGCGAGCGACGCGTCCAGGCGCGCATCCTCTCCCTCGCCGCCGTCTCGCCGCCCCTGATCCCCCCGTACGGCACGCCGCGCGGGATCGGGCCCGCCGGCAGCCCCTCGGGGGTCGGGACGGCGCGGGGTGTCTCGGCCGCCGGCCGTCGTGGCGCCTGCGACCAGGCCCGCCAGTAGGGAGTGAAGACGCGGTAGTGGTCGCCGCCGCCTGAGGGGCGCAGCAGGCCGGGCGGCACGACGGTCACGCCGGGGAAGTGCCTGACCTCGATCGGTTCCCTCGCGAACCGCTCGCGCCTGCGCCGGGCGAGCGAGCTGACGTCGGCGCTCATGAAGACGGCTGTGGCGGACGTCTCGCGGGCCAGGCGCATGGTTTCGGCGACGGTGTCGCCCTGCCGTACGTGGAGGTCGCCGCCGCGGGCGCGCAGCGAGTCGCGCAGGTCCCACAGGCAGTCGGACAGGAAGGCGGCGCGGCGGCCCGAGGGCACGGCGGGGTCGCGCACGAACAGCGGCACCACCCGCCGGGCCTGCGCGCAGGCGGCGGCCAGCGCCGGGTGGTCGCGGACCCTGAGGTCCCTGGTGAAGAGCACGATGACGGTGTCCATCACCCAGGTATTCGAGGGCCGCCGCCCCGCGGTTGCGACCGGGGGCGGCCGATCCGCCACAATGTCGGGATCGGCGCGCATGAGCGGGGCGAGCTGCCCGAGGAGGAGCCTGGGTACGGCATCGGCGCCGTCTCCAGGCGGCTCGGCGTGCCCGCGCCCACCCTGCGGACCTGGAACCTGCGGTACGGCATCGGCCCCAGCAGGCGCAGTCCGGGCGGCCATCGCCGCTACGACGCGGGGGACCTGCTGCGGCTGGCGGAGATGAGCCGGCTGATCCGCGAGGGCGTCGCACCCGCCGACGCCGCCCGCCAGGCCCTCCGCCTCACCGTCACGCCGGGCGACGTGGCCGGCCTGCCTGCCGTACCGGAGGCCGGTACGCCGCGGGCCGAGGGCCCTGGCGCTCCGGCCCCTGGGCCGGTGCCCACGGCGGCGATGCTGGCGCGGGCGGCCCAGACGCTCGACGGGCGGGCCGTGGCCGAGGGCGTCGGGACCGCGCTGGCCCGGCACGGGGTGGTGTGGACCTGGGAACGGCTGGTCCGCCCCGTCTTCACGGCGATCTCTCGCAGGCAGGCGGAGACGGGCGCGGGCATCGACGTCGAGCACCTGTTCTCCGACCGGCTGCTGGCCGCTCTCTCTCCGCTGGTCGAGCGTCCCGCCCGGCCCGTGAACGCGCGGCCGGTGCTGCTGGCCTGCGCGGCGGAGGAGCAGCACAGCCTGCCCGTCTACGTGCTGGCCGCCGCGCTCACCGTCGACCGGCGGGTGGAGACGCGGGTGCTGGGCGCTCGCACGCCGTATCCCGCGCTGGGGGACGCGATGCGCCGCCTCGGTCCTTCGGTGGTCTTCGTCTGGTCGCAGCAGTCCTCGACCGGTGACCCCGCCCCGCTGGCGGGGTTGCCGGCGGTCCGCCCGCCCGCCGGGATCGTCGTCGGCGGGCCGGGGTGGGGCGGGGCGCTGCCCGCCAGGGTCACCAGGGTGACCTCGCTGGAGGAGGCCATCACGGTGATCGCCGGCGCCGCCGGCTGATCTCCCTCGGCTTGGTTGCACGGTCGCCCGCGGCGGAGGTTGAATGAGTTTTGAATAAGTTATCTCGCAGGGAGGCTTTCTCATGGAGGCGCTCGCCGAGTGCTACCGAACCCATGCCTCACTGGTCCGCTGCTACCTGCGCCGCCTCGTGCCGGCGCAGGACATCGACGACGTCACCCAGGTGGTGTTCACCGAGGTGTGGCGGTCCAGGCACCGATACGACCCGGCCAGGAGCCTGACGACGTGGGTCCTCGGCATCGCCCACAAGCGGGCCGTCGACCACCTGCGCGCCCGGCGCGTCCCCACGGTCTCGCTGGAGGCCGTCGGCGAGCCCGAGGGGTCCGACGGCAGGGCCGACGGCGACTCCCTCGCCGACCGCGACCTGGTCCGCCGGGCGCTGGCCGAACTGCCCGCGCCGCAGCGCGAGGCCATCGAACTGGCCTACTACGGCGACCTGAGCCAGCGGGAGATCGCCGAACGGCTGCGCGTCCCGCTCGGCACCGTCAAGGCCCGTACGGCACGCGGCCTGCACCGCCTCTCGACCCTCCTGGCGGCGGCATGACGACCGTCAGGCCCAGGATCGCCGTCTCGAGCTGCCTGCTGGGCGATCCCGTCAGGTTCAACGGCGGGCACAGCCGCGACCGGTTCCTGTCGGGCGCCCTCGACCCCTTCGTGGACTGGGTGCGGATCTGCCCGGAGATGGAAGCCGGGCTCGGCGCCCCGCGCGAGACGCTCAGGCTGGAGCGCTCACCGGACGGCCCGCGGCTGGTGACCCGGACGACCGGCGTCGACCTCACCGACCGCATGACCGCGCTGGCCAGCGCCCGCGGCGCCGAGCTCGACGTCGACGGGTACGTCTTCAAGTCCAGGAGCCCCAGCTGCGGCGTCCACGGCATCCCGCTGTACCCCGAGGGCGGCGGGAAGCCCGTCGGCAAGCGCAACCGGGGTCTCTTCGCCGCCGTCGTGATGGACTCCCGTCCCGAGCTGCCCGTCGAGGATGAGGGGCGGCTGAACGACGACCTGCTCAGGGAGAGCTTCGTGGAACGCGTCTTCGCCCACGCCAGGCTGCGCGAGCTGCTGGAGGGCGACTGGCGGCCCGCCGACCTGGTCGCCTTCCACGCCAGGCACAAGATGCAGATCCTGGCCCACGACCCGGCCCGCCACCGGGAGGCGGGGCGTCTGGTGGCGGGAGCGGGCGTGCGGCCAGGGCAGGAGCTGGGCGCCGCCTACGCCGCGGCCTTCCGCGCGGCACTGGCCAGGAGGGCCACCGTGGGCAGGAACGTCAACGTGCTGCAGCACTGCATGGGGATGGTCGAGCTGGACCGGGCCAGGCGGGCGGATCTGGTCGAGGTCATCGGGTCGTACCGGGCGGGCAGGGTGCCGCTGAGCGTCCCCGCGACGTTGCTGCGGCATCACGCGCGCGGCGAGCCCGCCGCCTCCTACGTCAGGGAGCAGACCTACTTCCTGCCGTTCCCCGAGGAACTGCGCCTGCGCAACCACGTGCCCGCGTGACGCGGCGGCCGGGCTCGCCCGGGCCGCCGGGCCAGGTCACCAGTCGCCGGTCAGGTGGTCGCCGTACCAGGTCTCGATCAGGCGGCGGGCGATGGAGACGGGCGGCGGGAGCCGTACCTCGCCACTTTGCAGGGCGGCCAGCAGCTCGGCGCGGGAGAACCAGCGGGCCTCGGCGATCTCGTCTGCGTCGCAGACCACCTCGGTGCTGATGGCCCTGGCGAAGAAGCCCAGCATGAGGCTGCGGGGGAAGGGCCACGGCTGGCTGCCCAGGTAGCGCGGGTCGACGACGGTGATGCCGACCTCCTCGGCCACCTCGCGGACGACCGCGTGCTCCAGCGACTCCCCGGGCTCCACGAAGCCGGCCAGGATCGACAGCCGCCCCTCCGGCCACTGCGGGCCGCGGGCGAGCAGGCAGCGGTCGTGCTCGTCGCGGACCAGCATGATGACCGCCGGGTCCACCCTCGGGAAGTGCTGGCTGCCGTCCTCGGGGCAGACGCGGATGTGCCCGCCCGCCTCGACCTTCGTACGGCTGCCGCACCGCGGGCAGAACTCGTGCGTGGTGTGCCAGGCCTCCAGCGCGACCGCGTAGACGAGCAGGCCCGCGTCACGGTCGCCCAGGAGCGCCCCGGCCTGGCGCAGGCCCGCGGGGAACGGCTCGCCCTCGGGGGTGTCGCCCAGGCCCAGCGGGCTCACGACGCGGCCGTTGGTGTCGGCCGTGGCGAACCCCGGCAGCGGCGCGGCGACCGCGAAGTAGGCGACGCCGTGCTCGACGCCGAGCAGGTAGCGCTCGCCCTCGGGCGCCTCCCGCGTGGTGTACAGGATCACCTCGACCTGGTCACCCGCGCGCCTGACGAGGGTGTGGCCGTCGCTGACGAGCAGCACCCTGCTCGTCGGGTCCGCCCACGCCTTGGCGAGCCAGTCGGCGTCGCCACGCAGCAGGGCCGACCTGTCGATCGTGCCGCGCGCGAGGAGCAGGGGCCCCAGCAGCTGCTCTTCTGCGGTCGTCTCCACGCGCCACTTCCTCCCGGAATTCGATGCCATCTTATGACGGTCGGTTGACCGTGACAGGACGCGGGGCGCCCGGTGCGTGAACGCCGGGCCCTTGTGTCAGGCAGCGTAGACCACCAGGTTGTCGCGGTAGCCGCGGCTCTTCTCGTCGAACACGAGCGAGTAGGAGCGGAGATGACTCTCATACAGGGCGATTACGCTGTCCGTGCCGCATCATGATCTCCACCACGCTAGGATCTGCCGAGTTAGGTTAGCCTTACCTGAGCCCGGGGGTGCCACGCGTTGCGGCTCTACATGACCGCTGCCAAACCGACCGACTCGGTGACCGACGGTTTCCTGCCCGCGGCCCGCGCGCTGGGCTGCGACGTCACGATCCTCACCGACCGGCCGGAGCAACACCCTGACGCCATCGCGTGCGACGTGTGGGATCCACGGGCAGTGATCGACACGATCGCCCACCACCACCGGCCGGACGCGATCTTCTCCAACTCCGACCACCTGCAGGTGGAGACCGCGCTGGCGGCGGAGTACTTCGGCCTGCCGGGCAAGGACTGGCGGGCGTGCCTGGCGGCCAAGAACAAGGCACTGACCCGTCGCAGGCTCGCCCAGGCGGGGGTGGAGAAGGTCTGGTCCGTACGGCTGGCCCCCGGCGACCCCGTGCCGGGCCGCGTGCCGTACCCGGTGGTGGTGAAGCCGCGCGAGGGGGTGGCCAGCGAGAACGTCATGCTGGTCGAGCGCGACCTGGAGCGGGCGATCGCCGGGCTGAGAGACCTCCCGCTGGTCGTCGAGGAGTACCTGGAGGGGCCGCTGCGCACGCTGGAGACGCTCGGCGACGGCGCCACGACGCGGGTGCTCGGCGGGTTCGCGACCACGCTCGGGCCGCTGCCGCACTTCGTGGAGGAGCGGCTGGACTGGGCGCCGGAGGCCGACCCGCACGTGCTGCGGGCGCTGGAGGCGCTTGGCGTCGGGTTCGGGGCGTGCCACACCGAGTACGTGGTCACCGCGCGGGGTCCCAGGATCGTCGAGGTGAACTACCGGGTCATCGGCGACCACTGCGACTTCCTGCTGGCCGACATCCTCGGCGTGCCGCTGTTCGAGTGGATCCTGCGGGTGCACCTGGGCGAGCCGGTTCCCGAGGTTCCGGCCGCCGGCGGTCACGGGTGCGCGGTCAGCGTGGTGGCCGACAGATCGGGCGTGGTCGTCGAGGCGCCGCCCGCCTTCGAAGGAGACGGGTTGTGGAACAGACCGCTCAGAAGCGTGGGCGACAGGGTGGAGCTCACCAACACCAACCGCGACTACCTGGGCGTGATCAGGGCGGTCGGGCCCTCGGCGGAGAAGGTCGAGGCGGCCGTCGGGTCGTTCATGGAACGGCACCCGTGGGTGATCGGATGAGGCGGCGGGAGCCGTACCTGGCCAGGAGGATCCTCGACGCGCTGCTGCGGGAGGACTACGGCGACCTGGCCAAGCGGGTCACCAGGAGCAAGGAGGGCGTGGCGCTGCTGCTGGCCGACGGCAGGCGGGTACGGCTGGCGCCCGGCCTGCTCTTCCAGGACTTCGTGGTCGCCGACGACGAGCTGCTCGGTCTCGAACAGGTGCTCAACACGCTCCAGGAGATCGCCGACCCCGCCGACGCCGAGGGTGTGGCGGCCTTCTTCGACGAGTGCGTGGAGGCCCTGCACGCGCTCGAACTGCACGACGAGCACCGGCCGCGCATCACGGGCAGGCGGCTGGCCGACTACGAGGCGCTCGCCGCCTTCGTCGACCATCCCGTCTACCCGACGGCGCGGGCGCGGGCCGGCCTGTCGGACGAGGAACTGCTGGCCTACGCCCCCGAGTTCGCGCCCTCCTTCGAGCTGCGCTGGGCGTGGGTGCCACGGGCCGACGTGACGGGCGCGGCCACGCAGTGGGGGCCGCAGGAGGGCGGCGCGGTGCTGATGCCCGTCCATCCGCTGAGCGTGGGCGCCCTGCCGCCGCGGGCCCGCCTGGCGGACGGCGGGCCGCGGATCACGGTCAGGCCGACGCTGTCGATGCGGACCGTGCAGCTCGACGACCGCACGCAGCTGAAGCTGCCGCTGCCCACCAGCACGCTCGGCCGCCGCAACCGCCGCTCGATCAAACCGTCGACGCTGGCCGACGGCGCCTCCGCCGAACGGCTGCTGCGCGCCCTGGCCGACCCCGGCATCCTGCTCGCCGACGAGCAGACCTACGCCCACGCGGGCCACGAGTACCTCGGCTGGATGCTGCGCCGCCTGCCGGAGGGCCGGATCATCCCGGTCGCCGCGCTGAACGTCCCCGAGGTGCGCGAGGAGCTCGGCGACGTGGAGGACCTGCTGACCCGCTACCTCACGACGCTGCTGCGCTGGAACGTGCGGCTGTTCGTCCGGTACGGCGTGGCCCTGGAGGCCCACCAGCAGAACCTGGCGCTCGTCATCGACGGCGGCGCCGACCTCAAGCTCCTCGTCAAGGACAACGACGGCCTGCTCGTCTCCCCCGCCAGGCTGGCCGCCGCGGGAGTGACCCCGCCGTCCTTCACCGACGAGCGGATGCTCACCGACGACCCGCACGCGCTGGCCGACGTGTTCGTCACCATCACCCTGCACCTGGCGGCGGCCTCGATCGCCTTCGGCGCGCTGCCCGCCGACCGGGCCGCCATGCTGGTACGCGGCTGCCTGGAGGAGGCGCTGGCCGAGCACGGCGACGACCCGATGGCCAAGCTGCTGCGCGCCCGCACGCTCGACGCGGTCAGGCTGACCGGCAAGTCGATGATCACCGCGGGCACGCTCGTGGCCAAGGAGCGCTCGGGGGCGCGCGACGTCAACAAGTTCTACGGCACCAGCGGGCCCAACTACCTGCGGGCCCTGTCCCTAACGGGAAACCTGCTCGTCGGCCTGCCACCCCACCGTCGTGCCGGGTCAGGACCGTAGTGGCAGTCCACTTGGCACCTTTCCCATTAGTCCCTTCTGAGGAGTGCTTGATCATGGAAGGCCTGGTCCTCGACCCGCCCGCGGCGATCGCCGAGCAGGCCACGCTGGCGGCGCTGCTGCGCTGCTGCGTGCGGGAGGTGGCGGGGCCGCGAGGGCACGTGTGGCCGGCTTCGCCGTACCTGCTGCTGACGGTGGCCGACACGCTCATCAGGGCGCGCGCGGGCGGCGGCGCCGCCCTGCGGTTCGAGGGGCCGGTGGAGCGCCTGGAGTTCGGCGCGTGGGTGCCGCTGACCGCCGACGAGCTGGTCCGGCTGGCCGAGGCCGAGCTCGACGGGCGCAACCCCGAGTTCGCCGCGCAGGTGGCGGCCAGCAGGGACGCGCTGGCGGCGATCCTGCGGGCCCGCGCCGCCGCGCCGCCGCCGAACGACCCCTGGCTGGCCTCGGAGCAGGCGCTGGTGCTCGGGCATCCGTTCCATCCCTCGCCGAAGGCACGGGCGGGCGACGACTGGCTGAGGTACGCCCCTGAAGCCCACGCCGCCTTCCCGCTGCGGCTGCTGGGCGTGCGCGAGGACGTGCTGGCGGAGGAGGGCGACGCCGCCGCCCTCGACCTGGCCGGGGTCGCGCCGCCTGGCTACGCGCTGCTGCCCGCGCACCCGTGGCAGCTCGACCTGCTCAGGCCCGCGTTCGACGACCGGCTGATCGACCTCGGTCCCGGCCCGCTCGTCGCCCCGACCTCCTCGGTCCGCACGGTGTACGACCCGGTGAGCGGCACCTGCCTGAAGTTCAGCCTGGACGTGCGGATCACCAACTGCGTCAGGAAGAACGCCTGGTACGAGCTGTCGGGCGCGGTCGCGCTGACCGAGCGGCTGGCCCCGGTCTTCGCCGAGCTGTCGGCGAAGTACCCCGGCACGCGGTGGCTGCCCGAGCCCGGCTACCGCTCGGCGGCCCTCGGCGGCAGGCTGCTGGAAGGGCTGGGGGTGATCGTGCGGGCCGGCCCGTGGTCGGTGTGCTCGCCGGGCCTGACCCCGGTGCTGGCGGGGGCGCTGGCCTGCGCGGCGCCGCCGGCCGACCCGGTCTCCTGGTGGGCCGCCTACGTGCGCGTGGTCGCGCTGCCGGTGCTCGACGCGTACTTCACCCACGGCGTCGTCCTCGAACCCCACCTGCAGAACGTCCTCGTCTGCCTCGACCCCGCCGGCCGTCCCGTCGAGGCGATCTTCCGCGACCTGGAGGGCACCAAGCTCGTCGGGCACGACCTGTCCGGCATGCACCCGCGGGTGGCCCAGGCCCTCACCTACGACGCCGCGCGCGGCTGGGCCCGGGTGGTCTACTGCCTGATGGTCAACCACCTCACCGAGATCGCCGCCACGCTGGCCACGACGGACGCCGGGCTGCGCGAGCTGTGGGCGGTGGCCAGGGACGTCCTGGCCGGGTACGGCGACGCAGCGGGCCGGCCGCTGCCGCTGTCGGACCTGCTGGCGGGCGCTCCGCTGCCCGCCAAGGCCAACCTGACCGTCAGGTGGGCCCGCGGCGCCGACAGGAGCGCCGGCTACGTGCCGATCGGAAACCCCTTCGCATGACCGACTTCGCATGATCGACGAGATCGCTCCGACGCTGGACGCCCCCGCCTTCGTCTACGACCTGGCGGGGCTCGACGCGCACGCCGCCGCCGTACGGGCCGCCCTCCCCGGGGTCGAGCTGTACTACGCGGTCAAGGCCAACCCGGACCCCGCGCTGCTGCGGGTCCTCGCCCCCCACGTCGACGGCTTCGAGGTGTCGTCGGCGGGCGAGCACGCGCACGTCGGCGCCATCCTGCCGAAGGCGCGGCTGGCGCTGGGCGGGCCCGGCAAGACGGACGCCGAGCTGCGCCTGCCCGCACACCGGGTGCACGTCGAGTCGCCCTTCGAGCTGCGGCGGCTGGTCGCGGCGGGCGTGCCCGCCGACGTGCTGCTGCGGCTGAACCTGCGGGTGGAGACCACCGGCGCGGCGCTGACCATGAGCGGGCCGTTCGGCATGGACGCCGACGGGCTGGCCGCCTGCCTGCCGCTGTTCACCGACACGGTACGGCTGCGCGGCGTCCACGCCCACCTGGCCAGCGGCCTGGACGCGCCCGCGCTGCTGGATCTGGCGGCGGTCGTCCTGGCGCGGCACGACGAGGAGGTCAACGTGGGCGGCGGCATGGCCGTCTCCTACACCTCGCCCTCCGCCCGCTTCGACTGGGCCGCCTACGGGGCCGGGCTGGCCGCGCTGCGCCGCCCCGGGCAGGTGGTGCGGATCGAGCCGGGGCGGGCGCTGACCGTCTACTGCGGGTCCTACGTGACCAGGGTGATCGACGTACGGCGGGTGCACGGGGAGGTGTTCGCGATCGTGCACGGCGGCACCCACCACCTGCGGACACCCGCGACGAAGGGGCACTCGCAGCCGTTCACCGTGCTGCCGACGGGATCGGGGCCCGGCGTGGCGGACACGCCGGTGACGATCGTCGGGCAGCTGTGCACGCCGAAGGACGTGCTGGCCAGTGGAGTGCGGACGTCGATCAGGGTGGGCGACACGGTGGTGTTCGCGATGGCGGGGGCCTACGCGTGGAACATCTCCCACCACGACTTCCTGATGCATCCGAAGCCCGGATTCCACTACCTCACCTGACCCGCCCGGGGAGCCGGGCGGGTCAGCGGCGCAGCGGGACCGACTCGATCAGCGCGACCAGGCCGTCGGCGTCCAGCAGGTCGACGGGGCGGACGGTCCTGTTGAAGCGCACGTAGTGGAAGGCGGCGCCCACCCGCTCCAGCGGCACCCCGGCCAGGTGCGACCACGCCAGCCGGTAGGCGGCCAGCTGCACGGCCGCGCCGCGGGCCGCCTTGCCGGAGGGCGGGCGGCCCGTCTTCCAGTCGACCACCTCGTAGGAGCCGTCGTCCCGCTCGAAGACGGCGTCCATGCGGCCGCGCACCAGCCGGTCGGCGATCATGGTCTCGAACGGGACCTCCAGGTCGAGCGGCTCCCTGCCCGCCCACTCGCTCTCCTCGAAGCGTTCCTGCAGCTCCGCCAGCCGGGCGTCGATCTCCTCCGGCTCGTCGTAGGCGCCGGGCAGCTCGAAGTCGTCGATCAGCCGCTGCTGCCCCCACCTGGACTCCAGCCACTTGTGGAAGGAGGTGCCGCGGCGGGCCAGCGGAGCCGGCTGGGTGGGAACGGGCCGGCGGATCCTGCGGGCCAGCGCGCGCGGGTCGGTGGCGAGCGTGACCAGCGAGGAGACGGTCAGCCTGGCGGGCAGCTCCACCACGGTCTGCGTGCGGCGCCCGCCGGAGGCCCGCTCCCTGAGCAGCAGGTCGGTGTCGCGCGCCCAGGCCCGCAGCCGCTCCGCGTCGCCCTCGCCGATCTCCTCCGCGCCCTCCGCGCCCTCCGCACTCTCCACGCCCTCCGTGTCGGGCTCGTCGTCGAGCCCGGCCGTCTCCCCCAGGTCGGGCGGCTCCATCAGCGCCCGCAGCACCAGGTCGGCGCCCTCCTCGATGGCCTGCCGGCGAACGCCGCCGGGAGCGAGCGGCCAGGTGGCCTCCGCGGGCTCGGCGAGCAGCGGGTTGGTGGCCCCCTCCGCCGGCTCCGGCGCCCAGCAGGCGACCCTGCCGCAGGTGTCCCTGATCTCCAGCAGGAAGTCGGACGGCTCCAGCGGCTTGGACGCGGTCCCCCACCGGTACCCGGAGGCGATGAGGTGGTAGTGGGCGCGGGTGACCGCCACATAGGCCAGGCGGCGCTCCTCCATCAGGTCACGGTCGCGGCAGCGCTCGTCGAAGGCGTCCAGCTCGTCCCTGGTGAGCCCGGCCAGCCTGGGCAGGTCGGCGACGTCGCCGCGCAGCGGGTAGGGCAGCTTGCGCGGATTGTCGGTCCAGCGGCTGTTGGTGACCGGGGTGGAGGGGAAGATGCTGCCCTTGGTGATGCCGGTCCTGCCCACCAGCTGCGACAGCCCCGGCACGACGACGATCGGCCACTCCAGGCCCTTCGAGGCGTGGACGGTCATCAGCTTCACGCTGTTGCTCTCACCGACCCTGCCGGCCTCCAGGCCGAACTCCTCGCTCTCTGCCGCCTCCAGGTAGGCCAGGAAGGCGCCGAGCGTCGGGTCCTCGGCGTCGCCCGCGAAACGGGAGGCGGCGTCGAGGAAGGCGTCCAGATCCGCGCGGGCCGCGACGGCGCCTGCCGTACCGGCTCGGGCCGCCACCTCGATGTCGAGGCCCATGCGGCGCTCGGCCTCGGTGATCAGGTCGGGCAGCGGCTGGTGCGTGTGCGCGCGCAGGTGGCGCAGCTCCTGGGCGAGCGCCACCATCCTGGTCCTGGCCAGCGGCGAGAACGCCTCCAGCCACTCCGGCCGGTCCGGCAGCTCGTCCAGCGCGTCGACCAGGCTGCCGCGCTCCTCGGCGAGGTCCGCGACGGCCTGGTCCAGCGGGTCGGCCACGCGCTCGGTGCCCTCGCGCAGCTCACGGTTCAGCTCCCTGGCGAACTCGCCGAGCTGCCGCAGGTCCGCCGGGCCGATCCGCCAGCGCGGGCCCGCCAGCAGCCGGGCCAGCGCGTCGCCCGCGCCCGCGTCGTACAGCACCCTCAGCGTGGCCACGAGGTCACTGACCTCCGGCACGGTCAGCAGCCCGCCGAGGCCCACCACCTCGACCGGGATGTCGCGCTCCTCGAGCGCCCGGCGCAGCACGGGGAACTGCGACCGCTTGCGCGCCAGCACCGCGATGTCCTGGGGCTGGACGGCCGGCGTCTTCTTGCGCTCCCCACCGCCCCACGGCAGGCCGTCGGGCGCCACCTCATGGCCGAGCGCCTGCCTGACCTGCTCGGCCACCCACCGCGCCTCGTCCTCGGCGGTCTCGTGGAAGGCGCACGTCACGCGGCCCCTGTCGACCCGGTTCGGCCCCGGCACGAGCACCGGCACCTCGCGGGCCTCCATGCGCAGCGGCAGCTGGACGCGCGCGGCCACGTCGAGGACCCGGTCGCCGTTGCGGAAGCTGACGCTCAGCTGCCTGACCGGCGCCGGGTCGCCCTTGGCCGTCGGGAAGTCGGCGACGAAGCGCCGCAGGTTGCCCGACGAGGCGCCGCGCCAGCCGTAGATGGACTGGCAGGGGTCGCCGACGGCGGTGACCGGGTGGCCGGTGCCGTACAGGCTCCTGAGCAGGACGAGCTGGGCGTGACTGGTGTCCTGGTACTCGTCGAGCAGCACCACCGAGTAGCGGGCACGCTCGATGCGGCCCACGTCGGGATGGTTGGCGGCGATGCGGGCCGCCAGCGACATCTGGTCGCCGTAGTCGATCACCTCGCGGGCCCGCTTGAGCCGCTCGTAGGCCTCCACCAGGGGAAGCAACTGCTCGCGGGCGTCGTGCACGCCGATCGGCCGGCGCTGGCGGACGGTGGTCGCCTCGCCCCGGCGCTCGCGCAGCCACTCGCCCACCCTCCTGACGTCCGCGCTCGAACGCAGGTGCTCCGACATCTCACCCGCCAGCTCCAGCACGGCGGCCGTGACCGAGGGCGGGCCCAGCTCGATCCGGTCCATCGGCCCGTCGTACATCGCGACCACCCGCGAGGCCAGCTGCCACGAGACGGCGGGCGTGACCAGGCGCATCGTCGGTTCGAGCGCCTCGCGGACGGCGTGGTCGGTGACCAGGCGGGCGGCGTAGGCGTGATAGGTCGAGACGGTCGGCTCGTTGTCGAGCACCTGCGCCGGCACCAGCCCCGCCTCGGCCAGGCCGTTCAGGCGCTCCCGCACGCGGTGGGCCAGCTCGGCGGCGGCCTTGCGGGTGAAGGTGAGACCGAGGACGCGCTCGGGTTTGACCAGGCCGTTGGCCACCAGCCAGACGACCCGGCCCGCCATGGTCTCGCTCTTGCCCGAGCCCGCTCCTGCCATGACGACCATGGGTTCGAGCGGCGCCTCGATGACCGCGGCCTGCTCCGGCGTGGGCGGCAGGATGCCGAGCTTGTCCGCCAGCTCGACGGGGCTCAGCACACCTGCCCCCCGCTGTCGTTGACCGGGCAGCTCCCCTTGGCCGCGCACGTGCGGCAGCCGTCGTTGACCTTCGCCTGGAAGAACGGGCCCGACATGCCGATGGCGACCGTGTCGACCATGTCCCTGGCCCAGTTGTCGTCCCTGTCGAGCGGGGCCTGCGCCTGCTCCTTGGCCTCCTTGCCGGCGGCCTTGCCGACCTGCACCAGCGCGGCGCCGCCCGGCTCGGCCAGGCCGTGCCGCTTGAACGCGTCCAGCAGCACCGCCAGCTGGTAGACGCCGAGCTGAGGATGCCGGTCCAGCTCCTCGGGCCGCGGCTTCGAACTGCCGGTCTTGAGGTCGATGATGAACGCCCTGCCCTGCTCGTCCATCTCCACCCGGTCGACCCGGCCCTTGATCTGCACGCCCTCCGACACCATCGCCACGAACGACTCCTCCGTGGCGACGACGGTCCTGCCGTTGCGGCGCTGCCACTCCATGAACTTGGCGATCATCTGCTCGGCGACCCTGCGCTGCTTGCGGTTGAACCAGACGCCGCCGAAGTCGAGCTCGGTCCAGATGTCGTCGAGCCGCTTGCCCAGCAGCTCCTCCCCGGCCAGATCCTCGGTGGCCAGAACGGCCAGCGCGTGGACGACCGTGCCGAGACCCTGCGCCGAACTCGTGCCCGCCGCGCCCACCGCCGTCTCCAGCAGCCAGCGCAGCCCGCACTTGGTGAAGCTCTCCACGGCCGAGGGCGAGATGCGCACGATGCCGTCGGGCCAGCTCAGCGGGCGATCGTCGGACAGCGGGGTGAGCGCGTACCACTCGCTGGGATGCGCGCCCTGTACACCCTGCCTGGCAAGGCGCGCCAGATGCCGCGCCGCCTGCGTGCGCATGCGCTCCGGCTGCGCGGCGTCGGTGACCACGCTGCGCAGGTCGGCGACGAGCGCGGCCAGGTTCAGCCACCTGGCGTGGTCGTCGACCGTCGCCTCCTCCACCGCGCCCGGCATCAGCTCCGACAGGAACCTCGACGGACGCTCGTCGGCGTCCTCTCCGCCGATCGCGGTGACGACCAGCTTCTCCCGCGCCCTGGTGGCGGCCACGTAGAACAGGCGCCGCTCCTCGGCCAGCTGCCTGGCGGCCAGCGCGGCGACGGTCGCGTCCGTGGAGTCGAGCGGCGCGCCCTCGGCCAGCTCGACCAGCTCGTCGATGCCCAGCAGCGAGCCCTTGAGCCTGATGTCGGGCCACACCCCCTCCTGGACGCCCGCCACGACGACCAGGTCCCACTCCAGGCCCTTGGACCGGTGCGCGGTGAGCACCCTGACCGCGTCGCCGTCCGGGGCCCGCTCGGCGAGCGTGTCGCCGGGGATCTCCTGGGAGGACAGATCCTCCAGGAACACCTCAGGGCCCGCCTTCGGCATCCGGTCCACGAACCTGGCGGCGTAGTCGAAGAGGGCGACCACGGCGTCCAGGTCCCTGTCGGCCTGCGCTCCCCTGGCGCCGCCCGCGAGGCTGAGGTCGGTCCACCGCTCGGCCAGGCCGCTGGCCTGCCACACCGCCCAGATCACGTCCTCCGCCGTGCCCCCGGCCTGTACGGCGTCGCGGGCGGTCTGGATGAGCTTGGCCACGCGTTCGGCGGGATGGGCGATGTGCGGCTCGATCCTGACCAGCTCTCTGACGTCCTTGAGGGCGGCGATGAGCAGCTCGCCCGACGACCGCGGCGGCCCGGACCGGTCCCGAGGCGCGACCTTCCCGGCGTCTTCGAGCGTGTCGGGGCCAGCGGACGTGTCGGAACCGGCGGACGCGTCGGAGCCGGCGGACGCGTCGGGACCGGCGGACGCGTCAGCGGGTCCGGCGGAGGGGCGCGCTTTCCCGGCAGCGGTCAGCCCGGCACCGCCACCCGGACCGGTCGTCCCGGCCGGACCGGACACCCCGGCGCGGCCGGGTCGGCCGGTCGGCTCGGTGAGGGAGACGGGCTGGACCTGATCGGCCACCTCGGCCGGCCCGCCGTCGCCCGTGATGCCGCTGACCCCAGTCATGCCGCTGGCCCCGGCTCCAGTCAGGCCGCCAGCCCCAGTCACGCCGCCGGCTCCAGTCATGCCGCCGGCCCCGGTCGGGCCGCTGACGCCGGCTGGGTCGGAGTCGCCGGGGGCGAGTGGGGCGCCGTCGACGGGGACCTCGTCGACAGCGGGCAGGAGGTGGGTGATCTCGTTCTCGGCGATCTTGAGGGCGCGCCTGAGCCGGCGGACGCCGAGCATGTCGGTGCCCCCCAACGGCCCGGTCAGCAGTTCCTCGGCCGCCGCCTCGTCGAGCGCGCGCGGGTCGAGGACGACGCGGAGCGTGGTGAGCAGCGGACGGACGCCGGGCTCCTGCGCCAGCGGCACCTCGTCGCCCGCCACCATCGTCGGCACACCGGCGCTCACCAGCGCACGCCTGAGCAGCGGCACCTGCCGGGTGGCCGACCGCACCAGCACGGCCATCCGATGCCACGGCATCCCGTCGATGAGGTGGGCCCGGCGGAGGGTGTCGGCGACCACCGCCGCCTCCTGACTGACGCTGTCGGCCAGGAGCACCCGGACCTGCCCGGGGTCGACGTCCTCGGGCGCGACCAGGTCCCGGTGACCGCGCGCTTGCCGCCGGTCGGGCCGCTCCCACGCCTTCCTGGCCTCCCCCGGACGCGTCCCGGCCACCGGGGGGACACGAGCGTCCGAGGCGGCGGAAGGCCGCCCGCCGGACGCCGCCGGGTAGCCGACGCTGGGAGCGGGAGCGGCGGGCAGGCGGGCGGCGACGCGGCGCGAGGCGGCCAGCAGGTCGGTGCCGCTGCGGCGCGAGACGTGGAGCGCCACCACGGGCGCGGGACGCCCCGCACGGTCGCGGAAGCGTTCGGGGAAGCGCAGGATCCCCTGGACGTCAGCCCCGCGGAAGCCGTAGATCGACTGGTCGGGGTCGCCGACGGCGACGAGGTCGCGCCCGTCGCCCGCCAGCTGGCGCAGCAGGTGCTCCTGCGCGGGATCGGTGTCCTGGTACTCGTCGACGAACACCGCGTCGTACGCCGAGCGCTCGCGGTGCCGTACCGAGGGGTCGGCGAGCAGCGCGGCGGCGGCTCTGACCAGTTCGGCGTAGTCGAGCGACAGCTCGGGGTCGAGGTCGAACCGTTCCTGGTAGCGCTGGGAGAAGCGGCCCGCGGCCGCCCAGTCCGCCCTGCCGTACTGCCGGCCCAGCTCCACCAGGCGCGCCGCGTCGAGGCCGCGCTCGCCCGCGCGGGCCAGGAAGTCGCGTAGCTCCTCGGCGAAGCCGCGCGTCTTGAGCGCCTCGCGCAGCGACTCGGGCCACAGGCGGGCGCCGTCCTCGAGCTCGCCGTGGAGCAGGCGGCGGATCTCCAGCAGCTGTTCGGGACCGGTGAGCAGGCGCGGCGGCTCCCTGCCCTCGAGGACGGCCTCCCTGCGCAGCAGCGCGTAGGCGTAGCTGTGGAAGGTGAGCGCGAGCGGGGTCCTGGTGGTGCGGCGCATGCGGCTGGTCACCCGCTGGCGCAGTTCCTCGGCCGCCTTGCGGCTGAAGGTGAGGATGAGAACGCGTTCGGGGTCGACGCCGCGCCGCTCGACGCGGTCGACGACGGCCTCGACGATCGTGGTGGTCTTGCCGGTGCCGGGGCCCGCGAGGACCAGCAGCGGGCCGCCTGGGTGCTCGACCACGGCGCGCTGGTCACGGTCGAGCGCAGGGGCCGCACCGGGCCCACTGCCTCGTCGCCGCACCAACCGCCAGGTCTGAGAACTCACAGCACTAGATTCCACCAGACCACAGGGACAGATCGTGCCGACTTGCCCGGTCTCCCTGCGCGATCCGCCCACCGTACCGGGAGAAATCGTCGCGCCCGTTTTCCGACACGCCCGCTTTCCTGCCGATCTGTACGGCACGCAGGGCTCCATCGGCACTGGTCGAGCCGGCGCCACGCGTCCGGCCAGGCCGGTCCCCCGCCGGACACGAGGGACCGCGCCCGTTCCCCTCCGTTTCCCCTACGTCAGATCTCGCGGAGTGCGGCGCTGAGGTTGCCCAGGCCGATCGGGCCCAGGTTGAGGGCGGCGGTGTGCCACTGCTTCAGGTCGAAGCCCGGCTTGCGGGCGGCCTCGGCACGCGCCTCCAGCCACGCCCGCTCGCCCAGCTTGTAGCTGATCGCCTGCGCGGGCCAGCCGAAGTACCTGACGATCTCGGCGTGGACGCTGTGCGGCAGCGCGCGGCCACGGTCACGCAGCGTCTCGCAGGCCTTCTCGAAGCTCCACCGGGAGCCGTCGGGCAGCGGCAGGTCCAGGTGGACGCCGATGTCGATCACGACGCGCGCGGCCCTGAGGGCCGATTCGGCCAGCATGCCCATGCGGGTGCCCGGCTCGGTGTGCCAGCCCAGCTCGTCGGCCAGCCGCTCGGCGTACAGCGCCCAGCCCTCGCCGTGCCCGCTGACCCAGGAGAACTTCGAGAAGCGCGACATCCGGTCACCCGCCACGGCGACCGCGCCGATCTGCAGGTGGTGTCCGGGGACGCCCTCGTGGAAGACGACCGACAGCTCGTTCCACGTGGCGAACCGCTCCCGCCCGCCCACCGGCCACCAGGTGCGGCCGGGGCGCGTCAGGTCCTCGCTCGGCCCCGTGTAGTACGGCGCGCCGGCCGTCGAGCCTGGCAGCAGCTTCACGTCGACCGTGCGCAGCGGCTCGGCGATGTCGAAGTGGGTGCCGTGCAGCGCCTCGACGGCGAAGTCGTGCCTGTCCCTGAGCCAGGCGTGGAAGGCCTCGGCGCCCTCGACGTACTGCGTCTCGTTGAGGTGCGCGATCGCCTCGTCGACGCTCGCGCCGGGCAGGATGGCGTGGGCCTCCTCGGCCATCTCCTCTTCGATCCTGTGCAGTTCGGCCCAGCCCCACTCGTAGGCGTCGAGCGGGTCGATGTCGGCGCCGAGGTTCTGCCGGGCGGCGACGGCGTAGCGCTCGGGGCCGACGCCGTCGTGCTCGGCGGCCCGCGGCGCGTACTCCCGCAGGAGGTAGCGGGCCGCGTCCGCGTAGCCCTGGTGGGCCTGGGCGGCGGCCTTGGCCAGCTCGCCGGCCAGCGGCCCGTCGCCGTAGGCGGCGACCAGGTCGTCGTGCGTGCCCGCGTACTGTTCGGCCTGGGCCGCGCCCTCCACCGCCTGCCGTCGTGCCGCCACCAGTCCCCTGCGCAGACCTTCGTCGAGCGAGGCCCGCCAGCTCGCCAGCATCTCCGGCACCGCGGCCAGGTGCGCGGCCACCGCGCGCCACTTGTCGTCGTCGCCGGTGGACAGCAGGTCGACGCTGTCCCGCACCGAGGAGAGCATGCCGAAGGGGCTGCGCAGGTCGCGGTACTGCTCGCCGGTCTCGAACCACGCGGCCTGCGCCTGCAGGCGTTCCCGCAGGTGGTCGGCGGCGCGGCGGTCGTCGGCCGAGGTGGGCCTGAGGGTGTCGAGCTCGGCCAGCGTGGACCTGGTCAGCTCGTGCCTGGCGGCGTGTCCCTCGGGGCTGTAGTCGGTGGCCACGCCGAAGTCGCCGGTGATTCCGAGGTAGACGGCATCGATGGGGTCGAGCTGAGCCGCTCTGGTGACGTATTCATCACAAAGCCGGAAAATGGGGGTCATTTCGGCAACCGTACCGACTGGGCCCCTGGTGGGCATGTTCTTTTCAGGCCGCCGGCGCCTCGACCGCCGCCATCCGCCTCGGGGAGCCGGGGATGAGCGGTACGGCCAGGAGCGGCGCCAGGGCCGCGAGTGCCCAGACGACGGTCCACGACGACGTCGCGGCCAGCACGACCGGGATCAGGACGGGAGTGAGGAAGCCGGCGGCGAAGAGCGTGGTGCCCTCCAGACCGAGAGCCGCGCCCTCACGTCCCGGACCCGCCATGACGGCGATCTCGGTGTAGGCGACGCCGTGCCACGCGTTGGCCAGCAGCCCGCCCAGCGCGAGGGCGGCGACGGTCAGCGGGGTGGGCGCGTGGGTGAGGACGGCGGCGCCCGCCATGACCACCGCGATGAGCACGCCGATCCCCTTGATCATGGTACGGCGGTCGCCGCCGCGGTCGCTGAGCCGTCCCGTCCACACCCTGGCCGCGCCCCCACCGAGCTGCGCGATCAGTACGACCAGGCCGGCCAGCGCCATGCCCTCGCCCTTGACGTCGTGCAGGAAGATCGCGGAGAAGGCCAGCACGGCGAACTGCGGCACCGTCAGCAGCCCGCCGGCCAGCGCGAAACGCCAGACGTCCCAGCGGCGAAGCGGGGAGGCGGAACGCTCGCGCACGACGGCGGCGACCTCGGCGGCGGGCAGCCAGCGCCACGTGGCGGCCGCGGTGAGCGCGAAGAACCCGGCCAGCACGCCGTAGACCAGCGCGAAGCCGTGGGCCTCGGCCAGCCACGGCAGCAGGGCGACCCCGACCGCGCCGCCGACGGGGATCGCCGTCTGCCGCACGCTCATGGCGAAGCCGCGTTGCCCGTCGGCGAACCAGGTCATGACCGCCCGTCCCGAGGAGCCGTTGACGCTGCCGCCCAGCGCCCCCGCGGCCACCATGCAGGCGGCCAGCGCCGCCACGGAGTGAAGGGGGACCAGCGCCATCATCGCCATGAGCGCCCCCGTCGAGAGCAGGCCGGTGAGCAGGATCCGGCGGTCGCCGTACCTGTCGGTCAGCAGTCCCCACCCGATCTCGGAGATCGCCACGCCGAGCCCCAGACCGCCCAGGACCAGTCCGAGCCGGCCGGTCGAGAGGTGGTAGTCGGCGCGCATCGTGACCCCCGTGACCGGCAGCCCGGAGAACATCGCTGAGAAGCTCGCCTGCGCGGCGACACCCAGCGACAGGACGATCCATCGGTGGTTGGGTCCTGGCACGATCAGCTCCCTGTAATAACCGGCAAAGGCGGTTATCTGACCGTCGCAGGCCACAAACTAACCTGTCAAGTCGGTTACTATGGGGTTCGTGGAGTTCACCTTCGTCAGCGGGAACCTGGGCCTCGACCTCGCCGGGACGGTCGGCCACCGGCGCAACGAGCGCGTCGACCTGCTGAGCACGCCCGCCGACCTGGCCCGGTGGACGGTCGCCGCCGGGCTGCTGGACGCCCCGCCCGCCGCGGACGCGGACGACCTGGCGCGGGCCAGGGCGCTGCGCGAGGCGATCTACCGGCTGGCTTCGGCCGTACGGCTCGGCGCCGGGTTCGAGCCCGCCGACCTCGACCTGGTCAACCAGGCCGCCGGGGGGCGGCTCCCGGACGTGCGGCTGCTCCCGTCCGGGGACGTGGCGCGCGCGGGAGACGTGGCCGCCGCCCTCGCCACCGCCGCCAGGGCGGCGATCGACCTGCTCGGCGGGGCCCAGGCGGCGAGCGTCAGGGAGTGCGAGGCCGCCCCCTGCACCCGGCTGTACGTGGACACCTCGCACCGGCGCACGCGGCGGTGGTGCGACATGCGCGGATGCGGCAACCGAGCCAAGGCCGCCGCCTTCCGCGCACGAGCCTCCGGCTGATCCGGCCACGGCACGACTCTCGCCGGGTCAGGCGGGCAGCGGCACGGCCGTGGGCACGCCCGTCTAACCACCGCGAGGCCGCTCGCCGTCCCCGCTGACCGGCATGCGGCCGCCGCGGGCCTCAACGGACGACGAAACCGCGCCAGACGACGCGACGCCTGTTCTCCACGGGCCACTCGCCGGCGCGGACCCCGGAGTGGACGAGCGCGATCAGGGCGGCGCCCATGCCGCCGACGACCAGCACGCCCACGAGCAGCATCAGGATGTGTCCCATGTTCACGACGAGCTCCGATCTAATTGAAACTTAAACTAGATGCGTTCAACCCCTGGAACGCACGGCGCATTCCCCTGTTGCGCCGGACGGCGGCAGGCCGCTAGGGTCCGGGCAATGATCGATCGGAGGAGGTGAGGAACCGCATGTCGTCCGCCATGTCGTCGTGCTCCCCCTCCGGACGGGTGTCCGCCTGAGGGAGCGCTCCCGCAAGGAGATCCCTTGACCGAAACCGACTTTCGCGCTCTCACCGACGAGCGCGAGTTCCCCCTGTTCGACCGCGTCACCCGCCTTCCTGACTCCGGCGTCGGCCGGCGCAGCCGTACCTTCGCCGAGCTCGCGGCCGATGGCGAGTACCGGCCCGCCTGGGTCTGGATCGCCCAGCGCGGCGACGAGGTCGTCGCCCGCGCCGCGTTCTGGGGCCCGGCCGACGCCGAGCACCCGTGGGCCCTCGACTTCTTCGACTTCGACACCGTCGAGACGGGCGCCGCCCTGCTCCGCGCCGCCTACGCCGCCCTCGTCCCACCCGGCTACCACTCCCCGCTGGGCAGGCGGCCCGAATACCACCTCTTCCTGCCCGCCGACTGGCGCGAGCGTCCCGACGCCAGGGCCGACGCCGACGCGCGGGCCAAGGCGGCCGAGCTGGCCGGCCTGGACTTCCACGTGGAACGGCTCAACCTCACCTGGAAGCGCGAGGACGGCCTGCCGTCCCGTCCGGCCAGGCTGACGTTCAGCCCCGTCACGGACGACGAGGTGCTGCTCGACCTCCTGGCGAACGTCCTGATCGGCAGCCTCGACGCCTGGGACAGCCGCGAGCTGCTCACCAGGACGCCGCGCGAGGTGGCCGCCGAGACGATGACGCTGCTCGCGGACATGCCCGGTGGACGCGGCCGGTGGCGGCTGGCCCACGACGCGTCCGGCGCGCTCGTGGGGATGGTCATGCCCACCAGGAACGCGAAGTCGGCGACCGTCGGCTACATCGGCGTCGACCATCGCCATCGCGGCAACGGCTATGCCTTCGACCTGCTTGCCGAGGCGATGCACCTGTTCGCCGAGGAAGGAGAGACGGAGATCAACGACAACACCGACGCGGGCAACGCGCCCATGGCGGCCGTCTTCGAACGGGCCGGATACCGCGTGTCCGGCCGCCGCATGCTCTTCACCTGAGCCGCTTCCCGTGGCGGCCGGCACCCGCCGGTCGCCGCACGCTCTTCACCCGAGCCGTTTCCCGCATGCCACGTCAGCCGCATCACCGCGCGACCGGCCGCACGCCGTGGCCCGGTGGCCCGGCCGCCCGGTGATCAGTCGCTCGCCGGGAGCCGACCGCCGGGCCCAGCCAGGCCGGCGATCGCCGTCCGCAGGCGAACGGCCCGCCCGGCCGGCGTCCTGGCCTTGAGCAGCGGGAGGATCAGCAGGTAGCGGCCGGTCTTGTCGAGTGCCTCGAACCGGGCGGCGGCCTCCGGTTCCGCCGCCAGCGCCTCGGCCAGGTCGGCCGGGACGGTGACGTCGCGCTGCGCGGTGTACGCCGCCTCCCAGCGGCCGTCCGCCCGGGCCGTGGCGACCTCCGCGAGACCGGGCGGACGCATGCGCCCCGCGGCGGTCAACCGCTCCACGTGCTCGACGTTCACCCGTGACCAGGGGCTGCCCTTCCGGCGGCGCGAGTACCGCTGCAGGTAGACGTGCTCGTCACAGGACTTGCGCCGGCTGTCGATCCAGCCGTAGCACAGCGCGACCTCCAGCGCCTGCGCGATCGTGACCGATGCGACGGGCGACCCCTTCTTGGCGATCTTCAGCCAGACCCCGCCGCCGGCGTCGTGATGCTCGGCCAGCCACGTCTCCCACCCCGCGGCGTCCGCGAAGAGCATCGCCCGCTCGGGGTCGCCGGCGCTGCTGGTGATGGGTGCTCGCGACATGGGTGGGCCCTTTCCTTCGGTCCGTGACAGGTCCTATCCTCCGCCGCAAAGTGCTCACCGAATGAGCACTTTGTCGGGGAAGTTGACGTCCCGAGTTCGCACCGGTCCGTTCCGCTCGCCAAACTGTTAGCAGTGTTATAGTCAAAAGCAAACACTTGGAGGTGGCCGGTGTCCCCATCCACGGACTTCGCCGCGCAGCGGCGTCCTCGCCGCCTGGTCCTGACGGTGCTCGGTCCACTGCTGGTGTTCATCGTCCCCATGCTCCTCGTCGGTCTGCTCGGCGAGCGCCTGCCCGATCGGGTCACGGTCAACCACTGGAGCTTCGACACCAGGATCGAGTTCACCTGGCGGGACTGGTCCGCGCAGCCGGTCTTCGGCGTGATGGTGTGGATGGAGGCGTTGCTCGTCATCACGTTCCTGCGTTACTGGCGGGTGCCCGTGGTGCAGCGCCTCCTGGTGGCGATCGGCTTCGTGGTCGGTCTCACGATCCCCGTGGCCTTCATGACCTGGTCGCTGGGGCTGGTCGACGTCCTCGGGGACGCGGCGCCGCCGGGCCGGCCCGTGACGGTCGAGATCGCGGGGACCCTGGGGGCCTTCGCGCTCGGATGGATGGCGGCGGGCCCGTCGCCGGCGCACCCCGAGGCCAGGAGCGCCCCGCCCCCGCACGTGAACGCCATGGCGATCGGCCCGTGGCAGCGGGTGATGTTCGTGACCTCCGCCTGGTCGGTTCGCAGCCTGCTGATCGGCGCTCTGCTGGCGGCCGCGGCCGTGTGGGTGGCCGTCCAGGCGTACACCGGATGGCTCGGCGTGGCCCTGCTGGCGTTGTGGACGGTGGTGGAGACGGCGCAGGCGCGTACCCGTCTGCAGATCGACGGCTCCGGCGTCACGATGACGTTGCCCTGGCTGCGGCTGCGCCGCACCGTCCCGTGGGCGCGGATACGCTTTGCCGAGGCCAGGCCCGAGGCCCCCGCCGGCCGCTACAAGCTGGACGACCGGGAGCACGGCTGGGGGGCCGTCAGCGGCAGGGGGCCGGTGCTGGTGCTCTCGCTCGCCGACGACCGTTCGTTCGTGTACTCCACCCCGGAGGCGGACACGGCGGCCGCGCTGGTCAACGGCTGGCTCACCAGGCAACGACGCGAAGAGACGGGCTCATGCTGATCACGGTGGATTTCTCGTCGGCCCAGCCGCTGGCGGACCAGGTGGCGGGCGCCGTACGCGCGGCGCTGGCCGGCGGTACGGCGGGGCCCGGAGACCGGTTGCCCTCAGCGCGCAACGTGGCCGCCACCCTCGGCATCAACCTGCACACCGTCCTGCGGGGCTATCAGCAGCTACGCGACGAGGGCCTGGTCGAACTGCGGCGCGGCCGTACGGCCGTCATCTCAGGTACGGCGGACCAGCTGCGGCTGCGCCTCGCGGCGGCGGCCGAGGAGTTCGCGAAGGCCGCCCGGCAGGCGGGAGCCTCTGACGAGGAGGCGCTCGCCGCGGCCCGGCAGGCGCTCCACAGCCTGCGGGACTGACGCCGCCGTCGCGCATCCGCGATGTCACACGGTGGAGGAACGCGCGAAGGGCCCGGGCGCGTGCCCAAGGCCCTTCCGCGGGAACCCTACGAGAACAGGTGGTCGACGACGCGGGCCGTGGCCTTGCCGTCGTCGCGGGGGGCGTACGTGGCCCTGAACGCCTCGTACCGGTCAGCGTGCGCCGCCGCCACCGTGTCGATCGAGCGCAGCGCCTCCACCACCTCGGCCGACCGCGACAGCACCGGTCCGGGTGCCTGCTCGGCGAGGTCCAGGTACAGCCCGCGCTTCGCCGCGTACTTGTCCAGGTCGTAGGCGAGGAACACGATCGGCCGCCCGGTGGCCACGAAGTCGAACATCGACGAGGAGTAGTCCGTGACCAGCACGTCCGCCACCAGCAGCAGGTCGGACATGTCGGGGTAGGTGGTGACGTCGTGGGCGACGTCCGCGGGCACGACCGGCATGGCCTGCATCGGGTGCGCCCTCACCAGGAGTTCGTGGTCGGCTCCGAGTTCGGCCCTGGCCAGCGACAGGTCCAGCTTGATGGCGCTGTTCTTCCTGTCGTAGTCGCGCCAGGTGGGCGCGTACAGCACGACCTTCTTGCCTTCGGCCAGGCCGAGGCGCCGCCGTATGGCCGCCGCGAGAACCTCCCTGTCCGGCGAGGTGAGGACGTCGTTGCGCGGCAGCCCGCTCTCCAGCACCTCGCCCTTGTAGCCGAACGCCTCCCGCAGGACGGGCGTGGCCCACGGCGACTGCGACAGCAGCACGTCCCAGCCGCGGACTTCGGCGGCCTGCCGGTGCCAGACGGGCGGGCGCGGGTCGCGCGACATGTGGGGCAGGTCGTTGCCGATGCGCTTGGCCGGTGTGCCATGCCAGGTCTGCAGGACCACCTGGTCCTCGCGCGCCCTGAACCAGGCGGGCAGGAAGGCGTTGGTCACGATGTGTCGGGAACGTGCCAGCGCGGCGTGATGCTCCCTGCTGCCCGCGCGGACGACGGTGGCCGGGCCGGGCGGGACGAAGGCGCCGTCCTTGACGATCCAGATGTGCTCGCGGTCGTCGCCGCGGCGCAGCCGCTCCTCGTAGATGGCACGGACGCTGTCGGCGTAGTGGCGGCCGTCGTTGACGACGTAGACGGTCGCCTCCTGGATCGGCTCGCCGCGCTGGGCCGGGTAGAACACGCGGCGCAGCACGTGGGTGCCCGCCACGCCCTTCTCGTCGGCCGGCCGGGTCTCCTCGGCCATCAGCACGGGCACGTCGAAGCGGGTGGAGACGAACCGGTAGCCGCGTCCGGAGAAGGAGTGCCACGTCTCGTCGAGGGTGGGCAGCGCGCCGTGGGCCATGCGCGCGGGGACGATCTCGCCCGTGGGGTGGCGCACGGACAGGTTCCAGGTGCCGGAGGGCATCGGGATCCGCTCGCCGAACCGCTCCGTCTCCGACGGCGTCAGCCGTACCGTGAACTGGTGGCCCGTGCGGGTCATGTCCGCGTGGAACATCAGCCCCGAGCGGTGCCGCATCGACAGGCGACGGGGCCCTTCGGCGTCCGGGTACTCGCCGCGCAGTTCGAGGACGGGTCCGTCCCAGGTGGCGGAGGTGATGACGGGCCTGATCCGGTGCGCGGAGACGACGACGCGGTCGCGCCGGTCGCCGAGCACGGTGATCTCCCTGTCGCCGACGGTGGCCCTGGTCTCCTCCAGGGAGTCGCCGAGCATGACCGAGGCCGCCGGGTCGCCCTTGGGCTCGACCCACAGCCTCCGGCCGTCCTTCTCCTGCAGCAGAGCCGGTACGGCCAGCGCCACGGTGACGTTGGTGCCGCCCTCGACGGGGTGGAACTCGGCCGCCATGCGGTGGCCGCCCAGCCTGGCGTGGCCCTTGGTGCAGGTGCGTCCGGGCAGGAAGACGGTCAGTTCGAGACGCTCGCCGTCGAGCCGGACCCCGGTCAGCTCGGCCCGGTTCGGCTGGAGCACGACCTGGAGCGCCCGGTCGGAGGTCCACACGGGGCGCACCCACCAGCGCGGCTTGACGCGCAGCCCGGCGGGCCGTTCGGTCCTGCCGAGCGAGGCGCCGCGCAGCAGGCCGGTGGCCCGCGCGCCGCGCGACCAGAAGACGATCTCGGCCCGCCAGGTGGTGGTGTCCTGGACGGCGGGCCGGTGGCGCATCTTGCGCCGCACCGCCGACACGACGGCGCGCAGCGAGGCGCGCCAGCGCAGCGGCCACGGGCTGAGGGTGGCGGTGAAGCCGGACCAGTCGTAGTTGCAGCCCGGCTCGCGCGCGGCGTGGGTGGCCTCGGGGGCGAGCGTGCGGCGGGTGCGCATGCGGACGGGCGGCAGCCAGCGGGGACCGCGCAGCACGACGGTGGCCCGGTTGAAGCGGCGGCTGCGCACGGACAGGCCGGCCAGGTAGGCGTAGCCGTCGACGCGCAGCCGGCCGTTCTCCCAGACGATGTCGTCGATCTGGGTGACCGGCACCAGGTCGGAGCGGCGCAGGCGGTAGAGGTCGGCGGGCAGCTCGTCGGCGAACGGCAGGTCGGCGTACCAGCGCAGGCCCCTGCGGATGCGCTTGGACGGCTCGGCGGCGGCCGTGACGACCTTGGTGAGGGTGTCGCCGTCGATCAGCTCCGCGTCGGGACGGTGCTCGACGAGGTGGTAGGCGAGGCGGCGCTCGACGGGCAGTGCGCGCTTGACCTCGGCGTCGACCTCGGCCAGGTAGGGCTTGAACAGGTTGACCAGCTCGCGCCTGCGGGCGGCGCCGCGCTTGACGGCCTGGTCGAAGCGCGGCCCGAGCGAGCCGCTGAGCACCGCGGCGTCGAACGCGCGTCGTTCGGTGGCCGGCAGGCCTCCTGCCCGGACGGTCCGCATGATCGCGTCGAGCGGCTCCCCCCGGTCACAGAGGTCCTGGACAACCTTCAGGCGCTCGGCGACGACATCGCCGGTTGGGGTGGCCATGAAGGGCACCGCCTTTCGGACCCGGGAACGGTGGGCAGTCCCTCGCTATGGTAATGCGCGTCACATACCGTAAATCCGCAAAAAGGGTGTCATGCCAGGTCAGTTGGTTCCTGAAAGTCCTCTGTAGGCAGCCATCGGGCATCGCGCATGTCCACGCGTTCGCCACGCAGCGGCGTGCCCTCCTCCCGCCAGTGCGGCAGTGCCCGGTCGACCAGGCCGGATGCGGCGGTTCCGTCGGCGTGCACGACGCGCCACCACGGCACGCCGCCGCCCCACGTCGACATCACGGTGCCCACCTGCCGCGGCCCGCCCTCACCGAGATACTCGGCGATGTCGCCGTAGGACATGACCTGGCCGGGCGGGATGCGTTCGACGAGGTCGAGCACCCGCTCGCCGTACGGTGTCACCACGCGGCGGGCCCTGCGGCGAGGATCTCGTCGAGTTTGCCGATGGCGTCACCGTCGACCTCGATGACGCCGTCACGCAGGTAGTAGTGCTCGCCGTCCTCGCCGCGCAGCCGGCCGCCGAGGACCGCGGCCAGCCGGACGAGCTGGGCGACGTCCCAGTCGGAGGCGGGCGTGCCGACGACGCGGTCGCGCCAGCGCGCGACGGGGTGGTGCTCGTTCCCGGCCAGGATCTCCCCGGGTTCGCGCAGCGAGAACCCGGCGGGCGCTATCGCTCTCGCGAGCTCGGCGAAGGCGAGCGGAGACTCACGCTCCACGTGCAGCTCGTAGCTCATGAGGCGGGAGCATACTCATGATCCCCACAAGTCCTGGGGCACCTTGCGAAATCTATGACAGAAAAGCCCGTTTCATCGTCCTTTGTTGCGCTGGCTCAGCAGCATGACGGCGCCGCCGAAGGCGATGAGCCCGATCACCACGCCCGAGCCGAACAGCCACATCCGCCACGGGCTCGGCCCCGGCGGGGAGGGCAGCGGCGCCTTCTTCCCCGCGCCGAAGTGCTTGTCCTCGGGCACGGGCACGCCGCGCTGCCGGCCGGACAGCTCTCCCGCCCGGTCGAGCGCCGCGGCCGCGTCGACCACGCCGAAACCCACCTTGTCGTCGTAGCCGGCGGACGGCCGGGCACGGGCGCTGCTGGTGATGGCCTGCGTGACCGTGCTGGGCGGCAGGTTCGGGTACCGCGACTTGACCAGCGCGGCGACCCCCGCCACCAGCGCCGCGGCCACGCTGGTGCCCTTGCCGGAGCCGAGCGCGCCGTTCTTCCTGAGCACGGGCACGTCCACGCCCGGCGCCGCGATCATGACGGAGGCGTTGTCGCTGCTGAAGGCGGCCCGCCTGCCCTGCCGGTCGACCGCCGACACGCCGATCACACCCGGGTACCCGGCCGGGAAGGTCCAGTAGGAGGTGCTGTTGGCCCTGGCGTAGGCGGTCTCGCCGTCGTTGCCCACGGCGGCGACGAGCACCACACCCCTGTCCAGGGCGTAGGCGACGGCCTCACGCTCGGACCTCTGCACGCCGTACGTGCCGATCGACATGCTGATGACCTTGGCGCCGTGGTCGACGGAGTAACGGATCGCCCTGGCCAGCGGGCTCTCCCTGCTCATCAGCAGATCCTCCTGGGGCGGGACGACGTCGCCGCCCAGCGTCTCGTCCACGGTGATCGGGACCGACAGGATCCGGGCCCGAGGGGCGACCCCGATGAAGCCGCCCCTGTCCCCTGAGGCGGCGATCAGCCCCGCCATCGCGGTGCCGTGCTCGCCGGGGACGGCTGCTGTCGCTTCCAGCGTCGGCGACGACATGTCGGGGGCGACGGTGACCTTGCCCTTGAGGCCGGTCGTGCCAGGCGCGACGGCGCTGTCGATCACCGCCACGGTGACGCCCGCGCCCTTGCTCACCGGCCAGGCCTGCTCGGCGTTGATCGCGGTCAGCACCCAGCGCTGCTGCTCGCGCTCGGGGGGCGCCGCTGTGCCGTACAGGACCAGGATGGCCGCGAGCAGCGACCGCACGACCGTCAGCACGCGTTCCCCTGGGTGCAGCGCGGAACCTTGGGCGGTTCGGCGAGGAAGTAGGCGATCTGGCCGCTCACGGACTTGGCCGCGGACCACAGCTCGCTGTGCAGGATCTCCTCGGCGGGGATGGCGGCGCGGGTGCGGCCGTCGGTGTAGCCGGCGGCGGAGAAGACGATGTACGGCCCCGCGCCCACCCAGCCGTTGCGCTGGCGCTGGTCGAGCCCGAACCGCTCGGCCACGGTGCCGGGGAAGGCGACGGGCAGCACGCCCACGCGGTCGTCGATCGTCAGTTCCTCGGTCGCCGCCGCCCTCGACTCCTCGTCCCGCAGCACCGCGACGCCCACGGTGAAGACGAACATGGCGCTCTGGTCGACGTAGGTGGCGCGCAGCACGGTCAGGCAGCCGTGCTCTTCGAGCACCCTGGCCACGGCCCTGTCGGTCGCCGCCGAGCACCCGGCCTCGGGCGCGATGCCGACCCTCCTGGCGTACTGCTGGGCCTGGTCGAGCCCCTGGTAGGCGACCTCCTCCGGGAAGACTCCCGTGGCAGGCCACGCCTGCCACCGCCGGGCGACCTCCTCCTGCTTGTACCGGGTCTGCTCGGCGGCGGTCAGCGGGCGCGACCTGGACTCGGCGAACAGGCCCGTGGTGCCGAGCAGGACCACCACGGCGGACAGCGTCACGATCGCGCCCAGCAGGCCGAGGAACATCGTGCGGAACCTGACGCCGCGGGCCAGCGCCGCGAGCTCGGCCCGATCCTTCGCCGCCTGCCCGTCCCTGCGGCCGGTGGCCGAGGGCCACGAGCGCACGCGGGAGCGCCGGGTCACAGAGGCGCCGAGCGGCGATCCGCTCCGCGCCGGCTGTCCCGATCGAGGTAGCCCGGACACGGGCCGCCTGCGTGCCCTCCCTGACGTGTCCCCCACCGCTCCTCACTCATTCTTGGTTCTCGCCCAGGAGAAACGTGAGCTCACCCTGGCGGTGACGGCCCCTTTTGTGCGTTTCTCATAGGTAATTCGTCCCCCTACGGACGCGGATCATGCCTCTTGGTGATGGTCTGCCCTGCGCGTCCGCTTGACCAGTGCGGCCATCACCAGCACGGCGGCGAGCGCCACCACCGCCGCGGCCACCGCGATGGAACCGAAGACCACGATCCGGCGATGATCCCGGTGGATCACCTGGATGGGCGCGGCGGCCCTGCCGAGCGGCCGGTCCGGATCGTAGGCGTCCTTCCCTCGGGCCGTGTGCGTGTGGCCGGCCAGCCTGCCCGCCTCGGCGAGCGCTCCGGCCGCGTCGACCACGCCGAAGCCCGTGCCCGTGTCGTAGCCCCCGGACGGGCGCCTGGACGCGCTCAGCGTCATGGCCTGCGACACCAGGGCCGGCGACATCCTCGGATACCTGGCCTTGATCAGTGCGGCGACACCCGAGACCAGGGCGCTGGCCTGCGAGGTGCCCTTGCCCACCCAGTACTCGTTGCCCGGCCCCGCGCCCAGGATGTCGACACCGGGCGCGGCCAGCAGCACCGAGGGGTTCCAGTTGGAGAACGACGCCCGGCGCAGCCCCCGATCGGTCGCCGCCACCGAGACCACCCCGGGAAAGGCCGCCGGATAGGAGTAGGGGGCGTACCCGCTGGCCTCGGGCTTGCGCGCGCCCTCGTTGCCCGCCGCCGCCACCAGCACGACACCCTTGGAGATCGCGTAGCGGATCGCCTCGCGCTCCTGCTGGGTGGCGAGTTCCTTGGAGATCGACATGTTGACCACCTGCGCGCCCTGGTCGACGGCGTAGCGGATGCCCTTGGCCACCACGTCCTCGTAGCGCTTGGCGGTGTTGAACTCGCCGAACCCCGGCTCCTCGTCCTCGAGGATCACCCTGACCGACAGGATCCTGGCGCGCGGGGCGACGCCGATGACCCCGTCGCCGTTGCCCTGCCCGTGGCCGTGCCCCGCGATGAGGGAGGCCATGTAGGTGCCGTGCAGCCGCAGCGGCTGCACGTTCGGAGGGTTGGCGCCCTTGGTGAAGTCGGCGCCGACCGTCACCGAACCGGCCAGGTCGTGGTGGGCGGGATCGACCCCCGAGTCGAGGACGGCCACCAGCACGCCCGCTCCCTTGCTGGTCCGCCACGCCTCCGGCAGTCGCAGCGTGTCGATCACCTGCTGCTGGCTGTCTCGCACGCTGTCGGCGTGCGCGACCGGCGCCACCAACAGGGCCAGCGCCACGGCGACGCCCAGCCGCCTCAGCATCGCCACCCCTTGGCCCCGCACTGCGGCACCCGCGGCGTGCTCAGCTCGGCCAGCACGCGCTCGCCGAGGTCGGCGGCGAAGGCGAACACGGCGGGCCGCTGCTCGCCGACGGCTCGCGCGGGCCTGCCGTCCACCTGGCCCGCGGTCGTCAGCACGAGGTAGGGGCCGGCCTGCCGTACGGAGCCTGCCTGGCGTCCCTGCGCGGTGAACCGGTCGGTCACGGTTCCCTCGAACGCCACGGGCCGCAGCCCCGGCACCGGCCGCCCCGAGATGGGAAAGACCTTCTTGGCCCGTACGGCACGCAGCTCGTCGGGCAGCGCGACCACGCCCACGGTCACCACGACGCCCTGCAGCGCGTCGAGGTAGGTGGCCCTGAGCACGCCCCTGCATCCGGCCTTGCGCAGCGCGGCGGCCGCCTTCGTGTCGACCGCGCCGGCGCAGCCGGTCGAGCGGGCGATGCCCACGCGGCGCGCTCGCTCCTGGCCGCCCTGCTCGGCGATGTAGGGCAGGGTGGCCGGGAAGATCTTGCCTGCCGGCCAGCTGTGCCACCGTTCGGCGACCTCGCGTTCGGCGGCGTTCTCGAGCTCGGCCTGCGTGGGCCCTCTGGTGAGCTCCGCGCCGGACGCGCTCGCCGCGACGCCCGCGGTGATTGCGCAGATCAGCGCCAACGCGGACGTCACGACCAGCGACGGCCATGCTCGTCGGTTGCTCACAACTCGACCTTAATGCGGAGCGCCCGGCGACATCCCCTCAACCCTGTCATACGCGTCCCTGCAAGACTCCGGATCGTCTCGCTGCCCGCGGCCTCGGAGGAGGCGGAGTTCTCCTTCGTGCGCGATCAGGTTGGGGGTGAGCGACCCGGTGCTGTCGAAGCACGCGAGCGCGCTCGAGGCCGCTCGCCCAGTCGGGCCGCACCGTGCCGTGAACGGGACCGGGGACACCGCGGCGCGGTGTCCCCGGTCGCGCGGCCCGGCCGCTAGTACGTGGGAAGGCTGGGGTCGACGGTCTTGACCCAGCTCAGCACGCCGCCGCCGACGTGCACCGCGTCGGAGAAGCCGGCGTTCTTCACGACGGCCAGCGCCTCGGCCGAGCGGGCGCCCGACTTGCAGTGCAGGACGATGCGCTTGTCCTGAGGCAGCTTCTCCAGGGCCGACCCGTTCAGGAACTCGCCCTTGGGGATCAGCGTCGCGCCCGGGATGGAGACGATCTCGTACTCGTTCGGCTCGCGGACGTCGATGAGGAAGATGTTCTCCCCGCCGTCCTGCATCGCCTTGAGCTCCTGCGCGGTGATCGTCGAGCCCGAGGCCGCCTCGGCCGCTTCGTCGGAGATCGTGCCGCAGAACGCCTCGTAGTCGTCGAGCAGCGCGGTGACCGTCGGGTTCTTGCCGCACAGCACGCACTCGGGGTCCTTGCGGACCTTGACGTCGCGGTACTTCATCTCCAGGGCGTCGTAGATCATCAGCCGCCCGACGAGCGGGTCGCCGATGCCGGTGAGCAGCTTGATGGCCTCATTGACCTGGATCGAGCCGATCGACGCGCACAGCACGCCGAGCACGCCGCCCTCGGCGCACGAGGGCACCATGCCGGGGGGCGGGGGCTCGGGGTAGAGGCAGCGGTAGCACGGGCCGTGCTCGGCCCAGAACACGCTGGCCTGGCCGTCGAAGCGGTAGATCGAGCCCCAGACGTACGGCTTGCCCAGCAGCACCGCCGCGTCGTTGACCATGTACCGCGTGGCGAAGTTGTCGGTGCCGTCGACGATGAGGTCGTAGCCGGAGAAGATCTCCATCACGTTCTCGGTCGACAGCGCGGTGTTGTGGATGACGACCTCGACGAGCGGGTTGATCTCGCGGACCGTCGCCGCGGCGCTCTCGGCCTTGGGCCGGCCCACGTCGGACTGACCGTGGATGATCTGACGCTGGAGATTGGACTCGTCGACGACGTCGAAGTCGATGATGCCCAGCGTGCCGACGCCCGCCGCGGCGAGGTACATCAGCGCCGGCGAGCCGAGGCCCCCCGCGCCCACACACAGCACCTTGGCGTTCTTCAGCCGCTTCTGCCCGGCCATGCCCACGTCGGGAATGATCAGGTGGCGCGAGTAGCGGCGCACTTCATCGACGGTCAGCTCGGCGGCCGGCTCGACCAGAGGTGGCAACGACACAGTTCTACGCTCCCGATTAGGGGTCCTATCTCCACTGAAACCTAGCTCGGGAGTGGGGCATTCCCCAATCGCGTCTCACGGATCAGACGGCGGGCCTCCACGGCGACCGCCCTGGGCGCCTCCATCTGGGCGACGTGCGCGGCGTCACGCAGCAGGACGAGCCTGACCTGAGGGAACGCCCTGAGCGCCCGTCTGGCCATGGCGGGCCGGACGAGCCGGTCCTTGCGGCCGTGGATGATCAGGGTGGGCGCGGTCACCCCCTCCGCCAGCCGCCACAGGTTCCGCTCGCCGCGTCTGAAGTACTCCGTGACGATGCCGCGCGCCGAGCCGATCAGCGCGCTGCCCGCGTACGGCAGGCCGTCCCGCCTGCGCAGCTCCTCGACCGCTTCCCGGAGCCTGACCGGGTGCACCAGGGAGATGTCGGCGTAGCACATGGCCAGCGAGGCGTTGACGCGCTGCTCGGCGGGCACGAAGCGCAGCCGGTCGGCCACCCATTCGCCGAGCCGTGGGGTCGCCGAGGCGGCCACGCGCGCCGGGCCGTACCGGGGGACGAGGTCGGGCAGCGCGGGCGAGATGAGGGTGAGCGAGCGCACCAGGTCGGGACGGGTGGCGGCCACGGTCACCGAGACGGCCCCGCCGAGCGAGTTGCCGAACAGGTGGGCGGGGCCGGTCCGCTCCATGAGACCGATCACCGCCGCGGCGTGGGCGGCGACGCTGTAGTCGCCGTCGGCGGGCGCGGGCGAGTAGCCGGCGCCGGGCAGGTCGATGGCGTGGCCGGTGACCAGGTCGCGCAGCTCTCCCATGAGGTCGGTCCAGTTGGTGGCCGAGCCCGCCAGGCCGTGCACGAACACCGCCTGCTCGGAGCCGCCCTCAGGCGTGGAGCGCACGTGCACGTCGCCGACCATCCTGCCGGGCCAGCGCGCGATGGGTTCGGTCACCGCTCGTCCCCCTTCCGTTTCCTCGACGATAACCCGCTTGTCGCGTGGTCAGCCCGAAACGGACATGGAGCACCCTAGGCGGACTTGCGTGCCTTCTTCTTCGGCTCCTTCTTCGTGGTGGCGCCGCGCTCCTTCTTCGCCGCCTCGACGCTGGCCCGCAGCGCGGCCATGAGGTCGACGGCCGGGCCCGCCTCCTCCTCGCCCTCGGGAGCGGCGATGACCTCCTTGCCCGCCACCTTGGCCTCGATCACCTGCTGCAGCGCCTCGCGGTAGGCGTCGCGGTACTCGCCGGGATCGAAGTCGGCCACCATCGTGGCGATCAGCGACTCGGCCATCTTCAGCTCCTGGGGCCGGACGTCCACGTCCTCCTCCAGGAAGCCGAAGTCGGTCTTGCGGATCTCGTCGGGCCACAGCATCGTCTCGAGGACGAACACCCCCTCGCGCACCCGGAGCGTGGCCAGCGACTCGCGCTGCCGCAACGCCACCTTGACCACCGCGACCTGTCCGGAGTTCTCCAGCGCGTCACGCAGCAGCACGTACGGCTTGGCGCCCTGCGAGTCGGGCTCCAGGTAGTAGGACTTGGCGAAGTAGATCGGGTCGATCTGGTCGGCCGGGGTGAACTGCAGCACGTCGATCCGCCGCGAGGTGCTGAGCGGCAGCTCCTCGAAGTCCTCGTCGGTGAGCACGACGATCTCGCCGGTGGGCAGCTCGTACCCCTTGGCGATGTCGGAGTAGGGCACTTCCTCACCGTCGACCGTGCACACGCGCTTGTAACGGATCCTGCCGCCGTCCTCGCGGTGCACCTGGTGGAAGGTGACGTCTTTCTGCTCCGTCGCCGAGTAGAGCTTGACCGGGATCGTCACCAGCCCGAAGGAGATCGCACCTTTCCAGATGCTGCGCATGGGGCACTCCAGGAGAAATAGCGGGCTGTCCTCATGGGCACATACCCCTCATGGGCGATCCGATGCCATATCCGATCGAACCAATGCTCGCCGTACCAGGGCCGTTGCCGGCCGACCGCGAGGAGTACGGGCTGGAGGTGAAGTGGGACGGCATCAGGGCCCTCGTCCATCTGGCGGCGGGCGGATGCAGGGTGACGGGCCGGCACGGTACCGACTACACCAGCAGGTATCCCGAGGTGTGCCGGGCGGCGGCGGGCTTCGGGCTCGGCCAGGCCGTCGTCGACGGCGAGCTGGTGGCGCTCGGCCCCGACGGGCGGCCGTGGTTCTCCCGGTTACAGCGGCGGATGCACCTCAGCGATCCGAGCCCGGCGCTGGTGCACCGGGTGCCGGTCACCTTCTTACCCTTCGACCTGCTCCACCTCGGCGGCCGGCCGCTGTTCGACCTGCCGTACAGGGATCGGAGGGCGCTGCTCGACGAGCTGGACATCGGCGCGCCGCCCTGCTTCCCTGGCGACTCCGACCTGCTGGCCGCGACGCTGGAGCAGGGGCTCGAAGGCGTGATCGCCAAGCGGCTCGACTCGCCGTACCGCGCGGGGGTGCGCTCCCCGTGGTGGATCAAGGTGAAGCACCACGAGAGCGCCGAGGTGGTGATCGGCGGGTGGAAGCCGGGCAAGGGACGGCGCGCCGGCGGCATCGGGTCGCTGCTGCTGGGGATGTTCGGCGCCGAGGGCTTCGGCTACGTCGGCCACGTGGGCACCGGGTTCACCGACGCGGCGCTGGCGCGCCTGCTGGCGCTCCTCGAACCGCTCGAGGTGCCCCACAGCCCCTTCTCCAGCGAGGTACCGGGACGCGCCAGATGGGTTAGACCCGAGCTGGTCGGGGAGGTGGCCTACACGATGTGGACCCACGACCGCAGGCTGCGGCACCCGGTGTGGCGCGGCCTGCGACCCGACAAGCTTCCGGCAGAGGTGACCCTGTGAAGGTTCCCGTCAAGGTCGACGGACGCCGGCTGACGCTCAGCAACCTGGACAAGGTACTGTACCCCGAGACCGGCTTCACCAAGGCCGAGGTCATCGACTACTACACCAGGATCGCCCCCGTCCTGCTGCCGCATCTGCGGGACAGGCCGCTGACCGTGAAGCGCTATCCGAACGGCGTCGACGACGGCTTCTTCTTCGAGAAGAACGCGCCCCAGCACTCCCCCTCGTGGCTGCGCGTCGTGACGCTGCCCGTGCCGGGCAGCACCAAGAACCGCGAGACCATCGACTTCGCCGTCATCGAGGACCTCCCCTCGCTCGCCTACTACGCCAACCTGGCCGCGCTCGAACTGCACGTGCCGCAGTGGAAGGTCGGCGAGGACGGCAAGCCGCTCCCGCCCGACCTGCTGGTGCTCGACCTCGACCCGGGACCGCCCGCCACGATCGTCGACTGCTGCCGGGTCGCCGTGCTGCTGCGCGAGGCGCTGGCCGCCGACGGGCTGACCGCCTGGCCGAAGACGAGCGGCAACAAGGGCATGCAGCTGTACGCCGCGTGGGACAACCGGGTCGAGCCCTCGCACTACGCCCGCGAGCTCGCCCAGCGCCTGGAGAAGGAACATCCCCGCCAGATCGTCAGCGTGATGACCAAGAAGCTCAGGCCCGGCAAGGTCTTCATCGACTGGAGCCAGAACAACCCGGCCAAGACCACCGTCGCCCCCTACTCGCTGCGCGCCAGACCGCACCCGACGGTCTCCACCCCGCTGCTCTGGACGGAGGTCGAGGACTGCGAGAACCCCGACGAGCTGGTCTTCACCGCGCCCGATGCGCTGGCCAGGGTGGAGCAACACGGCGACCTGTTCGGCCAGGCGTAAGGTGGAAGCCGTCCGGTAACGAGAGGGGGATGGGAATGTCGCAGAACGAGGCCGAGCTCTCCATCGAGGTACCTCCCACGCTGTCGATCGAGGTGCCCGAAGCCGACGCGGCCGAACAGCTCAGGACGCTTCGCGAGGAGGATCTCGACGTCCGTCACGAACATCCCTTCGACGTGGACCCGGCCGACGCCTTCGAACAGGACCGCACCGTCGGCGACGATGACGACGATGACTACCGCTGACCTGGTTACCCGTGCGTAGGATGTGCGGGCACACAGCATCCGTCCCCTAGGAGACCCGCGTGACAGCAACCCCGGACGCCAAGCCCCGGGGCACCCGGCTGCCCCGACTCGCCCGCCGGCGCCAGCTGCTGAACGCCGCGCAGGAAGTGTTCGTGGAGAACGGCTACCACGCGGCGGCCATGGACGAGATCGCCGACCGTGCCGGGGTCAGCAAGCCGGTGCTCTACCAGCACTTCCCCGGCAAGCTGGAGCTGTACCTCGCCCTGCTCGACCTCCACGTCGACGACATGGTCAACAGGGTGCGCGAGGCCCTGGCCTCCACCAACGAGAACAAGCTCCGCGTCCAGGCCACCTTCCGCGCCTTCTTCGACTTCGTCTCCAGCCAGGGTGAGGCCTTCAGGCTCGTCTTCGAGTCCGACCTGCGCAACGTCGCCCCCGTACGGCAGCGCGTCGAGCGGTCGCTGCGCGAGTGCGCCGAGATGGTCAGCCAGGTGATCCAGGAGGACACCGGCTGCTCCAGCGAGGAGGCGCACCTGCTCGGCGTCGGGCTCGTGGGCATGGCCGAGGTGAGCGCCCGCTACTGGATCACCCAGCACGGCTCCATCCCCAAGGACGCCGCCGAACAGCTCATGGCCAGGCTCGCCTGGCGCGGCATCAGCGGTTTTCCGCGTACGGCTTAACCGCGTTCGCTCGGGGCGATCAGTGCTTCCCGTTCCCCCGTGACGGGTGACGATGGGATGAGCTGGCCCGTCTGAAGAGGAGCACGATGGAAATCAAGATCGGCGTACGCTCCGTACACCGCGAAATCGTTGTGGAGACCGACCTGTCGGCCGATCAGGTCGAGGAGGAGATCCGGAACGCGCTCGCCGCCGACCGGGGCGTCTTCGCCATCAGCGACGTCAAGGGCAGGCGTGTCATCGTCCCGGTGATCTCGATCGGGTTCGTCGAGATCGGCGAGGACGAGACGAGGCCGGTGGGCTTCGGCGGCACCATGTAGGGCGGCCCCATGACAGTCGGGGTACGGCGGGCGCCGCCGTACCCCTGGGCGGTCCCCTTCTTACGTCAGGGCCGCGGACGGGGCTCCCGGGCCTGGAGACCGAGACGGCATCGGGGTGGCCACCGCCGCCGGGGAACGTGCTCCCGCCTCGGCTCTCCGGTGGGGCAGCCCGCGCTCTCCCGCCGGAGTACGGCGCGCGAGGCCCAGCGATTCGGTCCACATCTGGTCATAGAGCTGCTGTAGCGGCGCGAGGCCCTCATATCTGGCACGGTACAACCGTCCGCGTTCTCGCGCCGCCCGATGCGCGTACCCGGTCAGCTCTCTCTCACCGTGAAGCCCGGCGCCCGGGCGCTCCCGCCCCGCGAGGCCGTCAGATGCCCAGCGCCGCCATCCGCTTGCCGTGCTCCTCGGTCAGCCGCGCGAACAGCCTGGAGATCTCCGCCTGGTCGTCGGGCACCGCCTCGACCAGCAGCAGGGCCAGCTCAGGACGCGCCGCCGCCACCCGCTGCCCCTGGCTGAGCGCCTCGCCGACCAGCCGGCGCGCCCACAGCGCCAGCCGTCCCGCCAGCGCGGGGTCGGCCTCGACCGCCGACCGCACCCGCTCCACCGCGAACGCCGACCGGCCCTGGTCGGCCAGCACCTCGTCGACCAGCCCGGCGATGGACGGGTCGAGGTGCCTGGCCGCCTCACGGTAGAAGTCGAGCGCGATCCCCGTGCCGACATACGCCTTGACCAGCGCCTCCAGCCAGTCGCCCGGGGCGGTGTTGGCGTGCCAGTCGTCCAGCGCGTCCACGAACGGCGACATCGCCTTGTCAGGATCGACCCCGAGGGAGACCAGTTTGTCGCGCAGGAGCTGGAAGTGCGCGTACTCGGCCACCGCCAGCTCGCCAAGCACGGCCCGGTCGGTCAGCGTGGGGGCCAGTTGGGCCGCGTCCTCGGCCAGCCGGAGGAAGGCGGTGAGCTCGGCGTAGGCCAGCACGCCGAGAAGATCGACGACACCCGGGGAATCTGTCATGGAGGCAGCGTACTTCGGGAACATAATGAATCTCGGCCTGCGTTGTGGTATCGAGTACACTGCTCTGTGAAAGTGCGACCGCACTGTGTTAATCCGGGAGATTCGCTCCCGCTAACCCCCACTTCCGGGCCTGCGGTCGCTGATGACGCGAGAGGGCAGGCTCTACCGCGAGGACCCAGGCACGGGGATGTTTTCGGCCCGATGGTCCCGGCAGGCCCGCCTTCATTTGAGACTGAGGCAGGCCACGCTGACGACTTTCCGAGACCTCGGAGTCACACCAGAGATCGCTGATGCCCTCGAGACCGAGGGCATCGTCGCGCCGTTCCCCATTCAGGAGATGGCGCTCCCACTCGCCCTCGCCGGTCAGGACCTCATCGGTCAGGCCCGCACCGGCACGGGCAAGACCTACGCGTTCGGCATCGCGATGCTGCAGAGCATCGGCAAGCCGCGCAAGAACCGCAAGAAGCCCCGCGGGCTGGTCGTCGTACCCACCCGCGAACTGGCCGTCCAGGTCTCCGAGGACCTGGTCACCGCCGCGGGCAAGCTCGGCTCCCGCGTGCTCACCGTGTACGGCGGGCGCGCCTACGAGCCGCAGATCGAGGCGCTGAAGGTGGGCGTCGACGTCATCGTCGGCACCCCCGGCCGGCTCCTCGACCTGGTCAAGCAGAAGCACCTCGACCTGTCGCAGATCACCACACTGGTTCTCGACGAGGCCGACCGCATGCTCGACCTGGGCTTCCTTCCCGACATCGAGCGGATCTTCAAGCTGATCCCCGACCAGCGGCAGACGATGCTGTTCTCGGCGACCATGCCGGGCGAGATCGTCGCGCTGTCGCGCAAGTACCTCAACCGCCCCACCCACGTGCGCGCCGAGATGGAGAGCGGCGAGGGTGAGGCCACACCGCAGGTGCGCCAGCTCGTCTGGCGTACCCACCGGATGGACAAGATCGAGATCGTGGGCCGCCTGCTGCAGGCCGACGGCCGCGGCCTCACGATGGTGTTCTGCGAGACCAAGCGCGCCTGCGACATGGTCGCCGAGCAGCTCGACACCCGCGGCTTCGCGGTGGCGGCCGTCCACGGCGACCTCGGGCAGGGCCAGCGCGAGCAGGCGCTGCGCGCCTTCCGCAACGGCAAGATCGACGTGCTGGTCGCCACCGACGTGGCGGCGCGCGGCATCGACATCGACGACGTCACCCACGTGGTCAACTACGACGCCCCCACCGACGACAAGACCTACGTGCACCGCATCGGGCGCACGGGCAGGGCCGGACGCACCGGCACCGCGGTCACCTTCGTCGAGTGGGAGGAGCTGACCCGCTGGAAGATGATCAACAACATGCTCGGCCTCGACTTCATGGAGCCGGAGGAGACCTACTCCACCTCGCCCCACGTCTACAGCGAGCTGGGCATCCCCGAAGGCACCAAGGGCGTGCTGCCGCGCGCCGCCCGCTCCAGGGCGGGTCTGGCGGCCGAGGAGCTCGAGGACCTCGGCGAGACGGGGCGCTCGCGCTCGCGTGGCCGCAAGGACAGGGAGGAGCGCGAGACGCGCCCCGCCCGCACGCCCCGCCAGCGTCGCCGCACCAGGGGCGGCCGCTCCACGGAGGCCGGTGCCGACGAACTCGTCCCGACCGTGCCGGACGACGCCGCGCTTGTCACCGAGGCGGTCGCCACCGCTCCGGCCGGCGCGCCCGCGACCGGGCTGATCGAGGACACCGAAAGCACCGCATCGACGATCGCGCCAGAGGAGAAGCCCATGCGCAGGCGCTCCCGCAGGAACGACGACACCCCTGCCATCATCTCCACCGAGGAGATCGAGGCCGCCGCCGACCAGCCGTCCAGGCGGACCAGGACCCGCAGGGGCGCCTCCTCGGAGGCGCTGGAAGGAGCTCTCGCCTCCGTGGCCGAGCAGCAGGCGGCTCCGCCCGTCGAGGAGCCGAGCTTCCTCACCACCCCGCCGCCGCCCCCTGCGCGCAGGGAGCCCGAGCGGATCGTGCCGCCGAACGCGTTCACGGTCATCTTCCAGTCGCCCGACCTGGCGACCGACGACGACGAGATCGCCCCGTCGGCCGCGTCCGAGCGCCAGCAGCAGCGGCGTCGGCCGCGTAGCACCGGTGGTGGCTCGGGCGGCCCCAGGCGCCGCTGACGCCACGAAGGCCGGGGCGCCCCACCACGGGAGCGCCCCGGCCTTCGCGCTTTCCCGCGTGTGCCTTTTGGCACGTCAAGCTGGGTAGATGCGCCATTTCGGCGTGTTCCCACCCTGCGCTCTGGGTATTGTTGCCTTACGTGAGTACGCCGCGCTTCCTGTCCTTGCCGCCCGGGGTCACCCCCGTGCAGATCGACACGCCCCTCGGCTCGTTCGCCGCCCTGGAGGCCACGCCGATCAGCGGCGTCATCGAGCGGCTACCCGCCTTGCTCGTGCCGGGCCTGACCGGCAGCAAGGAAGACTTCATCGCCGTCCTGCAGACGCTGGCCGCCGCCAACCGCAAGGTCGTCGCGATCGACATGCGCGGGCAGTACGAGACGCCGGGCCCGGACGACGCCGCCGCCTACACCTGCCCCGCGCTCGGCAACGACGTCGACGCGGTCGCGACGGCCGTCGGCGGGGGCGGCCTCGTCCACCTGGTCGGCCACTCCTTCGGCGGCCTGGTGGCCAGGGAGGCGGTCATCGACGGCCGCACGAAGTTCGCCTCCTTCACGCTGATGAGCTCCGGGCCCTCGGGCATCGTCGGACCGCGCGAGCGGGTGGGCCGGGCCATCATGCGCGAGCTGCCCGAGCTGGGCCTCGAACACGTGTGGACCACCCGCTACGAACCCGAGGCGCTCGGCGGCGGCGTGCCCGACGAGATCGTGGCCTTCCTGCGCAAGCGGCTGTTCGCCAACAACCCCACGGCGCTGACGACGATGGCCGAGCAGGTGCTCGACCAGCCCGACCGCACCGAGGAGCTCAAGCAGATCGAGGTGGCCACGCTCGTGCTGTTCGGCGAGCACGACGACGGCTGGCCGCCCAGCGCGCAGGCGGCGATGGCCACACGGCTCGGCGCCGAGACCGTGGTGGTGCCGGGCGCCGTCCACTCCCCCGCCGTCGAGGCGCCGGAGACGACGGCGGCCGCGCTGACGAGATTCTGGAACACCGCCGAGGCCAACCGGCGCCCAGCCGTGTAATCATTTACTTACTATGGCGAGCATCGAAGAGATCGTCGTCCAGCCGCCCCAGGCTGTGACGTGGCTCGTGCACCTCGACCGCACCATGTGGGTGGGCGGCGTGCGCGGCCTCATGCTCCAGGCGCTCCATCCCCTGGCCATGCGCGGCGTCTGGCAGAACTCCAACTTCCAGGACGACCCGTTCGGGCGGCTCCGCCGTACCGCGGACTTCGTGGGCAGGGTCACGTTCGGCAGCCCGCAGGAGGCCGACGAGATCGGGCGCAAGGTGCGCGGCATCCACCGGATGCTGCGCATCAGCGACGGCGGCAGGACCTACCGTGTCGACGACCCCGAGCTCCTGCTGTGGGTGCACTGCGCCGAGGTGTCGTCCTACCTGGAGGTGGCCAGGAGGGGCGGTCTCGGGCTGACCGACCGGCAGGCCGACCGCTACCTCCACGAGCAGCGCAAGAGCGCCACCTACGTCGGACTGCACCCGGACGACGTGCCAGGCTCGCAGGCCGAGATGGCCGCCTACTTCGCCGAGATGCGTCCCAAGCTGCGGGTCATCGACGAGTCGGCGGCGACCGTGCGCTTCCTGCTGTGGCCGCGGCTGCCGCAGGAACTGCGCAGGCTCTCACCCGGCAAGCCGGTCTACTTCCCCTTCGGCGCGCTGTGCTACTACACGCTGCCCGGCTGGGCCAGGCGGATGTACGGCACGCTGCCGGAGGTGCCCCGCTCGACGGTCACGGCGGCGCTGAGGGCGTTCCGGCTGGGCGCCAACTCGCTGCCCGAGCACGTGCACGACCTGGCCTTCGCCGAGCCGACCCGGCAGATGCTGACCGCCTCGCGGGAGCGCCTGGCCAAGGCCGGCTACGACGTGAGCAAGGGACTCAAGGGCCTGACCGACCCGCGCAGGTGGCCGGGCACCACCCTGGCCGCCTGACCCCGCCCGCACGACCCTGGCCACAGATGAGAGCACGCCGGTTCGCCGGCGATCGCCCGATCCGGGACCCAGGTGAGAGCACGCCGGTCCGCCGGCCGTGCCGGGCCAGGACCGGTCAGGCCCCGGGAGCTCAGGCGAGGGCGTCCCACGGCAGCTTGTCGGGCGCCGCCGTACGGCCCTCGGGGCAGTGGCGACGGAAGTCGCACCAGGAGCACAGCGGGCCGGGGTTCGGCGGGAACGGCTCCTCCGTCTCGCCCGCGCGGTAACGCTCGTCGGCCTCGCCGGCCTCCTCCGCGATCTCCTCGGCCCTGCGCAGGTGGCGGCCCAGCGACTCGTCGGTGTGCCGCCATTCGACGACCTCACCGGTCGGCAGGTGGTGCAGCTCGACGGTGGCGCACGGGGTCCGCAGCACCCGCGAGGCGGCGATCGCGTAGATCGCCAGGGCGAGCGAGCCCCGGGCGTCGTCCTCGGTCAGCGGGCGCCGGCCGGTCTTGTAGTCGACCACGACCAGCTCGTCGCCACGCCTGTCGAGCCGGTCGATACGCCCGGAGACGGCGATGGCCTTCGTCCGCGCGGCGACCGTCCGCTCCACACCGACCGGCTCGTCGGCGGGATCGAGCGTCTCGACGTACCCCGAGACCAGGCCGCGGGCGCGATCACGCCACTGCGTGGACTGCTCGGCATCCCTGAAGCCCTCGGAGATCCACCCGTTGGTCAGCAGGATCGCCGCCATCGCCGGGGTCCTTCGCTCGTACGGCTGCCGCCACCACGCCGCCAGCGCGTTGTGCACGCTGGCGCCCACGCTGTTGTGCGCCCATGCCGGGCCCTTGGGCGGCTGCGGCCGGTCGAGGTAGGAGAACCTGTAGCGCCTGCGGCAGTCGAGCCACGAGTTGAGCCGCGACGGCGTGCACGAGTAGAGCCGTCGCGGCATGCCCTCGAGCGGGAGCTGCTCCAGCACCTACCGGTCGCCCAGGTTCAGCCTGATCCCGGCGGCGTTCGTGCCGTCGGTCAGCGGGCCCTCGGCGGGCGCCTCGCGGGTCAGCGACCCGGACACCCAGTCGTCGAAGTGCGGCTCCAGATCGCCGATCGTGGTCTCCTCGCCCTGGTTGGGCAGCACCCTGGTGGCGCCGGGCAGCGTGAAGAGCCTGCCGCCGATCGAGGTCAGCTGGTCGGCCAGCGCAGGGTACTCGCCGCCGAGCTTGCCGGGACCGTCGGCCTGCAGCGACTTGCCCGTGAAGACGGCGCCGAGCTCCTCGGAGTAGAGGGAGACGCCGCCCATCGTGATGCCGGGGGTCTCCAGCACCTCGAGACGGACGTCGCCGACGCCGAACACGCCCTCGTCCTCCATCTCGATGTCGGGCCAGGTCTCCGACCAGGTCTCCCGCCAGAACGGCTTGTCCTTGGGGTGCAGGGCGATCACCGACTCGTCTCTGCTGGCCACCTCGATGGCGGCGCCGACGTGGTCGGGAAGGCCGTGCGTGCAGATGACGGCGAGCACTTCGCGCTCACCGATCCGGTCGAGGATCTTGTCGGCGTCACGCGCCGGGTCGATGACGATGACCTCCTCGTCGTCGCCCACGATCCAGGTGTTGTTCTCGACCTTGTGCTCGGCACCGTCGATCTCGACGACGCCCTCGGTCACCACTCGCTCGATACGCGCTCCCACGCTGCCACCCTATCGCCAACCGGGGCCCGGATCCCGCCTTGCGAGCCGTCGAGCGGCGCGGGGTCGCGGGCCGGGGCCCGTCGCGCGGCCCGTACCCACAGGCCAGGGTCCGTCGAGTGGCGCGGGGTCGCGGGACCGGGAGCCGTCGGGCGGCGCGGGGTCGTGGGCCGGGACCTGTCGGGCGGGGTGGGGTCGCGGGGCGGGTCAGGCGACGAGGGCGCGGACGGCGGTGATGATCAGCTGAACGGCCAGCGCCGCCAGCAGCAGACCCGCGATCCGCGTGACCAGCTCCACCCCGTTCTCCTTGATCACCCGGATGATCCCCACTGAGAACCGCATGAACAACCACAGCACCACGTGCACCGCCGCGATCGCCAGCCCCAGCGTCAGGATGCCGCCCCGCACCGCCCCCGCCTGCTGCGCGAAGACGATCGTGGCCACGATCGCGCCGGGACCGGCCAGCAACGGCGTGCCCAGCGGCACCAGCGCCACGTTGACGTTCGACTTGACCGTGCCCGCCTGCGGCTCCGTCGTCCCGCGCAACAGTTCCAGGGCGACCAGCAGCAGGAGCAGGCCGCCCGCGATCTGCATGGCGGGCACCTCGACGTGCAGGTAGCCCAGGATGACCTGCCCGAAGACCGCGAACACCACGATCAGGCAGAACGCCGTGACCGCCGCCTGCCTGGCGATGCGCCTGCGTTCGGCGGGAGTGCGCCCACCGGTGTAGGCGAGGAAGAGGGGGATGATGCCGGGCGGGTCCATGATGACGAACATCGTGACGAACGCCTCGACGAAGAACCTGACGTCGAACACCGTGCCCCCCAGATCCGTCAGGGGGGACCGTGCCCGAGCCTAGCCCTCCAGCCTCGGCGAGAACGCGCCGAACGGCAGGTCCAGCTCCTGGTCGTGTTCGCGCAGGTCGCGCAGGCTCAGCTGGTCGAGCACGAGAAGGCAGCCCGCCTCGGCCGGCCACACGATGGTCCACAGCCAGTTGCCGAGCGCCTCGCCCGCGTAGACGGCCCTGTCGTCGGGCGCCGCGACGCACCACAGCGGCGTCGGGTGGCCGAGCACCTCGATCTTGGCGTTGGGCGGCCCCTCGCCGAAACCCCTGCCAGGGTCGGGGCCGTCGATGCCCGCGTAGGCCGCGCCCAGCCCGACGCCCGGCTCCTCCGCGATGACGACCAGGTCGGCGGGGCCGTGCGTGACCGACGGGCCGGTCAGCGCGACCAGGCTCGCCCGCGCACCCGTGCGCTCGTCGCCCGCCACGCCGAAGCCGGTCACCAGCCAGCCGGGCGGCAGCGGCCAGGGCAGCCACACCGGCACGACCGCGCCGAGCCGGATCGCGTCGCGGGCCGTATTGGCCGGCTGCAGCGTCTGGAAGGGCAGGACATCGCCATGCGCGCCACAGCGCCACGCGCTCGACCACGCACTCGGTGCGTGAAGCGGGCCGAAACACCGTGGGCAGGTTGGTGCCGCTCTCACAGCTACTCACGGTGCGTCCCCGGGCACCGATCCGTCAAGGGCGGAGCCCGTTATGCCGCCGTAATCTTGACCATGTGCGCGTAAATTGTGTGGGCGCGATCATCGTCGCGGATTCGGAGATACTCCTGGTCAGACGCGGGCACCCGCCCGGTGAAGGGCTGTGGTCGATCCCGGGCGGCCGGGTCGAGGCGGGCGAGAGCGACGAGGCGGCGCTGCGCAGGGAGGTCCTGGAGGAGACGGGGCTGCGGGTGGCGGTCGGCGTGCTGGCGGGCGTGGTCGAGCGGCCGGGGCCCGACGGGGTGGTCTACGTGATCCGCGACTACGTGGCCACGGTGGTCGCGGGGTCGCTCGCGCCGGGCGACGACGCGGCGGACGCGCGCTGGTGCTCGCGCGCGGAACTTGACACCCTGCCGCTGACCGACGGCCTGCTCGCCGCCCTGCAGGCGTGGCACGTCCTGCCCCCCGACCACCCCGCCTAGGAACGTCCTGCCCTCCTGGCCGCCCCGCCAAGGAACGTCGTGCCCTCCCGACCACCGTCCTGCCCTCCTGGCCGCCCCCGCCTAGGAACGTCCTGCCCTCCTGACGGCCCCGCCGACGTCCTGCCGCGGGCTGCCTGGCCGGGCGCTTGCGTCCTGCCCCTGGGTCCCCCCGTACGGCAAGCCGGGCCGGCCCCACCGCGGGCGCGTGGCGGGCGCCCGTCCATCACGCCACTCCAGCGCGACTTCGGCGGGCCGCCGTGACGTCGCCCGTCACCGGTCGGACGACAGCGTGGAGGTCCACAGGACGAGATGGTCGGAGTTGTACGTCGTGGAGCGGCCGAGCGCGACCACGTTGGAGCCGGAGACCGTGACGGCGCCGAGCCACTGCGTGCCTTCCCCGCCCAGCCGATCCCTGGTCAGGTCCTGGCGGTGCCATGTCAGCCCGTCCTCGGAGGTCCAGGCCGCGCTGTCGCCGCTGCCGGGAACGCCGTGCCAGCCCACCGCGACCAGCCCCTGGGGGGCGGCGGCCAGGTCGTGGACGGCGGCGGCCCGCTCGGCGGGCAGCCAGGCGTAGTCCCAGGTGGCGCCCTCGTCGTCGGACACGGCGGCGAACGCCTTGCGCGAGCCCGACACCTGGGCGGTCCCGATGGCGACGACCCGCTCGCCGTACCAGGCGACCTGGCGCAGGCCGGCGGAGGTGGCGTCGGGCGGCAGGAGCCGGCCGCGTGCCTTCCAGGCGAGCCCGTCGGCGGAGGTCCACACGACGCCGCTCTCGCGTTCCGCGCCGCCGGAGCCGCCGACCGCCACGTAGCCGCCCGGCCCTGCGGCGACGTCGTGGATGCGGACGCCCGCGCCGTCACGCGGCAGCTTGGCCACGCGGCTGAACTTCCGCAGGTCGGTCGAGTACCAGAGGGCGGCAGCCGCCGTACCCGAGGCCGATCGCTCCTCGCCGGCGATCACGTAGCCGCCCTCGCCCGCGGCCACCGACTGCGTGGCCAGGTACGGCTGGCCGTCACCCCGGGCGGGCCCTTCGATCTTCTTCCACGAGCGGCCGTCCGCCGACGCGACGAGCAACGGCTCGGTGGAGGAGGCGTCCGGCATGGTGGTGCCGACGGCGAGCCAGCCCTTGCGGCCGTGCGCGAGGTCGGACAGCTGCTGCCGGCGGGGCGCGGCGAGGGTGACGGACTTCCAGTCGACGGCGTTCGTGCTGGTCCAGATGCCCGCGTCGGCCGACGCGGAGCCGACGGCGACGAAGCGGCCGTCGGCCGCCGCGACCCTTGCGGTCTCGCGGGCCACCCTGGTCAGGCCCCTGATGTCGGCCAGCCGTACCGTGGCGGGCCGTTCGCCGTCCTTGACCGTCATCAGCACGAGCCGGTTGTCGACGTCGGCGGCGGCCTGGTCGCCGCCGACGACCAGCGTGCCCGAGTCGGCCAGGGCCAGCCCGCGCACGGTCGCGCCCGGCATGCTGCCGAGGTCGGTGCGCTTGGTCCAGGTGGCCGCGTCGGGGCTGGTGTGAACGGTGTAGCTGTCGAGACCCGACTGGCTGACGGCGGCCAGGCCGGCGCTGTGGGCGACGACCGCGTTGACGCCGGTGCTCTGGGCGCCGAGGCCGCCGATCGCGCCGCACCTGGTCCACTCCGCGCCGGTGGGCGAGCAGTACACGTGCACGTCGCCGCCGGGCTCGCGGTGCCTGGTCGGGATCAGCACGAAACGCTCGGGGAGCACGGCGAGCGTGCCCGGCCGCGGCGCGATGCCTGGCAGCTGGGTGGCGGTGCGCACCCAGGTCCGCCCGCCGTCCGTCGACCGCATGACGACCGACCCGCCGCCCTGGGCCGGCTGGGCGAGGACGACGACCTGATCCTCCCTGGCCACGACGGTCCTGAACTCGCGGACCTTGTCGGGCGTGCCGATGTCGCGGCTGTCGACCCGCGTCCACGCGCGGCCGTCCGGCGAGTGCCAGGCGACGGGGCCCGGCGTGCCGTCCTGCAGGACCGTACGGCCGACGGCGACGAACCCCGACGACGTCCTGGCGATGTCGTGGATGAGGTCGCCCTTCCTGAACGCCTCCAGGCCGCTCTGCTCGACGGCCGCCCACGTCGACCCGTCCGTGCTGGTCCACAGGCCGCGCTCGTCGCCCGTGCCGTCCTGGCCGAAGGCGAGCCACCGGCCGTTCGCGCCGACCACGCGCTGGACGGTGGTGGTCGTGGAGCCGGTGACGTCGGCGAGCTGCCAGGTGGCGCCGCTGTCGGGGGAGAAGAGGAACAGCGGGCGGGGGACGGGGCTGGTGGTGTCGCTGCCGACGGCGACGACCGTGCTGCCGACGGCGGCCAGATCGTTGAGCTTCTGGTTGGAGCCGTCACCCGCCGCGGGGACCACGAACAGCTCGTCACCCGAACGGCCGGCGCCCGCGGCCAGGCGGAGGCCCTGCTGCCCGCCGTTCCACCACTGCCAGGCGATGACGCCGGCGGCCACGGTCAGCGCGAGCGTGATCACCACCAGGTAGGGGCCGACGCGGCGCCGCCTGACCGGGCTCGACCTGCGCATCGCCGAGGGCGCGGGACCGCGGTGGTGCCTGCCGGCGGCGCCGCCCGGCGGGGTCGGGCCCGAGGCGACGAGCAGGTCGGGACGGGTGGGGCGACCGCCCGGCGGGCGACCGACCCTGCGCACGGGCGCGTCCTGCCCGAACTCGTCGCCGGGGCCGCCTTCGGGCTGGCCGGGTACCTGGTCGCGCACCCCTTCGGGGTGGGCGGGGACCTGGTCGCGCGTGCCGTCGGGGTGGGCGGAGGTCTCGCCGCGCGCCCTTTCGGGGTGGGCGGGGGCCTGGTCGTGCTCGTGCAGCTCGGGCTCGGGCTCGGGCTGGGCAGGGGTCTGGGCCTGGCGGTGTGTGCCTTCCGAGTGGGCGGAGGCCTCGCCGCGCGCCCTTTCCGGCTGGGCGGAGGTCTCGCCGGGGGCCTGGTCGTGCTCGTGGAGGAGGGGCGGGCCGTGGACGCCTTGCCCCTTGTCTTCGTGCGGCTCGGGGCGCGGCGGCATCCGGTACGGCTCGACGCGGGACGGGGGTGGTCCCGTCCTGATGCCCGGCGGGCGGGGATGCGGAGCGGTCGGCCTGTCGCGCTCGGACAGGCCGGGGTCGGGTGCGCCCGGCTCCTTCCCGCTCCCGGCCGGCGTGCCTGGCTGCTCACCACTCCCGGCCGACGCGCCCGGCTGCTCACCACTCCCGGCCGACGCGCCCGGCTGCTCACCACTCCCGGCCGACGCGCCCGGCTGCTCACCACTCCCGGCCGACGTGCCCGGCTTGTCTCCGCTCCCGGGCGGCGTGCTCGGGGAGACCAGGGGGCGCGGGCGGGGCGGCCCGGAGGCGACCAGCTTGTCGGGGTGCACGATCCTGCGGGGGCGGGACGGCTCACCCTCGGACGACGCGGATGTGGGAGGTGTGGCCTGCCGGGGGGCTCTCGGCTCCTGGGGTGCGGCCGGTGAGCTGTAAGGTCTGCGCCCCTTCGGCCACGCGGCGGCCTCCTCCTCCGCCTGGTGGTCGTCGGGGGTCGGCGAGGCGAACGGCGGCATCCCCCACGGCGAGGCGACGGGCACCCCACGGGCGCGGTCGTCGCTGGGCCCCGGAGGCGCGTGCCTGATCCTCGGCTCCTCCGGCGTACCGGATCCGCCTGAGGGGCGCGGCGGCTCGCCTTCCCTGTGCGCCGCGTCCTCGGGTGAGCGAGGCTCTGGAGCGCGCGGATCGTCTTCCGGCGGCTGCCGTGGCGAGCGCGGATCGCTGGGGCCCGAGGCCACGCGACGCACCTCCTAGTCAGGAAATATCCGGACCGTCCAGTTATGTACGCCTAAAACGGGAGACGTACGCCGGTACTTCTACCCCATCCCGCCGAAATGATCACCTGCGCGCACCTCCACAGGATCCACACCAGCACGCCCGCGCCGCGCTGACGAGACCTCTCTAGCGAGATTCGTGGAACCCCCGGCGTGGTTTAGGAAGAAACGGTGGCGATCGCCCGCTTTTTGGTCAGCCACAGCACGCCCAGGGCGAACACCGACAGCTGGACGACGGTCCCCGTCAGCGACTGCCACGGCACGGAGCCCTGCCTCATGGCGTCCTCGAGATCTCCGGCAGCCGAGCTGAGCGAGAACGCGAACACGTTGTTCACCACGTGCATGGCGACCGGCGCCTCGATCCCGCCGGTCTTCACCGCCAGCCAGCCCATGACGACCCCGAAGCTGAACACGTCGAGGATGCCCCAGTCGGTGTAGGCGTGCAGCGCGGTGAAACCGGCCGACCCCAGCACGATGCCGGGCCACGGCGAGGTGACGTAGGCGCCGAAGGCCTGCAGGAGCCAGCCCCTGAAGATGTATTCCTCCGCCGCCGCCTGGAACGGCACCAGCAACAGGATCACCACGAACCCCGGCACGAACGCCGCCCAGCCCTTCCAGCCGAACAGGTCCGAGGTGTTCTGGCCGGTGACGGCGTAGGCGACGTAGAGCGCCCCCTGCCCGAGCACCAGCGCCGCCACGGCGACGCCCGTGCACCGCGCCAGCCACCCCCACCGCAGGCGCCCCACGACCGACGACAGCGTGCCGGGCGGCCTGCGCTGGAACAGCGCCACGGCCGCGTAGACCAGCGGGAGCACCCCGGCGATCGACAGCAGCGTGACGGCCAGCGTGAACACGGGGTCACCGAACAGCTGCTCCCCCGCCATCGGCGCCGGGATGCCGGCGATCACCGCCACGACGGTTCCGGCCACCACCACCAGCACCGCCACCCCGAAGAAGCACGCCGCCACGAACAGCGTGCCGACCACCTGGCGCCACCAGGCGTTCAGCGGGTTCCTCGCCAGATGGTCGTACCTGGTGCCGGGCGGCGCCGGCACGAACCACGCCGGCTTGGGAGGCGGCGTGCCGTACATGGCCTGGGGGTATGGCCCAGGTTGGTACTGCGGGCCGTATGGCGGCTGCGCGCCGTAGGGAGCCGGAGGCTGGTTGTCGTGCATCCCTTCATTCTGTCCGGCGGATGCGCATTAGTTCACAGACAAGGCGCCAGGCGAGGCGGATTCTCGAAGAGAGACATCCGAATCTGGGGAGCACTCATGTCAAGGCTGGGGCCGTTCATCACCCTGGCGGCGGGCGCCGCGCTCGCCGTCGGCCTGGGGGTGGTCAGTAACGCGGGGGGGCCGGCGGACTCGACGCCCGCGCCGGTCGCCGTGGCGACCGCCGTCTCGACCGCGTCCGCCACCCCCTCACCCTCGAGATCCGTACGGCCGGCGGCCGTCAAGGCCGACTACGCGGGCCGGGTACGGGACAACGGCGGGCTCGTCGCCGTCTCCGTCAGGGACGGCAAGGCCATCGGATACTTCTGCGACGGCATCACCGAGGCCTGGTTCGCCGGCAAGGCCGTCAACGGCCGGGTCACGCTGAAGGGCTTCAACGACGCCAGCCTCACGGCCGTCGTCGGCGGCGGCAAGGCGAAGGGCGAGCTGCGCTTCGGCGACAGGACGTTGAGCTTCTCCGCGTCCACGGTCAAGAAGCCCTCGGGGCTCTACCGGGCGACCGCCCTGGTGCGCGGCGCGCGCTACCGGGCCGGGTGGATCGTCCTGGCGCTCCCGGACGGCAAGGGCTTCACCCAGGTCGGAGCCATGGTCAGGGACGACCAGCCGGTGCCCGTGCCCACGTTGACACCGGGTCTGCCGGTCGCCATCGACGGCGCTGCCGTCACCCCGAAGGACGTCGACGGATTCATCGAGGAGATGCCATGACCTTCGCCACGGACAAGCGCACCGCCGTGGGCCTGCTGGTGCCGCTGCTGACCGGGGCGCTGGTCGCGGTCGCGCTCGGCGTCTACGGGCGCCTGCACACCCCCACCGGCTACGCGGTCGGGCCCGCCGGGTTCTCGGGGGCCCTGGCGATGAAGTCCTGGCTGACGACGGGCGTCTTCCTGCTGGCGATCGTCCAGGTGGTCTCGGCGCTGTCGATGTGGGGCAAGCTCGGCGTCAGCATCCCCGCCTGGGTGCACCGGTGGTCGGGACGGCTGGCGTTCGTGCTCAGCGTGCCGGTCGCCTTCCACTGCCTGTACGCGCTCGGCCTGCAGTTCGACGCGCCCCGCGTGCTGGTCCACTCGCTCCTCGGCTGCTTCTTCTACGGGGTGTTCGTGGCGAAGATGCTGGCGCTGCCGCGCAGGGGACTGCCGGGGTGGAGTCTGCCGGTGCTCGGCGGGACGGCGTTCGCGGCTCTGGTCGGGCTGTGGCTCACCTCGTCGTTCTGGTTCTTCACCGCGGTAGGCGTGACCTTCTGAACCGTTCAGGACCCGGGCGTGAAGGTGGTGGTGCGCCGGAGGCCCGCGGCCCTGCCCTTGGCGGCCACCACCAGCGCCATCTTGCGCGACGCCTCGTCGATCATCTCGTCGCCGAGCATCACCGCGCCCCGCCGCTCCACGGTCGTGTAGTACTCGTACGCCTCCAGGATCAGCTCGGCGTGGTCGTAGTCCTCCTGGGCCGGTGAGAACACCTCGTTGGCGGCCTCCACCTGCGACGGGTGCAGCACCCACTTGCCGTCGAACCCCAGCGCCGCCGCCCTGCGCGCCACCCGCCGGTATCCCTCGACATCCCTGATCTGCAGGTACGGCCCGTCGATCACCTGGAGGTCGTGCGTCCGGGCGGCCATCAGCAGCCGCATCAGGATGTAGTGGTAGGCGTCGCCCTCGGTGTAGCCGGGCGGCTGCTCCCCCACGACCAGCGTCCGCATGTTGATCGAGGCCATGAAGTCGGCGGGCCCGAACACCAGCGTCTCCAGCCGCGGCGACGACCCGGCGATGGCGTCGGCGTTCACCAGGCCGCGCGCGTTCTCGATCTGCGCCTCGATGCCTATCCGGCCCACCTCGAAGCCCATCGTGCGCTCGATCTGGGTGAGGAGGGTGTCGAGCCACAGCACCTGGGTCGGGTCCTGCACCTTCGGCAGCATCACGCAGTCGAGGAACTCCCCCGCGCCCTCCACGACCTCGATCACGTCGCGGTAGGTCCACTGGGTGGTGAGGTCGTTCACCCTGACGACGCGCACCTTGCCGCCCCAGTCGCCCTCGCGCAGGGCCGCCACGACGTTCTTGCGCGCCTCCTCCTTGGCCAGGGGGGCGACCGAGTCCTCGAGATCCAGGAAGACCTCGTCGGCGGGGAGGGTCTGGGCCTTCTCGAGGAAGCGCGGGTTGGATCCCGGAACCGCGAGGCAGGAACGGCGTGAGCGCATGCCCAAACGCTAGCGTCGCGCCACGCGGGAGGGGAGCCTGGGTCGTTCTATCGCGCCCATGCATGGCGCGTGGGTGCGACCGGGTCAGCGGTGGCGGGCGGCGTATGAGCGGAGCGCCCGGAGGAAACGGAGCGTGGGTGCGACCGGGTCAGCGGTGGCGGGCGGCGTATGAGCGGAGCGCCCGGAGGAAGTCGACATGGCGGAACCCGGGCCAGTACGCCTCGCAGAAGTGGAGCCGTGCCGAGGCCGCCTGCCAGATCAGGAACCCCGACAGCCGCTGCTCCCCGCTCGTCCTGACGATGAGGTCGGGGTCGGGGCGGCCCGCAGTGTAGAGGTGGGCGGCGATGTCGTCGGCGGTGATCGTGCGGGCGAGCTCGGCGATGGGCACGCCCGCGGCGGCCCGGTCGGTCAGCAGGGACCGCAGCGCGTCGACCACCTCCTGGCGTCCGTCGTAGCCGATGGCGACGGTCAGGTCGAAGCCCGCCCTGTCACGGGTGTGGTCCATGGCGAGCTTGAGCGCGTGGGCGGTGGAGTCGGGCAGCTCGTCGAGCCGTCCCGCCACGTGGAGCCGCCAGCGCGTGGCCGAGTGGATCAGCCGCCCGGCGATGATCTCCTCGATCAGCCGCATGTAGAAGGCGACCTGGCGGGACTCGCGCTTGCGGACGTTGTCCGCGGAGGCGACGTAGATCGTGACATGCCTGATGCCGAGGTCGGCGCACCAGCCGAGCACGGTCTCGATGTGCTCGACGCCGTGGCGGTGCCCGTGGCTCGGGCTCTCGAGGCCCATCTCCTCGGCCCACCTTCTGTTGCCGTCCATCACCAGCGCGACATGGGCGGGGAGCGGACCCTTCAGCACCTGGGAGCGCAGATAGCGGGTATAGGCGGCGTGCAGCACGCCCAGCACCCTAGTCCCGTTGCACGGGCGACGTTGCGGACGCCCGCCACGTCCTGCTGGAGTGGCGTGGTGTGACGGGCGCCGGCCACGTGACCACGGTGGCGCCGGGGCGGCTTGCCGTACGGGCAGGAGCGCGGGCGGCCGGGGGACGAGCGGGCGGGCCGGGGACGAGCTGCGCCGACCGGAGACAGGTACGGCCTGACCAGGAGGGGAGACGGGCATGGGAGCGATCGAGGAGGGCGCGAAGAAGTCCGGAGTGTTGTGGGTGCACCTGGATCGGCCACGCCTGGCATGGCATGTCTGGCACGATGGGGCGATCTATCTAGTTACTGGCAGCGGGGAACAAAATCTGCCCGGACTGGATCAAAAGGACAGCGTGCGAGTAACGCTGAGGAGCAAGGACAACGGGGCGGAGCTGGTGGTGTTCGACGCGCGAGTCGAGGTGGTGGATCAGACACAGGCGGCCGACGCCGTGGCCGCGCTGGCGAAGGAGCGGCTCAACGCGCCCGACGCGGCCGGGCTGGCCGACCGATGGGCGGATACCGCCACCGTTCTTCGACTTACCCCATAAGGTGCTATAAGTGCAGGAACTACAGCCCCTCCTGGCCCATGAGGCCGCTCGTGTGGGCGACTACGAGCTGCTCGGCCGGTTGGGCGAAGGCGGCCAGGGGGTCGTCTATCTGGGCAGGTCGTCCTCGGGCGAGCGCGTGGCCGTCAAGATGCTGCATGCCCGGTTCTCGGGCGACGTCACCGCCCGCGACCGTTTCCTGCGGGAGGTGGCCGCGGCCAGGAAGGTCGCGGAGTTCTCCACCGCGAGGGTGCTCGACGCCTCCACCGAGGGCGACCGGCCGTTCATCGTCAGCGAGTACGTGGAAGGCGTCTCCCTCGACCAGCTGGTCAGGGAGAACGGCCCGCGACCCGCGGGAGCCCTCGAACGGCTGGCGGTGGGCACGATGGCGGCCCTGGCCGCCATCCACCGGGCCGACGTCGTGCACCGCGACTTCAAGCCGAGCAACGTGCTGCTCGGTCTCGACGGCGCCAGGGTCATCGACTTCGGCATCGCCAAGGCGCTGGACGCGACGACGGCCAGCGCGAGCGGCCTGATCGGCACCCCCGCCTACATGTCGCCCGAGCAGATCTCGGGCGAGGCCGTCGGCCCCGCCTCGGACCTGTTCGCGTGGGCGGTGACGATGGTGTTCGCGGCGACGGGGCGCCTGGCGTTCGGCGGCGACACCGTGCCGGCGATCTTCCACCGGATCCTCACCAAGGAGCCCGAGCTGCCCGAGCTGGACGAGCCGCTCGGCTCGCTGGTCAGGGGCTGCCTGGCGAAGGATCCGTCGGCGCGCCCGACCGCTCAGGAGGCGCTGCTGCGCCTCGTGCGCCACCAGCCCGACGTACGGCCCGCACCGGCCGCGCAGGCGCCGTTCCCGCCGTCCGCCGGGCCGGCGACGCGTCCTGAGGGCGTGCTCCCGCGGACGTTGGTCGAGACCGCGACCGAGATGGAGCCGGCACACCCCGGCAGAGCCGCCGAGCGGAGCGCACCGGAACCCGCGAGCGGGACAGCACAGCCAAGCGGGGCAGCACACCCGAGCGGGACGGCAGGCCCGAGCGGGACGGCCAGGCTCGGCGAGCCCGTACTCCCGGCCGACGCCGCGCACCCGCACGAGGCCGCGCAGTATGAAGCCGCGCAGCACGAGCACGCACAGCATGCGGCCGGGCACCCGCATCAGGCCGCGCACCCGCACGAGGCCGCGCCCTCGGGTGGGTCCGCGCACCCGAATGAGGCGTCCTCGAACGAGGCCGCGTCCTCGGACCCGGCCGGGCGACCGCCGAGGAAGGCCGAGCCCCCGAGGCGTTCCACGCCGCCCGGGGAAGCGCCGCACTCCGAGGAGGCCCCGCCCCGTGGCGAGACCGCTCCACCCGGGCACGCGGCACCCGGCGGCTCAGCCGTACCCGGGCACGCGGCACCCGCCGTGGACGCGGCGTCCGGACCTGCCACCCCGCCCGGGCAGCCGCCCTCCCCCGGCCGGGCGGCTCCGGCGGACACCCCAGCGCGCCCCGGCCAGCCAGCCCCACCCAACGGTGAGGCCGGCTCAGGGCACGCGACCCCATCCGGCCCCGGACACGGAACGCCACCCCATGGCCCCGCGCCGGCAGCCGGGCACGGAACCCCGCCCGGCGGTCCCGGGCACGGAACCCCGTCTGGCGGCCCTGGGCACGGAACGCCGCCCGGCGGCTCGGCGTCACCTGGACGCGCGGGGCAGGGGGCCGAGGAGGGCTCGGCGCCGAGGAAGGCGGCGGGGACGGCCCGGCGGAAGAGAACCGGGAGCCGCAGGAACACCCCCGACGAAGCGACGGCTGCCCTCCAGGCGGTGGGCGACGCCGCCACCGACCCCGGCATCCCGCCTGCCCGCCGCGCCATGCCCGCGATGCCCGGCAAGCCGGGGAGGACGCGCCGCCGGGAGGACACCGCGCCGGTCGAGCCGGTCCCGACCGCTCTCCTGCCCGAGCTGAACGCCGCGCGTCCGACGCTCACCCGGAAGCGGCGGCGGCTGCGCCCCGCCCTCCTGATGGCCACCGGGGCCGTCCTCGCCGGGCTGTCCGCGGTGGTGATCATGCCGAACCTCATGTCGAGCTCGGGGAATGGCGGCGGCTCATCCGTGCGGCAGCAGTACGTCGACCCCGGCCCGATCACCGGCCAGGTCGAGGATCCGCCCGTCAAGCAGACCACCAAGGCCAAGGCGAGGGCGACCGTGACCCTTCCCGCGCTGGAGGGCTGGCACATCGACGACGCCGTCGCGGAGCTGGAGGACCTCGGCCTGGCGGTCAGGCTGAAGAGCGTGCCCGACGAGGAGGCGGCGATGGACATCGTGATCTCGACATCGCCCGCCTCGGGCCGCCGCCTGGCCAAGGGCAGCACCGTGACGATCGTCGTGTCGGCCGGCCCGGAAGGGGAGCAGGCCGTCGACCCGTCGCAGAGCCCCACCACCGACCCCGGCGATTCGGGCGAGCAGGAGCCTGAGCCGACGGAGGAGTCGACGCCCGAGCCGCAGAATCCGACGCCCACGACGGCTGAGGAGTCCCCCAGCCCCGAGCCCGAGCTGACCGAGCTCAAGGGCGGCTGAGCCCTGTCCCCGCCCGCGCTCCCGCGCGCGGGGACCCGCCCCCGGCCGTCCCGGGAGCTGACGGAGCGCGGCCGCCCCGGGAGCGACCGAGCGCCCGTGGGACGACCCGTCCACAGCCGCCGGCAGCGGCCGGGCGCCCGTGGGACGACCCGTCCACAGCCGCCGGGAGCGGCCGGGCACCCACGCCCGCCGTAAGTCCCGTCCACACCCCGGGAGCGGCCGGACGCCCCGTCCACAGCCCTCAGGAGCCGAGGGAGGCCCTGGCAGGGCCGGCCGAGCGTCAGGGGAGCTCAGACGTGGCTGAGCTCGCGCACCGGCTCGACGGCGGGCTGGGCGGTCGCGGTCTGCGCCAGCAGCGCGCCGCTGATCACGATGAGGCCGCCGACGATCTGGTAGCCGCCGAGCGACTCTCCCACCAGCGCCCACGCCACCACGGCGCCGCCGATCACCTCCAGCGAGGCGACGGTCGCGCCCACGGCGGCCGACAGCCGGCGCACCGCGTTGACGCCGAGGATGTAGGCGACGACGGTCGCCACGACGACCATCCACAGGTAGGCGCCGAGCACGGGCAGCGTGTGCCCGCCGAGGGTGGCCTCGGTCGTGAACACCTCCCACGGGATGTTCCAGGGCCGCGAGAACGGCAGCAGCACGACGGCCGCCCCGATCATGCCCCAGGCGATCAGCCCGAGCGGGTCGACGTCGTCCCCGAAGCTGTCGCTCATCAGGAAGTAGCCGGCGCAGCAGGCGCCCGCCGCGAGGCCGAGCAGCAGACCGACGGCGTCGATCCGCATGCCCTGCCACGCCTCGACCACGATGGCCAGCCCGGCGACCGCGACCACCGCGCCGACGAACGCGGCCCGCGGCAGCCGTACTTTGCGGACGAACCGCACCCACAGCACCACCATCACCGGCGCCATGAACTCCAGCAGCAACGCGATCCCCACCGGCAGCCTCGTGATGGCCACGAAGTACAGCGACTGCACGCCGGCCACCGCCATGACCGCGTAGGCGCCGAAGAACGGCAGCCTGGAACGCGGGATCCGCAGCGCCCGCGGTTTGACCACCGCGAGTACGGCCAGCAACAACAGCCCCGCGCCCGCCATGCGGGCCCACACGGCCTCCAGCGGCGCCAGTCCCGCGGCGCCCAGGAACTTGGCCATCGGCCCTGAGAAGGCAAAACACCATGAGGAGACGAACGCGATCGCCAGTCCTGCATGCTTCATCTGTCACCACCAATAGTAGGTTTTGATACTTACATGCCGGTCGCGGCGGAGGCAATGCCTCGGGCCCGGATACCCTGAGTGACGTGAGGATCTTCGTTGCCCGGCTGTCGGGCACCGCGGTCTTCGATCCGGCCGGCGACCAGATCGGCCGCATCAGGGACGTCGTCGCGGGGGTGCGCCCCGGGCAGCCGCCACGCGTCCACGGCATGGTGGTGGAGATCCAGCCCCGCCGCCGGGTGTTCCTGCCCATCACCCGGGTCCGCGGCATCGAGGCCGGCGCGGTGATCTTCACGGGCCGGCTGAACATGCGCAGGTTCGAGCAGCGCCCCACCGAGACCCTCGTCCTCGGCGAGATGCTCGACCTGCGGGTCGAGGTGGACGGCGAGCCGATGACCGTCCACGACCTCGCCATGGAGGAGGTACGGCCGGCCATCTGGGAGATCACCAAGGTGGCGGTCGTCGGGCGGAAGCGGCGCGACGCCAGGGTCGTCGACTGGCGAGACGTGTCCGGCTTCGACACCCTCCAGCACGACCAGGGCGCGGCGCGCCTCATCGCCGCCTTCGAGTCCATGCGGGCCGCCGACCTCGCCAACGCCCTGCACTCACTGCCCGGCAAGCGGCGCATCGAGGTCGCCGCCGCGCTCGACGACGAGCGTCTCGCCGACGTCCTGGAGGAGCTGCCGCTGCGCGACCAGATGGGCATCCTGGGCACCCTCGCGCCCGAACGGGCCGCCGACGTCCTGGAGGAGATGGACCCTGACGACGCCGCCGACCTGCTGCAGGACCTGCCGGAGGGGCAGTCCGCGCGGCTGCTGGCACTGATGGAACCGCAAGACGCGGCGCCGGTGCGCAGGCTGCTGTCCTACGGCGAGAACACGGCGGGCGGCATGATGACCACCGATCCGGTGATCCTGCCGCCCAGCGCCACCATCGCCGAGGCGCTGGCGCAGATCAGGCAGAAGGACCTGTCCCCCGCGGTGGCCGCGCAGGTCTTCGTCACGCGCGCGCCGAACGAGACGCCCACCGGCACCTACCTGGGTGTCACCCACTTCCAGCGGCTGCTGCGCGACCCGCCGTCCACGCTGCTCGGCGCGGTCATCGACGCCTCGCTCGACCCGATCAGGCCCGACCTGCCGCTGCCCGAGGTCACCTCCTACCTGGCCACCTACAACCTCGTGGCGGCGCCGGTCGTCGACGAGCTCGGCCAGCTCGTGGGCGCGGTCACCGTCGACGACGTTCTTGACCACCTGCTGCCAGAGGACTGGCGCTACACCGAGGACTGGCGCGATGGCGATTGACCGGCTCGACCAACCGCGGGAGTTCAGACGCCGCTTCCGCCCCCACTACGATCCCGAGGCGTTCGGCAGGCTGTCGGAGGAGATCGCCCGCTTCATCGGCACCGCCCGGTTCCTCGTCTACATGACGGTCTTCGTGGTGCTGTGGGTGGGCTGGAACGTCCTGGCCCCTGACGAGCTGGTGTTCGACTCCTACCCGTTCATCTTCCTGACGCTGATGCTCTCGCTCCAGGCCTCCTACGCGGCGCCGCTGATCCTGCTGGCGCAGAACCGCCAGGACGACCGCGACCGCGTGCAGTACGAGCAGGACCGGATGGCCGACGAGCGCACCCAGGCCGACCTGGAGTACCTGACCCGCGAGATCGCGGGACTGCGCATGGCCATGGGCGAGGTCGTCACCCGCGACTTCCTCCGCTCGGAGCTGCAGCGCCTCAGCGAGGAGCGACCAGGATCTTCGTGAGCATGGCCGTGCACTGGGCGAGCTCCTCGGGCTCCAGCACGTCGAGGAACTCGGCGCGGATGCCGCCCAGGTAGGTGGGCGTGGCCTCGGCCAGCCGTACGGCACCGGCCTCGGTCAGCACCGCGAACAGGCCGCGCGCGTCGTCGGCGCACGCCTCGCGCTGGACCAGCCCCTCGCGCTGCAGCCGGTCGATGAGGCGGGTCAGGCCGCTGCGCGACAGCAGGACCCGGTCGGCCAGGTCGTTCATCCGCAGCCGCCGTCCCGCCGCCTCGGAGAGCTGGAGCAGCACGTCGTAGGAGGCCAGCGGCAGGTCGTGGGCGGCGAGCAGCTCGGTCTCCAGGCGGCGGGTGATGCGCACCTGGGCCCGCTGCATCATGCGCCAGACGGCCGACTCCTGCGGCGAGATCCCCACCATGGCGGCATCCTACTGAGAAGAGCGGCGACGATCGGGGACCCAGATCGGCCCCTTCGTTCGGCATACCCTGTCTGGGTTCATACCATGGACTCATGGCACCTTCCCCGGAACAGGTGACAGCCGCGCTCGCCACGGTCAACGACCCCGAGATCCGCCGGCCGATCACCGACCTCGACATGGTCAAGAGCATCGACATCTCCCCCACGGGCGAGGTCGTCGTGGGCATCTACCTGACGGTGGCGGGGTGTCCGTTGAAAGACACGATCACCCGCGACGTCACCGCCGCCGTCTCCCGGCTCGACGGCGTCTCCGCCGTGCGCGTCGACCTCGACGTGATGAGCCAGCAGCAGCGCAAGGACCTGCAGACCAAGCTGCGCGGCAACCGGGCTCCCGAGAAGGAGATCCCGTTCAACCAGCCGGGCTCGCTGACCCGCGTGTTCGCGGTGGCCAGCGGCAAGGGCGGCGTCGGCAAGTCGTCGGTGACCGTCAACCTGGCGGCCGCGATGACCGCCCAGGGCCTCAAGGTGGGCATCGTCGACGCCGACATCTACGGCCACAGCATCCCGCGCATGCTCGGCGCGTCGGAGCGGCCCACCAAGGTCGAGGACATGATCATGCCGCCGGTGGCGCATGACATCAAGGTCATCTCGGTCGGGATGTTCAAGCCCGAGGGCAACTCGCCGGTGGTCTGGCGCGGGCCGATGCTCGACCGCGCGCTGCACCAGTTCCTGGCCGACGTCTACTGGGGCGACCTCGACGTCCTGCTGCTCGACCTGCCGCCGGGCACCGGCGACATCGCGATCTCGGTCGCGCAGCGCCTGCCCGGCGCGGAGATCCTGGTCGTCACGACGCCGCAGATGGCCGCGGCCGAGGTGGCCGAGCGCGCCGGCAGCATCGCCGCGCAGACGCACCAGCAGATCGCCGGCGTCATCGAGAACATGGCGTGGCTGCCCTGCCCCCACTGCGACGAGAAGATCAACGTCTTCGGTGAGGGCGGCGGACAGATCGTCGCCGACGCGCTGACGCGCACGCTGGGCGCGAGGGTGCCGCTGCTCGGTCAGGTGCCGCTCGACACGCGGCTGCGCGAGGGCGGCGACGAGGGCAAGCCGCTGGTGCTGACCGACCCCGACGCTCCCGCGGCGGCCGAGCTGCGCCGCATCGCCGCGCAGCTGTCGAAGCGCTCCTCCAGCATCAAGGGCCTGCAGCTGGGCCTGTCACCCTCGGGTCGCTGACCGCCGCCCGTACGGCACGCCCACGACAGCCCACCGTGGTCACCGCTCGCCGCCCGTCCTTCACGGCACTCGGGCGGCGAGGGTGACCACCGAGACGTGACGGCCGCCTCAGGTGGCCCCGAAGTCTCAAGGTGGCCCCGAAGCGGCCCCGGAGCCCGAGGCGGCCCCGCAGTCTCAGGTGGCCCGGAGCCTCAGGTGGCCTCGGAGTCGTAGGGGGGCAGCTCGCCGTACCCGAGCTCGGAGACGGGCTCGACGGTGACGGACACGGGCTCGATCGCGGCGGGCCGGTCCTTCCACGCGTCCTCGACGTCGTCCAGCAGATGCTTGCGGACGAAGTTCTTCGGGTTGAGGTCGGCGGGGTCGAAGTCCGCGAACTCCGGGCCGAGGCCGGATCTCAGGTCGTCGCGCGCGCTGGTGGCCATGCGCCGCAGGTTGCGCAGCGTCTTGCCGGCCTGCGCGGCCGCCTGCGGCAGCTTGTCAGGACCGAAGACCAGGAGCGCGATCACGACGAGCGCTCCGACCTCCATCCAACCGAGTCCGAACACCGCAAGCTCCTACACTGTGCAACCGGGGCCAGGGGACGATCCGGGCCAGTTCCAGACTAAGGGCTCGCCCGGGCGATGGAGCACCCGAGCCCGGGCGAGGTCACCGTCAGGAGGGTCGCGGCGTGGGCTCCGGCTCGGCGGTGACGACGAGGGTGGCCATCCGCTCCTCGCCGCCGCGCTTGTACTTGATGGAGATCTTCGAGTTCGGGGCCTTGCCGCGGATCAGCGAGATGAGCTCGGTGCTGTCCTGGATGCGCAGGCCGTCGATCTCGAGGATGACGTCGCCGGCCTTCAGGCCCGCCTTGCCCGCGGGACCGTCGGCCTCGACCGGCTGGCGGCCCTGGGTGGGCTGGGAGGCGATGCGCACGCCCTCGCCGCGGTAGCCCGAGTCGACCACGATGCCGATCTTGACCCGCTTGGCCGAGCCGGTGGTGATGATCTCCTGGGCGACGCGCCTGGCCTGGTTGATCGGGATCGCGAAGCCGAGGCCGATGCTGCCGCTCTGGCTGGAGACCGCCCGGCTGAGCGTGGCGATCGCGGAGTTGACGCCGACGACCTCACCCTTGGCGTTCACCAGCGGCCCGCCCGAGTTGCCGGGGTTGATGGCGGCGTCGGTCTGGATGGCGCTGATGTAGGCGGGGTCGGGGTCGTTGTCCTCGCCGGCCACGACGGGCCGGTTGAGCGAGCTCACGATGCCGGTGGTGACGGTGCCGGTGAGGCCGAGCGGCGAGCCGATGGCGATGACGGGGTCGCCGACGACGACCTGGTCGGAGTTGCCGAGCGTGATCTCCGGCGTGCCGAAGGTCTCCTCGGGCTTGACCACGGCCAGGTCGGAGCCGGGGTCACGGCCGACGATGCGCCCGCTGGTGCTCTTGCGGTTGTTGAATACGATCTTGATGGCGCCGCCCTGGGCGGCCACCGCGACGACGTGGTTGTTGGTGACCACGTAACCGCCCTTGATCAGGAAGCCGGAGCCGGTTCCCGCGTCGCTGTTGCCCTCGACCTCGAGGGAGACCACGCTGGGCAGCACCCGCGAGGCCACCCCCGCGATCGAGTCGGCCGCCCTGCTGGTGTCGCCGGACGGCGCGGGCCCGAGCGAGTAGGACGGGTCGGTGCCCGAGCTGCCCTGCCTGGTGAGCAGGTAGGTGCCGACGCTGCCCATGATCGAGGCGAGCAGCGCGATCACCACGGCCAGCGCGACCAGCACTCCGATGCCCGGCCCCCGGCGCGCGGCGGCGGCCCCGCCGTCGGCGGGCGTGGGCGGCGGCCCCCATCCGTGACCCATGCCGACCGCCTGCGTGGGCGGGGGCGGCAGCGAGGGACCGTGATCGGGGGCGCCGAACACGGCCGTGTCGTTGGCGGCCGGTCGTCCCGACGGATCGCCCCAGCCCGTGCCGTACGGCTGGGCGGGCTGCTCGGCGTGCTCCCAGCCGAGCTGCTCCGTCCTCGCGCTGTCCCATCCCTCCTGGGCGGGCAGGAAGTCGGGCCGTCCCTGGGGCTCGGCGAGGTCCGACGGCGTGCGTCCGTCCATGGGGCGCGTCTCGTCGGTCATCTAGTCTCACCACTCCTTGTTCGGACACCGTCATCTTCCCGCTTACGGTGTACGAGAGTTGTTACGCGAGCGTCAAGCGAACGGGTTGACCCAGGAAAGCACACGGTGGGCGCCCCGGGCGAACCGCTGCCAGAAGCCAGGCTCCGCCTCGTGCGGCAGCCCCCGGACGGCGGCCTCGACCACGTCCGCGGGAGCGTCGGCGACGACGGTGTAGACATGGCCTCCACTCGCCCAGATCATCTCCCGTCCTGCAGCGTCCCGGATCCAGATCGTATTCCCGTCGCGAGACCGGCTACGCCAGCCCGCCAGCCGCTCCTCGTCCAGGGTGCCCCGCTGCACGAACACCGAGACAACGGACACCCCATCCGAGTATCCCAGCTTCAGGTAGCCGTCGTTCTCGGCGGCATGGGCGAGCTCGAAACCGCCGGGCAGAACGCTGGGCAGGCTCCAGCCCCGCGCCCTCAGGGCGGTGAGAGTCCCGGAGCCGAGCGCCGTCCGGGCGAGCGGGGCGGACTGCGCCATGGGAAGCGGCGCGGGGATCGTCACGTCGACGAACGCCTCGGCCATCGCCACCCTGCCGCGGCCGTCCAGCACCTCGCGCCGCAGCGGGACACCGCTGGCCGCGTCGACCCAGAACCGCGCGGCCGGGCGCCCGTCGTGCCGGAGCGCCTGGATCACGCGGGCCGTCCTGCCGCACGCGCTCCCGGCCGGCGCCTCGACCACCCGGTAGTTGGCGGCGAGCGCGCGCAGCATCCCGTCGGAGGGGGCCAGCAGGCCGCCCGCGGGTGTCCCCGGGTCGGCGGCGCGCCGGTCGACCGTCATCCCTGTCCCGGGGCTGTTGCGTACGGCGAGCACCGCGCCGGACGTGCTGACCAGCGTCCCCTCGTACGGCTGGCCCCTCGCGGCCATCGCCGACCGTCTGAGCAGCGACAGACCCGTGTCCTCGTTCTCGGACCCGTCGGGCACGGCGTGGACCGCGCCCGGCAGGCCGACTGCCATCGGCAGCGCCAGGGTGAGGACGGCGGGCAGCCGTCTCACGGGGTGGCGGAGGGCGGGTTGCCGTAGGGGGCCGTGGTCTTGTGGACCTGCTTGAACACCTCGACCGGAGGGGAGACGGACGGGCCCTGGTCCTGGCCCGCGACCACGAACAGGGTGCCGAGCGCGACCGCCGCGGAGACGACGCCTACGGCCACGTAGGCCGGACGCCTGCGGGACCGTCCGGGCCGCGACGAAGCGCCCGAGGCGCCGCGAGGCCGGTTGTCGGGCGGAGCGATGCTGCGCGGGCCGGGAAGCGGAACACCGCCGAAGGTGGGAAAGGGCCGCTCCCTGGGCGGCACCGGGTCGCCAGGCTCACCCATTCGCAGCAGAGACATCGTGAGGTCGGCCGGCATCGGAGGGCCTTCGAGCGACCGCAGGCGCGACTTCAGCGCCCGCATCGACTCGACCTCCCTCCTGCAGTCGGCGCAGAAGGCCAGGTGAGCAAGGGCGCGTTCACGCTCGGCGTGGCGCAGCTCGCCGTCCACCAGCGCGGATACGCGCTCTCCAAGGTGCGACATATCAGACTTCCTCCCCACGGGTCACGGTCGGGGGGAGTTCAGAACCACGGGGCGCCCTGTGCTCCAGAGCCTCCCGCAGCTGTGCCCGGCCACGGTGAATCCTGCTTCTGACCGTGCCAAGCTTCACGCCGAGCGTGGCCGCGATCTCCTCGTACGACAGGCCTTCGATGTCACACAGCACGACCGCCGCCCTGAACTCCGGGGCCAGGGAGTCGAGCGCCGCCTGGATGTCCGGCTCCATGTGGGCGTCGTCCCACGCCTGGGCGGGTGAGGGCTCGCGACCCTGCAGCCGCTCGGCCGCGTCGTCGCCCAGCCCCTCGAAGCGGATCCGCTGCCTCCTGCGCGCCATGTCGAGGAACAGGTTCGTGGTGATCCTGTGCAACCAGCCCTCGAAAGTGCCGGGTGTGTAGCTCGACAGCGACCTGAAGACCCGGACGAAGACCTCTTGGGTGAGGTCTTCCGCGTCGTGCACGTTGCCGGTCAACCTGTACGCAAGCCGATACACGCGCGCGGAGTGCGTCCGCACCACTTCCTCCCAGGTGGGAGGAGTCCACTCAGACACATCTGACACGTGAGGACCGGCCTGGTGGTCGCTTCCGTCCACCAGCACTCCTCTCTCTGGGACCACCGCTACCGTCATAGTGCCTGGTTTCGTCCCTTCGTGCGCACTGCCTGCCTTCAGGACCGGCAAAGCCCGTTTAAACCTGCAACGCGTTGGGCGCGACCAGAGTTCCCGTCCTGGCGTGTCTCCCCTAGGCTGCGATCGGTGACCAATTGCACGGAAGTGGGGAGGAGAGGCCGATGACCAGCCCGGTAGAGGCCACTCTGGCCTATGCGGAGCAGTTCCATCAGGAAGACGAGATTCTGCACGCGGCGCGGCAGCGCGGCCATGAGATGGGTGCGCCGCCCATCCTTCCCGGAGGCGGTGCCGCGCTGTGCTTCCTGGCCACCGTGCTCAACGCGCGCGCCGTGGTGGAGATCGGCACCGGGTGCGGGGTGTCGGGGCTGTGGCTGCTGCGCGGCATGCGCGCCGACGGCACCCTCACGAGCGTGGACGTCGAGCCCGAGCACCAGCGCCTGGCCCGGCAGAGTTTCGCCGACGCCGGATTCTCCGGCGGCCGGATCAGATTGATCGCCGGGCGCGCGCTCGACGTGCTGCCCAGGCTGTCGGACGGCGGCTATGACATGGTGTTCGCCGACGCGGCCAAGCAGGAGTACGCCGACTATCTGGCCGAGGCGGTGCGGTTGCTGCGGGTGGGCGGGATCGTGGCCTTCGACAACGCGCTGTGGCACAACAGGGTCGCCGACCCCTCCCAGCGCGACCCCGACACGGTCGCGGTACGCGAGCTGGGCAAGCTCGTGCAGGGCGACGACCGGCTGCGGTCGGTGATGATCCCGCTCGGCGACGGCCTGCTGGCCGCCGTCAAGGTCTCCGCCTGACCGGCCGGCCACCGCCGGTCCCGGACATCGATCCGGTGGACGTCACCGCCCACCGGATCGGCGCGCGGCGGCTCAGGAGCGGGTGAGCCAGTCGAGCAGGACGCGGACGCCGAAGCCCGTGGCGCCCTTCGTCAGCGTGCCCTCGTCGACCGTGCTGCGACCCACGCCCGCGATGTCCAGATGCGCCCACGGACGCTTGCCGGTGAACTCCCGCAGGAACAGCGCCGCGGTGATCGAGCCGGCGCCGTAGCGCCCGCCCACGTCGGCGTTCTGCATGTCCGCGATGGGCGAGTCGAGGGCCGGGCGGTAGTCCTCGATCAGCGGCATCCGCCACAACCGGTCGTCGCTCCTGGCGCCCGCCTCGACCAGCTCGTCGGCCAGCTCGTCGGCGGGGGAGTAGACGGCGCCGATGCTCCGCCCGAGGGCGACGCTGATCGCCCCGGTGAGGGTGGCGATGTCGACCATCGCGTCGGGGTCGAGCACGGCGTCGGCGTAGGCGAGCGCGTCGGCGAGCACCAGGCGCCCCTCGGCGTCGGTGTTGGTCACCTCGACGGTCGTGCCGCCGTAGTGCGTGATGACGTCGCCGGGCCGCTGGGCGCTGCCGGACGGCATGTTCTCGGCCGCGGCGATCAGGCCGGTGACCCGCACCCGCGAGCCCATGGCGGCCAGTGCGCCCATGACCGCGATGACGACCGCGCCGCCGGCCATGTCGGTCTTCTGGGTCTTCATGTTGTCGGTCGGCTTGAGCGACAGGCCGCCCGAGTCGAACGTGATGCCCTTGCCGACCAGCACGACGTGCCTCTCGGCGCCCTCGGGGGTGTAGGAGAGCTGGATCAGCCGGGGCGGGTGGACCGAGCCCTGGCCGACGGCCAGGATGCCGCCGAAACCGTCGGCGCGCAGCGCGTCCTCTTCCCAGACCTTGGCCTCCAGGCCGGTGGCGGCGGCCTGCTCGGCCAGCCAGGCGGGGTTCTTGGTCGAGGAGGGGGTGTTGGTCAGGTCGCGGGCCAGCGCGACGGCCTGCGCCACGGCCTCGCCGCGCCGTACGGCCGGCTCGTCGGCGCCGGCCAGGGTGAGGGCGGCGACGGGCGGGGCGCCCTGGCCGCCGATCTTGAAGGTGTAGGCCGCCAGCAGGGCGGCCTCTGCGAAGACGGCGGCGTCGCAGGCCGGGAGCACGACGGTCAGCTCCTGCTTGCCCCTGGCCCTGCGCGTCAGGCCGGCGGCCGCCTTGCGCAGGGCACGCGGCGAGCCGTCGCCGACGCCGTACAGAAGGACCCTTCCCACCGCGTCGCCGCGCGTGACCGGGACCTCGACGATCTCGCCCGCCTCACCCTTGGCCTCGTAGTGCGCCAGCAGCGCGGCCACCGGCACGGGCAGCTCGACCTTGGGGTTCAGCTCCGCGTCGTAGGGGAGGGCGAGCAGTGCGGCGTCGGCGGGCGCTTCGGGGAGCACGGACACCGTCGTCTGGATGGGCACGGGATAGTCTCCAAACGTGATCGGCCCCGGCGGAGGGTACGCCAGGGCCGTTCGATCAGGTGGTTGAGCCGGCGTCAGCCGACCACGTTCTTCAGCGCTTCGCCGAGCGCCTTCGCCTCGTCGGCCGAAATCTCCACGACGAGCCGGCCGCCACCTTCGAGCGGGACCCGCATGACAATGCCGCGCCCTTCCTTGGTGACCTCCAGCGGACCATCGCCGGTCCGCGGCTTCATCGCCGCCATGCGTGTATCCCTTCCTGCCATGGACTCCGCGGTTGCGATCAACGACCGCCCCGGTGGGTGGCCGACGCATTCACGTCTTCTGTGATGTCCTATTCTCCCGCATCGGAGTGCCAAATGGGTAACGATCTCCTCCCAGCATCCGTTGTCCAGGGTCGCGAAGCCGTCCAAACTGGTGCTCGTGAACGCACGCGCGGCGCTGTTCGATCTGTACGGGGACCACCTGCGTTCCCGTGGTGGGAAGGCGTCGGTCGCCGCCCTGGTCAGGCTGCTCGCGCCGCTGGAAATCGCGGCTCCTGCCGTCAGGACGGCGGTTTCGCGCATGGTGCGGCAGGGCTGGCTCGACCGGGTCAGGCTGCCGCAGGGGCCCGGCTACGAGGTCACCGCCAAGTGCGTCAGGCGCTTGGACGAGGCGGCGCTGAGAATTTACCGACCCGGAACGATCAGCTGGCAGGGGCACTGGCACCTGGTCGTGCTGGAGCCGGTCAGGGACCGGGCCAAGCGCGAACGCTTCCGCGCCGACCTGGCCTTCCTCGGCTACGCGCCGCTGTCGGAGACGACCTGGGTCGGCCCTCGCCGCTCCCCCGAGCTCGATCCGCTGCTGGCCAACGAGGGCGTCCGCGCCGACATGTTCGACGCCGTCCTCGACGGCGACCCGCGCGCGCTGGTCGCGAGCGCGTGGGACCTGACAGCCATCGGAAGGGCCTACGAGGAGTGGCTGTCCGAGGCGCAGGAGCTGATCGCGGGGCTGCCGGGCGGCGCGCCGAACTCCCGCGTCTTCGCCACCAGGAGCAGACTGGTGCACGGCTGGCGCAACTTCCTGTTCCGCGACCCCGGGCTGCCCGCCGAGCTGCTGCCGCCCGGCTGGCCGGGCGAGAAGGCGCGGGCGTACTTCGAACAGGAGGCCGCCAGGTTGCTGCCTGCGGCCGCCGCTTTCGTCGACAAGGAGCTGTTGTGATCCGTTACGAGGTCGCCGACGCCGTCGCCACCGTCACGCTCGACCGTCCCGACGCGATGAACTCGCTGACCGCCGAGCTCAAGGCCGCCCTGCTCGAAGCGCTGCGCGAGGCGGCCGCGTCCGGCGCCGTGCGGGCCGTACTGATCACCGGGGCGGGCAGGGCCTTCTGCGCCGGGCAGGACCTGCGCGAGCACGCGGACAACCTGGCGGCCGGCAGGGGCCTGGCCGACACCGTCCGCGAGCACTACAACCCGCTGGTCGAGGTGATCACCGGCATGGCCAAGCCGGTGGTCGCCGCGGTGAACGGCGTGGCCGCGGGCGCGGGCGCCTCCCTCGCCTACGCCTGCGACCTGCGCGTGGCATCGGAGCGGGCCAAGTTCGCGATGGCGTTCACCGGCATCGGGCTGGCTCCCGACTCGGGCGCCTCGTGGACGCTGCAGCGGCTGGTCGGCCAGGGGCGCGCGGCCGAGCTGCTGCTGCTCGGCGAGCCGCTGGACGCCGCCCGCGCGCTCGAGCTCGGCCTGGTCGCGCGCGTGGTGCCCGACGACGAGTTGCTGAAGACCGCCCACGAGCTCGCGGTACGGCTGGCCGCCGGCCCGACGAAGGCGTTCGCGGCCACCAAGCGCGCCCTGGCGTTCGCGGCCACGCACACGCTGGGCGAGTCGCTGGCGCTGGAGGCCGACCTGCAGGACCAGCTCGCCGCCACGGAGGACCACCAGGGCGCGACCCGCGCCTTCCTGGCCAAGCAGCGCCCGACCTTCACCGGCCGCTGACCGCCGGCACCGGCTGCTCGGCATCCTCCCGCCGGCCCGGCTCGGCCCGAAACCCGCGGGCTCGCCCGGTCAGAGGAAGAGCTCGATCACGGGGACGGTCACGTCGGGCCTGGTCACGGGCAGCTGCAGGGTGAGGGTGTCCTCGGGCACGCCGCGCAGGTAGGCGTGGCCGGGCTCGTGCGGATCGACGCGGAGCACGCGCACCTCGGAGGCGTCGTGCAGGAACTGCGCGTACTTCACCCTGCCGGCCAGGCCGTCCAGGTGCACGTACTTCATCGGCCAGTTCAGCAGGTGCAGGTAGAGCCGGTCGCCGCGCTGGGTGTAGCGGCAGTCCTGCGGCGGGGTGAAGGCCGCGGCGCCCGCGCCGTGGACGGCCCTGCCGTGCAGCCTGGTCCACCTGCCGATCGCGCGCAGCCGCTCGACCGCGCGCGGCTCGAACTCGCCGCGCGCGTTCGGGCCCACGTTCAGCAGCATGTTGCCGCCCTTGGAGACGGTGTCGACGAGCATGCTCAGCAGCAGCTCGGGCGACTTCCAGTCGAGGTTGTCGCGGTCGTAGCCCCAGCTGCCGTTGAGCGTCTGGCACGCCTCCCACGGCACGTGGCCGGGCACCCCGCCGGGCGGCATGACCTGCTCGGGGGTCATGAAGTCGCCGCTGCCCAGGTCGAGCCGGTTGTTGATCATGATGTCCGGCTGGAGCTCGCGGACCATCGCCTCCAGCTCGGCCGAGCGCCACTCGTCCCTGCCCTTGGCGCCCATGCCGCGTCCCGGGTAGCTGAAGTCAAACCACATGGTGTCGATCCGCCCGTAGCCGGTGAGCAGCTCGCGGACCTGCCCGTGCAGATAGTCGGCATATTTCCGGATATCGCGGTTGGAGTCTTCGCCGAGGTCACGCTGCGGGTGATACAGGTCGACGGGGAACTCCGGATGGTGCCAGTCGATCAGCGAGTGGTAGAGCCCGACGCGCATCCCCCTGGCCCGGAAGGCGTCGAGCATCGGCCGCAGCAGGTCCCTGCCGTACGGCGTGGCCGTGGCCTTGTAGTCGGTGAGCGCGGAGTCCCACAGGCAGAACCCGTCGTGGTGCTTGGTCGTGACGACCAGGTAGCGCATGCCCGCGTTCCACGCCTCCTCCGCCCAGACCTCGGGGTCGTACAGGTCGGGGTCGAAGTGGTCGAAGTAGCGCCGGTAGTGCGCGTCGTCCAGCTTCTCGTAGGACTTCACCCACTCGTGGCGGGCGGCGGCGGCGTAGATGCCCCAGTGGACGAAGAGGCCGAACCGCGCCTCGGTGAACCAGCTCATCTGCTCTCCAAGCGGGGAAGGGGTACGGCCGCGCCGTACCCCTTCAGGGTGCGTTGATTACGGGTGGACCGAAACTCCGGAGAGCCCGATCCTGCCAGTGCCCGCGCGCTGGACGCGGACGTAGCGGGCATCGGCCGCGATCTCCACCAGCGAGGGGCGGAGCACCTTGCCCGGCAGGCTCACCCGCTTCGTGTCCGACAGGTCGGCCGCGGTGGCGACGACCATGTTGCACGCCTCGCTCGTGGCGTCTGGGGCGGCGTAGTAGACCTTGGGGCCGGGCGCGGCGTCGACCGGGCCGGCCGGCGACGCGGCCTCGGCGGCGCCGCTCAGAGGACCGGCCTCGGCGGCGCCGGTCAAGGGGGCGGCCCCGGTCAGGGAGGCGGCCTCGGCGGTGCCGGTCAGGGGGAGGGTGAGCAGGACGGTCAGGGCGAGCAGGCGTCTCATGGGATCTCCAGCGGGGGGTTCTTCTCGCCGAAGAGCCAGGCGCGCAGGAACGCGTCCAGGCCCGGGCGGTGGGCCGTCTTCACGGCGTGCGTGATGAAGTCCTCGGTGGAGGCGTTGCCGTCCTTGTTGCGCTGGACCCAGCGGCGCATGACACGGTCGAAGTCGCGCTCGCCGATCTCCTGGCGGAGCGCGTAGAGGACCAGCGCGCCGCCGTCGTAGATGTTGTAGCCGCCGAGGCCCTTGGGCCTGCCGGGCGGGCCGTCCTTGGCGCGGACCTCGTCAAGCTTGCCGTACACCGTCCGCATCTTGTCGGCGAGCGGCTGCCCGCCCTGCTCCTCGGCCCACACGGCGGCGTAGAAGACCGCCGGGCCCTCGTTCAGCCAGGCGTCCTGCCAGGTGGCGGGCGTGACCGAGTCGCCGAACCACTGGTGCACCAGTTCGTGGACCATGGTGTTGGAGTACGTCGGCCTGGTGAACCAGCCGGTGCCGAACAGGGACAGGGTCTGGTTCTCCAGCGCGTCGGTGTAGCCGGGGTAGATGTGCACGCCGTAGGTGGAGAAGGGGAAGCGGCCGAACCTGGCCTCGGCCCACTCGAGCTGCCCGGCCGTCTCGGCGGCGATCGGGGCGTAGGTGCCCTCCTGCCCCTGCGGGACGATGTGGCGCAGGGGCAGGCCGTGGGGGCCGGTGCCGTACAGGTAGGTGCCCTTGACCACGGCGAGCCCGAGCAGCTCGGGCGGCATCGGCTCGCGCTCCTCGAACCGCCAGACCTCGCCCTCCTTCGCGGCGAGTTCGCCGTTGGCGGTGGCGACGTAGCCGTCGGGGACCTTGACGCGGAAGGTCCAGGTGGCCTTGTCGGAGGGGTGGTCGTTGACGGGGAAGAAGGTGTCGGCCCTGCTGGCCTGCGCGGCGGCGGCGAACCCGCCGTCGGGGCCGAACCGCCACCCGGTGAGGCCGGAGCGCGGGGCCTTGCCGTTGCCGTGCAGGGTCAGCGTCGCCGTGAAGGGGCGATGCTCCTTCACGGGCTCGGCGGGGGTGACGGTCAGTTCCTGACCCGTACGGCCCTGGGCGAGCGCCCACGTCGCGGGCCGGCCGTCGACGGTGACGGAGTCGATGACGTGGCCGTCGGTGTCCAGGTTGAAGGACGACAGGTCCTGGACGGCGGTGGCGCTGATCGTCACCGTGGCGGTGAAGTCGTAGGTGACCGGGGTGAAGTCGAAGGCGACGTCGTAGTGGCGGACGTCGTAGCCGCCGTTGCCGAGATCGGGGAAGAGCGGGTCGCCCAGGCCCGGCGAGCCGGGGGCGGGGGTGGCGGCGGCGGGTGGGGCGAGGGCGCCCGCCGCCAGGGCGGCGAGGGCCAGGGTGGCGATGGTTCGCTTCATGGGGGGTGTCACACCTATCGTCGGGGACGGCTCAGCTGGTGCCGCCGCTCTTCTGGATGACGCTCTCGAACTCGGCGCGGATCTTGTCGCCGCCCTGTGCCTTCCAGTCCTTGATGAGCTGGTCGAGGTCGGACAGCGGGGCGCGGCCCGCGATGATCGAGGTGAGCCGGTCGGTGCGCATGGTCGACAGCGCCTCGAACCGGTTCTCGCTGGTCGGCGAGAACAGGCCCGTGGTCGGGTCCTCGACACCGACGGCGATCATCTTGGCCAGCGCGTCGTGGGTGAGCTTGACGGCCTCGCCTGAGGAGGCGTCGAAGACCGGCTGGGTCGGCGCCCCGAGATACTTCCACGGCACCGTCGTGTCCTTGGCGCCCTGCTCGGTGAGGACCGGGTTGCCCTTGTCGTCGCGGGTGTGGTCGGTGCCCTCGACGCCGTACTGGATGAGGGTGTACTCCTCGCTGCCGAAGGGGGCGGCGAAGAAGTCGGCGACGCGCAGGACCTCCTTGACCTTGGTGGCGTCGGCCTTCTTCACGAAGTTGACGGCGAAGACGATGTTGTTGAGGAAGGCCGCGGTCGTGCTCCCGATCGGGAGCAGCGGCCGGGGATCGGCCTTCGGGTCGATCTTCTTCTGGGTCTGCAGGTAGCCGGCGGGCCCGAGGAAGGCGGGCATGCCGTCGTAGGTCAGCGCGGCGCGTCCGGCGTTGAACTCGTTCTTGCGCTTGAGCGAGTCGAAGCCCTCGGAGCCCGGGTAGATGACGCCCGCTTCGCGCAGCTTGCGGGTGTACTCGACGGCGGCGCGGTACTCCTCGGTCTCGAACCCGGCCACCAGCTTGCCGCTCGGCTCCAGGCGCCAGCCGTTGGGCGCGCCGAACAGCTGGGCGAAGATGGACAGGCCGAACAGGCCACCGGTGGCCGTGACCAGGCCCCAGCGCTTCTCCTTGGGGTTGGTCACCGCCTTGAGCAGCTCGGCCAGCCGTTCGGTGTCGCCGACCTGGGCCAGGTCGGTCACGCCCGCGGCGGCGAAGAGGTCGGCCCGGTAGAAGCCGAGCCCGCCGACCATGTTGCGCGGGATCGGGATGCCGTAGAGCTTGCCGGCGACGATGCCCTGCTTCCAGAACACCTCAGGGATGGCCGCCAGGTTCGGGTACTCCTTGACGGCGTCGCCGCTGAGGAACGGCGTCAGGTCGCTGCACTGGCTGGCCACGAAGGCGGGCAGGTTGTTGACGCCCTGCGTGGACACGTACGGGAACAGGTCGGGCAGGTTGCCGCCGGCGACCATGGTGTTGAACTTGGTCGGCCAGTCGGCCTCCGGCACGATCATCAGCTCGGCCCGGCCGCCGAGCCGCTTCTCGATCTCCTGCCACGCGGCGTTCTGCTCGCGGGGCGGGGGCGGCGGCAGGAAGGTCTTCGACGCCATCGTCACCGTGCCGCCCGACATCGGCGGCCTGGCCACCGCCTTGAACAGCTCCTTCGGGTAGGTGAAGTAGCCCTCGGGCACGCCCGCGGGGGTGCCGGGCAGGTCCGGCCGCGCCGCGCCGGGAAGCGGCACGTACGTCGGCAGCTTGATGGTCAGGCCCTGCGCCTTGGTCGCGGGTGCGGGGCCGGCGGCGCCGCCGCAGGCGGCCAGCAGCGGGGAGAGGGCGGCGCCCGCGGTCGCGGTCGCGCCGAGGCGGAGGAGTCCGCGCCTGGACAGGTTCATGGTCTTCCTTCGGGGGTGGGGGGCGGGCTCAGCCCTTGATGGCGCCGGTGAGCACGCCCTTGGTGAAGTAGCGCTGCAGGAAGGGATAGACGAGCAGGATCGGGACGATGGCCACGACGAGTACGGCCATCTGGATCGCCTGCACGGGGGCCGGGGCCTCGGTGCCCACGGCGCTTTCCAGCGTCCTGCCCTGCAGGATGAAGGTGCGCAGGATGTTCGGCAGCGGGTGGCGCTCGGAGTCGTCGATGTAGAGCAGGGCGTTGAAGAAGTTGTTCCAGTAGGCGACGGCGTAGAACAGCGACACCACCGCGATCACCGCCTTCGACAGCGGGAGCACGATACGCGCGAGGATCCGCAGGTCGCCGGCGCCGTCCATGCGGGCGCTCTCCAGCAGCTCGCCCGGCAGGTTCATGAAGAAGGAGCGCAGCACCACCAGGTTGAACGCGCTGACCAGGCTGGGCAGGACGAGCGCGCCGAAGCTGTTGAGCAGGCCGAGCTGGTTGACGAGCAGGAAGTTGGCGATGATGCCGGGGTTGAAGAGCATGGTGAACAGCGCGACCATCAGGATCCACTTCGATCCGGTGACCTCGCGGCGGCTCAGGCCGTAGGCCATGCAGACCGTGACCGTGACGCCGGCCAGCGTGCCGATGCTCGTGACCAGCACGCTGACGAGCAGCGCGCGGGTGACCGTGCCGCCGTCGAAGACCGCCCGGTAGGCGTCGAGCTGCGGCGAGGTGGGCAGCAGGACGAACCCGCCGCTTCTGGCGATCTCCGACTCCGAGGACAGGCTGGTGCCGAGGACGCCGACGAAGGGGTAGATCACCAGCAGCGTGATCGCGGTGATGACGATCGCCTTGAGGCCCGCGCCGAGCCCGGACGGCTTCTCCATCCACGCGGGACGGTCACCTGCCCGCATTGCGGTACACCCCCTCGTGGCCCAGCAGGTGCGCCACCTTGTTCGCGCCGAGGACGAGGACCGCGCCGACGACCGCCTTCACCAGGCCGACGGCCGCCGCGGGGCCCCACTGTCCGTCCTGGACGCCGTTGAAGTAGACGAAGGTGTCGAGCACCTCCCCGGACTCGGGCCCGACCGCGTCACGCTGGAGCAGGATCTGCTCGAAGCCGACCGACAGGATGCTGCCGAGGTTGAGGATGAGCAGCAGGATGACGATCGGGGTGATCCCGGGCAGCGTGACGTGCCAGAGCCTGCGCCAGCGGCCGGCCCCGTCCATCGCCGCCGCCTCGTACAGCTCGGAGGGGATGGACAGCAGCGCGGCCAGGAAGATGATCGTGCCCCAGCCGCAGTCCTTCCAGATGACCTGGAGGGTGACCAGCAGCGGGAAGGCGTCGGGGTCGGTCATCAGGTCGTAGCGCGGCAGGCCGGCGCTCTCCAGCACGTCGGGGAGCACGCCGGCTCCGCCGACGACCTGCTGGAAGATCGAGACGATGATCACCCAGCCGATGAAGTGCGGCAGGTAGACCACGCTCTGCACGAACCTGCGCAGCTTCTCGCTGACGACGCTGTTGAGCAGCAGCGCCAGCGCGATCGGCGCGGGGAAGAAGAGCACCAGCTGGGTGAGCGTGATGCGCAGCGTGTTGCCCACCGCGTCCCAGAACCGGGGGTCGCCCAGCATGGTCGCGAAGTTCTGCAGCCCGACCCACTGGCTGTCCAGGAAGCCGATGTACGGCTGGTAGTCCTGGAAGGCCGCCACGTAGCCGAAGAGCGGGACGTAGTGGAAGACCAGGAAGTACAGCAGGCCGGGCAGGGTGAGGGCGAGCATGACCCGGTCCCGCCAGAGGCGTTTCCTGAGCGGTAGGCGCTGGGGCGTGACCGCGGGGGATTCGGCCCCGGTACGGCGTGCCGTACCGGGGCCGACGGCTTCGAGGGGAGTCGTCATGCGTGGTCCTTCCAGTTGGCGTGACCGTAGTAAGCGCTTTCCTCATTCGTCAAGAGCTTCTTGACGGTTTCCCAGGAAGGGCCTAGCGTGCGGCGCACGTTCTCCATAGAACGCGCTTACTATGGCCTTGGGTCTTCAACCGCGGGGAGTGATGTGACGGTCATGGAGGTGCGGCTCAGACCGCGCACGGTTCTGGCCATGGCGCCGGGTGTGCGCGAGGAGGTCTTCGCCAAGGGCGCCCTCGACCGGCTCGCCGAGCTGGCCGACCTTCACGACGACGTCCTGCACGACCTGTCGACCGGCGCCGCGCGGCGCGCGCTGGCCGGCGCCGAGGTGCTGGTCACCGGGTGGGGCTGCCCGCCGCTCGGGCCCGAGCTGCTGGAGCGGGCGCCCAGGCTGCGGTTCATCGCCCACGCGGCCGGCACGGTGAAGACCTTCCTCGACCCCGCGGTGCTGGCCCGCGGCGTGCGCGTGTCGAGCGCGGCCGAGGCCAACGCCGTACCGGTGGCCGAGTTCACCTACGCCGCCATCGTCTTCGGCGCGAAACGCGCTTTCACCCTGGCGCACCGGTATCGGGAGCACGGCACCAAACGCGACTTCACCGGCATTCCGTGGCTGGGCGCGCGGCGCATCACGGTCGGCGTCGTGGGACTGTCGCGGATCGGGCGGCGGGTCGTCGAGCTGCTGCGCGGCCTGGAGGCCGAGATCCTGGTCTACGACCCGTACGCCGACCCCGTCGAGGTGGCGGGCCTGGGCGCGGCCCTGGTCGACCTCGACACGCTGGCGCGCCGCTCGCACGTGGTGAGCCTGCACGCGCCGAGCACCCCCGAGACCCACCGGATGCTCGACCGCTCCCTGCTGGCCAGGCTCATGGACGGCGCGGTCGTGGTCAACACCGCCAGAGGCACGCTCATCGACACCGAGGCCCTGCTCGAAGAGGTCGCGAGCGGCCGGCTGGACGCGATACTTGATGTCAGCGACCCCGAGCCGCTGCCCGCCGGGCACCCGCTGTTCGGGCTGCCGAACGTCTTCCTCACCCCGCACCTGGCGGGCGCGCAGGGCAACGAGCTCGGCAGACTGGCCGACTCCACGGTCGAGGAGGTGGCCAGGTACTGCGCGGGGCAGCCGCTGCTGCACGAGATCCATCTCGACGCGCTCGACCGGATGGCATGATCTTCACACGGGCAAGGAGGAGCCGGTGACCGAGATGAGCTCGGCGACCATCGCCGACGTCGCCAGACGGGCCGGCGTCTCCAGCGCGACGGTCTCCAGGGTGATCAACCGCAACTACCCCGTCGCCACGTCGACGAGGGAACGGGTCGAGGCGGCCATCGCCGAGCTGGGCTACGTCGTCAACGCCCACGCCAGGGCGCTGGCCGGAGCCACCAACAGGACCGTCGGCATCATCATCAACGACGTGGTCGACCCGTTCTACGCCTACATCGCCAGGGGCGTCGAGCGCGAGGCGACCAGGCACGGCCGGCTGTGCATGGTGTGCTGCACGGAGGGGAGCCACCAGCAGGAGCTGGCCCTCATCGACCTGCTGCACGAGCAGCGCGCCGACGCGGTGATCCTGGTCGGCGGGGCGCACGAGGACCGCGCCTACGCCGCCGAGGTCGGCCGCAGGGCCCGCGCGCTGCACGCCGCCGGCTCGACACTGGTGCTGTGCGGGCGGCCCTCGCTGGGCGACGACGTGCCGACCAAGGTCGTGGAGTACGACAACGAGGGCGGCGCGTTCGCGATCACCGACTATCTCATCACGCAGGGGCATCGCCGGATCCTGTTCCTCGGCGGGCCGTCCTCGCTGTCCACGACGATCGCCCGCCTGGCGGGACACCGCCGGGCGCTGGAGATGCGCGGGCTGCCGCAGGCCAAGGAGCTGGTGCACACCGGGTCGTTCAGCCGCAGGTTCGGCTACGACAGGATCAGGGAGCTGCTGGCCGAGCGGCTCGACTTCACCGCGGTCTTCGCGGCCAACGACACGGTCGCGGCCGGTGTCATGCAGGCGCTGGAGCTGGCGGGCGTCTCCGTGCCCGGCGAGATCTCCGTCGTGGGCTACGACGACGTGCCGGTGGCCCAGGAGCTGCGCCCGCAGCTGACGACCGTGCGCATCCCGCTGGAGGAGATGGGCCGCCAGGCGGTACGGCTGGCGCTGGGCGTGGCGGGCGAGGGCGACTACCTGGCGCCCGTGCAGACCACCACGCGGGTGGGGACCACGGTCGTCGTGCGCGACTCGGTAGCAAGCGCTTACTGAGCACTGCGGTCCTACCCTGCATAGAAACTCATAGAAAGATTCCGTTGGCCTTGACGCGCTATAGAAAGCGCTTACATGCTGCCGTCATGACCACCACCCCCCTTTCCCGCCGTGGCTTCCTCGGCGCGGCCACCGTCGGCGCCGTCCTGCTCGGCTCGTCCCCCGCGCGCGCGGCCACCGCGTCCGCCCGCCGTACCGTGGTGCTGCGGGCCAGGCCCAGCGCGGAGAGCGAGCGGCTGCGGCTCCAGCAGGCCCTCGGCACCACGAACTTCCACCACACCGGCCTCCACCTGCCCGCCGCCGGCACGCTCACCGTCGAGGTCGAGGCGAAGGGCGGCCTGCTGCCCACGCTCCACGTCGGCGCCCCCGACACCCACGCCGACGTCACCTACAAGAACCCACGCGCCTACCCGCTCACCGCGGGCGCCAACACCGTCACCGACCCCGGTGGCGGCATGATCTACCTGTCGCTCGTCGGCGCCGCGAGCGACGACGGCAGGAAGGCCAAGGTCAAGTTCGTCAGCGGCGCGAGGCCCGTCCCGACCTTCGTGATGGGGGAGACGACCGAATCGGCCTTCCAGGCACAGCTCGACACGCTGACCACGGCACCGCAGGTCGAGCTGGTCTCACCGTACGGGATCGTCACCGTGACCAGGGACGGCATGCTGGCCTGGCGCGACCAGGACCACCACGCGCTGCTCTCCCTGCTCGAGACGATCATCTCCTCCCACGCGGCCATCTCGGGCATCGACCGGCAGGAGCGCAGCCCGCTGCCGTTCCACCTGGTGGAGGCGCCGCGCATGCCCACCGGCGCGGGCGCCTACGCCACCCACGGCTGGACCGCCTACCCGCGCACCTACCTGGACCGGCTGCTCACCGTGGACGGGCTGCGCACCCGGGGGTGGGGCGTCTACCACGAGCTCGGGCACCAGCACCAGCAGATGGCCTACAAGCCGACCGACCTCACCGAGGTCACGGTCAACATCTACTCGCTGGCGGCGCAGCGGACACTCGGGCAGCCGTCGAACCTCACCAAGCCGGACGCGAAGACCGGGCTCACGCCGTACCAGAGCGCGCTGCCGAAGCTGCCCAGCTCGGGATACGTGAAGGGGTTCGGCGCCTTTGAGAAGCTGGTGCCGTTCCGGCAGCTGGAGCTGGCGTTCGGGGACGACTTCTGGCCCCGGCTGCACCGGCTGGTCCGCGACGAACGGCCGCCGTCGGAGTGGACGGAGACGGACAGGCGGTGGGGATACCTGGCGCTCTACACCTCTCGGACGGCGGGGCGGGACCTGCGCGGGTTCTGGGAGCGGTGGGGGGCGCCGGTGACGGCGGAGTACCTGGCACGGGTGGCGGCCCTCGGACTGCCTGCGCCCGACGTGGACCCGAGCACGCTGGCCGAGTAGGAGCCCGACACCGATGCGCCCCTCCCCCTCCACCCCGAACCCCGAACCCCACCAGACCTCCCCGAACCCCACGCCCGACTCACCCTCCAAGCCCCACCCGACCCCCTCCTTGAATGCCGCGCCCGACTCTCCCTCCCCCACGTCGACCGACGCCCGCGGCGCGCTCCTTCGGGCCGCATCGCCGGATCCGGTGCAGGCCCTTCATCGGCGCGGGTTCCTCGGGCTCGCCGGCGGCCTGGCCGCGTTCCTCCTCCCCGACGGTCCGTTGTCCACAGCCACCCCGGCCGGCCCCACCTTTTCCACAGAACCCCGCTCGGCCCCCACCCCCACCACCCCGACCAGCCAGACTTCCGGCGTGACCGAGTTCGCCACCCTCCGCGCCAAGGCCACCGCGATGCTCACCGGCGCCCCCTTCGACCCCGCCGACCCTGCCTTCGCGGCCCCTCTCGCACGGCTCGACGCCTCGGCCACGACCCTGCGCGACACCCTCGACCGCTCACCTGAGCGCACCTCCCTCTGGCCCGATCTCCCCCTCAAAGGCGCCTCCGGCGACATCTCCAGCAGTCACCAGCGCCTGCGCACGCTGGCCACCGCCTGGGCCACCCCCGGCTCGAAGCTCCACGGCGACACCACGCTCGCGACGGAGCTCCTCAGCGCTCTCGACTTCCTCTACGCCCGCGCCTACAACGAGACCAAGAAGGAAGTCGGCAACTGGTGGCACTGGGAGATCGGCGCCGCCCGATCCCTGATCGACACCTGCCTGCTGATGTACGACGTCATCAGCCCCGGCCAGCGCGCCGCCTGGATCCGGGCGGTGGACCGCTTCTGTCCCAACCCAGACCGCCGGACCAACCTCACCAACTTCTCGGAGACCGGCGCCAACCGGGCCGACAAGGCACTGATCGTCGCCCTGCGCGGAATCGTCGGCGACGACGCCGCCAAGATCGCCCTGGCCCGCGACGGGCTGTCCGACGTGCGCGACGCCGGGCGCAACACCCTGTTCGGCTACGTCACCGCACGCGACGGCTTCTACGCCGACGGCTCGTTCATCCAGCACGACACCGTCGCCTACACCGGCTCCTACGGCGTCGTGCTGCTCCAGTCCGTGAGCGCGGTGCTCGGTCTGCTGGGCGGTTCGAGCTGGGAGGTCACCGACCCCAGGCGGGCGGTGATCCTCGACGCCGTGGAGCGGACGTTCGCGCCGTGGATCCACGACGGCCTGATGATGGACAGCGTCAGAGGCCGCGCGGTGTCACGCGGCGCCTACCGCGACCACGACGCCGGGCGTGACACGGTCGACGCCGTGCTCCAGCTCGCGACCGGCGCGCCCGAGCCCTACGCGAGCAGGTTCCGGGCGCTGGCCAAGGGCTGGGCGAGCAGGGGCAGGTTCATGGAGCGCGCGGGCATCGCGGCGACGGCCAGGGCGCGTGCCGTGCTCGCCGACGCCGCTGTCACCGCCGCGCCCAGACCGGTCGGACATCACGTCTTCGCCGACATGGATCGGGTCGTGCACCGCCGTCCCTCCTGGTCGTTCGCCCTCAGCCTCGACTCCAGGCGGATCGCCGGCTACGAGTGCGGCAACGGGGAGAACTACCGCGCCTGGTACCAAGGCGACGGCGTCACCTACCTCTACACCGACCTCGACCACTACAGCGCCGACTACTGGCCGACCGTCGACTCCTACCGGCTGCCGGGCACCACGGTCGACACGCGGCCCCGCGACCCGGCCGTCTCGGTCAGCGGCACCGGCACCTTCCGCCCGGCGAACGCGTGGGCGGGCGGCGCCGTCCTCGGCGGGTACGGCGTGGCGAGCCTCGAACTCATGGCCATGGGCACCACGCTCACGGCCAGGAAGACCTGGGTCTGCCTCGACGACGCGGTCGTCTGCCTGGGAGCGGGCATCACCAGCACCGACGGCAGGACGATCGAGACCGTCGTCGACAACCGCGGCGCCTCCGGGCCGCTGATCGTCGACGGCATGCCCCGGGAGGATGGCGAGAGCTCGTCCACCGCCTCGTGGGCACACCTGGAGGGCGTGGGCGGTTACGTCTTCCCTGGTGGCGCGCGGCTGCGCACGCTCCGCGAGGTGCGTACCGACACCTGGAGGGCGATCAACGACGGCGCCGACACGGGTGGCACGCCAGGGCCGGTGTCCAGGGAGTACGTCACGCTCTGGTTCGACCACGGCGCCAACCCGTCGGGCGCGGGCTACGCCTACCTGCTGCTCCCCAACGCGACCGCCGCGCAGACCGCCGCCCACTCCGGAGTCGAGATCCTCGCCAACACCGCGCAGGTCCAGGCGATCGCCGCCGAGCAGGGCGACGCCCGGCTGTTCGCCGCCACCTTCTGGTCAGCGGGCGAGGCGGGCGGAGTCACCGCCTCGGCGCCCTGCGCCGTCCTCGTACGGCGCGCGGGCGACCGGGTCTCCCTGGCGGTCTCCGACCCCGGCCGCACGGTCGGCACCGTCACGCTCACCCTCGACCACCCCGCCCACGGCGTGGTCGGCAGCGACGACACCGTGACCGTCCGACCGGGTAAGAACCCCACGATCACCGTCAACCTGGCCGGATCGCGCGGTCACACCCACACGGCCGAGCTCACCGTCGGCCGCCATCGAGAAGGCTGGGCATGATCCCTCCCTACCTGTCCCTGCCGCCCACCGACCGGCTGCTCTCGCCGCGTACCGGCTGGACGCGCGCCCATTGGGAGGCGCTGACCGACCACCTGCTCGACTCGGTCGTGCCGTACGCGTCTCCTGGGTTCGCCCAGTACCGGCTCCCGGGACGCGCCAGCTGGTCGGGCAGGGCGCTCGACGGTCTGGAGGGATTCGCCCGCACGTTCCTGGCCGCCGCGTTCCGCATCGCGGGCGCGCGTGGCCAGGTACATCCCGCGCTGATCGAGCGCTACGCGACCGGCCTCGCCAACGGCACCGACCCCGCCAGCGGCGAGGCGTGGCCCGAGCTGACCGACTGCTCCCAGCAGATGGTCGAGGCGGCCTCCATCGCCGTCGGGCTGCACGAGTCGAGGCCATGGCTGTGGGACCGGCTCCCTTCCGAGGTGCGGGAGCGGGTCGTCGCCTGGCTGAGCGGGTTCCTCGGCAAGCGGACCTGGGACAACAACTGGATGCTGTTCCAGACCGTGAGCGAGGAGTTCGTGAAGTCGGTCGGCGGGCCTTACGCGCAGGACGAGATCGACAGAGGCCTCGACCGGATCGAGGAGTGGTACGTCGGCGACGGCTGGTACACCGACGGCGGCACCCGCAACTTCGACTACTACGGAGGCTGGGCGCTCCACCTCTACCCGCTGCTGTGGACGCGCATGTCCGGTGACGCCGACCGCGCCAAGCTCTACCGTGCCCGCCTGACCGAGTTCCTCACGACCTACCAGCACTTCTTCGGCGCGGACGGCGCGCCGATCCACCAGGGCCGCTCGCTCTGCTACCGATTCGCCTCACTCGCCCCGGTCTGGCTCGGCGCCCTCGTCGAGGCGACACCTCTCGCCCCCGGTCAGACGAGGAAGCTGGCCTCGTCCGTCGCCCGCCACTTCGCCGAACGCGGTGTCCCCGACCGCCGGGGCCTGCTTTCCCTGGGCTGGTACGACACCTTCCTGCCCACCACGCAGGCGTACTCGGGACCGGCTTCGCCGTACTGGGCGTCCAAGGGCCTGCTCGGCCTGCTGCTCCCGCCCGAGCATCCGGTGTGGACCGCCCGCGAACAGATGCTCCCCATCGACGAGCACCATGTCACCGTGGCCATCCCCGCCACCGGCCTGCTCCTTCACGGCACCCGCCACGACGGTATCGTCCGTCTGGTCAACCACGGCAGCGACCACGGCGCGCCACCCGACGACCCCCACTACGCCAAGCTCGCCTACTCCACCCGCACCGCCCCCGAAGCCGCCGAACACGCCTGGACCCGAAACGTCGACAACCACCTCGCGCTCGTCTCCCCTGACGGCCTGCCCTCCGCGCGCGGCGCGATCCATCCGCTGACCTGTGAGGGACGCACCGCTTCCTCCTACACGGCAACCCCCGACGGCACCCGCATCACCACGACCTCCATCGTCCGCGGCCCGTGGGAAGTCCGCATCCACGAGATCGCCACCCCCCAGCCACTCACCCCCACACCGAACCCAGCGGACCTAACCCCCCGCCCCCCGCTCCAGCCAACAACCAGAACCAGAGCCACAGCCACAGCCACAGCCACAGCCACAGCCACAGCCACAGCCACGCTGACACAACCGCCCACAGCCACGCTCCACCCCACCCCCTCGCCACCTCAAGACGCAGCACCACCCCAACCCCACGCAGCCACGCGCCCTGCCACAGACCCAGCCACGCCCCGGTTCGACTCGACCACCCGCCTCGACCCCGAGCCGGCCACACCCCGAACCGGCTCGACCACCAACCCCACCACCGAGCCGACCGCATCCCAACCCGCCTGGACCACGCGCCCCACCACCGAGCGATCCGCACCCCGAACCGACCCCCCGACCTGCCCGACCTGCCCGACCTGCCCGACCAACGAGCCAGCCACACCCCGAACCGGCTCGACCACCGGCTCCACCACTGAGCCGATTGCACCCCAACCCACCGAGACCACCGAGCCGGGTTCAGCCCAAACCACCCGGCATGCCGCCACCCCGACCTCACCCGGAGAAGAACCCTCCACGGCAGCGCACACCCCTAGCCCCGGTGACGCGGAATCCCCGCCGCCCCTCGCCCGATCTCCCCACACCGACGAGCGCTCCCCCATCGCCACCCAGACCAGTGAAAGGCCTGCCGGACCGGCGGTACGAGAAGGCGGCTACGCCGTGTCCGACACCTCACCCCCCGACATCGCCACCGGTCCAGGGTGGGCGCTGGCCCGCCGTACGGACGGGCTCACCTCCGCGATCATCGGCCTGTACGGCTGGCAACGCGCGGACGTGTCCCGTGACGTGGAGTCGAACGCCTTCGGCCCCCACTCGGCCGTCCCCTGCCTGCACGCCGACACGCCGGGCCTGCACGTCTCGCTCGTCGTGTTGTCAGGCGACACCGTCCACCCGTCCGCGCTCCGCGAGGCGATCACGGTCGACGTGTCATCCCACGCGGTCACCGTCGCCTTCCCCGACGGCGACCGCCAGACGCACCCCCTGACCACCCCACCGACGCACCTGGCCCACTCCCCACACGCCGAACCATCAGCCATGCCCTCATGAACCCGGAAGCCCGCCCCCGACTCCCGTGCCCACCCACCCGCACACCACGTCCCCAGAAGATCGATCCGAACACCACGTCCCCAGAAGACGTCCTCGACCGCGCGACACCATGCACGCCACCCACACGGGCACCGCACGAAAACCCGACCCGCCTGAACGCCAGGCTCGACCCCGGTGCGACCACCGAACGCCCGGCACAACCGCCGAACGCCCGGCACAGCCAACGAACCGTCCAGCACGACCGCCGAACCTCCGGGACCGAACGTCCAGCACAACCGCCGAACGCCCGGCACAACCACCGAACCTCCGGCACGACCGACTGTTGTCAGTCCTGGAGATGTCTGACCGAGGCGATGTCCACCACGTGCCCATCCAGGGTGGTGATCGCGCACGGCGGCACTCCGTCCACCAGCATGCGGGCGGGGACTGATGCGTCGCCCACCAGCGTGCGCAGCAGATCGACGGTGATGCCGCCATGAGTGCAGACGACGATCGCGGACGACTCGTGTGCGTGATCAGCGAGGAAGGCTTGGAAGCGCTCGGCAGCCCGGTACGACGAGTCGCCGCTGAGAGGAACGAAGTCGCGATGTCGTACTGCTGTCGCCCAATCGGCCAGGAAGTCCTCGAGAGATTGCGTACCGTCCCAGTTCATCCGTTCGCGCAGTCGGGCATCCTCTCGCACGGGGACACCGACCGCCGACGCGATGATGTCGGCGGTCTCGCGGGCCCGCCGCATCGGGCTGCTGAACACGGCGCCCGGATCAACGGCCTGCAGCCGGCGAGCGGCTCGATGCGCTTGGCGGCGCCCGATCGCGGTCAGACCCGGATCACCGGCGCGTTGCTCCTTCTCGCCATGCTGAACCACGTAGAAGATCGCCATACTGCCGCAGGATGTCCCATGGTGGCCCATCGCCGCACGCCAATATCGCGGCGCACAGAACCGGGTCGGTCGCATGAGAGGGCGTTCACGCGACCTCTCCAGACGCAGCGCGCAGAGAACAGTCAGCGCGAAAACCGCCGCTCGACCCCAGAACACAAGGCGCAACGCGCTGACCATCCCATGCGCCGACCAGCGAACACGATCACGCCTGACGCGCGGAGCCGTCTCTCAGCCCGACGAACACACCGCCCGACGAACCCGCCCAAAGCGCGAGTCGATCAGCCAGCGCGAAGGCGCACGATGCAGTCCGCGATGTGGTCGTTCACCAGGCCGATGGCCTGCATGAGCGCGTACGCGGTGGTCGGCCCCACGAACCGGAAACCGTACCCCTTCAGCTCCTTGGCGAGCGCCTTCGACCCGGGCGTGATCGCAGGAACGTCAGCCATCGAGCTGGGAACAGGAGAATCAGGATCAGCATGTCGCCAGACCAGCTCGGACAACCCTCCGGGCACCTCGAGCGCGGCCCGGGCGTTGGCGATGGTGGCCTGGATCTTGGCCCGGTTGCGGATGATGCCCTCGTCGGCGAGCAGCCTGTCGACGTCCGCCTCGGTGTAGGTCGCGACCTTCTCGATGGAGAAGTCGTCGAACGCCTTTCGGAAGTTCTCCCGCTTGCGCAGAATCGTCAGCCACGACAAGCCCGACTGGAACGCCTCCAGGCTCACCCGCTCGAACACCCTGTCATCGCCGTGAACAGGGCGACCCCACTCGTCGTCGTGGTAGGCGATGTAGAGCGGGGTCGTCATGCCGGTCCACTCGCACCGAATGACCTCGCTCACGAACGGCTCTTCTTCTCGCGGCCGATCGAGGCAGGCCGCCCGCTGCGGCCGTCGCGGCTCGCGGACGCGCGCTCCGTCCCGGCATGGGAGGAACCCACCACGGGCGAACCGATGTCGCCCCACGAGCGGCTGACCTTCTCGGTGCTCGCCGCATCGCCGTCCTCGTGTTCGGCGTTCGGAGCGGCGTCACCGTCGTCACCGGAGTCGTGCTCACCGGCCGGGGCATCGGCACCCGCCCCGCTGCGGCGGCTGGGCAGAGAATCCTGGTGCGCGGCGGGACGGGCAGGCGAGCCGGCGTCCCCATCCGATCCGACGGGCGACGCGCCGTTGTCGCCCTCGTGCTCTTCGGGGGAAGAGACCGCTTCGCTGTCCCGCCACACGCCGGTGGAAGCCATGCCTGCGTCGGCCTCATACTCCCCGAGAGAAGACGGGGGCTCCCCCAAGCGAGAGACGTGGTCGCCATCGCCGGGCGAAGAGGAGTCCGCGTCATCGCTGTGCGCGGCGGAGGAGGATGCCACACCAGAGTCGCCGGCAGCGCCGACCCCGAGATCGTCGGCGACGTCGCGCACCGCAGCGCCGGGCGCGAGGTCACGATCGACAGTCGCGGAAGCGCCCGTATCGTCCCTGCTCGCAGCAGTGGAGGCAACCGAACCATGGTCACCGGACACACGCACCGCAGCGCGATCGCCAGCCGCCGAGGCGTCCTCGTCATCCCCGCCCGCAGTAGTGGCGGCAACAGAGCCATGGTCGCCGGACACACGCATGGCAGCGCCGACGGCGCGGTCGCGATCGCCGAGTGCGGAGGCGTCCTCGTCATCCCCGTGCGCGAAGGTGTCGGCGAGGGTCGCGTCGCCCTTGTCATCCTGATGTGCGGTCGCGAGGGATGCGTCGTCTTCGTCGGTACGGCCGGCGGGCCCGGCCTCGTCGTCGTCAGGCAGCGCGACGGAGGGCGCGGTGGGGCGGTGGTCGGTGCGTGGCGCGGCACCGGGACTCGCGTAAGCCTCCTGGCGCGCCTGCAGCCGGCTGGCCAGCAGCTCCGACACGCGCTGCTCCAGCACGGCGATGCGGGTGTCGCGGGCGCTGATCGCGTTGGCGGCTCTGCGCAGGCTCTCGTCGACGCTCTGCGTGTGGTAGCCGACCAGGTTCACCGGCAGCTGCAACGCCATGAAATCGACGGCCGTGAGCTGCCCAGCCTCGGGAAGGCCGAGCGGCGGGACATCAGGCGGGAACTCTCCCAGCTCACCGCCCTTGCCAAGGGATACCACGACGACGCAGGCGAGGATCGCCAGCGCGGCGATGGCGAGTACGACCAGCACATTGGAATCGTACTCGTACGATCGAGACATGAGGCCTGTAGTGCTGACGCCAGGCGCGCCCGAAGAGTCCGGGTGGACGCCCGCCGACACCCCCGACGAGGTGCGGCAGCTCGTGCGGAACGGGGGCACGGCGCTGGTCAGGCTGCCACGGCAGCTCGACGCCGCCCTCGCCGCCGCGGCCGTCTTCCGATGGGCCGGCGCGGGCGTGTTCGTGACGGAGCACGCCGACCAGGTACGGCTCGCGCTGGACATGACCGACTCCCTCGCAGGCACCCGCGCCCCCGCAGTGACCCGCCGCGGCCTGGCCTGATCGCCCGCCGCGCCTCGACGAGGTGTGCTGTCGCCGGTACGCGAAGGCGTGCGCGGGAGGCGCTTGGCACGTGGAACCTCGCGGGCGCGGGCACCTTCCCGAGGGTTTGCCGGAAGCCCGAGCGGTGTGCTTCACCCCAGGGAGAGGCAGCCCGGGACACGTGTGGGTTCATCCCCAGGGAACGGTGCGATCCCAGCCCCAGGAAAAGGTGTGGGTTGAGGCCCGGGAAATCAGTGTGCGAAGGGTTTCCCGCCGGGCGTGTCGTGGTTGAGCGGCCCAAGGGCCCAGCGCGTCATGAGCGACCCCGGGGGGGCAGGCGTGTCGTGAGCGACCCCCGGGGGGGCAGGCGTGTCGTGAGCGACCCCCGGGGGGGCAGGCGTGTCGTGAGCGACCCCCGGGGGCCACGCGTGGCGTGAGCGACCCCCGGGGGCCACGCGTGGCGTGAGCGACCCCCGGGGGCCACGCGTGTCGTGAGCGACTCAAGGGTCCCGGCGTGTCGTGAGCGATCCGAGAGGCAGGAAGCGCAGGCGCCACCCACCCCACGGCCAACGCCGAGCCCCTTGGGATGGGCCGGCCCGCGGGTCCCGTGGACGCCCGCAGGCCGCACCGAACATGGCGGCGTGCCGTAGGAGGCACCGAGCACGGCGGCATGCCACGGGTCGGAAACCCGCAGACCGCACCCAGCGCGGGGCAGCGTGCCGTAGGCACCCAGCGCGGCAGCGTGCCGTTGCTAGGAAGCCCGCAGACCGCACCCAGCGCGGGGCAGCGTGCTGTAGGAGGCGCCGAGCGCGGCGGCGCGCCGTAGGTAGGGACGCCCGCAGACCGCACCCAGCGCGGCCGCCTGCCGTAGGCACCGAGCGCGCGGCGGCCTGCCGATGGTCGGGAGCCCGCAGACCGCACCCAGCGTGGCGGCCTGCCGTAGGAAGCCTGCGCGCCCATCATCGGGACCCCGCGCCCCCGCGCGGGAAGCAGCTACCCGCCGGTCGATTCGCCCAGCTCCTCCACGCTGGGTTCCATCGGCTGTCCCGGCGACTCCAGGAGGTTCAACGCCTCCTCCACCGACGTGGTCCACGTGATCGCGTCGAAGACGTTCGCGCGCGTGAACCCTTCGTCGTACATGTGCTTCACCAGCGCCCGCAGCGGCTCGTACAGCCCCCACGGGTCGAGGATCACCAGCGGCTTGGTGTGGACGCCGAGCACGCGCGCCGTCCAGATCTCGAACAGCTCCTCCAGCGTCCCGATGCCCCCGGGGAGCACCAGGAACGCGTCGGAGCGGGCGTCCATGACGCCCTTGCGTTCGCGCATGTCGGCGGTGATGACCAGTTCGTCCGACTCGGTGTCGGCGACTTCGATGTCGACCAGCACCTGGGGGATCACGCCGATGGTGCGGCCACCGGCGGCTCTGGCTGCGCTGGTCACCGCGCCCATGCAGGAGACCGTGGCCCCGCCGCTCACCAGGGTGTGACCCCTGAGGGCGATTTCGGTGCCGACCTCGGTGGCGAGGTCCACGTACTTGGGGTCGATCTTCTGACTGGATGCACAGAAAACGCAGATGTTCACGGAAACGGAGTCTATTGAGGCTCTGTCCGGTGGCTCGCGACGGCCTCCAACTCCTCGGTGCTGAGGCGGCTGCGGTTGTGCTCGGACTCGACGATGATGTTCACCGCCTCGTCGACGTCGTCGGTGAGGTGGATCAGGTCGAGGTCGGGGGCGGAGATCTTGCCGGTCGACAGCAGCGTTCCCTTGATCCAGTCGAGGAGGCCGCTCCAGTACTCGGTGCCTACGAGCACCACGGGGAACGAGGTGACCTTGTGCGTCTGCACCAGGGTGAGCGCCTCGAAGAGTTCGTCGAGCGTGCCGAACCCGCCGGGCAGCGTGATGAACCCGCACGAGTACTTCACGAACATCGTCTTGCGCACGAAGAAGTAGCGGAATTCGATGCCGAGGTCGACGTAGTCGTTCATGCGCTGCTCGAAGGGGAGCTCGATGCCGAGGCCGACGGAGATGCCGCCCGCCTCGGACGCGCCCTTGTTGGCCGCCTCCATGGCGCCGGGTCCGCCGCCGGTGATGACGGCGTATCCGGCCTTGGCCAGCTTGCTCCCCAGTTCGACGCCCAGCTGGTACTCGGGGGAGTCGACGGTGGTGCGCGCCGAGCCGAACACGGTGACCGCGGTGGGGAGTTCGGCCAGCTGGCCGAAGCCCTCGACGAACTCGGCCTGGATGCGCAGCACCCGCCACGGATCCATGTGAACCCAGTCGGTGGGCCCTTGGCGATCGAGAAGGCGCTGGTCATAGGTGGATTCAGGAACGAGCTGGCCGCGGACGACCGCAAGACCCTGACGACGTTCGGGACGTGTCCGTTTCATACGGAGCACGCTAGCGCGCCCGGTTAAAAAATCTTGAAAAAAGGAGGGAACCGGATTTCGAAGCCGCTGCGTCTAACTGCCGAGGGTGCTGCTCGGGACTGAAAGTGGCTTTCCCCGCCAAATGGCCGGCGAGGAAAGCCACTTTCACGTTGTAGGGGGGGTTACGCGCCCGGGGAGAGCCAGTTCAGCATCGCGGTCTCGCTGGCCCTGATCTGGCTGAGCGAGGCGTATTCACCCTGCTGGTGGGCGAGGTTGGGGTCGCCGGGGCCGTAGTTGACGGCGGGGACGCCGAGGGCGGAGAAGCGGGCGACGTCGGTCCAGCCCAGCTTGGCGCGGGGTGTGCCGCCGACGGCGGAGACGAACGCGGCGGCCACGGGGTGGGTGAGCCCGGGGCGGGCGGCGGGGGCGCCGTCGGTGATGGCCACCTCGAACCGGTCGAACACCTCCCGCACGTGCTCCTCGGCCTGCGCCAGCGACAGGTCGGGCGCGAAGCGGAAGTTGACGGTGACCACGGCCTGGTCGGGGATGACGTTGCCGGCCACGCCGCCGCGCACCGACACCGCGTTGAGCCCTTCGTGGTACTGCAGGCCGTCGACCACGGGCTGCCTGGCCTCGTAGGTGGTGAGCCTGGCCAGGATCGGCTCGAGGGCGTGGATGGCGTTGACGCCGAGCCATGACCTGGCGCTGTGGGCGCGCCTGCCTCGCGTGGTGATGTCCGCGCGGAGCGTGCCCTGGCAGCCGCCCTCGATCACGCCGTCGGTCGGCTCCATGAGGACGGCGAAGTCGGCGGCCAGCCAGTCGGCGTGGTCGCGGCTGACCCTGGTCAGGCCGTTGCGCTCGGCCTCGACCTCCTCGCAGTCGTAGAAGACGTAGGTGACGTCGCGGTTGGGGGCGGGAAGGAGGGCGGCGAGCTTGAGCGCGACGGCGACGCCCGCCTTCATGTCGGAGGTGCCGCACCCGTAGAGGAGGTCGCCCTCGATCCTGCTGGGCAGGTTGCCCGCCGTGGGGACGGTGTCGAGGTGTCCGGCGATGAGCACGCGCTCGGGGCGGCCGAGGTTGGTGCGGGCGACGACGGTCTCGCCGGACCTGTCGACGGTGAGGTGCGGAAGCCGTCTGAGCGCCTCCTCGACCGCGTCGGCGAGCACCTTCTCGTTGCCGCTGACCGATTCGATGTCCACGATGGTGGCGGTCAGCGCGCCTACGTCCTGCGTCAAGTCCAGCATGGCACCCAACCCTAACCTCGGGCGTACGGCCGGCCACAGGCCGGACCGGCAGGCACGGGGGCCGCCGCCGGGGTCAGGCGTTGACGCCGTGCTCCCTCAGCACGTCGTTCAGCGCCGCCTTGTCGTGCCGCTGGCCGGGCTCGAGCCGCTTGAGCACCAGCACGCACGGCAACCCGAACGTCCCCCCGGCGAACTCCTTCGGCCGCGTGCCGCCCACCGCCACGCACCAGTCGGGGATCCGCCCGCGCCCGAGCTCCTCCCCCGTCTCCACGTCGATCACCGGCATCGAGGCGGACAGGATCGTTCCAGCCCCGACGACCGCCCCGCGTCCCACGCGCGCTCCTTCGACCAGCATCGCCCTGCTGCCGATCAGCGCGTCGTCCTCCACGACGACGGGCACCGCGTTGGGCGGTTCGAGGACGCCGCCGATGCCCACCCCGCCGGACAGGTGGACGTTCTCCCCGATCTGCGCGCAGGAGCCCACGGTGGCCCAGGTGTCGACCATGGTGCCGCCGCCGACGTACGCCCCGATGTTGGTGAACGACGGCATGAGCACCACGCCGGGCGCGAGGTAGGAACCCCATCTGGCGATCGCGCCCGGCACCACCCTGACCCCGTCGAACGTGGTCTTCAACGGCAGCCTGTCGTGGTGCTGGAAGTCGCCCACCTGCGACCTGGCCATGCCGAGCACCTTGAAGCTGAGCAGGATGGCCCGCTTGGCCCGCTCGTCGACCACCACCTCACCGTCGGCGGAGATCGTGGCCACCCGCGCCTTGCCGGTGTCGAGCTGGTCGATCGCGCCGACGACGACGCCTCTGGCGGCCGCGTCGGAAGGAGAGAGCGCCTCCCTGTGGGCCCACAGCTCATCGATGGCCGCCGGCAGCGGACTCGCATGGCTCTTGCTCATGGCCACGGAGCTTATCTGTCCGGGTAGGTTTCTCAGCGTGCGGCATAGCTTCTCCCGAGCCGTCCTGACCATCGCGATCATCGTCGTCGCGCTCGCGGTCGCCATCGCCGTGGGCGTCTACGTGCTGCTCAGGAAGGCCGATCCGCTGGCCGAGGACATCGAGAGCTGCGTGGTGCGCACCGCGAAGGGCGAGCTGGAGCTCGACATCGAGCAGGCGCGCATCGCCGCCACGATCGCGGCGGTGGCCGAGCGCAGGCGCCTGCCGGAGCAGGCCGTCGTCATCGCGTACGCCACGGCGATCCAGGAGTCGAAGCTCTACAACCTCTCGTACGGCGACCGCGACTCGGTGGGTGTCTTCCAGCAGCGGCCCTCGCAGGGCTGGGGCAGGAAGAAACAGATCATGGACCCGGTCTACGCGACCAACCGCTTCTTCGCCGCGCTGGTGAAGGTGAAGGACTACCGGAAGCTGCCCGTCGCGGAGGCCGCGCAGGCCGTCCAGCGCTCCGCCGCCGGGTACGCCTACGGGCCGCACGAGACGAGCGCGCGCATCCTGGCGGCGGCGTTCACCGGCAGGGTGCCGCGGGCCGTCCACTGCACCTATCCGAAGACGGCGACGCCCGCGCCTTCGCGGCCGGGAGAGGCGCGGCGGGAGCTGACCAGGGCGCTCGGCGCCGTGAGCGTGCCGACGTCGAGGCGCGGGTGGCTGATCGCCGCGTGGTCGGTCGCCCACGCCCAGGAGTACGGCCTGCGCAGCGTCGGCTTCGACGGGATCGTCTGGTCGTCGGAGGGCTGGAAGGCCGGCGGCACGGCGGGAAGGCGCGACGTCGAACTGACCTGAGCCAGGCGGCAGACGACGGAGACCGCGCCCGGCGGCACGGCGGGAAAGCGGGACGTCGAACTGATCTGAGCCGGGCGGCAGACGACGGAGACCGCGCCCGGCGGCACGGCGGAAGGCGGGACGTCGAGCTGAGCTGGGTCAGGCAGCGCGGCTGACGATGGTGATCGAGCCCGGCGGCAGCGGCTGCGCGTAGCTGGCGGTCCAGCCCTGGCCCTGCACCCGCTCGAACGACAGCAACCGCCCGTCGGCGGCCCGGTAGTCGGCGAAGTCGAGCAGGCCGCGCTCGGGCCGCCCGGTCTCGCCCTCCGACCGGAAGGCCGCGGTGCCCCTGTCGACGGGGTGGAACTCCACCCCTTCCATGATCAGCATGGTCTTGGCCGGGATCATGCCCTGCGTGGGCACGTCCGTCCAGAGCAGGACCTCCAGGTGCGGCGGATCGGTGGAGACGAGGCCGTGCCGTACCTGGACCGACAGCCACACCGGCCGCCGGGAGCCGTCGTCGAGCAGGTACTCGGTCCACTGCTGGCCCTGGCACGACACGTGGACGGCGCCACGCACCTGGGCGGGCTTGCCGTGAGTCTCGATCTTGTCGCCGACCCTGATCGTGCGCGGGTCGTCGTAGTCGGAGCCGACCGTGCCCTGCCCGGAGGAAGGAAGGGGGGACGCCGCGCCCGCGGCTGGGCGGCCCTTGCGCATGGTGGTGAGCAAGGCGCCCAGCAGGAGGACGATGGTGACGACGCTCAGCCCGATGACGACCATGGAGGTCATGCCGCGGGATCCTACTGGAGGCGACGCACCGCCGCACTGATGCGTTCGTCGGTGGCCGTCACGGCGATCCGGATGTGGCTGCCACCAGCGGTTCCGTAGAAATCCCCGGGTGCGACCAAAATGCCGGTTTCGGAGAGGCGGCGCACCTGATCCCAGCAGTCGGTGCCGTCGGAGGCCCACAGGTAGAGCCCAGCCGTGGAGTGGTCGACGCGCCAGCCGGCCTTCTCCAGCACCGGGCGGAGCAGCCGCCGCCTGGCGGAGTAGCGCTCGCGCTGCTCGTCGGCATGGGCGTCGTCGCCTAGCGCGACCGTCATCGCGGTCTGGACCGGCTCCGGCATGATCATGCCCGCGTGCTTGCGGATCTCCAGCAGCCTGGCGACCAGCGCGGGATCGCCCGCGACGAACCCGGCACGGTATCCGGCCAGGTTGGAGCGCTTGGACAGCGAGTGGACGGCCAGCAACCCCTCGTGGGAGCCGCCGCACACGTCCGGGTGGAGGATGGAGATCGGCTCCTCTTCCCAGCCGAGCTCGATGTAGCACTCGTCGGAGGCGACGATCGCGCCGCGCTCACGCGCCCAGGAGACCACCTTGCGCAGGTGTTCGGCGGGCAGCACCTTGCCCGTGGGGTTGGAGGGCGAGTTGACCCAGATCAGGTCGACGTCGGCGGGACCGAGGGCCAGCAGCCCGTCGGCGGCGATCGGCGTGGCCCCCGCGATGCGGGCGCCCACGTCGTAGGTGGGATAGGCCAGCTCGGGGATGACGACCCGCCGGGCGCCGAGCAGCGTCGGCAGCCAGGCCACGAACTCCTTCGAGCCGATGAGCGGCAGCACGGCACGCTCGTCGACCGTGACGCCGTGCCTGCGGCGCAACCAGCCCGCCGCCGCGGCGCGCACCTCGCGCGTGCCGTACGTCAGCGGATAGCCGGGGCTGTCGGCGGCCCCGGCCAGCGCGTCCTGCACGATCTGCGGCACGGGATCGACCGGGGTGCCGACCGACAGGTCGACGATGCCGTCGGGGTGCGCCTGCGCGCGCTCCTTGTAGGGCGCCAGCCGGTCCCACGGGAAGTCCGGCAGATTGTGCACCTGTCAGTGCTCCTCGGCCTGCGGCGGCAGTGCGGCGACGACGGGGTGGTCCTTGTCGATCTTGCCGACCTTCGAGGCGCCGCCCGGCGAGCCCAGGTCCTCGAAGAAGTCCACATTGGCCTTGTAGAAGTCCTTCCACTGCTCGGGAAGGTCGTCTTCGTAGAAGATCGCCTCTACGGGGCAGACAGGCTCGCACGCGCCGCAGTCCACGCACTCGTCGGGGTGGATGTAAAGCATGCGCTCGCCCTCGTAGATGCAATCGACGGGGCACTCCTCGATGCACGCCTTGTCCAGAACGTCCACGCAAGGCTGCGCGATGACGTACGTCACGTCGAGCTCCTTCTTAGACCGCGGGTTTTCTACGCCCTAGTATTGCCGGGTCAGCCAAGTGTCGGGAACGGAGGGTGGCAAACTCATGGCCGCTCGCCTCATCATCGCCCTGACAAGTGCGGATATTGGGGCCAGGGTTACCACACGGAGAATGGTGCCCGGTGGTTTCCGCGACGCCGTGGGCATTCTCGAATCGTGGGACGGCGGAGTGCTGCGCGTCCGCAAGCGCGACGGCACGCTCGTGGAGATCCAGGAGGAGCATTTGGTGGCCGCGAAGGTCGTGCCTCCTCGACCTGAGCGAGTGTAGCGGCGAGTATCTTTCATGTGACTGTGCGTACCTGTGCCGCCGTAGCCGCCGTTCTCCTCAGCGCCGGATGCGGCGCCGCGAAGACGGAAGAGAAGCCGCTGCCTCCGGTCGACGTGAAGGCCGCCTCGATGAAGGCCGGGTTCACCACCGTCGAGCGGCTGGCGGAGGCCGCCAAGAAGGAGGGCGAGCTCAACGTCATCGCCCTGCCGCGTGACTGGGCCAACTACGGCGAGATCATCGACACCTTCGCCGACAAGTACGGCATCAAGGTCAACCAGTTCGAGCCCACCGCCAGCAGCCAGCGCGCGATCGAGTCCGCCGCGCAGCTCAAGCCTGACGTCTTCGACCTCAGCCTGGAGGCCGCGGTCGCCAACGCCGCGCGCTTCGCGCCGTACAAGGTGGCGGGCTGGCAGGACGTGCCCGACCACGTGAAGGACCGGAACGGAGCCTGGTACGCCGGCTACGGCGGCTACATGTCGCTCGGGTACGACTCCCGCCACGTCAGGCCGCCCGCCTCCTTCGCCGACCTGCTCAGGCCCGGCTACAAGGTGGCGCTCCCCGGCGACCCCCGGCAGACCGCCGCCGCCTTCAACGGCGTCATGGCCGCCTCGCTGGTGGACGGCGTGCCCCAGGTGCAGCGCGGCGTCGAGCTGTTCGACAAGCTGCGGAAGGCGGGCCAGCTGACCCAGCAGAGCTCCGCCAACGTCGTCGTCGACTGGGACTACCTCAACGCGACCCGCACCGCCAAGCCCGGCGAGAGCTGGAAGGTCACGATCCCGAAGGACGCGCCCCTCGGCGCGTACTACGTGCAGGCGATCAACAAGGACGCCCCGCACCCCGCCGCGGCCAGGCTGTGGCAGGAGTTCCTGTTCTCCGACGAGGGCCAGAACCTGTTCCTCAAGGGCTACGCCCGTCCCGCGCGGGGTGAGGCGATGGTCATGAAGGGCACCCTCGACACCCAGGTCGCCGCGCAGCTGCCCGCCCCTCCCGGGCCGCCGGTGCTGCTCACGATCCCGCAGACCGACGCCGCGAAGGCCTACCTGAAGAAGAACTGGGCCCGGTGAGACAAGTGTGCCCGGTGTGACTGATATGTCGTAGAGACCTTCAGCCCCTAGAGTTGTTGTCCCACTACGGGGGAGCTGATCGGTCTTGCGATACGACACACCGAGCATGACGCGGTTGACCGCTCGCGCCTACGACAGCGGCTTCGGCTATGTCTCGCCGCAGGGAGCGCCACTGGTCGACCTGCTCGATCCGCAGCCGGGTGAGCGCGTGCTCGACCTCGGCTGCGGCACCGGCGTGCTGACCGCCGAGATCGCCGCCAGGGGGGCGAGCGTGCTCGGCATCGACGGCTCGCTCGCGATGATCGAGAAGGCCCTGGCCCAGTACCCGGGCATCGACTTCATCGTGGGCGACGGCCACGACTTCACCGTCGCGCAGGCCTACGACGCCGTCTTCTCCAACGCCGCCCTCCACTGGATGAGCCGCGACCCCCGCACCGTCGTCGCCAACGTGCGCGAGGCGCTGCGGCCCGGCGGCCGCTTCGTGGCCGAGATGGGCGGCGCCGGCAACTGCGCGGAGCTGACCGCCGCCGTCTCCACCGCATGGCGCGAGTACGGCCTGCGCGAGCCCGAGCTGCCCTGGTACTTCCCCACGCCCGCCGAGCACTCCAGGCTGCTGGAGAAGGAGGGCTTCGTCGTCAGGCTGCTCGAGTACTTCGACCGGCCCACCCCGCTCGACGAGTGCCCCCGCGGGGCCGCCGACTGGGTCCGTGTGTACGCCGGAACGCTCCTCGACGGGCTGCCCGCCGACCTGATCGAACCGCTGCTCAGGCGGGTCAACGAGCTGGCCGCCCCGGCGCTCCGCAGGGAGAGCGGCTGGATGGCCGACTACGTGCGGCTACGCTTCGCCGCCGTCAGGCGCTGATACGTACTCCATGATGCACAGGGCTGTTTTGCGCGGCTATGGTCTGTTCCGTGGCGGCACAAGTATGGCTGCGCCGCGACCGCGGCGCGAGGGACTGGTGAACGGAACAGGATGAACTTCTGCCTGAGCGACCTCGTACCACCCTTGCGGTGGAGCGACGCTGCCGCGATCACACTGCTCCACGGGCAACCGCACCTGCCTGACGCGTGGTGGCGGAGCCTGCCCATGCCGCGGGTGCTGGCCGCCATCGGACCCGAGCCCCTCGGCGAGCTGCTGACGGAGATCGCGCTGGAGCAGTGGCCCGCCGCGGCCATCGGCGACGTCCTGCCCGCGCTGCACGTCCTGGACCCCGACGAGGCCGACGAGCCGCACGTCGCGATCGCCCTCGACCGGGTGGGCTCGTGGCCGGGGCTGCTGTCGCTGAGCAGCCGCGAGCTGGTGGACCAGCCGTTCGTGAAGGCGCGGCCGGTGCTCACCTCGCTGTTCTCGGCGGTCTTCGTACGGCTGACGCCGGGCGAGGAGGCCGTGTCGCGCCCGGAGGCCGCGGCATCGCTCCCGCCGGAGCCGGACGTCCTGGACACCCCCGCGGAGCGGGACATCCTGGACACTTTCGCGGAGCCGGACACCGCACGGTCGGACACCGCACAGCCGGAACTCTCCCAGCCGGCCCCCGCGCAGCCGACCCTGGCGCGGCCGGAGGCCCCGGAGCGGGACGCAGCCGACGTCCTGGAGTCCGCCGCGCCCGGACGGGGCGCCGCGGGCGTCGCACGGCTGGAGGCTCTCGCGCCGGACGCCCTGGAGCCGGAGACCTCGGCGCCGGACCACCTGGAGCCCAAGACCTCGGCGCCTGACGCCCTGGAGCCGGAGGCGAACGCTGCGGCACCGGACGCCTCGCCGGACGCCTTGGGATCGGACGCCTTGGGATCGGACGCCTCGGGGCACGGTCTGCAGGCGTCGGGTGCCGACTCCCCCGTCGAGTTCGGCATGCCCGCGCCGAGCGCCGTGTCCCCGGTGGAACCCGTCTCGCCGAGCGTGGGCGCCCCGGTGGCGCCGGATCGGCCGGTCGCCGGGTCGCGGGCCGAGGCGCCGCCGCTCCCGTCGCGCAAGCCCCGCTCCACCAAGCAGTCCTACGGCACGCCGTTCGACGCCTTCGGGACCGGCACCACGACGGGCGGGCAGGACGCCACCCCGCATGCGGCGCCCGAGCAGGCCGCGTCCGCGCGAGCCGAGCGCTGGGACGCCTTCCAGGTGTCCACTCCGCGTCCCGCCGACAGTGGCCAGGACTCCGCGTTCAAGCCGGTGTCCGAGGAGCCCTCGGCCCCGGGGATGCCCGAGGCGTCCGGGCTTCAGGAGGCGGCCGGTGCCGGTGCTCTGTGGGCGGACGGCGTCCAGGAGCCCGCAGCCGACGTCCTCGATGGCACGGGCGCCGCGAGCCCCGGTGTGGAACGCGCCGAGCGTGAGGGCGACAGGGCCGACGAGGCCGCCCCGGATGGCGAGCGGCCGCACACGGTGGCCGACCCGGTGGCCGACCCGGTGGGCGAGTGGTCCTTCGCCGCCGTGCCGGACGACGAGCCGGCGGCGGGCGTCCCGGACGGCGACCTGCCCGCTTCGCGGGTCCCGAGTGACGACCTGCCCGCAGCGCGCGTCCCGGGTGACGACCTCTCCGCTGCTGGTGTCCCGGATGACGATCTGCCCGCTGCGCGCGTCCAGGATGGCGACCTGTTCGGGTCGGACACGCCCGACGGCCTTCCTGTCACCGGCGCGTCCGGCGGCGAACTGCCCGACGCGGACGTCCCGGGTGGTGACCTTCCCGACGCGGACGTCCCCCACGACCGGCCGGCCGACGCGGGCGCCGCACATGGCGACCTATCCGACGCGCACGTCCCCCACGACCGGCTGCCCGACGCGGGCATCCCGGGTAATGACCTGCCCGACGTGGGCGACGCGAGTGGGGAGCCGGCCGACGCGGGTTTCGCGAGTGGTGGCCTGCCCGAGGCGGGTGTGTCCGGTGGCGAGCCGTCGGCGGCGGGTGCCCCCGCCGGGGCGGTCGACCTGCACGCGCTGATCGAGGCCTCCTTCGCGGGTCTGGACGACAAGACGTGGGCCGTCGCGCAGAACCGCGTCTTCACCGATGCTCCTTCGGCCGTGGAGCAGCTGGCCAAGCTGTTCGCGGCCCCCAAGGCGGAGATCGTCGCCGTCGAGGCCGAGCTGCGCCAGCGCCTGCTGCGGTGGCTGGCCGCCGAGGAGACCGCGCCGTACCGGGCGCACCTCGACGACCTGCGCGCCCGGCTGGGCGTGGATCCGCCGCGGGACCTGCTGATCGGGGCGGCCGACTGGCACGGCAGAGAGGTGCGCGCGCTCGACGTGCCCGCCTGGCAGTTCGTGCAGGCGACGCTGGCCGCACCGGCGCGGATCGCCGAGGTGCCCGGCTCGCCTGCCGTTCCGGAGCCGCACTTCCCTGGCCCGGCGGCTGAGGAGCCGCAGTTCTCCGGCCCGGTGGTGGCCGGTGAGCCGCCCTTCCCTGGTCCCGGGGTCGGAGAACCGTACCTTCCTGGTCCCGGGGCGGGAGAACCGCATCTTCCTGGTCCCGGGGTGGGAGAACCGCATCTTCCCGGCCCTGGAGCGGGAGAACCGCACCTCCAACGACCGCAGGAGCCCGCAGCGGCGCCCGTGCTGGAGCCGCGGTTCCAGTCCGTGCCGGGGGCCGAGCCGTACGCCGGGTCCGTCCAGGCGCCGCCGCACCCGGAGCCGCAGGGTGCGCCCGTTGAGGCGGCGGCCCGGTTCGAGGAGTTCCCTGCGCCCGCGCCATCCGACGGCAACGGCAACGGCAAGCCGCACCAGGCCTTCAAGGACGTCTCGCTGACCAAACGCTGCTTCCGGCAGCCCGACGGGCGCTGGTGGCTGCGGATCGACGTGACCGCCGAGCAGCTGGCCACCGGTGAGTGCGCGCTGCCGAGCGGGTTCGCCGCCTACCTGGGGCTGACCGCGGGCGCGAGCTGGACGGTCAGGAGCGCGGCGGGCGAGCTGTCGATCAGCTGGCTGGGCAGGCCGTGCATCAGCCAGATGGGCAGGCTGCTGGCCGACGTCGGCGCGCGGGAGGGCGGGCACCTGTTCATCACGCTCTCGAAGGAGGGCGTGCTGCGGGCCAAGCACCTGCCGGTGGCCACGCCGGGCGCCAGTAAGATCTCCAAGGCGCTGCGCCTGGCCGACTACACCGGCCTGAGCAGCGCGATCGAGCACGCCGCGAGAATCATCGCCATAAGGATTGGCATGTCGGGCAACGTCAGTCTGGACGACCTCAAGACCAGGCTCCGCGAACGCGGGGACCGTGACCTGCTCGACCTGTTGGACTGAGCCCGTGGCGCGGCTCGCGATCGCCCCCGGCTTCCCCAGGGAGCTCCGCGCTCTGGCTGCGCCAGAGCGCGGGCAGGTCATGGCCGCGCTGTACGGATTCCTCGACGAGGTCCCCGCCCCCGAGGGGGTGGGGACGGTGCGGATGGCCGACGGGCTCAAGGGCGTCGTGGTACGGCAGGGCGACCTGTCGTGGCTGCTCACGCTGCTGCCCGACGACGAGGCCGAGACCTACGCGGGCCGGCACGCCTTCAGCGTCAACCCGCTGATCGGGGTGATCGAGCAGTGGGACGCCGAGGCGCTGGGCAGGGTCGAGCACGCCCTGCGCCGCTCGGCCGGGGCGACGCGGCTGTTCGCGGACGTGGACGACGCCGACCTGCTGGGCCTGGGGGTCGACCTCGCGCTGCTGCCGCTGGTCAGGTTAGTCACCAACGAGGCGGACGTGGACGCGCTGGAGCCGCTGCTGCCGCCCACGCAGTACCTGCCGCTGGCGGTGATGGCCAGGGGCGGCTCGCTGCCCGAGGCGTGGAAGGCGCTGGACTCCCGCCGCACCTCGTGGGACTCCCCCGAGCCGATCGACACCTCCGACCTGCTCGGGGCGCTGCTGCGCAGCCCTGACCTGGCGGTGTTCGCCGCGCGGCCCGAGGAGATCGACAGGATCGTCGGCAAGCCCGACTGGTGCGTCTTCCTGCACCCGCCCCAGCACCGGCTGGCCCGCGCCGGCCACTACGAGCACCCGGTGCTCGTCACCGGCGGCGCCGGCACGGGCAAGACGCTCACCGCCCTGCACCGGGCCGCGCACCTGGCCGAGCACGGCAACGGGCCGGTGCTGCTGGTGACGTTGACGCAGGGGCTCGCGGCCGACCTGTCGGCGCGCCTGGACACGCTGATCGAGGACGAGGCGGTCCGCAAGCGCGTCGACGTCGACAACGTCGACCGGCTGGCGGTCAGGATCGTGGCCGACGTGGAGGGGCGGCAGCCCGTGCTCGTGGGGCCGGGGGCGCGCTCGCTGGCCGAGTTGGCGGAGGAGGCGCTGCGGCTGCTCACCAGGGCGGCCGGCGACCTGCTCGACGACGTGCTGAGCTTCGGCGAGCCGGGGCGCAAGCCGTACCGGCACATCGTGGTGGACGAGGCGCAGGACGTGAGCCCGGCCCAGTGGCGGCTGCTGCGCGCGGCGGTGCCGCGCGCTCCGGACGACCTGTTCGTGGTCGGCGACCCGCACCAGCGCATCACCGACCATCGCAGCGCGCTGGAGGCGGTCGGCATCCACGCCGTGCAGCACGAGCTGGCGATCTCCTACCGGCTGCCGCACGAGGTGCTGTCCTTCGGGGTACGGCTGCGCGGCGGCGGCCCGGCGCTCGGGCTGGTCAAGCACGTGCAGGAGCTGCGCGACTTCCGCAGCACGCATCACGGCGAACGGCCGACGATCAGGGCCTACGACTCGCCGGAGGCCGAGCTGGCCGGGCTGGTGTCCACGATCGGGTCGTGGCTGGAGGACGGCGTGCCCGCCGCGGAGATGGCCGTGGCCGCGCGCACCACCCGCCTCGTCAGGTCCGCCAGGGAGGCGCTCGCCCGAGCGGGTCACGACGTGCGGGTCACGACGCTGCACGGGTTGAAGGGCCTGGAGTTCGAGCGGGTCGCGCTGATCGGGATCGCCGAGGGCGTGGTGCCCGAGCCGCTGCCGGACGACCCCGCCGACCGGGCGCGGGTGCTCCAGCGCGAGCGGGGGCTGCTCTACGTGGCCTGTACGCGGGCGCGGTCGGTGCTCTACGTTTCCCATGCGGGAAGAGGGAGCCCATTTTTGTCGTCCTAATCACATAGTCTCTGAACTGCGGATATCCTTTCCCTTTGCTGGTTGGACCCCAATGAATCTCAGCCTGAGTGACCTCGCGCCGCCCCTGCGCTGGACCTCTCCCGTCCAGATCGCACCTCTCGCGGATGATCCTCAGCTGCCCGACGCGTGGTGGCAGTCGATCCCGCTGGACCGGGCGTGTGCCGTGATCGGCACGCAGGCCGTGGCCGGCCGTCTCGCCGACGTGGCCGTGGCCTTCTGGGGGCATCTGCAGGTGGGCGACATCCTGCCGTTGCTGAGGTTCTCCAACCCGGGCGAGAGCGAGCGCACGCCCGACGTGCTCGGCCGCGACGTGGTTCACAAGCTGTTCGTCGGCGTGTTCGAGCGGCTGCTGGAGCCGGTCGCCGAGATCAGGACGGTCGCGCTGCCGCAGCTGGTCGACGAGTTGTTCGTCGCCCTCGATGAGCGGCAGCGCACGATCGCGCGCGACCGTGTCTACGCCGAGCAGCGGGCCACGCTCGACGAGCTCGCCCAGCGTTTCTCCGTGACGCGCGAGCGGATCAGGCAGATCGAGCGCGACCTGCGCGACCACGTGGAGGCGTGGCTGGCCTCGCCCGACGCGGGGCCGCTGCTGGCGCACGTCACCTGGCTGCGTGGGCAGTTGGGCTCCGCCGTACCCGCTGAGCACCTGGCCGACGCGGCGCCGTGGCACCGCACCGAGCTGGTGACGCTCGGCATCCCGGTGTGGCGGTTCGTCAGGACGCTGCTGACCGGCTACGACCAGGTCGACGGCTGGCTGATCGCGGGCGGTGTCGACGAGCTGCGGGAGAAGACCAGGCAGCTGTTCGCCGAGGGGCCGAAGGCCATGGCGGAGGCGGTGGCGATGACCGCGCAGCTCGGTGTCCGCGAGGACGTGGCCGAGCGGTGGCTGGCCACGGTGCCCCAGCTGCGGGTCTACGAGGGGCACGTCATGCTGTGGCCGCGCAGCGTGAACGAGAAGGCCGAGGCCGTGCTGGCGGTCTCGGGGCACGCGCTCACGCCCGAGGAGATCCAGGAGCGGATCGGCGAGGACTACAGCCTGGTCGGCATCCGCAACCAGCTGACCGCCGACGCGCGCTTCCGCCGCGTGGACCGCAACAAGTACGGCCTGGCGCGGTGGGGCGGCGAGGAGTACCTGGGGATCAGGGAGATGATCGCCAGGGAGATCGAGCGGGCCGGCGGCGAGGCCTCGGTCAACACCATCGTGGCCAACCTGACGTCGAGATACGACGTGAGCGAGAGCTCGGTGCGCGCCTACTCGGGCGGGCCGGGGTTCGAGCGCTCGCAGCGTGGCTGGATCAGGGTGGCCGCGCCCGACCAGCCGGGCTACCAGCCGCGCAAGGACGTCTCCGAGACGCGGCGCTGCTTCAGGTCGCGTGACGGGCGCTGGTGGCACCGGGTGGACGTCAACGCCGAGCACCTGCGCGGGTCTGGCTCCCCGCTGCCGACCGGGTTCGCCGCGCACCTCGGGATGGCGCCCGGCGGGTCGCTGACCGCCTCCGCGCCGTCGGGTGACGTGGTGATCTCCTGGCACAACCAGCCGACGATGGGGTCGATCAGGAACGTGCTGGCGGAGTTCAACGCCTCCGAGGGCGACCACGTGTTCCTGACGGTCTCGGACGGCGGGGAGCTGCTGACGCGCTTCCTTCCCGCCGCCCAGCCGGCGCTGCGCCCGCTGAACAGGGCGCTGCACCTGATCGGCTACACCGCTCCGGTCGACTCGGAGGCCGAGGGGCTGCGGCTCATCGGGGCCAGGGTGGGGCTGCCGGAGACGGCCACGCGCGAGGAGGTCGTCGCCCGGCTGCGCGAGCGCGGCGACCGCGACATCCTCGGCTTCCTGGGCGAGTAGCCCGTCCTGGAGGCTTCCTGGACGAGTAGCCCGTCCTGGAGGCTTCCTGGACGAGTAGCCCATCCTGGAGGCGCGGCCGGGAGCAGGGCCCGGCCGCGAACGGCTGGGCCTTGGGGGTGGCGACGCGCCGGATTAGGCTCGTTCCATGTTGCGGATCTACGACACGCGCACCCGGCAGGTCGAGGAGCTTCCCCAAGCCAGGGCCCTGAGGATGTACACCTGCGGCCCGACCGTCTACCGGTTCGCGCACGTCGGGAACCTGCGCTCCTACCTCCTGTCCGACCTCGTCCGCAGGGTCCTGGAGCGCAACCGGGTCCGCGTGCTCGTCTGCCAGAACATCACCGACGTCGGGCATCTCGTCGACGACGCCGAGGTCGGCGAGGACAAGATCGTCCTACAGGCCCGCGAGGAGGGCCGCTCCACCCTCGACATCGCCCGCTTCTACGAGGACGCCTTCCGCCGCGACACCGCCGCCCTCAACCTGCGCCCGCCCGAGTACACCCCGCGCGCCACCGAGTCCGTCGACCTCATGATCGAGCTGATCGTCAAGCTCATGGAGAAGGGGCACGCCTACGCCGTACCGGACGGCTCGGTGTTCTTCGCCGCGCAGACCTTTCCCTCGTACGGCGAGCTCTCGGGCAACCGGCTCGACGCGCTCAGGCCGGGGCACCGGGTGGAGGGGGTCGACGAGCGCAAGCGGTTCCACGCCGACTGGGCGCTGTGGAAGCACTCGCACCGCGAGCTGGCGTGGGACACCCCGTGGGGCGGTCGGGGCTTCCCGGGCTGGCACGTCGAGTGCTCGGCCATGTCGCTGCGCTACCTGGGCGACCGGATCGACGTCCACACCGGCGGGATCGACCTGCGCTTCCCCCACCACGAGGACGAGCGCGCCCAGTCCGACACCGCCGCGGGTCACGAGGTGGTGCGGCGGTGGGTGCACGGTGAGCACCTGCTGTTCGACGGGCGCAAGATGGCCAAGTCCACCGAGAACGTGGTGCTGCTGCGGGACGTGACCGCCGCCGGGCTCGACCCGCTGGCCGTCCGGCTGGCGTTCCTGGAGCACCGCTACCGCCACCAGATGAACCTCACGTGGGACACCCTGCGGGCGGCCGACCGGACGCTGCGCCGGTGGCGGACCAGGGTCGCCGAGTGGGCCGAGTCGCCCAGCGCGCCGATGGCCGAGCCGTGGGTACGGCGCGCCGAGGCCGCCCTCGACGACGACCTCGACACCCCGTCGGCGCTGCGGGTGCTGCGGGAGCTGGAGAAGGACGAGTCGGTGGCGCCCGGCGCGAAGTTCGAGTCGTTCCTGCATCTGGACCAGGTGCTCGCGCTGGACCTGTCGACGGAGATCGGCAAGGTGCGGGTGCTCCCGCCGGGGGCGGCCGAGCTGCTCGACCAGCGGGCGCGGGCCCGCGAGGCGCGCGACTGGGACGCGGCCGACCGGCTGCGGGAGGAACTGGCCGAGCTCGGGGTCAAGGTGGCCGACACCCCCGACGGGCAGACCTGGACCTAGCTCCCTTCGTGCCCGGACGTCGCCTGATCGCGACCTTTCCGTCACGCGAGGTGATCATGGTCGTCGCACCGAGAAACGGCTGCGACACTTGGTGCGAAGCCACGGCATAAGGAGGTTTTCGTGAGGTTCAGGCCCTATGTGGGGTTGCCGTGGCCGCTGCGTTGGCTCGCGAGGGTGCTGACCGTCCTCCTGGCCCTGGCGCTCGTCCTCGCGGCGGTCGGCGTGTGGATAGCGCGGCAGTCGTTCCCGCGGCTCGAAGGCACCATCAAGGTTGCGGGCCTGACCGGCAAGGTCGAGGTCTACCGCGACGAGTGGGGCATCCCGCAGATCTACGCCGACACCTCCGAAGACCTCTTCATGGCGCAGGGCTACGTCCACGCCCAGGACCGCTTCTGGGAGATGGATTTCCGCCGCCACGTCACCGCGGGACGCCTGTCGGAGCTGTTCGGGCCGGCGACGCTGACCGAGGACAAGGTCATCCGCACGATGGGCTGGCGGGAGGTGGCCGAGCAGGAGCTGGCGAACCTCACCGAGCGCACCAAGCGCTACCTCGACGCGTACGCCAAGGGCGTCAACGCCTACCTCGCCGAGCACCCGAACGCCTCGGACAGGAGCCTCGAATACTCCGTCCTGAAGCTGCAGAACTCCGGCTACAAGCCCGAGCCCTGGACACCGCTCGACTCGGTGTCGTGGCTGAAGGCGATGGCCTGGGACCTGCGCTCCAACCTCGACGACGAGATCGACCGTGCCCTCGCCGCCACGAAGCTGCCGAGGGAGCGGGTCAACCGGCTCTTCCCCGGCTACCCGTTCGACCGCAACCCGGCGATCGTGACGCAGGGCACCATCGCCGACGGCCGCTTCGACGAGCGCAGCGAGCCGCGGCTCGGCGAGGGCTCGGCCGTCCTCACCGGTGCGGCCGAGGCGCTGAGCAGGGTGCCCGACCTGATGGGGGCCGAGGAGAACGACGGGATCGGGTCGAACTCGTGGGTGGTCTCGGGCGAGCACACCACGACGGGCAAGCCGCTGCTGGCCAACGATCCGCACCTGTCGGCGCAGCTGCCGTCGGTCTGGTACCAGGCGGGGCTGCACTGCCGTACGAAGTCGGAAAAATGCGCTTATGACGTGACAGGGTTTACCTTCTCCGGGGTGCCCGGCGTCATCATCGGGCACAACGACAAGATCGCCTGGGGGTTCACCAACCTCGGCCCCGACGTCGCCGACCTCTTCCTGGAGCAGGTCAAGGACGACACCTACCTCTACAAGGGCGAATGGCTCCCGCTGGAGACCAAGAACGTGCAGATCAAGGTCGCCGGCGGCGACCCCGTGACCATCAAGGTCCGCAAGACCAGGCACGGGCCGCTGATGCACGAGGTGATGGGCAGCGTCAAACCGTCGGACGAGGCCAACGCCGTGGCCCTGCAGTGGACCGCGCTCACCCCCGGCACCGCCGCCGAGGCGATCTTCGACCTGAACGAGGCGGGCGACTGGCACGAGTTCCGCGCCGCCGCCTCACTGTTCGACGTGCCCGCGCAGAACCTCGTGTACGCCGACACCGAAGGGCGCATCGGCTACCAGGCGCCCGGCCGCATCCCCGTGCGCGCCAAGGGCGACGGCACCTGGCCCGTGCCGGGCTGGACCGGCGAGTACGAGTGGCGCGGCGCGATCCCCTTCGACGAGCTGCCCAGCGTCTCCGACCCGGCCGACGGCTTCGTGGTCACCGCCAACAACGCCGTCATCAACCCCGACCGCTACCGGCAGCTCCTCACCAAGGACTGGTCGTACGGCTACCGCGCCAAGCGCATCCTCGAACGGGTCCGGCAGGCGACCAAGAGCGGCAAGATCGACGCCGAGACCATGAGCCGCATCCAGCAGGACTCCCACAACGGCCTGGCCGAGGTCCTCGTCCCCGCGCTGCTGAAGGTGGGCCTGGCCGGCCCCAGCGCCGACGCCCAGGCGCTGCTGCGCGGATGGGACGGCTCCCAGGGCCTCGACTCCGCGCCCGCCGCCTACTTCAACGCGGTCTGGCGGCACCTGCTCATGGCGACGTTCAACGACGAGCTGCCCTCGGGAGCCCGGCCGGGCGGCGGCGACCGCTGGTACGAGGTCGTGCGCAACCTGCTGGAGCGCCCGGAGGACCCGTACTGGGACGACGTGACGACCAAGAACGTCACCGAGACCCGCGACGACATCCTGCGCGCCGCCATGGCCGACGCCCACCACGAGCTGGCCGGACTGCTCGGCCCGGACGTGAAGGCGTGGCGGTGGGGCGACCTGCACACGCTCACCCTGACCAACCAGACCTTCGGCACCTCGGGCATCGGCCCTGTCGAGGCGCTGTTCAACCGCGGCCCGTTCGGCTCGCCCGGCAACAAGGACGCGGTCAACGCCACGGGATGGAACATCCAGGACGACTACGGGATCACCGCCGTCCCCTCGATGCGGATGGTCGTCGACCTGGCCGACATGGACCGCTCCCGCTGGATCAACCTGACCGGCGCCTCGGGACATGCCTTCCACGACAACTACTGGGACCAGGCGGCGCTGTGGGCCGACGGGCGGACCACGCCCATGCACTCCAAGCTCGACTCGATCAGGAAGGCGGCCAGGTACACGCTCACGCTCACGCCGTGAGCGGGCGCGACTCGCTCACTCGCCCTTCTCGATCCTCTCCGGGAGCGACTGGTTCCGCTTCCACCGCGGCGCCGCGCGGGGATACCCGCCGTCGTCGAGCCCGGCCAGTCGCTCGAAGGGGTTGTAGGCGGCCTGGTTGCCGCAGATCAGCAGCGACACGCCGAGGGAGAGCAGGTAGAGCGGCAGCATGGGCAGGCCGGCGCACCAGGCCCACTGGGTGGCGTGCCGGTCCTCGTGGTCGAGCAGCCTGCCGGTCAGGTAGGTCTCGGGGTGCTTGGTCAGCACGACGTTCCCGACGGTGAAGGCGCCGGCGACGGGGAAGCCGTAGCGGTAGCCGTACGCGAGAATGAGTCCCTGAGGGCCGGGCTTTCTCGTCGTCCCGCCGATGACGGAGATCAGCAGGCCAAGAGGGGTGGAGAGGTTGACGAAGTTGGCGATCCTGCGGATCCGGTGCCGCCTGTCCATGCCTCTCACCCTTGACCCGACTTGACAAATCGGAATAATGATCCCCGTCCTGAAATCTCCCCCAAGAGCAGGATCATGAGATTCATCATTCTGGCCGCCCTGGTGTGCACCATGGCACTGGCCACCGTCGGCGGCCTCGCCGTCACCCAGACCTCCTCGGCCACTGACACCCCCACGGCTGACCGGCTGGAGTTACCCGTCTCCACCAGCCCCTCCCCCACGCCGACGCCCACCGCGGCCAAGTACACCGCGACCACCAAGGTGGTGGCCAAGAAGGGCGTCGCCTATCTGGACGTCGCCGTCACGTACGGCGGTGCGGCTCGCTTCACTGTGAAGCAGAAGGTGTGCAAGGGCAAGTCCTGCCGGACGGCCACCGCCTCCCTGCCGGTGACGACCGGCGCCGGCAAGGCCTCCACCAAGCTGGGCAAGGGCACCTACAAGAAGAGCGGCAAGGCCTCGGTCTCGCTCAAGGTGCTGCCCTGGCCGACGCGCACGGTGACGGCCACGGCGACACCGTCGGCGACCGCCACGGTCACCGCGTCGGCGGTCCCGTCGGCCACGGTGACGGTCGCCTCGACGACCACGGTGAACGCGACCACCACGGTGAACGCCACCACCACCGCGACCACCACGGTCACGACGGGCCCGACGGTCACGGCGACCGCCACGGTCTACGTCACCTGCACACCCGCGCCCCCGGCCCAGGACACGATCCCGACCCCGAACCCGAGCCCGAGCCCGACGCCGAGTCCGAACCCGCCCACGCCCCAGGCGGTCCCGCCCGCGGACGGCGGCACGCCGGCCGTGGACCTGGCCGCCACGACCCCGCTGGCCGCCACGCCGACCCCGACCACCTGCCCCACCACGGGGGATGACGGGGGTGACGGCGGCGAGGACGACGACGGCGAGACAGGCGACCTGACGCCCGAGCCCGACCCGCTCCCAACTCCGACCCCGACCCCGACCCCGACTCCGCAGCCCCCGGTCCAGTAGCCCGGATCCAGTGGCCCGGGTCCGGTAGCGCGTCAGCGGCCCCCGTCGACCGTCGGCGGGGGCTGCCGCATCATCGGGGCCTGCTGGTCGACGCCCTTCAGCAGCCACGAGCCGCCGCCCGCCGACGACGGCGAGAGCAACACGGCCACCAGCACGACCGCCATGCCCCCGTAGAGGTAGACGAAGCCGGCCACGTCACCGGCGATCACCAGGTCGCCCGCCGCGCGTTTCAGCGAGAACACCATCGACACCAGCAGCCAGCCGGCCGCCACCGCCGAGGCGCCGAGCTTGGCGCGCATCAGCCTGCCCGCGCCGAAACAGATCGCGAACAGCGCGGGCACCCAGCCGATGGCCGCCAGCGGCCACGTCGGCCCGACGTACCACGCGTGCGTGAACCCGCCCACCACGCCGAGGACGACCCCCAGCACGGCCAGCATGCCGTACGCGGCCCCCGCCAGCGCGGACTCGGCGTGGCTCCGTTGCTCCATAACGGAGGAGGTTAGTGGATGCCCGCGAACAGATCCTTCTCCAGGGCGTGATGCTCGCCCAGCCCGCCCGCCTCGATCGGCGCGCCCGGCCCGGTCTCGCCCGTGATCCCGCTGCGCAGGATGAAGTGCTCGACCCCGAACACCTCCTGCCCGATGTTGTTGGACAGCGCGAACCAGGGCGGGTCGACGGTGATCTGGGTGGCGTGCGCCCGCATCGCGTCGAACTTGTTGCCCAGGTACGGCCGGGCGTCCACCTCGGTGGTGATCTCGTGGTCCTGAACGCCGAACGGCACGTCCTCGACGTTCTCGGCGACGAAGCCGACCCCCGACCGCTCGATCTCCTCGGCCGTCCTGCGCATGACGGACTTGGCGGTGGCGGTGTAGTAGAACTTGGCGATCCGCCACGGCTCGCCCTCGCCGAAGGCCGGGTCGGCGGCCAGCTCGAAGGCCCGCCACGCCACCCGGTGCGCCTGGATGTGGTCGGGGTGACCGTAGAAGCCGTCCTCGTCGTAGGTGACCAGCACCTGCGGCCGCACCTCTCGAATGATCGCCACCAGCTCGGCCGCCGCCTCGTCGAGGTCGGCCCGCCAGAACGCGTGCGGCCGGTCGTTGGCGGCGGCGCCCATCATGCCGCTGTCGCGCCACCTGCCGGGACCGCCGAGGAAGCGGTGGTCGTCGACGCCCATCGCCTTGCACGCGGCGTCGAGCTCGCCGACGCGGTGGGGGCCGAGCGCGTCGTCGCCGTCGGCCGCCAGGTGGGCCAGCTCCGGCGGGATGACCTCGCCCTCCTCGCCCAGCGTGCAGGTGACCAGGGTGACGTGGGCTCCCTCGGCGGCGTACCTGGCCATGGTGGCGCCGGTGCCGATCGTCTCGTCGTCGGGGTGGGCGTGGACGAGCAGCAGGCGTCGATCACTCATGCCCCGAGCGTATGCCACCCGGCGCCTGCCTCCACCACTGCTTCCACCCGCTCCACCTGCGTTTCCTACGGCGTCACCGGACGCGCGGGGCGACCGTCTCACCTGGCAGGATGGGGGCTTATGAGTGAGAGCTTCCCGCGCCTGCACGCAAGGACCCGCCGGTTCACCCTGGGAGTGCCCAGAGGCTTCACCATCTCCCCCGACGGCGCCCGCGTCCTGTTCCTGCGGACGCAGTCCGGCACCGACCCGGTGACCTGCCTGTGGGAGCTCGACACCGCCACCCACGTCGAACGCCTGCTCGTCGACCCCCGCGCCCTCGACGCCGACGACGAGAACCTGCCGCCGGAGGAGCGCGCCCGCCGCGAGCGCAGCAGGGAGCAGGCCGGTGGCGTCGTGGCCTACGCCACCGACTCCGCCGTCACGACGGCCGTCTTCGCGCTGTCCGGCGGCCTGTACGTCACCGACGTGGCCGAGGGCGCCACGCGCCGCCTGGAGACGCCGGGCGCGGTCATCGACCCCCGCCTGTCCCCCGACGGTCGCCTGATCGCCTACGTGACCGGCGGCGGCCTCCGCGTCCACGACCTGGCCACCGGCGACGACCGCGCCCTGGCCGAGCCCGAGGGCGACACCGTCACCTACGGCCTGGCCGAGTTCATCGCCGCCGAGGAGATGGACCGCCACCGCGGCTACTGGTGGGCACCCGGCAGCGACGCACTCCTGGTCGAGCGCGCCGACGAGGCGCCCGTCCAGACCTGGTACATCGCCGACCCCGCCAATCCGGACCGCGCCGCCGTACCGCAGCGGTATCCGGCGGCGGGCACGCCCAACGCCCGCACCGAGCTGTTCGTCATCGGGCTCGACGGCTCCAGGGTCGCGGTGCCGTTCGAGGACGAGTACCTCACCACCGCCGCCTGGGACTCCCACGCGCTGTCGATCGTCACCATGCCGCGCGACCAGAAGGCGCTGCGCCTGTTCACCGTCGACCCGGCCACCGGCGCGGCCACGCTGCTGCGCGAGGACACCGACGACGCCTGGGTCGAGATCGTGACCGGCGTACCGGGGCATCTCGACGACGGCTCCCTGGTCTGGGTGGCCGACGACGAGGGAGGGCGCCGGCTGTTCGTCGGCGACCGCGCGATCACCCCGCCCACCCTCCAGGTGCGCGACGTGCTCGACATCGACCGCGACACCGTGCTGTTCAGGGCCAGCGGCGACCCGACCGAGATCCAGCTCTGGACCTGGGACGGCCACTCCCTCATGCCCGTCTCCACCTCGTCCGGCGTCTACTCGGGCCGGCTGTCGGGCGGCGTCGGGGTGCTGACCGAGCAGTCGCTCGAGAAGGAGGGCGTCTCCGCCACGGTGGTCCTGCCCAGCGGCATGACCATCCCGATCCCCTCGCTCGCCGAGCGTCCCGGCCTCGACCTGCGCGTCCACCTCGGCCGCGCGGGCACCCGCGAGCTGTCGACCGCGGTCGTCTTCCCCTCCTGGCACGAGCCGGGCTCGCGCAAGCTGCCCGTGCTCCTCGACCCGTACGGCGGGCCGCACGCCCAGCGCGTCCTGGCCGCCCAGGGCATGTACCTCACCAGCCAGTGGTTCGCCGAGCAGGGCTTCGCCGTCGTCGTCATCGACGGCCGCGGCACGCCCGGTCGCGGTCCGGCCTTCGAGCGGGCCGTCCTCAACGACCTGGCCACGCCCGTCCTCGACGACCAGATCGACGCGCTCCAGGGCGTCGCGCAGCAGTACCCCGACGATCTCGACCTGTCCAAGGTGGCCATCCGCGGCTGGTCGTTCGGCGGCTTCCTGGCGGCGCTCGCCGTCCTGCGCCGCCCCGACGTCTTCCACGCGGCCATCGCGGGGGCGCCGGTGACCGACTGGCGCCTGTACGACACCTGCTACACCGAGCGTTACCTGGGCGACCCCGCCGTCCAGCCCGAGGTGTACGACCAGTCGTCGCTGTTCGCCGACGCCGCCAAGCTCGACCGCCCGCTGCTGCTCGTCCACGGCCTGGCCGACGACAACGTGGTGGCCGCCCACACCCTCCGCCTGTCGTCGGCGCTGCTGGCGGCGGGACGCCCGCACACGGTGCTGCCGCTGTCCGGCGTCACCCACATGACGCCGCAGGAGGTCGTCGCGGAGAACCTGCTGCTGCTGCAGGTCGACTTCCTCAAGAAGGCGCTGGGCCTGGTCTGATCCACCGTCCGGCCCGAACCCCCACAGGCGGTGGGGGTTCGGGCCCGCCGGTGACCTGCCCGCCCACGTCCGCAGACAGCTCAGGAGCCCTCGTAGAGCTCGTCCAGCCCCACCAACCGCACGTCCGTACGCCTCTGAGCGATCTCCTCCAGTTGTGGCGTGAACCCGTTCGCGCTGAACAGCAGCAGCCGCGTATCGGCTGTCGCCCGCTCGTCCCTACTCCACAGCAGCCCGCGAGCGTGTTCCAGCCGGTCGAGATGCGCCCGACCCACCACGTCGCCGCTCTTCACCTCACCGATAGCGATGATCCGCTCTCGTCCGTCGTCCGCGCGGGCGAACGCCACGACATCGAGTTCGTGCCCGGTCCGGTTGGCGGGATCCGGCAGCACGCCCGACGCGACGCGTGCGGCCCGTCCGCCGACGGTCTCGGCCTCGGCATGCCAGCGGGTCCAGAGCCGGGCGAGGTGCTCCACATGCGGCCCCAGGACCTTGCTGCGGAAGGCCGCCTGCGACCTGTCCCATACCCGCGCGGCCAGCCCTGGCCGTTCCAGGTCGGTCCACTCGGGCCGCATGATCGCGTGATAGAAGCTGAGGATGGGTTCGGTGATGCGATAGGCCGACCGCCTGCCGTGGAAAGCGTCGGGCTCCCTGCAGATCATGCCGATGTCCTCGAGCACGGTAAGCGCGTGCCCGAGATCCGTTGATTTCCTGCCGAGATAACCGGCGATTCCTCCTCGCGTGTGGTTGCCTCCGGCGACCGCCGACAGGACCCCGTGGAAGAGTGCGGTGTCACGGAGTTCCGGCTCCTCGGCCAGGAGGAACCTGCCCTCGCGGAACAGCGGACGCCCGGGGTTGAGAACATTGCGGATCACCCAAGGGCCGAAGTCCTCCAGATCCCTGGGGACGTCCCCCAGCGTGAATTCACGCCGATAGGCGGGCGTCCCGCCGACCACGGCATGAACGCGCAGTGCCAGGGCCGGATCATCGATCTCCCAGAATCGCCTGGCCATCCGGTAGTCAAGGGTCGGCACCACCAGTTCCAAGCTCGCCCTGCCGCGGAGAGGCGCCGTTCCGGCCAGGAGCGACCCCATGAAGGACAGCGCGGACCCGCACAGCAACAGACGTACCGGCGAACCCTCACGCTGCCCCTGAGGACCGAGCGCGCGCTGGATGAGTGACGGGAGTTCGGGCGACGCCTTCGCCAGGTAGGGGAACTCGTCGATCACAACAGGGATGGGCCGGTCTCCGGCGAGGCCCATGAGCGCGCGCATGGCCTCGTCCCAGTCAGCGAAGCGACGCGGGACGGTGTCGCCCAGATGGTGAGCCAGGGCGGTGCCGAACTGGCGCAGCGACTCCGCCCGCGTCGCCTCCGTCGCCGCGAAATAGAATCCGCCCGCCGCCCTGCAGACCGCGTCCAGCAGGAACGTCTTGCCCTGGCGCCGACGCCCCGACACCACGCCGAGCGTCGCCTCTCGCCCCGGGTATGCGATGAACCTGGCGAGCTCAGACCACTCGTAGTCCCGATCGAAGATCTCGGAAGGCTTGTCCATGAGGCAATGATAAACATATCTATAATAGCTGCGCTTATTATTCAGAGGCCGAGGTCGGCGTCGTGGACGAGGATGGCCGCCTGGACCCTGTTGGTCAGGCCGAGCTTGGCCAGCACCCTGCTGACGTGGGCCTTCACCGTCGCCTCCGTCAGATGGAGCTCGCGGCCCACCTCGGCGTTCGACAGTCCCCTGGCCAGCGCCCTGATCACGTCCTCCTCCCGCCCGGTGAGCGAGGCGAGCCGCCGCCTGGCCGTCTCGGCCCTCGACGGCGTCCTGTCCACGAACGCCCCGATCAGCCGCTTGGTGACCGTCGGCGACAGCATCGCCTGCCCTTCGGCCACGGTCCGTACGGCCGCGGCCAGCTCACGCGGCGGGGTGTCCTTCAGCAGGAACCCGACGGCCCCGAGCCGCAGCGCCTCGTGCACGTACTCGTCCAGGTCGAAGGTGGTCAGCATGATGACCTTGGGCGGGTCGGCGGCACCGAGGACGCGGGCGGCCCCGGCGAGCCCGTCGGTGCCCGGCATGCGCACGTCCATCAGCACGACCTCGGGCCGCAGCCGCGCCACCGCGGAGACCGCCTCGGCCCCGTCCCTGGCCTCGCCGACGACCACGATGTCGCCCGCCGCTTCGAGGATGAGCCGCAGGCCCGACCGGACCAGGGCCTCGTCGTCGACGATGAGGACCCGGATCACGCGGGGATCCTGGCCCGCAGCTCGAAGCCGCCGTCCTCGCGGGGGGCGGCGTGCAGGGTGCCGCCGCCGAGTTCGACCCGTTCGCGCAGGCCGACCAGGCCCCAGCCCGACTCGGGGAGCGGGGCGGCCGGCCGTACGGGGGGCTGGTTGGTGACCACCACCTCCAGCGCGGACGGCAGGAAGCGGATGGCGACGTCGGCGGCGGTCTGCCCGGCGTGCTTGTGGATGTTGGCGAGCGCCTCCTGCACCACGCGGTAGGCGGTGCGCTCGGCCGTGGGACCGATCTCTCGAGTGTGGCCCTCGTCGAGCCTGGTCAGCGTGAGGCCGAGGGCGCGCGAGCGGTCCAGGAGCGCGTCGAGGTCGGCCAGCGTGGGCTGGGGCGCGCGGGGCGGGGCCTGCGCGGGGGTGCGCAGCACTCCCAGGACGTCGCGGAGGTTGGCCAGGGCCTCCCTGCCGATGCCGCCGATGAGGGCGGCCGCCTCGGCGGTGCGCGGGTCGGAGGTGCTGACCTCGAGCGCGCCGGCGTGCATCACCATGAGCGACACCCGGTGGGCGACGACGTCGTGCATCTCGCGGGCGATGCGGGCGCGTTCCTGTGCACGGGCCTGCTCGGCGCGCATGACCTGCTCGCGTTCGAGCCGGTCGGCGCGCTCCCTCGCGGCGGCGAGCACGTCGCGCCTGGCTCTGACCCACAGGCCGAAGACCAGCGGCAGCGCGATCACCGCCGCGCCCACGAGGGTCGCGTTGGCCAACGTGCCGGTCACCGTCTCGCGCGTGCCGCCGAGCAGCGCGCCCACCACGGCCGACAGGCCGGTGACGGCCACGCCCGCGCCCGCGTAGGCGGCGACGCTCCGCGGCCCGCGCGACGTCGTGCCCGCGTAGTAGGAGGCGACGAGCAGCGGCGGCCACATCGCCAGCGCCACGTAGCCGGCGGCGCCGGCGACCGCCAGCGGCCACCAGGAGCGCCGCGTGAAGCAGGCGGCCAGCCCGGCGAGTACGGCGGCCGTCGTCGTCAGCGGCCAGGGCAGGCTGGACGCCACCCCCATCTGGCCGTTGACGACGGCCAGGCAGGCCAGGAACACCACGGCACCGAGCAGCATGGTCCGAGCGTACGGCGCGGCGAACCGGACCCTTTACGACGAAAGTCGTAAAGAGTGATCGACGATCGAGGGCGGACGGGCTCCCGCGACGCCGACCAGAGTGGCCCGCATGAGGAGAACACTTGTTGTCGCAGCCCTGTCAGCGGTCGCGCTCACGAGCGGCGCCGTCCCCGCAGGGGCCGAGGGCGCCCGGCCCGCCGTCCCCGCACCGACCGGCGCGCGGACCGCCCTGCCCGCACCGACCAGCACGCGGACCGCCCTGCCCGCACCGACCGGCGGCCGGCCCGTCGGCACGACCACCCTGCACCTGGTGGACACCGCGCGCCCCGACCCGTGGAACCCCGAGGCCGACCGGCGGGAGCTGATGGTCTCGCTCTGGTACCCCGCCACGCGGCCCGGCGGCCGGCCCGCGCCGTACCTGACCGGGGAGGAGTCGGCGGCCGTGCTGAAGGGCTTCGACGTGCCGCCCGGCGCGCTGGTGAAGACCAGGACGCACGCCCGGCAGAGCCCCCCGCCGAACAAGCGGCTGCCGCTGGTGCTGATGTCGCCCGGATTCAGCATGCCCAAGGCGACCCTCACCTCCCTGGCCGAGGACCTGGCCAGCAGGGGCTACCTGGTGGCGGCGGTCGAGCACACCTACGAGTCGGTCGCCACGACCTTCCCCGACGGCAGGACCACCACCTGCCTGGCGTGCGTCAAGGGACAGGACGGCGCGAAGGTCGCCGCCGTCAGGGTCGCCGACCTGCGGTTCGTCCTCGACGAGCTGATCGGGCGCGGGCTCGCCGACCGGTCGATGATCGCCGCGGTCGGCCACTCGATGGGCGGCAACAGCGCCGTCCAGCTGCTGCTGGCCGACCACCGGGTGAAGGCGGCGGCGAATCTGGACGGCACGTTCGCCCCGGTGGTGGCGGAGCTGGACAGGCCCGTGCTGATGGCGGGTAACCCCGCGCACGTGCCGGACGGCCGCGACACCAGCTGGAAGCAGTCGTGGGCCGATCTCGGGGGCTGGAAGCGGTGGATCACCGTGGAGGGCACCGACCACGCGGCCTTCGTCGACTACGCGGTTCTCCGGCCCCAGCTCGGCCTTCCGGGCAGCGCGATCGAGGGCACGCGGGCGATCGGGATCACCCGCGCCTACGTCGCCGCCTTCGTGGACCGGCAGCTGAGGGGCGGGGACGAGCCGCTGCTCGACGGCCCGTCCCGCGCCTACCCCGAGGTGCGCTTCTGGAAGTGATCAGCGGGCGGTCGGCGCCGGGGCGCCGTGCCAGCTCGCCCAGAGGGCGGCGTAGGAGCCGCCCTCGGCCACCAGTTCGTCGTGCGAGCCCAGCTCGCTGATGCGCCCGTCCTCGACCACGGCCACCCGGTCGGCGTCGTGCGCGGTGTAGAGGCGGTGCGCGATGGCGATCACCGTGCGGCCGTCGAGAACGGCCGCGAGCGACCGCTCCAGGTTCCTGGCGGCGCGCGGGTCGATCAGCGAGGTGGCCTCGTCCAGCACCAGCGTGTGCGGGTCGGCCAGCACCAGCCGCGCCAGCGCGAGCTGCTGGGCGTGCGCGGGCGAGATCGACGTGCCGCCCGAGCCGACCATCGTGTCGAGCCCGTCGGGCAGCGACTCGACCCACTCCATCGCGTCGACGGCCCGCAGCGCGCCGAGCACCTCGTCGGACGAGGCCGACGGCCTGGCGATCAGCAGGTTGTCGCGCAGCGTGCCGCGGAAGACGTGGTGCTCCTGGGTCACCAGGGCGACGTGCCCGCGCAGGTCGTCGAGCGGCAGGTCGACCAGCGGCACGCCGCCGACGGTCACCGTGCCGGTGCGGGGGCCGTGGATGCCGGCCAGCAGCCTGCCCAGCGTCGACTTGCCCGCTCCCGAGGGGCCGACCATGGCCAGGCGCTCGCCGGGCCGCAACGTCAGCGAGACGCCGTGCAGGACGTCGTGGCCCTCGCGGTAGGAGTAGCGGACGTCGGCGGCCACCAGGTCCTCGCCGTCGGGGGTGTCGGCCCCGGCCGTACGGTCGTCCGGCACGTTGGCCACGCCCAGCAGGCGCGCCATCGCGGCCCCGCCGACCTGCAGCTCGTCGATCCACATCAGGAACCTGTCGAGCGGGTCGATGAGCTGCTGGGCGTAGAGCACCGCGGCGGTGACCTGACCGAGCATCACCCACCCGTTGATGTAGAACAGCCCGCCGACCAGCAGCGCGGCCACCACGGGGATCACGTAGCCCAGCTCGACGGCCGGGAACCACACCGTGCGTAGCCCGAGCGTGTAGCGCTCGGCCGCCCACGAGCGCCCGATGTCGCCGTCGGTGCGGGCGTGGCGCCGCTCCTGCAGGCCGAGCGCCTCGACCGTCCTGGCGCCCTCGACCGTCTCGGCCAGGCCCTCGGTCATGTCGGCGTAGGCGGCGTTCTCGCGCAGGTACCCGTCGCGCGCCCGCTTCAGGTACCACCGGGTCGAGATCCAGATGATCGGTACGGCCAGCAGCATCGGCACCATGAGCAGCGGGCTGACCAGCAGCATCGCACCGATCGTGATCGCCCCCGTGACGAGGGCGATCAGCGTCTCGGGCACCGCGTGGCGCACCGTCCTCGACAGCGAGTCGACGTCGCGCGAGGTCCGGGTGATCAGGTCGCCGGAACCGGCCCGCTCCACCGTGGACAGCGGCAGCGCCAGCACCCGCTCGACGAACTCCTCCCTGAGCTCGGCCAGCACCTTCTCGCCGAGCCTGGAGGAGGCCAGCACCGCGAAGCGGACCAGCACCGACTGCAGCACCAGGAACGTTCCGATGCCGACGGCCACCAGCGTGCCGTCGACCTCGGCGCCGCGCCGCACGTCCTCCACGAGGTCGCCGAGCTGCCACGGCACGGCGAGCCCGGCCGCGGCGGCCAGCGCGTGCAGCGCGAGGGCGACGGTCAGCTCGCGCGGGTACTTCAGCGTCAGCCGCCTGGCGTAGGCGCGCACCTGCGCCTGGTCGGCGACAGGCAGGATCTCCCGAGCCATCTCAGTCCTCCCCTCTCGTCACGGTCGCCGCGTAGGCGGGTTCGGTGGCCAGCAGCTCCCGGTGCGCGCCCTCGGCGCGCACCCTGCCGCCTTCCACGTAGATCACGTGCTCGGTGCGGTCGAGCACCAGCGGGCTGGTCGTGCAGACCAGCGTCGTCTTGCCGGCCCTGGCCTTGGCCAGCCGGTCGGCGATGCGCGCCTCGCTGTGCGCGTCGACCGCGCTGGTCGGCTCGACCAGGATCAGCACCTCGGGGTCGGTCACCAGCGCCCTGGCCAGGCGCAGGCGCTGCTGCTGCCCGCCGGAGAACTCCCGGCCCGCCTCCGCCACGTGGGCGTCGAGGCCGTCGGGGAGCGCCTCCACGATGTCCTCGGCGCAGGCGGCGTGCAGCGCCTGCCGTACGGCCTCGGGGGAGGCGTCGCCGCGGACGTCGAGCTCGTCGCGCAGCCGGCCGGCGAACAGCCTGGCGTTGTTGTCGGCGACCAGCACCCTGGCGCGGACCTCGCGCAGTGGGAGCGAGCCCAGGTCGATGCCGCCGAAGGAGACCTGGCCGTCGGTGTAGCGGCCGAGGCGGTCGGCGATCTCGATGGCGTCCTCGGGCGTGCCGGACGCGATGGCGGTCAGCGTGCCGGGCCGGACGGTGACGCCGCTCTTGACGTCGTGGAGCAGGCCGCCGGGCGAGGACTCGGCGCCGCCGCTCACCTCTGGTTCGATCGCCAGGATCCGGATGACCCTGCGGGCGGCGACGTGACCCTTGGTGAGCTTGTCGGCGGCCTCGGTCAGCGTGCGCATCGGGCCGATCAGGAAGACCGCGTAGACGTAGAACTCGACCAGCTGGCCGGTCCTGATCTGCCCGCCGACGGCGAACGAGGCGCCGATGCCGGTCACGATCGCGATCAGCAGCCCCGGCAGCAGGATCTGCGCGCCCTCCAGGACCGACTCGACACCGGCCACCCGCACGCCGGCGTGCCGTACCCGCTGGGACTCCTCGCGGTAGCGCTCGGCGAAGACCTGCTCGCCGCCGATGCCGCGCAGCACGCGCAGGCCCCCGACGATGTCGGCGGCCCTGGTGGACAGCTCGCCCTGGAGCTCCCTGTGCGCCTGCTGGCGCTTGTGCAGCGGTTTGAGCAGCGGGCCCACCGCGATCGCCATGAGCGGCACGCCGACGAGCACCAGCAGGCCGAGCTCCAGCGACGTGGAGATCATGATCACGGTGACCGTGACGATCGCCACGATCGAGCCGGTGCCGCGCAGCAGGATGTCCATCGAGTTGCCGATGTGCGCGATGTCGGAGTTGCCGACGCTGACCACCTCGCCGGTCGACAGGCGCTTGGGCAGCGTGGCGCCCAGCCTGGTCGCCTGCCTGGTGGTCACCTGGACGGTGCGGTAGGCGGCGGCCAGCCAGTTGTAGACGGCGAGCCGGTGGCGCATGATGCCGGCGTAGGCCTGCACGAGCCCCAGCCCGAGCAGCGCGGCCGACCAGGTCACCAGCCCGCCGGAGTCCTTGCCCAGGACGGCGTCGATGCCCCTGCCGAGCACGTGCGGCATGAGCGCCTGCGCGAACCACCACAGGGTGGCGAAGCCGATGCCGACGGCAAGGGCGCCCGCCTGGTTGCGCGCGGTCCAGAGGAGGTAGCGCGTGGGCGTGCGTGAGTCAGGGATGCCGGGATCGGCCTGGGGTAGGGAGCGCATAGCCCGTCAAGATTGACAAAGGCCCGGCTGACCAGGCAAACCATTTTCCGTGCCCACCCGTCACAGCGGTACCGCGGGAAACACGGCGGGCCGTACCCCCGCCCAGGGAGGTACGGCCCGCGTGACGGCGCTACTTGGCGTTGGCCTTCAGGTAGTCGGCGTTCATCCTGGCGATGGTGTCCAGCGGGATGCCCTTCGGGCAGACCGCCGTGCACTCGCCGGTGTTGGTGCAGCCGCCGAAGCCCTCGGCGTCCATCTGGTCGACCATGGCCCTGGCGCGGCTGACGCGCTCGGGCTGGCCCTGCGGCAGCAGCGACAGGTGGGTGATCTTCGCCGCGGTGAACAGGGAGGCCGAGCCGTTCGGGCAGGCCGCCACGCACGCGCCGCAGCCGATGCAGGTCGCCGCGTCGAAGGCGGCGTCGGCGTCCTCCTTGCGCACCGGCAGGCTGTGCGCGTCCGGGGCGGAGCCGGCCGGGACGGAGACGAAACCGCCCGCCTGGATGATGCGGTCGAACGCCGAACGGTCGACGACCAGGTCCTTCACCACGGGGAACGGCGCGGCGCGCCACGGCTCGATGGTGATGGTGGCGCCGTCCTCGAAGTGGCGCATGTGCAGCTGGCACGTCGTGGTGGCGACCTGCTCGCCGTGCGCCACGCCGTTGATCACCATGCCGCACATGCCGCAGATGCCCTCGCGGCAGTCGTGGTCGAAGGCGATCGGGTCGTCACCCGACAGGATCAGCTGCTCGTTGACGACGTCGAGCATCTCCAGGAAGGACATGTCGGGCGAGACGTCCTTGGCCAGGTAGGTCACCAACCGACCAGCGTCGCCGGGACCGCTCTGGCGCCAGACCTTGAGGGTCAGGTTCACTTGTAACTCCGCTGGCTCATCTTGACGTACTCGTACTCGAGCGGTTCCTTGTGCAGCACCGGACCGTCGGCGCTGTGCTCCCACGCCGACACGTGCGCGAAGTTCTCGTCGTCGCGCAGCGCCTCACCGTCGGCGTCCTGCGACTCGGCGCGGAAGTGACCGCCGCACGACTCGGTGCGCACCAGCGCGTCGAGGCACATGAGCTCGGCCAGGTCGAAGAAGTCGGCCACCCGGCCGGCCTTCTCCAGCACCTGGTTGAGCTCCTCGGCGGTGCCGGAGACCTTGACGTTGCGCCAGAACTCCTCGCGCAGCGACGGGATCAGCTCCAGCGCCTTGCGCAGGGACTCCTCGGTGCGCTCCATGCCGCAGTAGTCCCACATGATCTTGCCGAGCTCCCGGTGGAAGGAGTCGGGCGTGCGGGTGCCGTTGATCGACAGCAGCTTGTCGATCTTCGTGCGGACCTTGATCTCGGCCTCGGCGACGGCCTCCTCGTCGACCTCGCCGAAGGGGCCGTCGGCCAGGTAGTCGCCGATGGTGGTCGGCAGCACGAAGTACCCGTCGGCCAGGCCCTGCATCAGCGCCGACGCGCCCAGGCGGTTGGCGCCGTGGTCGGAGAAGTTGGCCTCACCGATCACGAACAGGCCGGGGATGGTGGACTGCAGGTCGTAGTCCACCCACAGGCCGCCCATCGTGTAGTGGACGGCGGGGTAGATGCGCATCGGCACGTCGTAGGGGTTCTCGCCGGTGATGCGCTCGTACATCTCGAACAGGTTGCCGTACTTCTTGCCGACGGCGTCGCGCCCGAGGCGGTTGATCGCGTCGCGGAAGTCGAGGTAGACGCCCAGCCCGCCGGGGCCGACGCCGCGGCCCTCGTCGCAGACGTTCTTGGCGGCGCGGGAGGCGATGTCACGCGGCACCAGGTTGCCGAAGGCGGGGTAGATCCGCTCCAGGTAGTAGTCGCGCTCGTCCTCGGGGATCTCCCCGGGAGCCCGCGTGTCGCCCTTGGCCAGCGGCACCCACACGCGGCCGTCGTTGCGCAGCGACTCCGACATCAGCGTCAGCTTCGACTGGTACTCGCCGGAGACCGGGATGCAGGTGGGGTGGATCTGCGTGTAGCACGGGTTGGCGAAGTAGGCGCCCTGCTCGTGCGCCCGCCAGATCGCGGTGGTGTTGCAGCCCTTGGCGTTCGTCGACAGGTAGAAGACGTTGCCGTAGCCGCCGGTGGCCAGCACGACCGCGTCGGCCACGTGGCGTTCGATCTCGCCGGTCACCATGTCGCGGACGATGATGCCGCGCGCCTTGCCGTCCGAGACGATCAGCTCGAGCATCTCGTGCCGGGTGAACATCTGCACGGTGCCCGCCGCGACCTGCCGTTCCAGCGCCTGGTAGGCGCCGAGCAGGAGCTGCTGGCCCGTCTGCCCGCGCGCGTAGAAGGTGCGGGAGACCTGCGCGCCGCCGAAGGAGCGGGTGTCGAGCAGCCCGCCGTACTCGCGGGCGAACGGCACGCCCTGCGCGACGGCCTGGTCGATGATGTTCACCGACACCTGGGCCAGCCGGTAGACGTTGGACTCGCGGGCGCGGAAGTCGCCGCCCTTGACCGTGTCGTAGAACAGCCGGTAGATCGAGTCGCCGTCGCCGCGGTAGTTCTTGGCGGCGTTGATGCCGCCCTGCGCGGCGATGGAGTGCGCGCGCCTGGGCGAGTCCTGGTAGCAGAAGGACTTGACGTTGTAGCCGAGCTCGCCGAGCGTCGCGGCGGCCGAGCCGCCCGCGAGGCCGGTGCCGACCACGATGACGTTCAGCTTGCGCTTGTTGGCCGGGTTGACCAGCTTGGCGCCGAACTTCCGCTTCTCCCAGCGCTCCTCGATCGGCCCGGAGGGCGCCTTGGCGTCCCTGATCTCGGGACCCTCGGTGTACTTCACTTCACCACTCCTGTCATGACCGCGAACGGCACCGCGAGGAAGCCGGCGACCAGTACGGCCGAGACCAGGGCGGCCACGGTGTTCAGCGGCTTGCGGCGGCGGCCGTTCGACCAGCCGAGCGTCTGGAACATGCTCCACAGGCCGTGGCGCAGGTGGAGGCCCACCATGACGACGGCCACGACGTAGAAGACGGTCACCCACCAGCGTCCGGGCTGGAAGCCGTCGACCAGCCGCTCGGAGGGGGCGGAGGAGAAACCGGCCGGGTTGACGACGCCGAAGGTCAGGTCGAGCAGGTGCCAGACGACGAACAGCGCGATCGTGATGCCGCCGAACCGCATGATGTGCGTGGTGTAGCCCTTGGCCTGCGACTTCTTGACCGCGTACTTCACCGGGCGGGCCTTGGCCGCGCGCCTGGCCAGCGAGATGGCCGCCCACATGTGCAGGACGACGCTGACGAACAGGACGGCCTCGGTGAGCGTCAGCACCGTCCGGTACGGCACCAGCGGCTCGCCCATGACGCGCAGGAAGTGCGCGTACTCGTCGAAGGAGGCCTTCCCCAGGAAGATCTTGAGGTTGCCCACCATGTGGAGCAGCAGGAACAGCACGAGAATGGCGCCTGTGACGGCCATCACGGCCTTCTTGCCGTTCGAGGAGCCCAGGAACCCGCCGGTCTTCTTGGGCGTTGAAGGCTTCGCCGGTGGCTGTGGTGCCTTGGCGGGGGTGGAAACCGGCGCGGTGGCGGATCCGCGCTCAATCGTGGCTGTCACAACGTCCGACGCTATTTACGCTGCGTTTATCCGTCCAAGTCATCACAGTTCTGGTTTCGATAGCCTCAGGCTATACATCCGGCAGAGGGGCGCTTGGCACCCGCTGCCGTGCGACCAATCTCACAACCCCTACGCTGTGGAAAGTGCAGCTCCAGCAGCTCGCCTACTTCGTCGCGGTGGCGGAGACGAGGCACTTCACCCAGGCCGCCGAGCGCATGCGTGTGGCGCAGCCGTCGCTGAGCAAGCAGATCAAGGCGCTGGAGTCGGAGCTGGGCGCCCCGCTGTTCTCCCGCGCGCGCGGCAACGTCACGCTGACCCCCGCGGGCGAGGCCCTGCTGCCGCTGGCGCGCCGGATGCTGGCCGACGCCGACACCGCCCGCCAGGAGGTGGCCGAGCTGGCCGGCCTCAGGAAAGGCCGCGTACGGCTCGGCGCCACGCCGTCGCTGTGCGCGGGCCTGCTGGCCGACGCGCTCGCTCGTTTTCATCGTGCTTATCCGGGCATCGAGTTGCTCGTGGAGGAGGGCGGCTCGCGCGACCTGGTCAGAGCGCTCGCCAGAGGGCAGCTCGACCTCTCGGTGATCATCATGCCGTTGCAGAGCGACGACCCGGCCCTGGTGACGGAGGAGGTCCTGCGTGAGAACCTGGTCGTCGCCGCACCGTCACACGAGCGGGTCCGCCGGCCGTACCTGCGGATCGAGGACCTGCGCGGGCGTCCCATGGTGATGTTCAGGCGCGGCTACGACCTGCGGGAGGCCACGCTGGCCGCCTGCCGGCAGGCGGGGTTCGAGCCGCGGTTCGCCGTCGAGGGCGGCGAGATGGACGCCGTGCTGCGCTTCGTCGAAGCCGGCTTGGGCGTGGCGGTGGTGCCCTCCATGGTGCTGGACGGCAGGCCGGGCCTGACCGGCATCCCCCTCGCCCCTCCCGGCCTGCGCCGTACGATCGCGCTGGCGCATCGTAAGGACGTCGAACAGACCAGGGCCGCCCAGGCCTTCCGTGCCACCTTGCTCTTCTTCCTGGCCGAAGCGGAGCATGGCGGCGAACTCCCCCAAGGTGTCGAGCTCATCAGAGGTGTACGTGACAGCCCACGGCCTTCCTGAAATGCCGCCCCTGCTGCTGATCGAGGACGACCCTGGCGACGCGTTCCTGGTCGAGGAGCTGCTTCAGGAGGTGGAGAAGCCGCCGAAGATCACGTGGGCGCGCAGCATGGCCGAGGCGAAGGACCGCTTCAACCGCGACATCCAGTGCGTTCTTGTCGATCTCTCCCTCCCTGACGCCACCGGCATGGACGCGCTGCGCCATGTGCTGGCCATGGCGGCCGACGTGGCCGTGGTCGTGCTGACCGGCCTCAACGACGCGCACGTCGGCATCGCGGCCGTCGCAGAGGGCGCCGAGGACTACCTGGTCAAGCAGGACATCGACGCCCGCCTGCTGGCCAGGGCCATCCGCTACGCCATCGAGCGCAAGCGCGCCGACCTGGCCCACCAGCGGCTCATCCAGTCGGAGCTGATCCGCAGGGAGAACACCCGCCTGGAGCGCGGGCTGCTGCCGGTGCCGTTGCTGGAGCCCGGCGCGGTCGAGCACCGGACCCGCTACCGCCCGGGACGCCAGCGCTCGCTGCTGGCCGGCGACTTCTTCGACACCGTGCAGGGCCCCGACGGGGCGATCCACACCGTGGTCGGCGACGTGTGCGGACACGGGCCCGACGAGGCCGCGCTGGGGGTGGCGCTGCGCATCGCCTGGCGCACGCTGACGCTCGCGGGACGGCACGGCAACGACGCGCTCCAGACGCTCGACACCGTCCTCCGGCACGAGCGCAAGTCTCCCGAGATCTTCACCACCCTCTGCACCGCCACCATCGACCCCGGCCTGGCCCGCGCGACCATGCACCTGGTCGGCCACCCGCCGCCCGTGCTCATCCGAGGGGGTGAGATCGACGTCGTCAGGGGCGGCCCCTCGGGGCCGCCGCTCGGCATCTTCCCCGACGTGGAGTGGAAGGCCATCGACGTGCCGCTCGGCGACGCGTGGTCGCTGCTGGCCTACACCGACGGGCTGATCGAGGCCACCGTGGACGGCGGGCCCGACCTGCTCGGCACCGAGGGCCTGCTGGCGATCATCGCCGACCACGGCGGCATCGATCTCGACCGCCTCATCGAGAGCGTCACCGAGATCAACGGGGAGGTCCTGAGCGACGACCTCGCAGCCGTACTGATCACGAGGAAGGGCTGAGCCGCATGTCCGCGCTGCGCCCGCTCCCCGCCCCGAGGCCGCCCACGGGGTACGGCAGGCTGCCCATCGGGCGCTGGTTCCTGTTCGCCGCGATCGTCGGGCTGCTCGTCGTCGTCGCGGGCGCCACGGTGACGGTCAGCTCGCTCGGCCGGCTGTCCGACGCGCGCCACGAGGTGGTCGAGGTCGTCGATCCGACCATGCTGGCCACCCTCGACCTGGCCGGCGCGCTGGCGAGCCAGTGGGAGGCGGTCACCGACTTCGGCCTGACCGCCGACCCGCAGTACGCCGACGCCTACGAGCGGGCCCGCGCGAGCGAGGACAGGGCCGTCGCGCGCATCAACGGCCTGATGCCCGGACATCGGATCGACAGCATCACGCGGGCCGCGGCGGCCTGGCGGGCGGAGGTCGCCGAGCCGATTCTCAAGGGCAGAGCCTTGACCAAGGAGAGCGTCCAGGCCGACCGGGGCAGGTTCGACCAGGTGAGGTTCGCGCTGTCCGGCCAGCGCGCCGCCCTGAAGCTGCACCATGACAGCGGCGTCGGGCGCCTGACCGATCGGGCCAGGACGTTCGCCTTCGCCCTCGGCGTGCTGGCCGCCGTCCTGATCGGCCTGCTCGTGCTGATCGGCTTGATCGTCAGGCACATGGTGCTGCGCCCGGTGACCGAGCTGGCCGCGCAGGTCCGCGCGGTCGCCCACGGCGACTTCGACCACCCGCTGCGCGTCGACAGGCCCGCCGAGCTGGCGGAGCTGTCGGGCCACATCGACGCGATGCGGCGCAGGATCCTGTCCCAGTGGCGGCGGTCGGACGAGCAGGCGGAGGAGCTGAGGCGTTCCAACGGCGAGCTGGAGCAGTTCGCCTACGTGGCCAGCCACGACCTGCAGGAGCCGCTGCGCAAGGTGGCCAGCTTCACCCAGATGCTGGAGCAGCGCTACGGCGACCAGCTCGACGACCGGGCCAAGCAGTACATCTCCTTCGCCGTCGACGGCGCCAAGCGGATGCAGCTGCTCATCAACGACCTGCTGGACTTCTCCAGGGTGGGCAGGATCGGCGGCGAGAAGGTGCCGCTCGACGCCGCGCTGCCGCTCGACGCCGCGCTGGCCAACCTCGCCGCCCAGATCGAGGAGGCGGGCGCCGAGGTGACCTGCACCGGCCTGCCCGAGGTGACGGGCAACAGGAGCCAGCTCACCCAGCTCTTCCAGAACCTCGTCGGCAACGCCGTCAAGTTCCGGAGCGACGAGCCGCCCGTCGTGCACATCGCGGCCCGTGAGGCCGCCGACGGCATGTGGGAGTTCTCGTGCGCCGACAACGGGATCGGCATCGAGCAGAAGTACGCCGACCGGATCTTCCTGATCTTCCAGCGGCTCCACACCCGCGACCGCTATCCGGGCACCGGCATCGGGCTGGCACTGTGCAAGAAGATCGTGGAGTATCACGGCGGCCGGATCTGGGTGGACAATGACACCAGGCAGGGCCCCGGCACGACCGTGCGGTGGACCCTTCCGGGCAGGGGCGAGTGATGAACGTGCTGCTGGTCGAGGACGACCCCGGCGACGTCCTGCTGACCAGGGAGGCGTTCGAGCTCAACCGGGTGCGCAACACGCTCTACGTCGTCAGCGACGGCGAGGAGGCCATGGCCTTCCTGCGCCGGCAGGGCGCCTACACCGCCGCGCCCAGGCCCGACATGATGCTGCTCGACCTCAACCTGCCCCGCAAGGACGGCAGGGAGGTGCTGTCCGACGTCAAGAGCGACCCCGACCTGCGCAGCATTCCCGTCGTGGTCCTCACCACCTCCGAGGCGGAGGAGGACATCCTGCACAGCTACCGCCTCCACGCCAACGCGTACGTGACCAAGCCGGTGGATCTTCATCAGTTCGTCAGGGTCGTCCGGCAGATCGACGAGTTCTTCGTGAGCGTGGTTAAACTGCCCCCTAACGGGGATGGGTGACGGGAATCACAGCCAGGCATCGGAAAAGGTGAGTGATGCTTCTCACACAACCCGATGCCAGCGTCGTAACGTATCCCCCACCAATGCGCGAGAGGCGAGTGATTCCACCACCCTCGCAGCACCCATTCCGCGGGAGGTGGAGAGGTCCGCGATGACCCAGACGACCCCTGAACCCCAGGTCAGACGAGAGCGCGCCCGAATCACGGTGCGCACGTTGCGCACAGATCGATGGTGGATCGCCCCGCTTTTGACCTTTCTAGGGCTGATGTCCTTTCTGGTCTACGGTGTGTGGGCGATTCTCGACACCAGCTACTTCGTCGAGCCCTACATCGCACCATTCTCGTCGCCGTGCCTGGCGACCTCGTGTCACGAGGGGGCGAGGTTCCTCGGGCTGGCGCCGTTCGGCGACTGGTACACCCTGCCGCCGGGGCTGCTGATCCTCGGCCTGCCCGGTGGCTTCCGGCTCACCTGCTACTACTACCGCAAGTCCTACTACCGCTCGTTCTGGCTCTCGCCGCCGGCATGCGCGGTCCAGGAGCCGCACGGCAAGTACACCGGTGAGACCCGCTTCCCGCTGATCATCCAGAACATCCACCGCTACTTCTTCTACGCGGCGATCGTGATCGGCCTCGTGCTCGCCTACGACGCGGTGCTCGCGCTCGTCCACAAGCCGCTCGGGCTCGGCACCTGGATCCTCATCGGCAACGCGATCCTGATCAACCTGTACACGCTGTCGTGCCACTCCTGCCGGCACATCACCGCGGGACGGCTCAACCACTTCTCTCGCCACCCGCTGCGCTACAAGGCCTGGACGTTCGTCTCCAAGCTCAACGCCAAGCACCAGCCGCTGGCGTGGGCGTCGATGTTCTCGGTGATGGGCGCCGACTTCTACGTCCGCCTCGTGGCCAAGGGCATCATCACCTTCCCGTACGCGTAAGGACCCGGAACACGTGGGATCTCAAGTGGAAATCGAGCGTCACGAATACGACGTCGTCGTCATCGGCGCCGGCGGCGCGGGGCTGCGGGCCGCCATCGAGGCCCGCCAGCAGGGCAAGCGCACCGCGATCGTGTGCAAGTCGCTGTTCGGCAAGGCCCACACGGTCATGGCCGAGGGTGGCGCGGCGGCGGCCATGGGCAACGTCAACCCCGACGACAACTGGATGGTGCACTTCCGCGACACCATGCGCGGCGGCAAGTTCCTGAACAACTGGCGCATGGCCGAACTGCACGCCAAGGAGGCTCCCGACCGGGTGTGGGAGCTGGAGGCGTGGGGCGCGCTGTTCGACCGCACCAAGGACGGGAAGATCAGCCAGCGCAACTTCGGCGGCCACGAGTACCCGCGGCTCGCGCACGTGGGCGACCGGACGGGGCTGGAGCTGATCCGCACCCTGCAGCAGCGCGTGGTCGCCCTGCAGCAGGAGGACTACGAGAACCACGGCGACTACGAGGCCTACATCAAGGTGTTCGCCGAGTGCACGGTCACCCGGCTGCTCAAGGACGGCGACGCCGTCTCCGGCGCGTTCGGCTACTGGCGCGAGACCGGCAACTTCGTCGTCTTCGACGCCCCCGCCGTCGTGCTGGCCACCGGCGGCATCGGCAAGTCGTACGTGGTGACCTCCAACTCCTGGGAGTACACCGGCGACGGCCACGCCCTGGCCCTCCTGGCCGGCGCCAAGCTCATCAACATGGAGTTCATCCAGTTCCACCCGACCGGCATGGTGTGGCCGCCGTCCGTGCGCGGCATCCTGGTCACCGAGTCGGTCCGCGGCGACGGCGGCGTGCTGCGCAACTCGCTCGGCGAGCGGTTCATGTTCAACTACATCCCCGAGGTGTTCAAGGACAAGTACGCCACCACCGAGGAAGAGGGCGACCGCTGGTACACCGACCAGGCCAACAACCGCCGCCCTCCGGAGCTGCTGCCGCGTGACGAGGTGGCCAGGGCGATCAACTCCGAGGTGAAGGCGGGGCGCGGATCGCCGCAGGGCGGCGTGTTCCTCGACGTCTCCACCCGGCTGCCCGCCGCCGAGATCGTCAAGCGGCTGCCGTCGATGCACCACCAGTTCAAGGAGCTGGCCGACGTCGACATCACCGCCGAGCCGATGCAGGTGGGCCCCACCTGCCACTACATCATGGGCGGCGTCGAGGTCGACGCCGACACCGCCGCCGCGGCCGTACCGGGACTGTTCGCCGCCGGAGAGGTCTCCGGCGGCATGCACGGCTCCAACCGGCTGGGCGGCAACTCGCTGTCGGACCTGCTGGTGTTCGGCAGGCGCGCGGGCGCCGGCGCCGCCGCCTACATCGACTCGCTGAGCGCGCGGCCCACCGTGTCGCAGGAGAGCGTCGACAGCGCCAAGGCCGAGGCGATCGCCCCGCTCGAGCGCTCCGGCGAGAACCCCTACGAGGTCCACCACGAGCTCCAGCGGACCATGAACGACCTGGTCGGCATCATCAGGACGTCCTCGGAGGTCGCCGAGGCGCTCGAGGTCGTGGAGAAGCTGAAGGAGCGGGTCCACCTCGTCGGCGCGGCCGGCGGGCGCATCTACAACCCGGGCTGGCACCTCGCGCTCGACCTGCGCAACATGCTGCTCGTGTCCGAGTGCGTGGCCAAGGCCGCGCTGATGCGCGAGGAGAGCCGCGGCGGCCACACCCGCGACGACTTCCCCGGCATGAACGCCGAATGGCGGCGCAAGCTGCTGGTCTGCTCCGCCGCCGCCGACGGCTCGTCCGTCACCGTCGAGGAGAAGCAGCAGCAGCCGATGCGCCCCGACCTGCTGGCCCTGTTCGACCTGGCCGAGCTGAAGAAGTACCTCACCGACGACGAGTTGGACGGGATCGAATGAGTTACAAGGCGAAGTTCCGCGTCTGGCGCGGTGAGGGCGGCGAGGGCAAGCTCGAGGACTTCACCGTCGAGGTCAACGAGGGCGAGGTCGTCCTCGACATCATCCACCGGCTCCAGGCCACCCAGGCGCCCGACCTGGCCGTGCGCTGGAACTGCAAGGCCGGCAAGTGCGGCTCCTGCTCCATGGAGATCAACGGCAAGCCGAGGCTCGGCTGTATGACCCGCATGTCCACCTTCGAGGAGGACGAGACGATCACGGTCACACCGATGCGCACCTTCCCCGTCATCAAGGACCTGGTGTGCGACGTGTCGTTCAACTACCAGAAGGCCAGGGAGGTGCCGTCGTTCACGCCGCCGGCCGACGTGCGCCCCGGCGAGTACCGGATGCAGCAGGTCGACGTCGAGCGCTCGCAGGAGTTCCGCAAGTGCATCGAGTGCTTCATGTGCAACAACGTCTGCCACGTCATCCGTGACCACGAGGAGAACAAGCCGGCCTTCTCCGGGCCGCGCTTCCTCATGCGGATCGCCGAGCTGGACATGCACCCCTACGACGTGGCCGACCGCAAGGAGTCCGCGCAGAAGGACCACGGGCTCGGCTACTGCAACATCACCAAGTGCTGCACCGAGGTCTGCCCCGAACACATCAAGATCACCGACAACGCGCTGATCCCGCTGAAGGAGCGCGTGGTCGACCGCAAGTACGACCCGCTGGTCTGGCTCGGCAGCAAGATCTTCAAGCGCCAGGGCTGACCCCACCGGCCCCTCCAGGACCGCCCGGCCATCCGGGCGGTCCCCACCCGGCCCCTCCTCGCATCCACCGGGCACCGGACTTATCGGATACGGCGCGCTCCGCATCCATCCGGTACAGCGGGCCTCTCGGCTCCTTCCAGTACAGCAGGCTCCTCGGCTCCTTCCGGTACGGCTGCCGCCGGGTCACGCGCCGACCGCCGTCGTGGGCTCGCCCCCGTCACCGTGCGCTCCTCCAGCAGGACTTCGCCTCCCACCGCCACGGCGCCCCGTCAGGCGCACACCGGGGCCACGCACCGACCCACCCGGCAAGCCCGTCAGGCACCCGCTGGGACCCGACGTACGCTCGCGTCATCCCCGGCAGGCCGTCCACACCCGCCGAGCCGACCATGTGGAGAACCATCACACGGCGATCCAGTGACCGATCACCCCCGGCAGGCCGTCACACGCTCGCTGAGCCCCGAGCGCCCTTCAAGCGGTCGCCAGGCGCACGGGCCGGTCCGGGTCTGTGGCCGGTCAGAACTCGCGGTGGTCGTCGATGTCGCGCAGGGGAAGGATCGCCGTGCGGTCCTCGGCCGCGGGAGCGGCGTCGTCGAGCTTCCAGGGCTCGGCGTCGCCCGCCTCGACGATCGTCGGGCCACCCGCCTGACCCTTGTGGTGCGGATCGTCGTAGGGCGCGTCACCGCCCGGCGGGATGTCGCCGAGCGACGGCTGGTCCGGCGGAACCAGCGGCTCGAACAGGTCGCGGTACTGCGGCTGCTGCCCCGGCGCCAGGTCAGGAGGCAGCGGGTCGTCGCCGGCCACGTGGAACTCGCGCGGCTTGAAGGCGTCGAAGTCGCCGGCCGGCTGGTCGTGGCTCTCCACGGACTCGGGCTGGACGTACTCCGGCTGGGTGTACTCCGGCTGGGTGTACTCGGGGTGCGGGTATTCCTGCTGGGCGTACTCGGGGTGCGGGTACCCGGGCTGCGGGTGCCCCGCCTGCGCGGAGTAGTCGGCCGTCGGACCCGGCTGGCCGTACATCGACGGGTCCTGCGGGAACGGGTGCTGGTAGACCGGCTGGTACTGGGCGGGACCGCCCGGGTAGGTCTGCACCGGCACGAAGCTGATGATCGGCGCGTAGGCCGGGACAGGGCCCGCGAAACCGGGTCCGGCCGGGTAGCCACCATACGGCTCGGCGGCGGGCTCGCCCCGGTGGTGTCCTGGCTGCTGCGGCCCGGCCCTGCGGACGGCGGCGGCGTGGGCCATCCTGCGCAGCCGTCCCTCGAAGATGAGCACGGCGAACAACGCGAGCAGGACCAGCACCAGCGCGGGGATGCCGAGCTTGCGGCTGAGCGTGGTCTGGTCGTACTCCGGTGCGGCGTTGCGCACCACCAGTTCCTCGGAGTCGGAGACGGCCGTCGTGGGCTCGCTCGGCGCCTGCGAGGGCGTGTCGTCCTGCACGGTCGGGAAGGAGAACGTCGGCGTCTCCTCGGCGGTGTCCGCGGGGGCCGACGGCACGCTCACGTCCGTCGAGGGCACCACCGGCGGCGGCTGCTGGACGGGCGGAGCCTGCGTCGCCGGCGGCTTGGCCGTGGTCTTCTCGGGCTCGGGCGCCTTGCTGGTCTTCGTCGGCGACGGCGTCACCGTGGTCGTCACGGTCGTGACGGGATCGGTCGGCGTAGGCGTCGGCGTCGGCGACCCGAGCGTGGTGGTGATCGTGACCGTGGTGACGACCTCGGTCGGCTCGCAGGCCTCACCCGCGTCACACGGCGGGATCGCGTCTCCCGGGTCGCGTGCCACGACCGACGCGCTGGCGACCTGGCTGATGAGGGGGACCGCCGCGAGCACGACGCCGCCGCTGATCCCTAAGGAGAGCAGCAGGGCGGAGACGGCCGTCAGTCGCCTGGGTGCCACCGCTGCCCTCCGCGCATTCCCGAAACCTTGGTCAACGAGAATACTAGGACGGTAAATGTCAGCGCAAAGTCCGATTTACGACATCGGCTGTGATTTCCTGACACCGCGGCTCCGCTGGGCCCGCGCGACGCCCCACAACGCGGCGAGCAGCACCAGAATGCCGCCCCCCACGTACGGCAGGCCGTTCAGCCCTGTGGTGAGATCGGTCCTCCTCGCGGCCTGCGGCTTCGCGGGCGAGACGGCGAGTTCGCGGGCCAGCGGCGCCGCCATGACGGACGGCGAGCTCGCCGCCGACTGTTCGGGCGCGACCTGCGGAAGGCGCAACGCCGATCCACCCGACGCCTGCTGCGCCTCCTGCGCCCCGGTCAGCGCCGCGTCGGTCATCGGCGTCGCCTCCGCGGCCCACCGGCTCGTCGCGGGGGCCTTGACCCCGGTGGCCGGACTCTTCGTCCCCGTGCCACGAGACTGAACGCCAGCGGAAGCCTTCGTGCCCGTGGCCGGAGACCGGACACCAGTGGCAGGAGTCTTCGACCCCGTCACCGAAGACCGAACGCCGGTCGCCGGAGCCTTCGACCCCGTCACCGGAGACCGAACGCCGGTCGCGGGGGTCTTCGTGCCCGTGGCCGGGGACCGGACGCCGGTCGCCGGAGTCTGAACCCCGGTGGCGAGAGACCGCACCCCGCTGGTGGGCGTCTGAATCCCCGTGACGGGAGACTGCACGCCGCTGCCGGAAGACCGGGTGGCCGGGAGCTGCAGCCCGGTGGCGGCAGGCAGGGCGCCCGTGGCAGGCGCCTTGACGCCCGTCCTCGGAAGCCTCCTGCCCGTCACAGCCCTGGACCTGGGAAGCCGCATACCTGTCGCAGACGACCGCGCGCTCACCCCCGGCGGCTGGACCCCGGTCGCAGGCGACTGGACCCCGGCCCCGGTCACGGGCGACCGAGCTCCGGTCACGGGCGACCCAACTCCGGTCACGGGCGGCTGAACGCCCGTCGCAGGCGACTGAACTCCGGTCACGGGCGGCTGAACCCCGGTCACGGACGGCTGAACGCCCGTCACGGACGGCTGAACACCGGTCATGGCCTGGGCTCCGACCCCGGCAGGGTGGGGCAGGGTTCTGGGCTGCCGGGTCGCCTCCCCCGCGCTCCACGCCGTCGTGCCCCTGCCGCCGTCGTCGACGCGGCGCACCGGTCCACCCCGGACACCGCCATCCGCCCCCTGGGCCTGGGCGCGCGAGTCCGCGCCCCCGCCCGCGCCCTCGGACACCTCCGGCAGTTCGGCGGCCTGCGCAGGCCGCGCGTCACCGGGAGCGAGCAACATCGGGCGCGGATCGACGGATCCGGGCGAGGGATGCCGCACCGGACGCGGCTCGGCGAAGCCCGCCAGCGGGTAGTTGACCGGGCGCGGCTCGGCGAACCACGGCAGCGGGTTCGCCGAGCGCGGTCCGGCTGGCCCTGGTGCCGGGTAGTTCCTCGGACGCGGCTCAGCGGCCCCTGATGCCGGATAGTTCGCCGGGCGCGGCTCAGCGGACGCCTGCGCCGGGTAGCTGCCCGGGCGCGAGGCAGCGGACGCCTGCGCCGGTACGTTCCCCGGGCGCGAGTCGGCGGACGCCTGCGCCGGGCGCGACTCGGCGGACGCCGGCGGGACGTTCCCCGAGCCCGACTCGGCCGATCCCGGCGCCGGGTAGTTCGCCGGGCGCGGCTGGGCGAACAGGGGCACGGGGTAGTTCGCGGGACGCGGCTCCGCGAAGACCGGCAGCGGATAGTTCGCGGGACGCGGTTCGGCGAACATGGGGACGGGATAGTTCGCCGGGCGCGGCTCGGCGAACCACGGCAGCGGCAGCGAAGCGACCGGGATCGTGGTCGTCTTGGTGACCCGCTCCGGAACGCCGTCGGCGCCTTGTCGTGCCTGCGCCTCCGCGGTCAGCACGACCTCTCTCGCACCCTCGGGCACGGTGAGCCTGACATCGGCCGCCCGTTCTCCCTGGGCGTCCCCGAACCGGCACATCCCCGCATCGGCCCCCGCGGAGCCCGTGCCTCCCGCACCGGTGGAACCCCCACCGGTGGAACCCGCACCCGGCGCGGCATCCGCAGAGACCGAGCCCGCCGGAGACCCTGCGCCTCCGGCCGAGCCCGCACCGTCGACGGCCGACCCCGCGCCGGGCGCGGCGTCCGCTCCTCCGGTGACGGCGTCAGCTCCGGTGGCGGGCGACGCGGCGCACGTCACCTGCGACAGCGCCCGCGCCGGCTGGGCCGTGACCGCCAGACTGGTGTCCTGTGCCGGACCTTCCACGGCCACCCTGAAGCGCAGCACATCACCGGTTCGCAACCATCGACCCACGTCCGGATCGGCCACCCGCTCCACTCTGAGCTCGATCAGCCCTTCGCGGGAAACCCCCGCAGAAGGTACCTCGATCTCTGAAGCCTCGACCGCCGACGTCGTGGCCGTGGTCGCCAAGATCAGCGCCCCTGATCCGACAGCCGACGCTATCTGGGCACGACGCCACCAACTCACTGCGCTTCTCCGCTTTTCCCCCGAGACGGGACGCGCCAACAAATACACTGCGTAGTGGTTATGTCACGCAGTGGAGTGGATTAATCCTCTCGCAGCAGAGTCTCCACAACCTTGACCACCGGAAGATCGGCCGCCAGCCACGGCACGTCGTAGAACTCCTCCGGCGCGAGCCAGCGCAGCGCCAGGTGCTCCTTGGTCTGGGGCGTGCCGGAGACCAGCGACGCCAGCCACACCCGCATCACGTAGTCGTCGCCGAGCGGCCAGTCGCCGCCCACGCGCTCGCCGACCCGGATGATCACGCCGAGTTCTTCGTGACACTCCCTGACCAGCGCGTCGATGTCGTTCTCCCCTTCGTCGACCTTGCCTCCGGGGAACTCCCAGCCGCCCGCCAGCTCGGGTGGCTCTGCTCGCTGCGCCGCCAGCAACCTGCCGTCGGCGATGATCGCCGCGCCCACCACCAGAACCGCCATCGCATCTCCTTGCCTTCGAGCCTCCCAACCTTACGCATCCGCCCCTGCGCCGGGGCAGGGGACGGAAGGCCAACGGTTGGTGAAGGATCACAGTGCTACAACACGGGGGTGAGCTTGGCCAGTTGCTCCTTGACGGCCGGGTTCTCCAGCGGCCTGGTGAATCCGACGATGGCGTCCCTGCCCCGATAGCTGGTGACCTTGATCGGGCCGCACAACCGGCAGCGCGCCTCGACCATCTTCCCCTTCGACACCACCATCCCGACGTGTCCGGGATTGTCGGCGCTGGTTCCTGGCCCCGCGTTGAAGAAGACGAGATCGCCGGGCTGCTCCTGCCCGTCGGGCACCTTCACCCCGAACGGCCACTGCCCGAACGTCGTCCTGGGGATCGTCAGCCCCACGCTCCGGTAGGCCATGTAGATGATGCCGGAGCAGTCGAAGGCGTCGGGCCCGGTGCCGCCCCACAGGTACGGCTTGCCGCGCTGGTCGAGCGCGTAGGCGAGGATCCTCGCCACCACGCCGCTCGGCGCCGCCTCGATGAGCGGTTCGTCGCATCCGGCGTCGGCCTGCGGCGGCACCTTGACCTCGCCGTCGGCGGCGTACTTGCGCGCGATCTCCTCGACCTGGTCGACGTACCACCACGCCCGGTTGTAGACGAACAGCGACCGCCGCACGTTCTCCGGGGCCCCGTTGCGCTTGAGCATCGTGGCAGCGCCCAGGATGGCGTCGGCCGGGTTGTAGATGTCGGCCCAGCCGTCGCCGTCGCCGTCCGAGGCGTACCCGTTGAACTCCGACGGGATCGGGATGCGCTTTGCCCCGCCCCACGTACTCACCAGGAACTGCATCGGCCCGGCGGCGCCGGCGTAGTTGGTGCCGCTCTGCACGCCGGGCAGCGTGGAGCGGCCGTGGTCGGTCTCGCGCTTGCCCACGGCCGCCAGAATCGTCCACTGGACGCCCACCTGCTTGCCGAACTTCTGGTAGAGCGCCAGGTAGTCGGGGGGAATGTCGGCTGTCGCCCCTTCCGAGGCTGGTTCGTCCGCCTGCGTGATCTCCTCGCAGTCGGAAAGACTGCCGTCACTGATGAAGGAGGGGAAGCTGGTCATCAGCATCGGGGACATGATCAGCGTCACCAGTACCAGCCCGGCGAGCCCGAGCGCCCCGACGATTTTCGTGCGGGAGGAGAACTTCACCCGGAGCTGTCTCCGTCCTGTCCCTGGTCGGCGGGCTGCAGGTCGAAGACCCGCCAGTCGGAGCCCATCTGTTGCACGGTCACCGCGTAGTCCTCGTCGCGCCTGGTCGACCCGCTCTTGGCCGACACCTGCCTGGTGCCGGTGACGACGAAGACGATGGAGGTCCTGTCGACCTGCCTGATCTCCTTGACCTTCGCGGTCGCCTGCGAGACCACCTGATCGGTCCTGTTCGCCTCGACGGTGCCCGGCGAGGTGACGGTCCGCGTCAGCACCTCGGCCAGGTCGGCGGTGGTGAACACCTTTAGCCGGTCGGCGTAGGCGGCCGGTTCCTCGTCGTAGCGGAAGCTGCCGTAGGCGGCGGCGAAGCGCACGGCCAGGTCCGCCGCCGCGGCCAGCTCCTGCTTGGTCATCGGAAGGTAGGAGTAGATGTCGAAGGGCGCGTCGCTCGCCGTGGCCAGCGGGGTGACGGCGGCGGGCGCCGCCGAGGCCCCGGACCCCGTACGGCCCGCCGCCTCCTGACCGGCGGCGGGCACGGGCTCGTCCGAGGTGGGCCACATCGTGACGAAGAGCCCGACCGCCGCCAGCACCAGCACGATCGCGGCGAAGGCCAGCCCTCTCCTGTCACCCAGCTGTGCCATCGTCAATCCTTGTCGGAGCTGTTGGGTCGCAGCCAGAACGGCACGGGCGGCTCGTCGCTCCTGCCCTCGCTCTTACGGCTGGGCAGCCACAGCGGCGGCGGCTCAGCCGAACGGGCCTGCGGGGCCTCGGCCGGACGCCCGCCACCGGACGAGCCGATCGGACCGCGCCCGGCCGGCGAGCCCGACGACCCGCGCGACGAGGACGAGCCGCGCGAGCCCGACGAGCCACGCGAAGAGGACGAGCCCGAGCCACCTCCGAACAGGCCACCGGACGAGCGGACGCCGCGGCCCGAGCGTGAGCCGCCTGCCGTACCGCTGGAGCCGCCCGTGGCGGCCCAGCCGCCGCCCGACCTGCTGCCGAACCAGCCGGATCCGCGGGAACCGCCGGAGCCGCCGGTCCTGGACCCACCGGAGGTGGCCGCGCCGGATCCGGTGCCGGATCCGGCGCCGGCGGACAGGGCGGACGAGACGCCGCCGGTGCCCGTGCGGGTGGGCGGGGTGGCGCGGCCGCCCGAGCCGAGGTTGAGCGGGGGTGCCGCGCCGGTGCGCTGCGCGGCGGCGGGCCTGGCGCCCGCCTTGCCTTCGGCGTCGGTGGCCAGCGGCGCGGGCACCCTGGTGCCGGCCTGCGCGTTGGCCGCCGCGCCCTCCTCGCCCCTGACCCTGCCCTGGGCGACGGCCGCGCCCACGGCCGTGGCCCCCGCGGTACTGCCCGCGGCGGCCGCCTGGATCAACGGTTCGGCCTTGCGCAGGCCCCAGCGTCCGGCCTTGGTGATGGCGACGGGCGGCAGCACGTTGGCGGCGCGTTCCAGGGTCGGCGCGGAGGCGGCCTCGCCGAGCATCCTGGTGGTGAGCGTGTGGCCGCTCATCGAGGCGAACAGGTGCTGGAACGGTCGCCGGTAGAAGAACACCGCGATCGTCAGCAGCGCCATGAACAGGATCTGGATGCCCCATGGCAGCGCCGTGGCCATGATCAGCGCGTAGCCGTACACCAGCACCCCGAGCACCAGCGCCAGCACGGCCTGTCTGAGCAGCATGCCGATCAGCATCTCGACCCAGCGCATCGCGATGATCCGGCCGCTGCCCGGATGGACGCCGATGAGCAGGAAGACCGGCCCCAGGATCAGCAACAGCAGGAAGCCGACCTTGAGCACCAGCAGCGAGACGGCCACCAGGAAGATCAGGAGCCCGGCGATGAGCGCGGCCAGCAGCGCGCCGATGGCGATGCCGAGCCTGCCGCTCCAGTCCTTGCCCTGGAACAGGAAGTAGATGGGCGTGGTGCGCAGCGGTTCGGCGATCTCGTTGTAGGCCGCCTGGTGGGCGGTGCTGCTGGGCGGCTGGCCCGCCTGTTCCTGTTTGTCGATCGCCTGGATGTCGAGGAGCTTGGCGCCGAAGTCGCGGATGACGGGCGCGTTCGGGTCGGAGGTGCCGAACTGGCCGACCAGCCACGGCCTGCACACCAGCGTGGACCACAGCGCGTCGGCGTTCTGGTCGACGCTCGGCACGCCGGTCCTGGCGTAGCCGCCCTCGACCGGCTTGTCGCCCTGCGCGCCCTTGGCCGGCAGGCACGAGGTCCCGCCCGCGCCGGGCAGCCCGGAGAAGGCCTGGTTGACCACCTCGGTGGTCTTGTCCGTGACGATCTTGCCGAGCCCGGTGAAGTCGCCGGGACGGCTGAAGAACCACACGGCCGCGGTGACCGCGATGACCATCCAGACGACGGCCTCGGTGGTGACCGACGCCCTGCGCCTGAACAGTCCGTACCAGGCCAGCCAGATGGCGGCCAGGATGATGATCGGCTGCAGGAAGGGCCAGTACATCGCGGCGGCGAGGTTCTCCACGATGTCGTCGACCACGTCCTTGATCGACTGCAGCGGGCCCTCGGTGGCCGCGGCCTGGTAGGTGGTGATCGTCAACCGGTCCACGGCCTTGGCCCAGTCGAAGATCATGTTCGCCCACGTGTTGCCGAGCACGGCCGCGACGTCGCTGCAGCCGAGCCCGTCGGTGTGCCAGAACAGGCCGGCCATGCCGTAACGGGCGTAGTTGGTCGTCGCCTGCGGCGCCGCCGCCGTACCCTCCGGCGGCGGCGGTTGCAGCAGGCCGTCGACACCGCTGTCGACGAGCTGCGGGGCGAGGTCGGGTGAAAGGTCACAGAACGGAGCGGCGGCGGCCGCCGTGCCCGAGGGCAGGGCGATGGGCAGCGCGACGATGCCGATGAGCAGCACCAGCGCCAACGTCAGCCGCCGACCTAGTCGGCCCTTCATGAACGTACCTCCTGGGCTCCGGTCACTCCCCCGCGAATCTGATCATGCACGTTCTCCCCGGGTTTGTCGTGCGTCGGGTTCGTGTCGAGCCACCTGAGCAGCTCGTCGGAGATCAGGTCTACGCCGATGCGGCCCGCTCTGCCATCGAGGTCACGGAAAATGCATTCCCCGTTGCCTAGCGACCGCAGCACGGCCTTGTGCTCCTCCGAGGCCTCCACGCCGAGCAGCGCCATGACGTGGCCGACCTCCACCCGTTCGGTGGAGCGGAAGGCGAAGACCGACGAGAGACAGTTGGTCACCTGCTCGTTGAGCAGGTCGCCCGCGTTCTGCGAGACCAGGACGAGCGCGGTGTTGCGGGAGCGGCCCATCCGGCTGACCTCGGGCACCAGCTTGGCGCCCTCGGGCGTGGAGGTGATCGCCCACGCCTCGTCGAGGAAGATGGCCTTGGGCGCGCGCCGGTCGAGGCCGTTCATCAACCTGCGGGCGAACTGCGAGACCAGGTAGAGCAGCGCCACCGACAGGCGTTGCTCGTAGGAGTAGTCGTCGCGCGCCGTGGTGGCGTCGGGCAGGGTGAGGCCGCCGAGCGTGAAGACGGTCGTCCAGCCCTCGCTGTCGATCTGCTCCCCGCCGGAGGCGTCGAAGCACAGCCTCGCCAGGTGCATCTCCGACATCGAGCGCAGCACGGCGCCGAGGTTCTTCGACGCCGCGTCGCCAGCCTGCTCCAGGAAGTCGACCACCTTGCCCAGCGAGGGGTCGGGCGCGTTGGAGACGGCCGCCACCGCCTGGATCATCGCCGACTCTCGCTCCTCCGACATGCGCGGCAGCAGCAGCCGCAGCGTCTCCGTGGCCATGGTCTTCTTGGCCGCGATGTCGTCGCCGAACGAGAACGGGTCGAGCAGGCCGGGCGCGGCCGACCCCAGCGGGATGATGCGGGCCTTGCGCTCGCGCTTCTGCAGCAGCCGCACCAGCGACTCGGCGTCGCCCTTGGGGTCGATCACCGCGACGGTGACCCCGCGCAGCGCCATCTGGTAGATCATCAGCAGCGCCAGCGTCGTCTTGCCGCCGCCGGGCTCGCCGGTGATCGCGATGGCCGTCGGCCGGTTGCGGGCGGCGGCCACCAGCGGGTCGAAGTGGACGATGCTGCGGGCGCGGCCCACCGTCTCGCCGATGTACGGGCCGTGCCAGCCGGCCTCGGTCTCGATCCGGTCGCCCAGGTCGACGGTCGCGGTCGCCATGCCACCGGCGATCGTGCGCAGCGGCTGGCGCTGGGCGTAGGCGTTGACCGTCACCTTCTCCCCCGGCAGCGCCTCGCAGAACAGCGAGAACTGGTCGCCCGTGGAGTTGACGATGTCGATGCCCATGTCGCGGTAGTGCTCGACGACCGCCTCGACACGCTGCAGGCAGATCTCCTCGGTCGGGGCGCTCACGATCAGCCGGTGCCAGCCGTAGACGAAGGGCAGGCGTTCCTTCGTGATGCCGTGCTCCAGCATGCGGGCCGCGTCGATCTGCTCGGCCAGCGCGATCGGCGCCTCCGCGCCGGCCTCACGGATGTGGATGTCCATGTCGCGGGCGTGGGCGAGCTTGCGGGCGACGTCCTTGGACGCCTTGACCGGCGGGATCAGCCGCATCCGGCTGGAGATCTCCACGGGGAAGGGCAGCTGGTCGGCGAAGTGCATCCACGGCTCGCCGTCCGGGAAGGGCATCAGGTCGGGGAAGCGGGCGAACGACAGGTGCGCCACGTAGGAGTCGCCCTGCGGCTGCGCGATGCGCAGGAACGACCTGCCGTTGTGGATCTGCCCCTCGACCAGCGACTCGATCTCGCCCCTGCCCCAGCGCCGCTTCGGGCTCGCGCTGGCCGGCGGGTCGCCGAGCGAGGCGGTCGCCGCGTGCCTGAACAGCCACGCCACCTCGCCCGAGGTCGCGTGGCGGGCGTAGAGGGCGCTGGAGGCCAGTGCCCGGCCGAGCCGTTCGGCCTGCTCGGTCCAGCGGGCGAGCTCGCCGTCGGGCACGTGGTCGTCCTCGAGCCCGAGCGCCTTCTCACTGCGCTGGTAGAACCCGAACAGCTGCGCCAGCACGCCCGCGCCGAGCTGGCGGCCGCGCGGGCCGAGCCGTACGCCGAGGTAGACCTCCTTCGACCAGAAGTCCTTCGCCCAGACGTGCCGGTACATCTCCTCCAGGTAGTCGCGCCAGCCGGGGCCCTCGTCGGAGGTGCCGTTCAGCGCCATCGCCCACTCGGCCGCGGGATAGGTGCGGTGCGCGACCCTGAGATGCACCTCGGCGTCCGGCATGCGGATCGCCGCCAGCGCGATCGTGATGTTGGTGGCCAGCGCCTCCCGCTCCTCCGGAGTGACGAACTCGTAGCTGACCGTCGGCAACCGGAAGTAGGCCCACGCGGAGCCCTCGGTGAGCAGGATGCGGTCGTCGAAGTATCGGACCGCCAGACGCTGGTGCGCCCGAGTCGCCCTGCTCATGCCGCCCCCTCCGCGCATGAGCCCCGCTGACCGGCAAGAAGCGTGCTCATCAGACCGCCATACCTCCGTCGTGCCGGTGTCCGGATGCGATGGCAGCCGACCTGGCACGCTCCTCGTTGGGTGCCCTGGGGGTCACTGGGCCAGTTCCTCCTCGCTGGAACGGGTGCTCTGTGCTGACGCGAAACCCGCGATCACGACCCCGGCGAGAGCGAGGTAGGCCCGCCGTCCCGCCTGTCGTAGCTGTTCTGGCTCCACCGGTTCGGTACGGCTCTGCGCCAGGTCGTCCTCCCACGGCACCCTGACGATGGCCCGGCACCTCCCGCGCGCCACCGCCTCGGCCTGCTCCACGTCCACCATGCTGCGGCGGCTCACCCCGTTGACCACCATGACCGCGCGCCTGCGCAGGTCGGCACAGCCGTGGCCGTCGAGCCACTCGAACGTCATCGCCACCGCCTCAGCCGCGTCCTCGCTGGCGGGGACGACGAGCACCAGCTGGTCGGCGTACGGCAGGACGCGGGCCGCCAGCGAGGGCGCAGGGTCCAGAACGGTCAGCTTGTAGTGGTGGTCGAACAGGTGCATCGCCTGGCCGAGCCGGTGGTCGGAGTAGAGCGTGCGGTCGGCGAGTCGCTGTTCGGCGCCGCTGTCGGTGTCGGCCGCCACGACCTCCAGGCCGCTGCCCGTGCGGGTGGTGAACGCGCGCATGCCGAGATAGCCGTTGACCTGGTCGAGCCCCGACAGCAGGCTGGTCAGCGTCTCGGGCGACTCGGCCTTGATGCGGCTGGTCAGCGTGCTGCCGCCGGTGCTGGCGTCGACCGCGAGCACCCGGTCGTCGCGGTACTGGGCCAAGGTGTGGCCGAGCATCAGCGCGGTCGTGCTCTGGCCCGCGCCGCCCGTGCAGCCGAGCACCACGATCCTCCTGCCGCCGCCGAACACCGCGCGCGTCCGCGCCTCGTCGATCTCCGACCCGTCCGTACGGCTGCCGCCACCGCCGACCACCACCTGGGCGAGCCTGCGCCACCCGCCGGAGGAGTCGCGGCCGACGACCGACTCGACCCTGCGCACGCGCGGCTCGTCACGCCGTCCGGGGACGGCCCCGCCCGGTGTGGTCGGCGCCTGGACGGCCCTGATGTTGAGCGGCGGGGCGCTCTGGGCGGCCGGCGTGGGCTGCGGGTTCGGGCGGCGTTCGGCGGGCGTCACGGGGGGCGTCACGGGGGACTTCATGGAGGGCTTCGTGGAGGGCTTCATGGGGGGCGGCGACTGGGCCTGCCGGCCGGACTGGGCAGGAGGCTGGGGCGGGCGCGTGCCAGGGACGATCGAGGGGATGGTCGGCCTGACCTGGCCCTGGAACACGACGGCGGTGGTCAGCGGGGGCTGGCCCTTGCGGTGCTGGTCTCTGGCCTGGTCCTCGACCTGCTCGCCGGCGCCGTGCTTGGCGGTGTCCTGCCCGTCGACGCCGTGCTTGGCGGTGTCCTGCTCGTCGGTGCCCTGCTTGGCAGTGGTCTGCTCGTCGGCGCCCTGCCTACCGGCGCCGCGCTCGCCGGCGCCCTGCTTGTCGGCGCCGCGCTCGCCGACGCCCTGCTTGTCGGCGCTCTGCTCGTCGGCGCTCTGCTTGCCGGTGCCCTGCTTGTCCGCGCTGTGGCGGCCAGTGCCCTGCTCGGCGGGGTCGAACTTGTCGGCGGTGGTCTCCTGGGCGGGCGGAAGCTCGGGCAACGCGGCCTCGACGACGGGGACGCCCTCGGCCTGGCTCTCCTCGGCCGGGCTCTCCTCGGCCCTGGCCGCCGCCGTCACGGGCGCGGCCGCATCCGGGGTCGCCTCGAGCTCCGGCCGGGCGGCCTGGGGCCGAGGCGCCTTGGACTCGTGGCGGGCGGTCGCGGCACGGGTGACCGAGGTCTGGGTGGGGGCGGGCTCGGGGCGGGACGGCTGGTCGGGGGCGTCCGCCGTGGCCGCCAACCGGCGCAGCCGGCGCAGCGCCTCGGCGCCGATGGGCTTGGCGGGCGCGGCGGGCGTCTGGGCGGGCGCCTCGGTGGGACCGGGCTCGATCCTGGACCCCCACCGGACCGGCGACACCCCGGCCTGCGCCTCGGACCCGTCACCGGCACGACCACCACCGGCCCGGACCTCGGACCCCGCGCCGGCACGACCCTCGGCGTGCTTGCCGGGTCCGTGGGTGGCGTCGACGTGCGCGTCGTCGTCCTGGGCGACGGGCGCTCCGGTCTCCGACACCTCACCGATGTGCGGGAGCGCGGCGGCGCCCTCGACGGCCAGGCCGTCGTCCGGCGTCGCCACACCGGCCGCCGGAGCCGCCACCGCGATCTCGTCGGCCACCCGGGCCGGTTCCGCGTGCCGTACCGGGGTGTCGGGCGGGAACGGCGACTCGACGTCGGCGGAGGGCAGGGCGGGGGCGACGCCCTGGCGGCGGCCCGTGGCGCCGCCCCAGGCGGGCCGGGCCGCGGCGGGCGGGGCGACAGACGCGTGGGTGGCCGCGGCGGGCGGGGCGACGGGAGCGTGGGTGGCCGCGGCGGCGGCCGCCGCGACGGCGGGCCGTACCTGGCGGGCCTTGACCGCGGCGGGGACGGCGCGGCGCTTGTGCGCGCCGGCCTTCGCCTTGGCCTTGACGCGGACGGGGGCGGGGGCGGCGCGCCAGACCCTGCCGGAGAAGGTGACGCTCTCGGGCTCGGCGGTGGGGATGAGGCGGCACCACGAGCGCGGCTCGCCCATGTAGCGCAGCTGGGACTGCAGGAGTTCGGTGAGCCGCTTGCTCTCGATGACGGGGCGGGTGGACAGCCACGTCACGATGCCCGGCGGCACGAGGTAGAGCACGTGCCACGGCGCCTCGAAGCCGATGCCGACCAGCCAGAGCAGCAGGGACCACGGGGCGAGCACGCCGGCGAACACGCCGATCCAGACGATGGGGAGCGGCATGGGCAGCCGAAGGTCGTACAGCTTGTAGAGCCGCTTCTCGATGCGCCAGATGTTCGTGTAGGTAGGCAGGTCCACGCGGTCCTCCTCTCCGCCCTCGCTGGCAGCCGCCGCTGCCCTTCGTTCCATGACCGCGCGGGCGCGGTCTCAACCCTGCCGATATCGCCAGGGAGCGGTGCTCACTTGATGCCGAGAGCCCCCGCGATCGCCTTGGCCGTGACTTCGATGATGTTGGGAACGTAGAAGATCACGCCGATCGCCACGGCCAGAATCAGGAACTGTACGAATCTCGTGATCTCGCGGGTGAAGAGGAAGAACAGCGCGACGATCGAGACGACGACGAGGAAGAGCGGGGCGAAGAAGCCGCGCAGCATGTTGGCGAGCCCGGCGGTGTCGGGACCGGTCGGGGCGGGTGACGGCGTCGCCAGTTCGATCAGGTGCAGGATGATGGTTTTCACTCTTGGTCCTCCCGGGGGGTATCGATCAGCGGCGTGGCCGTGCGTCTATCCAACGGCCCGACCGGCGCCGCGGATGTCTTCGACGTACCACTTGTCGCCCTGCTTCTCGACCGTGAGGCGGTAGGCCTGCTCGAGGCGGCCGCCGGACACACCGGCCTCGGCCGCGCCCGGCGTGGCCGAGGGGGTGGCGCCGGTCGGCACGCCCCACACCACGACCGCCTGGATCTCTCGGGTGGCACCCCCCACAGGCACCACGACACTCTTGAGCTCGACGAAGGAGAGGGCCCCTCCGAAACTCGGCAGGCCCTTGCCCGCGACCAGGTAGCGGGACAGGTCGGAGCTGCCGTCGGCGTACGCCTTGAAGAAGCCCTGCAGCTGCGGTCGCAGCTCGGCCTCCGCCGCCTCGTCACCCTCCGGCTGGGCCACCTGGGGCAGCTCCGCGGCCCCGGGAGCGGGCAGCAGCGCGGGACGGCCCGAGACCACGAACCGGCCGCCCGAGTGGTAGACGGGCACCGACAGCAGGAAGCGGCGGGCGCCCGACTGGAAGGTCAGCGTGACGACCGCGTTGTCGGCGTCGACGGTCTCCACCCCGAAGGGCTGCAGGTTGGCGGCGAACATGCGGCCGTAGCCGTCCCAGCCCCACTGCGGGTCGTCGGTGCTCGGCAGGTACGGCGCGAGCTGCCTGCTGCGCTGGTCGAGCTCCTCGGACTTCATATTCAGATAGATGCTGGCGAACTGGGTGGCGAACGCCGAGGCGCGCTCGGCGGGAAATGCCTGGCCCGTCGGCGAGGGGACATTCGCCGCTGGAGTGCTCGGCTGAGTGAATCGCTCAAATGGTGCACGAACCCCATTGACCACGATAACCACAATAAGCGCCCAGAGAATGGCGCGGCCGGTCCAGACGAGCCAGCGTCCGCCGCCACCTGACCAGCCGCCGCGCTTGCCCGCCCGCCTGCCGCCCGCGGGGGGTTGGTCGAAGTCCGGGTATGCCGAAAGCTCGGGGTCGCCAGCGATCCGAGGACCGTGGACAGTTGACCTACGAGCCATCACGCCTCCGCTCGCGCCGATCCCCCCGGCTGGCGCGATGTCGCATCATCCGTGGCGAAGCAGTCACCCTATCGAGTCCCGCCAATTGTTCCAGGAAAGCCACGCCTATGCTGCAGGCATCGCCGCGTGTGGGCAAACCGAGTGGGCATGACAGGACGGAGTGCCGGTTCCTGTCCCATTCCTGTGGAATTGGCGTGTGACCAGGCCAGACAGGTGGCCTGCATTACCGGACGGCCAGGGATTGCTGTCCAAAGGGCATAGGCACTGTCTCGAACCACACATTTGGTATATGCGGCTGCCCGTTCGGGAACAGGAGCGCTGGTCAGCGGGGGTGATCAGGCCGTCTCGGGGCCGTCGACCGGACGCAGGTGGCGGCGAGTTCGCAGATCGATCACTCTCGGCGCGTCGTTCTGCGGCTTGACCCTCTCGAGCCGGCCGCGCAGGTCGGCGAGCATGGCCTGGGCGTCGCGGTGGTGCATCCGGCGCACGACCTCCTCCCGCTCCTCCATCTTCCTGCGGAGGTAGGCCTCCCTGTTGACACGCAGGCCGTACATCAGCTCGACCCGGAGCAGGGCGAGCTCCTCCTCCAGGCTGATGCTCGCCAACGAGGGCGTCGTGGGGCGCCGGTTCCCGAGTATGCGACGAATCATGATCTGTCCTCCCGAGTCAGCGTGATCGCCGTGACGATTCGACGCGCCAGGGTTGGAAGGGGTTGACGCCCCATACTGTCCCGGTTTCACCGAGGCCGTGGAACTCGTCCCCAGTTGGGGCTTCTCCCGGCCTCCGGTCGCACCGGGACGGATCACACGTTGAAGCGGAACTCCACCACGTCGCCGTCGCGCATCACGTAGTCCTTGCCCTCGATGCGCGCCTTGCCCGCCGACCTGGCGTTCGCGATGGACCCCGACGCGACCAGGTCCTCGAAGGAGACGACCTCGGCCTTGATGAACCCGCGCTGGAAGTCGGTGTGGATGACGCCGGCGGCCTCCGGAGCCGTGGCGCCCTTGCGGATCGTCCACGCCCGAGTCTCCTTGGGCCCCGCCGTGAGGTAGGTCTGCAGCCCCAGCGTCTCGAACCCGACCCTGGCCAGCTGCGACAGCCCCGACTCCTCCTGGCCCACCGACTGCAGCAGCTCCAGCGCCTCCTCCTCGGGCAGCTCCACGAGCTCCGACTCGATCTTGGCGTCGAGGAACACCGCCTCGGCGGGCGCCACCAGCTCCGACAGCTGCTGCCTGAGCGCGGTGTCGACGAGCTCGTCGGCGTCGAGGTTGAAGACGTAGAGGAACGGCTTGGCCGTCAGCAGGTGGAGGTCGCGCACCTCGGCGCGGTCGAGCCCGCTCTCGAAGATCGTCTTGCCGGTCTCCAGGACCTTCAGCGCGGCCTCGGCGGCCTCGAGCGCGGCCTTCTTGTCCTTGTTGGTGCGCGCCTCCTTCTGCAGGCGCGGGATGGCCTTCTCGACCGTCTGCAGGTCGGCCATGATGAGCTCGGTGTTGATCGTCTCGATGTCGCGCTTGGGCGAGATCTCGCCGTCGACGTGCGTCACGTCGGGGTCGGTGAAGACCCGGATGACCTGGCAGATGGCGTCGGTGTCGCGGATGTTGGCCAGGAACTGGTTGCCCCTGCCCTGCCCCTCGGACGCGCCCCGCACCAGGCCCGCGATGTCGACGAACTCCACCTTGGCCGGCAGGATCCTGGCGGAGCCGAAGATCTCGGCCAGGGTGGCCAGGCGGTCGTCGGGCACGCCCACGATGCCCACGTTCGGCTCGATCGTGGCGAACGGGTAGTTGGCCGCGAGCGCGTTGGCGCTCTTGGTCAGGGCGTTGAACAGGGTGGACTTGCCGACGTTTGGCAGGCCGACGATGCCGATGCTGAGGCTCACGTGGACGGAGTTTACCCGGCCATCAGACGCAGGCAGGTCACCGGCCGATACGCCCCGCGAGCCGTGACGTAACGATCCGAGCCCACCGGGCAGTCGCCACCCGACCTGCCGAAGGCGGTCACGCGGGCCCACGCCCGCCCCGACCCGCAGCCGACCTTGCGCACCTTCTCGTCGACGCAGGCGCCCTCGGCCAGCACCTTGCCGCCGGGGGCCAGGCACACCGCCTGGCCCTCCATCGCGAGCGCGTCGGCCGTGCCGCGCGGGCAGTGGTCCATGCGCGCGACGACGGCCACCGCCCTGCCGTACCAGCCGGGGGTGGCGCAGGGCAGCTCGCGGCCCTCGCGGTCGAGGCAGTCACCGGCCCGCAGCAGTCCGCCACCGGCGCCGCCCGCGCCCGGGTGGGGCTCCAGGAAGTACTGCAGGCACGCGATCCTGCCGCCGTCGACGCGGGCGATCTCGTCGGTGTCGAGGGGGCAGCGCCGCGGATCGGCCTCCATGGCCAGCACCTCTGCATGGCCGCCGTTGCAGGCGGTGAGGTCGAACCTGACCCCGGTCTTGCTCACGCAGGCGCCCGGTGTCCACACCAGCGTGCCCCGCGCCGGCGAGCCCGGCGGCGCGGGGCGCCCGGCGTCGCCGACGCGGCCGGCGATGACCGCTCCCGCCGCCGCGGCCACGAGCGCCGCCACGACGGCCGTGGCCGCGAGCGCGACCGTCATCTTCGAACCGGTAATCATATGGGTACTGTCGGTGACGATGGCGCGTCCGCACAAGCGGAATGCGGAAGGCGTGTCGAGCGCGCCGGAGCGGTCGCCCCCTGGAAAGATGCCGACAATGGACGTCGCATCGCTGCTCATCGGCCTGGCACTCGGACTGGCGGTCGGCTTCTTGCTGGCGAGGACCCGCGCCGCCGTACGGGTGGCGGAGGCGGACGCCCGCGCCAAGGCCGCCGCCGACAAGCTCGTCTACGTCGAGGAGCAGCTGAGCGAGCGGTTCCAGGCGCTGTCGACGCGCGCGCTCGACGTCAACAACATCCGCTTCCTCGAACTGGCCGAGACCCGCCTGGCCGCCAGCCGCGCCGAGGCGACCGGCGACCTCGACCAGCGCAGGCAGGCGGTCGAGCACCTGGTCGAGCCGCTCAAGGACCTCCTGGGGCGGGTGGAGACGCAGCTGCGCGACACCGAGTCCGGCCAGCGCGCCGCCCGCGCCGAGCTGACCCAGCAGATGGAGTTCGTCCGGCAGAGCAACGAACAGCTGCGCTCCCAGACCACCGCCCTGGTCCGGGCGCTGCAGCGGCCCGAGGCCAGGGGCAGGTGGGGCGAGCTGCAGCTGCGCAGGGTGGCCGAGATCGCGGGGATGCAGCGCTTCTGCGACTTCGACGAGCAGGTCGTCGAGGGCGCCCACCGCCCCGACATGGTCGTACGGCTGGCGGGCGGCAAGAACATCATCGTCGACTCCAAGGTCTCGCTCGCCGCCTACCTGGAGGCGGCCGAGGCGGGCGACGAGTCACTGGCCGGTGTCCGCCTCGACGCCCACGCCCGGCACGTCCGCGAGCACATCGACCGCCTGGCCGCCAAGTCCTACTGGCAGTCGTTCAACCCCTCGCCCGAGTTCGTGGTGCTGTTCATCCCCGGCGAGGCGTTCCTGGCCCCCGCCCTCGAACGCGACCCAGGGCTGCTGGAGTACGCGATGGCCAAGCGCGTCCACATCGCCACCCCGACCACGCTGATCACCATGCTCCGCACCGCCCACTACGCCTGGCAGCAGGCGGCGCTCAGCGAGAACGCCCGCGCCGTCTTCGAGCTCGGCAAGGAGCTGTACGAGCGGCTGTCGTCGCTCGGCCGCAACGTCGAGTCGCTCGGCAAGGCGCTCAGCAGGGCCGTCGAGAGCTACAACAAGACGGTCGGCTCGCTGGAGACCAGGGTCCTGGTCACCGCTCGCAAACTGCACGATCTGGGCGTCGTGGACGGCGAGCTCGGCTCCCCCGACATGCTGGAAGGCCTCCCGCGGCCGCTGGCCTCCCCCGAACTGCTGGAAACCTCGTCTCTGATCCCGCACGCGAACGGTAAGTTGGCTGGCGACCTGTCCTGAAGCACGATGATGGTAGGTCGCCGGTAAAGGGGGCGGGCTCATGAGTGACAAAGGCACGCGTTCGGCCGTCAGGCTGACCGCCCGCGGCGCCATCGCGCTCGTCCTCATCGGCACGCTGGCGGGATACGTCCTGGCCGCGCTGCTCGACCTGCCGATCGTGGTCGGGCTCACGTTCATCGGCTCGTGCCTGGTCAGCGTCATCCTGGTCAACCCGCGCGAGCTGCTGTCGCTGGTGGTCACGCCACCGATGGTGTTCTTCGGCGCCACCCTGATCGTCGAGCTGGGCCGGGCGCTCGGCAACGGCTCGCTGGCGCAGGCGCTCGCCCTGGGGCTGTTCACATCGCTGTCGGCGGGCGCCCCATGGCTGTTCGCGGGGTCGGCGCTGGTGCTCGGGATCGCGCTGAAGCGGGGGCTGCCGGGCAACGTCAGGGAACTGCGGGAGGAGCTGCGGGCGGGCGTGGACGTGCCCCGCCCCCGGCAGCCCAAGGACCAGAGCTTCGTGCCGGAGCCAGAGGGCTACTTCGAGCCCCGCGTGTACGGCACGCCGCGCTCCCCCGAGGACTGACCGCCCCCGGCTCACGGCCGCGTGCGGCGGCCCCGAACTCCCGCCTCGCTCCTTCACCGAGCACGGGAAGGGCCCCGCGGACAGCCGCGGGCGCCCTTCCCGTGAACCGGTACCGGGCAGGCCGGGATCAGCCGGCCCGCAGGTCCTTGCGGAGCTCGTGCGGCAGGGCGAAGCGCATGCTCTCCTTCACCGACTCGACCTCGTCGACGTCGGCGAACCCGTGCCCCGCCAGGTACGCCAGCACCCCGTCGACCAGCTCCTCGGGCACCGAGGCGCCGCTGGTCACACCGACCGTGCTGACCCCGTCGAGCCACGCGTCCTGGATGAAGGAGGCGTTGTCGACCAGGTACGACGCCGCGCCGGCCCCCTTGGCCACCTCGACCAGGCGCTTGGAGTTGGAGGAGTTGTCGGAGCCGACCACGATGACCAGCTGCGCCTGCGCCGCGATCTCCTTCACCGCGACCTGGCGGTTCTGGGTGGCGTAGCAGATGTCGTCGCTCGGCGGGTCGATCAGGGTCGGGAAGCGCTCCTTGAGCTTGGTGACCGTCTCGATCGTCTCGTCCACCGAGAGGGTCGTCTGGGAGAGCCACACCAGCTTGCTCGGGTCCTTCACCTGGATCCGGTCGACGGAGTCGAGGCCGTCGACGAGCTGGATGTGGTCGGGCGCCTCACCGGCGGTGCCCTCGACCTCTTCGTGGCCTTCGTGCCCGATGAGCAGGATGTCGTAGTCCTGGCCGGCGAACCGCTTGGCCTCGTTGTGGACCTTGGTGACGAGCGGGCAGGTGGCGTCGACGGTGCGCAGGCGCCGCTGCTCGGCCTCGGCGTGGACCATCGGGGAGACGCCGTGGGCGGAGAAGACCACGATCTCGCCCTCGGGGACCTCGGCCGTCTCCTCGACGAAGATCGCGCCACGTTCCTCGAGCGTCCTGACGACGTGGGTGTTGTGCACGATCTGTTTGCGGACGTAGACAGGGGCGCCGTACTGCTCGAGGGCCTTCTCGACCGCCTCGACCGCACGGTCCACACCGGCGCAGTAACCGCGCGGTTTGGCTACGAGTACACGTCGGGCGGGGGTCTTTGGCTCCATGTTCCTATGCTACGTGGAAGAGGCCACCCGGCCGCCCGTGTCACGCCGCGCGCGGGAGTTTGCCAGACTGGCCCACCACAACAGACCTCCCAGGGAGCCGGCATGTCTCTCAGTGACGTTGTCCGCAACATCGCTAAAACTGTCACCAATCGCGAAGAGCTCAAGGAGAAGGCCAAGGAGCTGCCGCTCTTCGTCATCCAGACCACGCTCAGCGCCGCGGGCCAGGCGCTGCTGCTCGCCGACCGCGTGAAGAACGCCGTCAAGGGGCTGGGGAGCAACAAGGAGGACGACGAGAGCGAGCGTTCTCCGGTGGCGGATCAGCCGGCGTCCGGCGTCGAGGACGAGGAGAAGCCGGCCCGCAGGGAGCCCGTCATCTTCGCCCCGCGCAAGGAGAAGGCGGCGGAACGGCCCGAGCCGGTCATCTTCACCCCCGCGAAGGAGGAGTCGGCGAACGGCACCGCCGTCAAGACCGCCGAGCCCACCGCAAAGCCCGCCGAGCCCGAGCCCGCTGCCAGGACCGCCGAGCACGAGCCCGCAGGAAAGACAGCCGGGCCCCAGGCCGCTTCGGCGACGACCACCGAGCAGGCCGCCCCGGCCGTGGCCGAGCAGCCGGTTACCGAGGAGCCGGTTGCCGAGGAGCCGACCGCCCGGCAGCCGGTGGCCGAGCCTGTCGCGACGGCCGTCGCCGAGCCTGACACCGCCAAGTCCGAGGCCGCCAAGCCCGCCGCCGAGCCCGACACCGCCGAGCCCGAGGCCGCCGCGCCTGCCGTACAGCCGGTGAGCGTCGAGGAGGCCGACGGCGAGCTGGCGAAGGCCGCGGCCGCCACCACGGCCACCGCGGAGGCGAGCGTGCCGGTCGAGCCGCTGGCCGGGTACGCCGACCTCAGCGTCGCCTCGCTGCGGGCCAGGATGCGCGGCAAGTCCGTCACCCAGATCGAGGAGCTGCTCGCCTACGAGAAGGCCACCACCGCCCGCCCGGACGTCGTGCGCATGTACGAGAACCGCCTGACCAAGCTGCAGGCCGCCGAATAGTCGGTCGCGCCCCGTAGCCTTCGTTGTCATGAGCGCGAAAACCACACCGGAGCAGCCGCTGCCGGTCCGCACGGTCCTCCAGATGGTCGCGGGATGGATCGGCAAGCTCGGCACGGTGTGGGTGGAGGGTCAGATCACCGAGCTGACCGCGAGGGGTGGCACGGTGTTCATGACGCTGCGCGACCCCGTCGCCAACGTCTCGGCCAGGGTGACCTGCCCGCGAGGGGTCTATGAGGCCGCGATGCCCCGTCCAGCCGACGGGGCTCGGGTCGTGGTCAACGTCAAGCCCGACTTCTGGGTCAACCGCGGCTCGTTCGCCTTCACCGCGCTGGAGATCCGCCCGGTCGGCGTCGGCGAGCTGCTGGCCAGGCTCGAACGGCTGCGCCAGCTGCTGGCCGCCGAGGGGCTGTTCGGCGCCGAACGCAAGCGCCGCCTGCCGTTCCTGCCCGGCACCATCGGCCTGATCTGCGGTCGCGACTCGGCGGCCGAACGCGACGTGCTCGAGAACTCCCGGCGCAGGTGGCCCGCCGTGCGGTTCAAGGTGGAGCAGGTGGCGGTGCAGGGGCCGTACGCGGTCGGCGAGGTCACCGAGTCGCTGCGCAAGCTCGACGCCGACTCCGAGGTCGACGTCATCGTCATCGCCCGGGGCGGCGGATCGCTCGAGGACCTGCTCCCGTTCTCCGACGAGTCCCTGGTGCGCTCCGTGGCGGCCTGCCGAACTCCCGTCGTCAGCGCCATCGGCCACGAGCAGGACAGTCCGCTCCTCGACCTGGTCGCCGACGTCCGGGCGTCCACGCCCACCGACGCGGCCAAGAAGGTGGTGCCCGACGTCGGCGAGCAGCTCACGCTGATCAGGCAGCTGCGCGACCGCGGGCGGCGGGTGGTGGGCGGCTGGCTCGACCGGGAGATGTCCTGGCTGACGTCGGTGCGGTCCCGTCCGTCGCTCGCCGACCCGGTCAGGGAGCTCGAACGGCGGGCCGAACAGGTCGACGCGCTGCGCGAACGGGCCAGGCGCGTCATGGGCGGTTCGCTCGACCGGGCCACCGACGACCTCGCCCACCTGCGCGCCCGGCTGGTGTCGCTGTCCCCCGCGGCGACGCTGGAGCGGGGCTACGCGATCGTGCAACACCCGTCGGGCGACGTCGTACGGCTGGCGCGGGACGTCTCGCCCGGCGACCGGCTCACCATCCGCCTCACCGACGGCCGGGTCGCGGTCACTGCCGACCCGGCCGGCGACCTCCGGCCTGACGGACACGCCGACGCGGCGGACGCGGCCGGGGGCGATTCTGACGGGCACGCCGACGCGGCCGACGTGGTCGAAGGCGATTCTGACGGGCACGCCGACGCGGCCGACGTGGTCGAAGGCGATTCTGTCAGGGACGCCGACGCGGCGGACGCGGTCGAAGGCGATTCTGTCAGGGACGCCGACGCGGCGGACGCGGTCGAGGGCGATTCTGTCGGGCGATCGGCCTAGGGTGGTGCGGTGGCAAACAACGAGACGCCGTCCTACGAGCAGGCCCGCGAGGAGCTGACCGAGGTGGTGCGCCGCCTGGAGACCGGCGGCCTCACCCTGGAGCAGTCGATCGAGCTGTGGGAGCGCGGCGAGAAGCTGGCGGCCATCTGCGAGGAGTGGCTGCAGGGCGCCCGGGTGAAGCTGGCCGCCGCCATGGCGCGCCGGGCCGAGCCCACCCCGCAGGACGACGACCGCCCCTTCTAGGCGCTGCCGTTCCCACGCGGCGACGGTGCGGGCGCGGGGGTCTGACGGCGCCTTGTCCTGGTGGGACATGGCGAGCGTGCAGGGGAAGGCGCCGGTGCCACGGGCGTGGACCGGGACGTGCACCCGGCGGGGGCGCTTGACCCGGACGTCCGACCGGCGGGAGCGCGTGGACCGGACGTGCGACCGACGGGAGCGCTTGACCCGGGACATGCGACCGGCGGGAGCGCTTGACCCGGACGTGCGACCGGCGGGAGCGCCGGGACCGGACATGCGACCGGCGGGAGCGCGTGGAGCCTGGAGGTGGCGCGCTCAGGATACGCGCCTCAGGACGCACGGCGCACAGTGCGGCTGCGCCTCAGGATGCGCGGCGCAGCCCCACCACCGGGATGCGGCGCGTGGTCTTCGCCTCGTAGTCGGCGAAGGTGGGCGCGATGGCGACCATCTCCGCGTAGAGGCGGTCCCGCTCCGCACCCTCGATCAGCTCGGACGCGGCCTCGAAGGTCTCGGTGCCGAGCTCGACCGTGGCGTCCGGGTTGGCCAGCAGGTTGTGGTACCAGGCGGGGTGGTTGTCGGCGCCCGCGTTGGAGGCGATGATCACGATCCTGTCGCCGTCGCGCAGGTACATCACCGGTGTCGTGACGCGCTTGCCGCTCCTGGCGCCGGTCGTGGACAGCAGCACCAGGGAGGAGCCCTGGAAGTGACCGCCGACCTGGCCGCCGTTCGCGCGGAACTCCTCGATGATCTTCTGGTTGAACTCCGACGGCATGCTGCGCCTCCCATAAGCGGAAATCTCTCCGGATCCATAGGATAATCGGAGACCTCTCCGGTTACAAGGACTATGATGCAGCGATGACTCGTGAACTGCCGATCGCCGGGCAGCCTCCCGCCGAACGCGCGGACGCAGCACGCAACCGGCAGAAGATCATCGAGGTGGCGGCCAGGATGCTCGCGTCGCACGGCGCGGAGCACCTGTCCCTGGATGAGGTGGCCCGCGAGGCGAACGTCGGCGTGGGCACCGTCTACCGCCGCTTCGGCGACCGCGCCGGGCTGATCTACGCGCTCATCGACGCCAAGGAGCGCGAGTTCCAGTCCGCGTTCATGACGGGCCCGCCGCCGATCGGGCCGGGCGCGCCACCCGCCGAGCGGGTCCGGGCCTTCCTGCACGCGCTGATCGACAGGAAGGTGTCGCAGCGGGAGCTGTTCATGATGCTGGAGGCGGGGCCGCCCAAGGGCAGGTTCAGCGGGCCGTACAAGCTCCACCACACGCACCTGGCGACGCTGCTCGCCCAGGTGCGTCCCGAGGCGGACGCGCGCTTCCTCGCCGACGCGCTGCTCGCCCCGATCAACGCCTGCCTGATCAGCCACCAGCAGTCCGAACGCGGGATGACCGCCGAGGCGATCAAAGCCGGCATGGACGACCTGCTACGCCTGCTGTGAGCCTCGCACGGCTCACGAACTGCTACGCCTGCTGTGAGCCCCGCACGGCTCACGAGGTCGGGGATCACGTCACGGGGCTGGGGTCTTCCGGGACAGTCCAGCCGCCGTCTCCAGCCGCCGTGGTTTGTGCCGTGACGGCGGGGACCGGAGTCCTGCTGGGCGGCGCGCCTTCGGCGGGCGGGACCCCGTGACGGCGGAGGGGCCAGACCGGCGTGCCGTACGGGCCAGACCGGCGTGCCGTACGGGCCGGGGCCGGACGGCGGGCGGCGACCGGCACGACCCGCACCCGACGACATCACCGAGGCTCCCCCGAACGGCCCGCACCCGACACCAGACCGCGACCAGCGGGCAGCCGAAAAGGGGCCGCTCGAAACAGAAGCCGCTCGAACCAAGCAGCCACCTCAGAAGCCACCGCTGGAACAAGCAGCACCCTCGAGAAGCGGGTGTCCGAACACGCAGCCACCTCGAGGCGGGCGGCTCGAGAAGCGGGTGTCCGAACAAGCGGTCGCCTGGAGGCGGCCGCCCGAGCGAGACCCGGGGATGTCAGCTGGTGGGCTTGGGCTGGGGCTTCAGGGTGGCGGCGAGGGCGGAGAGGTCGGGCCAGTCGGCGGTGCCCGTCACCATCACCGTGGCGTCGGGCAGGAAGCGGACCAGCGTGCGCTGGTTCTTGTCCTCGCGGAAGCGCTTCTCCCAGTCGGCGCCCGCGATCTGGACGGTGCCGACGGGCTTGTCGGTGTTGGCGATACGGCTGGCGAACGCGGCGGCGGGCTTCTCCGCGCCCTGCACGATCATCACGTGGTGACGCTGGTCGCCGGCGTCGGGGGCGGTGGCGTAGCCGACCGACAGCACCTGCGTGCCGTCGGCGCCCTTGGCGATCCTGTTGCTGTTCGGGATCCAGTCGGCGGGATCCTTGGCGGGTGCCCACACCTGCTGCGGCACCGCCCTGTTGTAGTTGGCCACGGTGATCGCGTAGTCGAGACGGGGCACGTGCTGCCCCTGCCTGCCGGTGGGCGCGGACACCACGATGATCACGGCGAGCGCCAGGCACACCAGAAGGGCGAACGCGTAGCCGTAGAAACCTTGAGTGAACCGTCGCACGAATGGCGAGGTTACCCGCTGGTGGCGCCGCCCGCCGAAGCGACCGGTCGGATCTGGCCGATGATGGCCAGCACGTCGTCGGCGAGGCGGCGCGCGACGGCCTCGTCGTCGGACAGGACGACCTCGGAGACGGCGGCGGCGAGCGCGCCCGTGACGACCACGACCAGCGCTCCCTCGTCGTCGTCGAACAGGGCCGCGTTGCGCTTGGCCCAGGTGCGCAGCCTGTCGCGCATGACCACCTCGAACCCGGGAGGCCCGTCGCCGCGCAGGAACAGCGCGGCCAGTTCGCGCTCCTCCAGCGAGCCGGCCAGGTAGGCGTGGGCGGCGGCGAGGAACACCCGCATCGGATCGCTCTCGCCCGCCGCGCGCACCTCGCGCGCCGCCTGCTTGGTGCGCTGGGTCTGCCTGGCCTGGAACTCCTCGAACAGCGTGAGGTAGAGGTCGGCCTTGCCGGAGAAGTGGTGGTAGAGGCTGCCGACGCTGGCCTTCGCCTTGGCGACCACGTCGGTGACACCCGCCTCGGCGAAACCCTTGTCGACGAACACCTCGCGAGCCGCGTCGAGCAGGGCCGCGCGGGTGGCCGCTCCGCGTCCGGTCGCCAGGCGTTCCACATCGCTGCTCATGGCAGGCACATTATCCTCCGCTGACCGGGCATGGAGTGGCAACTACGATCGAGTCAGTTGTCCCACGAGGAGGCCCATCACCATGTCCGAGACGTCCGTTCCTCCTGCCCTTGCCACGGGCGAGCACGCACCCGACCGCAACTTGGCGCTGGAACTCGTCAGGGTCACCGAGGCGGCCGCGATGTCCGCGGCCCGATGGGTCGGCCGTGGCGACAAGAACGGCGCCGACGGAGCGGCCGTCAACGCGATGCGCCAGCTCATCAACACGGTGTCGATGAACGGCGTGGTGGTGATCGGCGAGGGCGAGAAGGACCACGCGCCGATGCTGTTCAACGGCGAGCAGGTCGGCGACGGCAGCGGCCCCGAGTGCGACGTGGCCGTCGACCCGATCGACGGCACCAGGCTGACGGCCCTCGGCATGCCCGACGCGATCTCGGTCATCGCGGTGAGCTCGCGTGGCTCGATGTACGACCCGTCGGCGGTGTTCTACATGGAGAAGCTGGTCACCGGGCCGGAGGCGGCCGACGTGGTCGACATCAACGCGCCCGTCGCCGACAACGTCAAGGCGGTGGCCAGGGCGAAGGGCTGCTCGGCCGCCGACGTCACCGTCGTCATCCTCGACCGGCCGCGCCACGAGCAGATCGTGAAGGAGATCAGGGAGACCGGGGCCCGGATCAAGTTCATCACCGACGGCGACGTGGCGGGCGCGATCATGGCCGCGCGCACCGGCACGGGCGTCGACCTCATGCTCGGCATCGGCGGTACGCCGGAGGGCGTCATCGCCGCGTGCGCCATCAAGTGCCTGGGCGGGGTCATCCAGGGCAGGCTCTGGCCGCAGGACGAGGCCGAGCGGCAGCGGGCCCTCGACGCCGGTCACGACCTCACCAGGGTGCTGACCACCAACGACCTGGTCACGTCCGACGACGTGTTCTTCGCGGCCACCGGCATCACCCAGGGCGAGCTCATGAGCGGCGTGCGGTTCCGCGGCGGGGTGGCCGTGACGAGTTCGCTGGTCATGCGCGGGCGCTCTGGAACGATCCGCAAGGTGGAGAGCGAGCACCAGCTCTGGAAGCTGCGCGCCTACAGCGCGATCAACTTCGACACCGCGGGCTGAGCCTTCCGCCCGGCGCCGGGCCTGCCCCGCGGGTCCGGCGCGGCGCGGGGTCCGGCGCGGCGGGGTCCGGCGCGGTGCGGGGTGGGGTGCGGGGTCCGGTGCCGCGCGGGTGCGGGGCCAGGCGCGGTGCGGGGCCAGGCGCGGCGCCGGGCCAGGCGCGGCGTGCCTCAGCGGCGGCGCTTGCGCTTGGGTGGCTCCTTGACCTTGACTTCCCCCAGGAAGTTGGACGTGCGCACCTCGATCACCGGGCAGTCGGGGTCGGCCTGCTCGCGCGTCAGCCGTACCGTCTTGTCCTTCGTCACCCGGATGACCTCGACGCCTTCGGGGACGTGGATCTCCAGCCCGCCGAACATCAGCGTCGCGTTGATGACCACCCGCCGGTTCTGCATGATCGCGTCGCGCAGGTCGAGCTTGGTCGTCCCGAACATCGCCGTCACGGGCAGCTCGGCGGGCACCACCCACCGCCCTTCGCGCTGCTCCTGCTTGAAGATCGCCGAGACCGGCCGCCCGTCCAGCCTGAACGGCTGCTCGGCGTCGGGCAGCAGATCAGCGGTCAGCGCGGCGAGCTCGCCCAGCGTGCGCGTGTTGTAGAGCGCGGTCAGCCGTTCCTCGAACTCGTCCATGCCGAGCCGCCCGTCGGCGACCGCCTCGTTCAGCACCTGCGCCACCCGGTCGCGATCGTCGTCGGAGGCGCGGAGCTCGTGCGGTCGCGGTCCTTCGGTCGATTTCGGCCGCCGGGCCGAGACGAACTCCTCGGCCAGCCGCTCACCGACCTCCTGCAGGCGGGGAAGCCAACGCTCGTTCACACTTCGACGATAGCCCTCCGGAACGGTGTCGCGGTCCCCGGATTTCTGTCGGTGGCGTTGCTTATCGTGGCGTTCATGCACGCGATCGTGTTGCGCGGGGTGACCAAGCGCTATCCCGAGGTCACCGCTGTCGACGGGCTCGATCTGGAGGTGCCCGAGGGCATCTGCCTGGGCCTGCTGGGTCCCAACGGGGCGGGCAAGTCCACCACGATGCGCCTGCTCACCGCGCAGTCGCTGGCCGACGAGGGCGAGATCCACGTGCTCGGCCTGCGCCTGCCGGAGGAGTCCAAGCGGGCGCGGGCGCTCATGGGTGTCGTGCCGCAGCTCGACAACCTCGACGAGGAGCTCACGGCCAGGGAGAACCTAGAGGTTTTCGCCCATCTCTACCGCGTCCCCCGCCCGCGACGCCGCGCGGCCGTCGATCGGGCGCTGGAGATCGCCCAGCTCACCGACAGGGCCGCCACCCGCACGGTCAACCTGTCCGGCGGCATGCGCAGGCGGCTGCTCATCGCGCGCGGCCTGGTCCACCAGCCCAGACTGGTCCTGCTCGACGAGCCGACCGTGGGCCTCGATCCGCAGGTGCGCCAGGAGCTGTGGTCGTTGATCGTACGGCTGCGCGACGAGGGCGTCACGACGCTGATGTCCACCCACTACATCGAGGAGGCCGAGCGCCTGGCCGACGACTGCGCGCTGATGTCGCACGGCCGCGTCGTGGCCAGGGGCTCGCCCGAGGAGCTGATCAAGGAGCACGCCGGCGCCGAGGTCGCCGAGCACCACGCCTCGCCGCCGCGCCAGGCCGAGATCGCCGCGCTGGCCGCCGCGGCGGGCGTCCCGACCAGGAGGACGGGCCCGTCCATCTCGGTGCTGAAGGCCGACCAGCTGCCCCGCTCGCTGGAGGCGGAGCTGGGCGTGCCCACCGTCAGGCGTCCCGCCAACCTGGAGGACGTCTTCGTCGTGCTGACCGGGGAGGCGGTCGAGTGATGATGGAGTTCGCCCCCGTGCGGGCCGTCTGGCGGCGCGAGCTGGCCCTCTACCGGCGCTACTGGGCCTCGACCTCGTTCGCCGCCATGACCGAGCCGACCATCTACCTCCTGGCCTTCGGCTACGGCTTCGGCTCGGTGGTCGGCGCCCTCTACGGCTACGACTACCGCTACTTCGTCGCGACCGGCGTCGTGGCGACGGCGGTGCTGTTCATCGGCGCCTTCGGCGGCATGTTCAACACCTTCATCCGCCGCACGTTCCAGCACACCTACGACGCGATGCTGGCGGCGCCGGTCGACGTCAAGGAGCTGGTGACGGCGGAGGCCTCGTGGCTGGCCGCCAAGGCGGGCGTGTACGGCTGCGCGCCCCTGCTGGTCGGCATCGCCTTCGGCCTCGAACCGAGCTGGGGCATGCTGCTCGTGCCGTTCATCGGGTTCCTGACCGGGCTGCTGTTCGCGCTGTTCGGGGTGTGGGTGTCGGCGATCGTCCCGTCGATCAACACCTTCGACTACGTCATCACCGGTGCGCTGACGCCGATGTTCATGGTGGCGGGCACGTTCTTCCCGGTGACCCAGCTGCCGGGCTGGGTGGCGACGGCGGCTCAGCTCAACCCGCTCTACCACTGTGTCGAGCTGGTGCGCGGGGCGGTGTTCGGCCGGCTCGGGGTGGACGATCTCGGGCATACGGCGGTGCTCGTGGCCTACGCCGCGCTCATGTGGTCGCTGGCGGTGTGGAAGATGCGCGCCCGCCTGATCGACTGACCCCGCCGGTCCTGGCCGGCCGCCCCGGGGGTCAGACGGGGGTGACCGTACCCGGGGTCGGACGAGGGTGACCGCCAGACGAGGGTGACCGTAACCGGGGTCGGACAAGGGTGGCCGCCAGACGAGCCCGGCCGTACCCGCGTCAGACGAGGGTGGCCGTACCCGGATCAGACGAGGGTGGAGAGCCGGTCGTACTGGGCGTCGGTCAGGGACACCCGCAGTGCGCCGACGTTCTCCTCCAGGTGGGCCGGCGACGCCGTGCCGGGGATCGGCACCATCGTCGGCGAGCGGCGCAGCAGCCACGCCAGTGCCACCTGGGCGGGCGTCGCCCCGGCCTCCGCCGCCACCGTCGCCAGCGGACTGTCGCGGCGGGCGTGGTCGCCGGTGGCGATCGGGAAGAACGGCACGAACGCGATCCCTTCCTTCTCCGCGTAGTCGACCACGTCCTCGTGCTCGCGCGTGGCCAGGTTGTACATGTTCTGGACGGCCGCGACGGGCGCGATCGCGGACGCCTCGACGAGCTGGCCGACGCTCACCTCCGACAGTCCGATGTGCCGGATCTTGCCCTCCTGCCGCAGTTCCGCCAGCGCCCCGATCTGGTCGGCCAGCGGCACCTGCGGGTCGACCCGGTGCAGGTAGAACAGGTCGATGCGGTCGCGGCGCAACCGGCGCAGGCTCAGCTCGGCCTGCTGCTTGAGGTGTTCGGGCCTGCCGAGCGGCACCCACGCCTCAGGGGAGGGCCTGGTCACCCCGGCCTTCGTGGCGATCACCAGGTCGTCGGCATACGGGTGCAGGGCCTCGGCGATCAGCTCCTCGTTGGCGCCCAGGGAGTAGGCGTCGGAGGTGTCGACGAAGTTCACACCGAGCTCGACCGCGCGCCTGAGCACGGCCAGGGCATTCGCACGGTCGGCCGGACCGTGCCAGATCGCCGCATCCGCCAGCCGCATCGCGCCGAAACCGATGCGGGTCACGTCAAGGTCGCCACCGATGTTCATGGTCTCTCCTTCAGAAGTGCTTGAACGCTCATGAATGTAGCCAGAGTTTCTTGAGAGTTCAAGGACTGGGAATCGATCTACCCTTCCGTCCGTTACACCGGCACCACCCAGGGAAAGGAGGCGGTCGTGGAGGGACCCGCGCGGGCAGGGCTTGCCGCGGTGACGGCGGGCGCCGTCGTCATCGTCGGACTGGACCTCGCCTACCTCGGCGAGATCAACCCGCTCCGGCGGACGATCAGCGAGCACGGCCTCGGCGACCAGGCCTGGGTGTTCGGGCTCGGGGTGGCACTGCTGGCCCTCGGTTCCCTGGCGATCGGGATCACGCTGCTGCGCCGGAGGCTGGCGGGAGGGCCGGGTCTCGTCGCGCTCCTCGGCTGGAGCCTCGGGCTGCTGGTGGTCGCATGGTTCCCGAAGCACGACTGGTCGGTCGGACCGAGCCTGAGCGGCAGCATCCATCGGGTCGGCAGCCTGGTCGCGTTCCTGTGCCTGCCGGTGGCGGCGATGCTGATCGCGCGGACGTGGCGGCGGCATCCGCGGGCGGCGCTGGCGGCGTTCGTGCTGGGCGGCGCCTCGCTGGTGTGGGTGGCGGGCATCGTCACGATGATCGCGATCGGTAACAGCTCGGGCCTGGCGTGGTGGCAGGTGATGCCGCTCGGGCTGGTCGAGCGCGGGCTGGCGGCCACCGAGGTGGGCGCGCTGGTCGCGCTGGGCGTGTGGGCGGCCACCAGGGCGGTGGCGAACGGCCCCGCCACCGCCGCGCCGCACGGCCCCGCGTCCCACCCCGGCGGCGACACCACCACCCGGCCGACAAGGGTCCCCCGGTAACCGGACCGGCCGCCGCGGGTACCCCTGACAATCCGAACCCGGCCGACACAGGCGCGACGCTAATCCGAACGCGGCCGACACAGGCCGCCGGCAATCTGGACCCGGCCGACACGGGTGCGCCGGCAATCCGGACCCGGCCGACACGGGTGCCGGTTACCGGGCCCGGCCGTACCGCCCGATCCGCTACGGCACGCCGGGAGAGGCCGAGGTCACCGGGCCTTCAGGCGGTCGATCACGTCCTCGACGTATCCCCGGAAGATCGTCGCCATGTCGACCTGGTCGGGGTCGATCAGCCACTGCGTCTGCAGGCCGTCCATCATCGCGATCACGCGGTCGGCGTGGGCCTCCGCGTCGAGGTCGGCGCGGAACTCGCCGCTGTCGACCGCGCGGCGCAGCGAGTCGGCCAGCGACTGCCGCAGCCGCCGGTACCGGTCGCGGGCCCAGGTGTGCCCCGGGTGGTCGGCCGTGACCGCCTCCCCGCTGATCACCGAGAACAGCTGGACCAGGCCGGGCACCCTGGAGTTGTAGTCGACCACGTCGGCCAGCGCCCGCAGCGCCGCCGCCCCGCTCGCCTCCCCGAGGTCGAACCTGCGCGTATCGACCTCGTCGCGATACTCCAGAACGGCGACGAGCAGCAGTTCCTTGCTCTTGAAGTGGTGGAGCAGTCCGGCCTGGGTGAGTTCGGCCCGCTCGGCGATCCTGGCGAGCGAGGCCCCGCGATAGCCGTACTCGGCGAACTCCTGGAGGGCGAGGGCGAGGATGCGCTCGCGCCGCGCCTCGCCTGCGGCATATCCCCGTCGACGCACCCGGACACCCTAACAGGATCACGAAACAGCCAAAAACCTACTGACTACTTGGCATTGCCGGCAGGCTCTAGCGCGGAGGGCCGACAGAGGACTAACCTGACGCAGCCTCATGTTTCCCCCCGAACAGGGAGGTATCGGTGCGTCACCGCCAGGCCAGAACGGCCACCTTCGCGGTCTTCGCCGTCCAGGGTCTCAGCTTCGCGACGCTCCTGACCCAGGTCGCCACCTTGCAGGACAAGCACGGCCTCAGCGAGGGCGACCTGACCCTCCTGCTGCTCGTGGTGCCGGTGCTGGCGGGGGTGGGCAGCGTCGCGGCGGGCGCCCTCGCCGCCCGCAGGGGAAGCAGGTGGCTGCTGCGGCTGTCCCAGCCCGCCGTCGCCGTGTCCGTGGTGGCCGCCGGGCTCGCCGCCGAGATCCCGCACCTGCTCGCCGCGCTCGCGCTGTTCGGGCTGGCGGTGGGCGCGGTCGACGCGGGCATGAACATGCAGGGCGTGGCCGTCGAGCGCCTCTACGGCCGGGCGGTACTGAACGGCTTCCACGCGGCGTGGAGCGCGTCGAGCCTGGCCGGGGCGCTGTGGGTGGCGCTGGCCAACGGGCTCGGTCTCACCCTGCCCGTGATGATGGCCATCCCGATGGCGGTCGCCGTCCTGGGCTCCCTCCTCGCCGCGCCCCGCCTGTGCACGATCGCGGAGGAGAAGGCCCCGGCGCAGGCCAAGGGCGGCGCGCCGGGCGGGGTCCGGTGGGGGCCGATCCTGCCACTGTGCCTCGCGATGGGCTTCCTCTACGTCGGGGACGCCGCCGTCTCCAACTTCCACGGCGTGTTCATGGAGAACATCCTGGCCGCGAGCGCGAGCGTGGCGCCCCTGGCATACGGGGCCTACCAGGGGGCCACCCTCCTCGTCCGGCTCGGCGGCGACCTCACCGTGCGACGGTACGGCCCGGCGGCCATCGTGCGCATCGGCGGTGCGATCGCGACGATCGGGTTCGCCGGAGTGGTGTTCGCCCCCTCCCAGCCGCTGGCGATCGTGGCGTTCGGGCTGACGGGGATGGGGCTGGCGGTGGTGGCGCCGCAGTCGTTCTCCGCGGCCGGGCGGCTGGACCCGGCAGGCACCGGGGTGGCGATCGCGCGGGTCAACCTGTTCAACTACGTCGGGTTCATCGTGGGAGCGGCGCTGGTGGGCGGGATCGCCGACTCCTCGGACATGCGGGTGGCGTTCGGGGCGCCGCTGGTGCTGGCGGGGGCGATCGTGGTGCTGGCCCGGGGCTTCGAGCCGCGCGTCACCGCCCAGCCGGTGGCCTGACGGGATGTGGACAGCGTGTGCCGGCCAGACCATGAGGGCGGTGTCGGCCTTTCGACCTGGACCCGGTCGGGGCGGGGAGGGGAAGGGCTCGGCTACAGGTAGGGGTGCTGGGTGCGTTTGGCTTCCCGGTACCGGTCGTAGATCTCGCCCGGCTCCTCGGCGACCGGCACGTCCCACCACGCCCCCGACGGCGGCGCCGACGCGCCCGGCAGCGTCTCCACGTACACCACCGTCGTCCTGGCCGCCTCCCGCGCCTTGGCCAGCGCCGACCGCAGCGACTCCCGGTCGTCGGCCCTGAGCACGTCGGCGCCCAGGCTGGCCGCGTTGGCCGCCAGGTCGACCGGCAGGTAGGCCCCGTCGAGCTGCCCGGAGGGGCCGCGCATGCGGTAGGCGGTGCCCAGCCGCCGCGCCCCGACGGACTCCGACAGGTTGCCGATGGAGGCGAAGCCGTGGTTGTCCACCAGGACGATGACCAGCTTCACCTCCTCCTGGATCGCGGTGGCGATCTCCTGCGCCATCATCAGGTACGACCCGTCGCCGACCAGCACGAACACCTCGCGCGCCGGCGCGGCGAGCTTCACGCCGAGCCCGCCGGCGATCTCGTATCCCATGCAGGAGTAGCCGTACTCGACGTGGTACCCCTTCGGGTCGCGGGGCCGCCACAGCCGGTGGAGGTCGCCGGGCATCGAGCCGGCCGCGTTCACCACCACGTCGGTCGGCTGCATCGCCGACCACAGGTCTTCCAGCACCGCCTCCTGTGTGAGGGAGTCGCCGGCGCGGACGGAGGACCACCAGGACGCGGCCAGGGCGCCCGCCTGCGCGGTCCACTCGGGAGCGGCGCGCCAGCCGTCGGCCGCCAGCGCTTCGAGGGCCGAGCGGGCGTCGGCGACGAGCATGGTCGCGGCGTTCTTGGCCGCGTCGAAGGCCGTCACGTTGATGTTGAGGAAGCGTGCCCCGCCGAACAGCGTGCGGGAGGCCGTGGTGAAGTCGCTGTACCTGGTGCCGATGCCGATGACGAGGTCGGCGGTGCGGGCCAGCTCGTTGGCGGCGGCCGTACCCGTGTGTCCGATGGCGCCGACGGCCAGGGGCGAGTCCCACGCCATCGCGCCCTTGCCTGCCTGTGTCTCGGCGACGGGAACGCCGTGCTCGGCGGCGAAGGCGCGCAGCGCTTCGGTGGCGCCGCTGTAGATCACGCCGCCGCCGGCCACGATGAGCGGCCGCGAGGAGGAGCGCAGCAGCTCGGCCGCGCGGGCCAGCGCCGCGGGTTCGGGGGCGGGGCGGGCCACGTGCCAGACGCGCCGCTCGAAGAGCGCGGCGGGCCAGTCGTAGGCCTCCGCCTGCACGTCCTGGGGGAGCGCGAGGGTGACGGCGCCGGTCTCGGCCGGGTCGGTGAGCACCCGCATGGCCTGCATGAGCGCGGAGGGAAGCTGCTCCGGCCGGTTGATCCTGTCGAAGTAGCGTGAGACGGGCTTGAAGGCGTCGTTGACGCTGACGTCGAGGGAGCGCGGGTCCTCCAGCTCCTGCAGCACCGGGTTGGCCGCCCTGGTGGCGAAGATGTCGCCGGGCAGCAGCAGCACGGGAAGACGGTTGACGGTGGCCAGCGCGGCGCCTGTCACCATGTTCGTCGCGCCGGGACCGATGGAGGAGGTGCAGGCGAAGGTGGACAGCCGGTCACGCATCCGGGCGAACCCGGCGGCCGTGTGGACCATCGCCTGCTCGTTGCGGGCCAGGTAGTACGGCAGCGGCACGTCCTGCGTCGCCAGGGCCTGGCCGATCCCGGCCACGTTGCCGTGCCCGAAGATCCCGAAGCAGCCCTCGACGAGCCGGTGCTCGACGCCGTCGCGCTCGGAGTACTGCTGGGCCAGGAAGCGCACCAGCGCCTGCGCCACGGTGAGTCTCATCAGTTCCTCCCGAACGGGAGCCGGGGGTCGGCCGGCTGCTGTTCCCACGTGCCGCGGATCCAGGCGTGGCGGGGGTCGTCGCAGAAGGCCATCGAGCGTTCCTCGGCCGGGCCCGCCAGCACGTTGAGGTAGTACAGGTCGTAGCCGGGGGCGGCCATCGAGGGGCCGTGGTAGCCGCGCGGCACCAGGACGACGTCGCCCGACGACACCTCGGCGAGCACCTCGTGACCGCCGTAGACGCGCTGGTAGCCGGGCCCGCCCTCGAAGTAGTAGATCTCCTCCAGCACCGCCTCGCGCTCGGAGGCGGTGTCGTGCTTGTGCGGCGGGTAGGACGACCAGTTGCCCTCGGGTGTGAGCACCTCGACGGAGACGAGCTTGTCGCATTCGAAGGCGTCGGGCGCGCAGAAGTTGTTGACCTGCCGGGAGGCGTGTCCCGCGCCGCGGATCTCGACGGGGACCTTCTCGGCGGGGCCGTACCGGACGGGGAAGCGCCGGGTGGCGACCGCGGACGGCAGCGCGAACCGGCCCTCGCCGACGATCCTGACCTCGGCGTTGATGGGCAGGTAGGCGAAGTCGGTGACGGAGGCGAAGACCGAGCGGCGCCCCTGGAGCGCCACCCGCACGCCGTCGGCCTCCACCATGCACGAACCGGACAGCGGCAGTACCAGCATCTCCTCCGAATCCGTCGTGAAGGAGACGGTCTCCCCCGACAGGTTCAGCGTGCGCAGCCCGGAGTAGGTCCACCCGGCGGTGTCCGGGGTGATCTCCAGTGCCCACGGCGAGCGAGCGGTGCTGCCTGCCGGGATGAACGTCATGAGTCCTCCAGCATCGCGACGGCGTTGTCGACGGCGGCGGCCACGTCGTCGTCGGGCGGGTAGAGCAGCGCGCGGCCGACCACGAGCCCCCGCACGCCGGGCAGCTTCAGCGCCTTGCGCCAGGCGGCGTAGGCCAGGTCGGGCGTGTCGCCGGGGTCGCCGCCGAGCAGCAGCGTCGGCAGCGTGGTCGCCTGCATGACGCGCTCCATGTCCTCGACGACGGGGATCTTCAGCCAGGTGCGGGCCGAGGTGGTGCCGAGCGCCTGGCCGACGTTGATCGCCCTGATGACGCCCTCGGGGGTCAGGTCGTGCCCCGAGCGCCGCGACCAGAACGGCTCGACCATGGCGACCAGCCCCTCCCCGGCCAACTCGCTCACCGCCTGCGAGCAGGCCGCCAGTGTGGCCGCGGTGTCCTGCTCGTCGACGGCGATCCTGCACAGCATCTTGCCGCCGTCGAGCCGCATGCGCACGATCGCGGCCGTGTCGTAGGCCGTGAATCTGTCGTCGAACTCGAACACCGCGCCCTGGATGCCGCCGCGGTTCATCGAACCGATGACCACCTTGTCGTCGAGTTCGCCGAGCAGCAGCAGGTCCTCGACGATGTCGGGGGTGGCGAGCAGGCCGTCCACGCCGGGTCTGGCCAGCGCGGTGCGCAGCCGGTCGAGCAGTTCGATCCGGCTGCCCATGGCCAGCGGCCTGCCGCCGACGCCGAGCGCTCCGCGCGCGGGATGGTCGGCCGCGATGATCATGAGCTGGTCGCGCTCGCCTAGCAGCGGCCTGCGCCTGCGGACGGCCGCCGCCTGCGCCACCCGCTCGGGATGGCGGGCCCTGATCTCCCTGATCCGCCGGTAGTCACCCATGCGCGAGCACCTCCTCGACGGTGGGCATGGCGGGGGCGCAGGCCAGCCGTCCCGCCACGATCGCGCCCGCCGTGTTGGCGAAGCGCAGCGTGCGTTCCAGCGGCCAGCCCGCCAGCAGGCCGTGGCAGAGGGCGCCGCCGAACGCGTCGCCCGCGCCGAGGCCGTTGACGACCTCGACCTCGACGGGCGGGACCTCGACGCGCTCGGCGGCGGTCATGCCGATCACGCCCTCGCTCCCCCGTTTGATCACCGCCAGTTCGACGCCGGCCTCCAGCAGGATCCGGCCCGCCTTGTCGGGGTCGCGGGTGCCGGTGGCCACCTCGACCTCGTCCACGTTGCCCACGGCCACGGTGACGTGGGCGAGGGCCCGGCGGACCTGAGGCATGGCGTCCTGGGCCGAGGCCCAGAACATCGGCCGGTAGTCCAGGTCGAGCACGGTGTGGACGGCGCGCCCGCGCGCCCGCCACGCGGCGAAGTGGGCGGCGCGGGAGGGCTCCTCCGACAGCCCCGTGACCGTCGACCAGAACAACCTGGCCGTCCGCACCGCGTCGAGCGGCAGCTCCTCCGGGCGTATCACCAGGTCGGGAGCCTTGGGGTAGCGGTAGAAGTACAGCGGGAAGTCCTCGGGCGGCCGGATCTCGCAGAACGTCACGGGCGTCGGCAGCCCTTCCACCTCCGTCACGAACGAGTCGTCCACGCCGTAGGAGCGCAGCGCGTCGTGGATGAAGGCGCCGAACGGGTCGGCACCCGTCCTGGTGATCACCGCGGCCCGCTCGCCGAGCCTGGCGGCGGCCACGGCGACGTTGGTCGGCGATCCGCCGAGGTACTTGCCGAACGTCTCGACCTCGCGCAACGACACCCCGACCTGAAGGGGGTAGACGTCGACCCCGACCCGTCCCATCGTCAGGACGTCGATCATGCGAGGCCGCCCAGGTAGGCGATGCTCTGCCGGACCCCGTCGCGCGGGTCGTCGCGGTCGCCCGTGAGCACCACGTCCTGCTCCATGACGTACCAGCCGGCGTAGCCGCTCGTCTCCAGCGCCGCCACGATGCCCGCGATGTCGACGTCCCCCTGGCCGAGCGGGCGGTAGATCCCGATCCGCACCGCCTGCGTGTAGGTGAGGGTGCCGTTGCTGACCTGCTCGGCGAGGCCGGCGTCGACGTCCTTCAGATGCACGTGCGCGATCCGCCCCGGGTCGCGACGGACCAGTTCGAGCGGATCGGTGCCGCCGATCAGCAGGTGCCCGGTGTCCAGGCACAGCGGTACGGCGGAGCCGTCCACCACCCTGTCGACCTCCTCGCGCGTCTCGACCATGGTGCCCACGTGCGGGTGCAGGGTGACCGGGCGGTCGAACGCGCGCGCCTCGGCGGTGATGCGGTCCAGGTTCTCCAGCAGCGTCTTCCATCCGGCGGCGTCGAGGTCGGGGCGCTGGTCGTAGCCGCTGCCCCCGCTGTCGGCGGCCAGCACCATGACGTCGACGCCGCCCTCGGCGAAGTCGCGCATCCTGGCCCGCAGGCCCGGAACCGGATCGTGCTCCGGGTCGTGCAGGACGACCGGCAGGAACCCGCCGGCGGCGTGCAGGCTGTACTCCTCCAGCAGCGCCTTGCGGTGCGTGGGCGAGGGCGGCAGGAAGCCGTCGGGGCCGAGCTCGGTGGCGGTCAGGCCGAGCTCGCGCATCTCGGTGAGCACCCGCTCGCGGTCCAGCTGGTGCCCCCAGCCGGGTACCTCGCACACACCCCATGAGATCGGCGCTCCGGCGATCCTCATCTCCTGACCTCCTCGACGGCGACGACGCGGCCTTCCCTGCGCGACTTCTCGGCGGCCTCCGCGATGTACAGCGCCGCGAGCGCGTCCTCGATGGAGCACGGGCTCGTGTCGCTGGTGAGGAAGCCGTCGATCTCCGCCACGTAGGCCGCGCGGAAGCGGGTGACGAAGTCGGGCCATGGCTCGCCGGGCGGCTGCAGGCCCTCCGCGCTGGTCAGCGGGGCACGCGGGTCCAGGCCGACGACCTGCGTGCGGCGGGTGCCGGCCAGCTCCATCCGCACGTCGTAGCCCGCTCCGTTGTAACGGGAGCCCTGGAGGGTGACCAGGGTGCCGTCGTCCAGCGTGAGCAGGGCCGCGCTGGTGTCCACGTCGCCCGCCTCCCTGAAGAATTCGGCACCCCTGTTGGCGCCGGTGGCGTACACGGTGGCCACCTCCCGGCCCGTCACCCAGCGCAGGATGTCGAAGTCGTGGATGTGGCAGTCCCTGTAGATGCCCCCTGACATGGGGATGTACTCGGCGGGCGGGGGCGCGGGATCGGCGGTCAGCAGGTGGACCCTGTGCAGGTCGCCGAGTTCTCCCTCGCGCAGCGCGGTGGCGGCCGCGACGTAGCCGGGGTCGAACCGGCGCTGGAAGCCGATCTGGACCCTGTTGCCCTCCGCGGCCGCCAACACCTTCAGCGTCTCCTCGACCGTGGGAGCGACCGGCTTCTCGCAGAAGACCGGGATCCCGAGGCGGCAGGCCTTGATCAGCAGATCGGCGTGAGTACTGGTGGGCGTGGCGATGACCAGCGCGTCCGCCTCGAACGGGTCGCCCTCCCTGCCGTAGGGAGAGCTGCGCACCGGATCCCACACGATCAGGTCGTCCACCAGCGGGTGCGCGGTCAGGGTCGCGGCGTGGAATGCCCCGATTCTTCCTAAACCGAGCAGACCGACACGCATGACGCCTCCCAGGAGTCGGGTATCGGATCCCTTTCTAACCTTCTATCCCTTTCTTTGTCCAGACATTCTTACCTTTACTCGTCGTACCACGTCAGCGGCGTGATGAACGGGCAGGCGGGCGAAGCCGATGACGATCGCGGGCGACCCTCCGGCGAAGCGCATCGGCCCGACGGGCTCGGCGGACAGCCCCTCCGCCTCGGCCGCGGCCACCACCTCCCGCTCGTCCCAGTGCTCGGGCAGGCCGACGAAGACGTGCAACCCCGCCTCGATGCCGCCGACGCTCACCTCGGGCAGGTGCTCGGCCAGCGCCCTGGCCAGGGCGTCACGCCGCTTCCTGTACTCCCTGCGCATCCGGCGCAGGTTGCGGTCGTAGCCGCCCGACCGCAGGAAGTGGGCCAGGGCGTACTGCTCGACGACGGGAGAGCCGAGGTCGAACTCGGCCCTGGCCCGCCGTACGGCGTCGGCCAGGTCCAGGGGGGCCGCGATCCAGCCCAGCCGCAGCCCCGGAGCCAGCGACTTGCTGACGCTGCCCGACAGGATCACCCGGTCGGGCGCGAGGCCCTGCAGGCAGCCCACGGGGTCGCGGTCGAACCTGAACTCGGCGTCGTAGTCGTCCTCCAGCACCATGCCGCCCCACTCCATCAGCGCGGCCCTGCGCGCGGGCGAGAGCACGACGCCCGTCGGGTACTGGTGCGCGGGCGTCACCAGGACGGCCGCCACCCCGTCCAGGGCGGTGACGTCGAGGCCCTCGGCGTCGACCGGGATCGGCACCAGCTCGGAGCCCGACCTCCTGAGCAGCGGCACCTGGCGGTGGCTCGTCGGGTCCTCGACGCCGAGCCTGGGGCCGTTCAGCACGTGCAGGATCAGGCTCAGCCCCTGGGCCACCCCACCGACGATCACCAGGTTGTCGGCGGTGACGTCGGCGGCGCGCACCCGCTTGAGGTAGGAGGCCAGCTCCTCGCGCAGCTCGATGACGCCGCCGGGATCGCAGTAGTCGAAGGCGTCGCCGGGCACCGTGGTCAGCACGTGCTTGACCGCGGCCAGCCAGCGTTCGCGGGGGAAGGCGCTCAGGTCGGGCGAGGTCGGCCGGTGCCCGTAGTAGGGGGCGCGCTCCCGCGCGGCGACCGGTTCCGGATCCCTGCGGGCGGTCGCGGCGACCACGGTGCCCGCGCCGACCCTGGCCAGCAGGAAGCCCTCGGCGACGAGCTGCTCGTAGGCCTCGACCACGACGCCTCTCGACAGGCCCAGATCCGCGGCCAGCTCCCTGCTGGCGGGCAGCCGGGTGCCGGGTTCGAGCCGGCCCTGCCGGATGGACTCGCGCAGGTGCCCCGCGATCTGCGCGGAGATCGCCCCCAGATCCCGATTTATCGGTATATGAAGGTCGGCCAATTGGTCCCCGCTTTCACCGCATCATTGGACTGTCTGGGCGAACCATTCGATTCCTAGCATGCCGTACATGAGAAACGGCGTCATCGGAGCAGCCTCCGCCATGTTCCTCGTCGGCACGCTCGCCGCGGTCTCCGGAGTGATCCAGGACTACCCGGTGTACGGCGGGCAGGCCGTCCGCTACCTGGCCGCGGCGGTCATCCTGCTGGCCGTCACGCGCATGGCGGGCCACCGCTTCGTCAAGCTCACCGCGCGGGAGACGCTGCTGCTCATCGGCCTGTCGGTGTTCGGCCTGGTCATCTTCAACGTGTGCGTCATCGAGGCCACCAGGCATGCGGGTCCTGCCCTTCCCGGCACGGTGCTGGGCACCGTGCCGCTCGTCCTGGCACTGGCCGGCGGGCGGCCGGCGCCGCGGCTGCTGGTGGGCGCGGGGGTCGTGGTGGCGGGCGCCACGCTGGCCGCGGGTCTCGGCAGCGGCGACCTGCCAGGGCTGCTGTGGTCCCTGGGCGCGCTCGTGGGGGAGGTCAGCTTCTCCATGCTGGCCATCCCCCTCCTGCCGAAGCTCGGCGCGATGCGCGTCTCGGCCTACTCGACGGCGCTGGCCGTCCCCTTGCTGGCCGTGATCGGGCTGGTCGTGGAGGGCCCCGCCATGCTGCGGACGCCCACCCTCGCCGAGGGGCTCGGCTTCGCCTACCTCGCGGTGGTCGTGACGACGATCGCCTTCTTCCTGTGGTACTCCTCGCTCCCCAAGCTGGGCCCCGGCAGGGCAGGACTGTTCGCCGGGCTCATCCCGGTCGGCGCGATCGTCACGGGGCTCGCACTCGGCGTCGCGGTGCCGACCGCGCCCGACCTGCTGGGGGCGACGCTGGTCATCGCCGGGATCATGGTGGGGCTCAGTGGTGGCGCCAGGTACGCCGATGCGGGTGGTGTTCCCCTGCCGGCCACTGGCCGCTCTTGATGCCCGTCAGCACGATGGCGACGACGGCGAGGCCGAGGGCTCCGGCCATGAGGAGCGCAAATCCGAGCACGAAGAAAATGGGCACATCCATGACGTCCTCCTCCCTCAAGCGTTCGGCGGAGCGGCCCCACAAGACACCTCTTTGACCCCATAAATCGGAAAAATCCGTTATGGGATGCCTCTGGTGACCGGTGGTTCTTCCTCGCACGCGCCAAGCCGTACCCTCTAGGAGGACCGAAAGGATCGAGGGACATGCCCGAGTTCGACTACACCGACCTGCTTCCGCTTGGCGCCGACGACACCGAGTATCGGCTGATCACCAGCGAGGGGGTGCGGAAGGTCGAGGCTGCGGGACGCAGCTTCCTGGAGGTCGACCCGGAGGCGTTGCGGCTGCTCACCGAGACCGCCGTCCACGACATCTCGCACTTCCTGCGCGCCGGCCACCTGGCCCAGCTGCGGAAGATCATCGACGACCCCGAGTCGAGCGGCAACGACCGGTTCGTCGCGCTCGACCTGCTCAAGAACGCCTCCATCTCCGCCGGCGGCGTGCTGCCCATGTGCCAGGACACCGGCACGGCGATCGTGATGGGCAAGCGCGGCCGCCACGTGCTGACCGACGGCCGCGACGCCGAGGCGATCGCGCGCGGCGTCTACGACGCCTACACCAAGCTCAACCTGCGCTACTCCCAGATGGCTCCGCTCACCATGTGGGAGGAGAAGAACACCGGCACCAACCTGCCGGCCCAGATCGAGCTGTACGCCGAGGACCCCCACGGCCACGCCGACGAGTACAAGCTGCTGTTCATGGCCAAGGGCGGCGGCTCGGCCAACAAGTCGTTCCTCTACCAGGAGACCAAGGCCGTCCTCAACGAGAAGCGCATGCTGGCCTTCCTCGAGGAGAAGATCCGCTCGCTCGGCACCGCGGCGTGCCCGCCGTACCACCTGGCCGTGGTCATCGGCGGCACCAGCGCCGAGTACGCGCTGAAGACCGCCAAGTACGCCAGCGCCCGCTACCTCGACTCGATCCCGACCGAGGGCGCGGCCTCCGGCCACGGCTTCCGCGACCTGGAGATGGAGCAGAAGGTCTTCGAGCTGACGCAGAAGCTCGGCATCGGCGCGCAGTTCGGCGGCAAGTACTTCTGCCACGACGTCCGCGTCATCCGCCTGCCACGGCACGGCGCCTCGTGCCCGGTGGCCATCGCCGTCTCCTGCTCGGCCGACCGGCAGGCCCTCGCCAAGATCACGCCCGAGGGCGTCTTCCTGGAGAAGCTGGAGACCGATCCGGCCCGCTTCCTGCCCGAGACGACCGACGAGCACCTGTCCGACGACGTGGTGAAGATCGACCTCAACCGGCCCATGCCGGAGATCCTCGCCGAGCTGACCAGGTACCCGGTCAAGACGCGCCTGTCGCTCACCGGGCCGCTGGTGGTGGCGCGTGACATCGCGCACGCCAAGATCGCCGAACTGCTCGACGCCGGCGGCGAGATGCCCGCCTACCTGAAGGACCACGCCGTCTACTACGCCGGTCCGGCCAAGACCCCCACGGGCTACGCCTCGGGCTCCTTCGGCCCCACGACCGCCGGCCGCATGGACTCCTACGTCGAGCGTTTCCAGGCCGCGGGCGGGTCCAAGGTCATGCTGGCCAAGGGCAACAGGTCCAAGCAGGTCACCGAGGCGTGCCAGAAGTACGGCGGCTTCTACCTCGGCTCCATCGGCGGCCCCGCCGCCCGCCTGGCGCAGGACTGCATCAAGAAGGTCGAGGTCCTGGAGTACCCGGAGCTGGGGATGGAGGCGGTCTGGAAGATCCAGGTCGAGGACTTCCCCGCCTTCATCGTCGTCGACGACAAGGGTGACGACTTCTTTGACCAGCGGCAACTTGACGGCGGAGCCACCTTCATGGGCATCCCCACCCGAAACCGCAGCTAGATGGGCGCTGTCGTTGGATGCTCCTCACTCCAACGGACGAGGGCCTGCGAGTTCAGAGGACTCGTCGTCGTCAGCCGGTCAAGGCGTCTGGACTAACCTCCCACGCCTTGGGGCGCGGCTGAGAGCCGTCCAAGCCTCCGCCCGCGCATCGGGGCGGGGGCTGCCGTCTATCCCCAGTCCCACAGCCGAACGGGGTTTCCTGTTCTCTCAACTCCCGACGCTTGACCCTGCCCGGTGATCCCCGAAGCATGGGATCACAGACACAGAGGAGCGGGCATGAGGCTCACCAAGGTCGGCGGTACCGAGGGCTGTGACGACGGCACCTGCCCTACCGTCTTCCGGAGTGACCGGGGAACGTACGTGATCCAAGGTGCCAGAGTGCTGGACGATCACGGATTAGCGATTCCTGATCACGAAACGATTGTCGAGATCCCCGAAGAACTCCTTCGGAAGGTTGCCCGTGATCTCACCTGAGGAGTTCGGCCAACTCTTCGAGAGCTTCGACCGTGAAGCCTTTCGGCTGGAGACGCTGAACCACTACGACTCAGCGGGAACCCGCATCGGCCTCCCTGCCTTCCTCGCCGGCGAGGAGGAGCCCGAGCAGTTCAGGAACTCTCCGTGGGTAACGACGGTGAGCAACGCCGTACAGGCGGGCAAGCGCATGTACCGGGTGCATGTGGTGACCACTCCGCTTACGGATTACCTCCGGTTCGAGTTCGCGTGGGGCTACCACCGCAACGCCAAGGCGGGGGAAGAGTTCTTCGTCCTGGATCTGGCCGAGCACGACGTGTCCGGACTTCCCGATCACGACTTTTGGATGTTCGACGAACGGACGGTCGTCCGCATGTACTACGACGGCCAGGGAGCATTCACCGGGGCCGAGATCCTGCCCGAAGCGCAGGCTTCGAAGTACATCCAGCACCGGGACCTGGCCCTCAAGCACGCCGAGCCGTTCGCTTCCTTCTGGGAGCGTCACGGCTGAACAAGGAAGACCTTTCGACAGCCCTCCGGGAACTGCGCGAAGCCAGCGGCCTACCCGCCAAGGCAGTTGCCCGGAGTGCCGTCATGTCTCCGTCCAAGCTGAGCAAGATCGAGAACGGGCATCTTGCCCCGTCCCTCACGGACGTAGAACGCATCCTCACGGCCCTTGAGGTCTCCGAAGAGGTCAAGGCCGGAGTCATCCAAGCTGCCCGCAGAGCAGCAACAGAGGTGACGGCATGGCGGCTGTACCGGCGTATGGGGCCGCACAAGAAGCAGATGCAGATCCAAGCCGTAGAAGCTCAGACGGCATTCCTAAGGCTCTTTCAGTGCTCTGCCATCCCCGGGCTACTCCAGACGCCGGAGTACGTACGGGCCGTCGTCGGACGACGGAACCTCACGCCCGAGGAGACGACGCGCACCGTGGGAGCGCGATTGGAGCGCCAGACCGTTCTGTACGACTCGGGAAGGTCGTTTCACTTCCTGATCACCGAGTCAGTTCTACGGTGGCGCATCCTTCCCCCGGCGATGATGGCCGGGCAGCTGGACAAGCTCGTATCCATCTCGCGCCTGGCCAACGTACGGATAGGCGTCGTGCCGCTGTCGGTCCCCCAGACCGACCTACCGGGTACGTCGTTCTGCATCTTCGACGAGCGGCTGGCGACTGTGGAGACGCCACACGCGGAGATCGTCACGACCGATCCCCGCGACGTCGGAACGTACGTCACCAAGTTCGAGGGCTTCACTCGGGTAGCCGTCCATGACAACGAGATGACGACTCTCGTTGAGCATGTCCGGGGCGAGTTGTTGACAGGACAGGAAAGCCCCTAGGCCGCGCTGTCAGGGCTTTCCTACCGTCGGGGCATGCCCTCCGGACAGACAGCGCTGAGTCACTGCGATCGCCAGGCTCGGTCTGCCAGCTCTGGCATCCCTGCGGAGCCAGAGACGCGCGATCAGACGTGCCGCCGTCGTGGACCTGTGAAGAGTACCGGGAACACATGCTCCGGCTGCGGATCGTCACCCAAATGAACAGGGACGACATCGTGTGCGCCGCCGATGCTCCGGCGCTGCGTCGGCGAGTTGCCGACGTCGAAAGGGTCACACCCCTCCAACTGGCTACCCGCCGGCCCCGCAGGCGGGCGCCCCTCAGGGCGGTGAGCTAGCTCGATGACGCCTGACGAACTCAAGACGAAGTACGGCTCCCGACGGCATGGCCTACTGCCTGTCCTCCTCGCGCGGAACCTGGATGGCCTGACACCCCGGCTGGACGAGCAAGCGGCGCGCGCAAGGCACCGGCCGCCCCCATAGACGCGCGGCCGGCGTCTGGCAGACGAATCCAGCCGCCAGCCGTGCCACCACCTCGGGCCGCCCGGTCCGAGTGCGAAGGAAGGCAGGTAGATGGATCTGTATGGGAAGGATCTCGGTTCGCTGAAGTTCCGCCGCCTGTGCGGCGGCAACAACAACGAGGACGGCGAAGGCGAATCCTGCGTGGAGATCGCCCCGATTCCTGGCGCGAGTGATGTGTTCGCCCTGCGCGACAGCAAGCGCCCGGATGCCGGGACGCTCCGGTTCACCAGGTCCGAGCTGGAGGCGTTCCAGAAGGCGACCATCTAGAACGCCACCAGAGACGGCCCCTGCCCGCCTGAATCAGGCAGGGGCCGTCCCCCTTCGACACTACGGGGAACGATGCACTGGCACGCTTACACGTGGCTCGGCAACGGGGCCGACCTGGCTCGTGAGGCTGAACGCCGACCCACCTCACCGGACTTCGTTACTTCTGTCCTGCCGCCGATGCGGACGGGTGAATGGCTGGCCAAACCCGCTGCGCGGATCGCCGAGACGTTCGATGACGCGGTCAAAGCCGTCGAATGGATGTCCCAGACGTACGCTCGGCACCGCGACGCGGGAGACAAGATCCCTTTGGAGTGCCGTGAGGCTCTGGCTGCCGACCTGTTGCCGCGCGGGGTGGATGTCCAATGGGGCTCCTGGCTGTCCGGAGGCCGCTTCATCACGGTCGGCATGGTCTGCTGCCCGAACAGGCACGTGAACCACCCCTGCCCCCGGTGACAGCCGGTAGCCGCCGGCTTCCATGATGGGCCGGTGCTCGGCCTCGAACACCCCTGCCACCTACAGGGGCACGGTGACGGCGTCCACTTGACGGTCGTAGTCGCGAGAGTGCCCTCGCCTGGTCAGCCAGCTCGGTGATGAATCCCAAGCCGGTGGCCGGACACCCTTCGACGGCGTACGGCATGCCGGGCGGTGCCCTCAGGACGGTGGGTGGTGCGCCAGGTGTGAGCGGCGTCGGGGGTGCGCCCTCTCGGACGGGTGACGGCTCACCGCGGTGTGGCCGGTCTCGGACGACCGCACCTGCGGGATGAGTCAGGCGGCGACCAGGCCGCGGTGGGGTGCGATGACGGTGCCGTCGGGGAGCAGCAGGCCGGTGTCCTCGAACAGGACCACACCGTTGCACAGCAGGCTCCATCCCTGGTCGGGGTGGGCTGCGATCACGTGCGAGGCTTCACGGTCGGCTGCGTCGGCGGCCGGGCAAGCGGGTGAGTGACTGCACATCATGTACCTCTCAGATGACTCTCCTGATCCTTCATGTGGTGGGCCTCGTTGCCCTGGTAGGTCCCCGGCGCGCTGGAGATCGTCTCTTTTCTCCCCCAACGCCTCCGGGGTCCCGCCTAGTTCCGGTGAACCCGTCTACTTTCATCATGACGCTCGACGCTGACAGTTTCGACGCGTTTTGCGGTAGTGAGGTTCACGGATTCAGCGTGCGTCAGGGCGCTGACGAACAGCTTGCAATCCGCTGACGCGACCACGATCGAGAGAGTCAAGCCACCTGCACGTGGGCGGGCGGGGCGGCCCCGCCCGCCCCACGCAGGGACCGAACTGATACCGCCATCATGTAGTAGTTGCGAATAACTTGCAAGAAGCGGAGTCCTAAGTCTCTGGACCGATGCAGGTGCGAACTCTTTGCAATAGTGTCGGGAGGGCGTTGATCACCTGGAGGTGGATCATGGGTGCCTACACCCTTCCTGACATGCCCTACGACTACGCGGCACTGGAGCCCGCGATCACGGGCGAGATCCTCGAACTGCACCACGCCAAGCACCACGCCGCCTACGTGAAGGGCGCCAACGACACGCTGGAGCAGCTGGCCGAGGCCCGCGACAAGGGCCAGTTCGGCGGACTGGTCGGCCTGGAGAAGACCTTCGCCTTCCACCTGTCGGGCCACGTGCTGCACTCGATCTTCTGGGAGAACCTGTCCCCCGACGGCGGCGACCGCCCCGACGGCGCGCTGCGCGACGCGATCGACGAGCACTTCGGCACCTTCGAGGCCTTCCAGAAGCAGCTGAGCGCCGCCACCACCGGCGTACAGGGCTCCGGGTGGGGCGTGCTGGCCTACGAGCCGCTCGGCGGGCGCCTGGTGGTGGAGCAGGTCTACGACCACCACGGCAACGTCGGCATGAACACCACGCCGCTGCTGGTCTTCGACGCCTGGGAGCACGCCTACTACCTGCAGTACCGCAACGTGCGTCCCGACTACGTGGAGAGGCTGTGGGACCTGGTGAACTGGAACGATGTCGCCAAGAGGTTTGCTGACGTGACGAGTCAGGCGGCTTGACCGAAGTTCGCAACTTTTTATCGGCCCGGCCTCTACTGGTCGGTTTCCGCAAATAGGTAAGCTGCCTGCCATGCGTGCGCCGTCCGGTTACCTCCTTGCCGCGCGCTATCGGCTTTTGGAGCCGGTCGGCCGCGGCGGCATGGGCACGGTTTGGCGAGCGCACGATGAGTTGCTCGACCGTTACGTAGCGGTCAAGGAAGTGCGCCTGCCGACGGTCCTCGACGAGGAGTTGCGCGCCGAGCTCTGTGCCCGCACCGAGCGTGAGGGCAGGGCCACGGCGATGGTCGCGCACCCCTCGGTGATCACCGTCTTCGACGTCGTCACCGAGGACGAACGGCCGTGGATCGTGATGGAGCTGCTCCAGGCCAGGTCCCTGGAGCAGCTCATCATGCAGGAGGGCCCGCTGCCGCCGCGCAGGGCCGCGGAGATCGGCAGGCAGGTGCTCGGCGCGCTGCGGGCCGTCCACGCCAAAGGCATCCTCCACCGCGACGTGAAGCCCAGCAACGTCCTGGTCACCGACGAGCGGGCGGTGCTCACCGACTTCGGCCTGGCGGCCATGGAGGGCGACGCCTCCATCACCCAGGCGGGCATCGTGCTCGGTTCGGCCGGCTACATCGCCCCCGAACGCGTGCTGGGCGCGAAGGCCAGCCCCGCGGCCGACCTGTGGTCGCTCGGCGCGACCCTCTACACCGCGGTCGAGGGCAGGGGCCTGCACGGCAGACGTACGGCGGCCGCGGCGCTGGCCGCGCTCACCAGCGGGGAGCCCATCCCCATGGTCAAGGCGGGACCGCTGGCGCCCGTGCTCGACGCCCTGCTGAGGATCGACCCCGCCACCCGGCTCGACTCGGTGCGCGCCTCGCTCATGCTGGCCCGCGTCGCGGCCGGGGGCGCGGCGGAGGACCCGCTGGCCACCAGGAGCAGGATCCCCCGCCCAGGCCCGGTCCGCCGGCCCACGCATCGCGGCCTGCACCGGGCGGAGACGACCGCGCCGACCCCGGTGGTGCCGCTCCCCAGGAGCCACCGCAGACCGGGCGAGGGCGTGCACAGGAAGGTCGTCGAGCAGCGCCCCAACCCGTCCGGCTATGCCCGATTCATGGCCACTTTGATAAAGTTGTTCCTTCCACGACGCTGGTGGCCGCGCGAACTTCGCAAGCGCGGGTAAAGCGTTCTCCAAGCGGGAATAGATATCTTCTTCTCATGCCGGAACAGCAGAAGCGCCTGCTCGCGGAACGCTACGAGCTGATCACCCCGATCGGCAGAGGGACGATGGGGACCGTGTGGCGGGCCCACGACCGTGCCCTCGGCCGCGAGGTGGCGATCAAGGAGATCCGCCAGGACCCGGGGCTCACCGACGAGCAGCGCGCCGAACTGCGCGAGCGCATGGTCCGCGAGGGCCGCACCGCCGCGCGGATCAGCCACCCGTCCGTGGCCTCCATCCACGACGTCCTCATCCAGGACAACAGTCCGTGGATCATCATGGAGCTCGTCGAGGCCCGCTCCATGGAACAGGTCATCGAGGAGGAGGGTCCGCTGCCGCCCCGGCTGGTGGCCGAGATCGGCGTCGACCTGCTGGGCGCGCTGCGCGCCGCCCACGCGCAGGGCGTCACGCACCGCGACGTCAAGCCGGGCAACGTGCTGATCACCGAGAACGGCCGGGTCGTCCTGACCGACTTCGGCATCGCCAAGGTCGAGGGCGACACCCGCCTGACCAAGACCGGCATGGTGATCGGCTCCCCCGGCTACACGGCGCCGGAGCGGGCGCGTGGCGAGTACACCGGGCCGGAGTCGGACATCTGGTCGCTCGGCGCGACCCTGTACTTCGCCGTGGAGGGCAGGCCGGCCTACGAGCGCGCGACCGTGGCCGAGACGCTGGCCGCGCTGATGACCGAGAGCGCCGACCCGCCCACGCAGGCGGGGGCGCTGCGCCCGGTGCTCGAGGGGATGCTGCACAAGGACCACCGCCAGCGCCTGACCGCGGCCAAGACCGAGACCCTGCTGCGGATGGTGGCCGACACCCCGAGCAACGACATCCCGCAGGTGATGGAGGAGTTCGACCCCGACAGGACGATGGCCGTGCAGCGGCCCAAGCCCGCCCGTCCCCAGCCGGCCGAGCCGGTGGACGAGGGGGCCGTCGTCACCTCGAGGCTGTCCATCCCGGTGCGTGCCGACAAGCCGGTCTTCCCGCCGCCGGGCGCCGCCGGACCGCACGGCGAGCCAGGCGCGCCTGGAGCGTTCTCGGGGACGGCCGGGGCCGGGCAGCAGGGGCGGGGCGCGTTCGCGGGACCCGTGGCGCCGGAGGGCAGGGGCGCCTTCGCGGCACCGGCCGCCCAGGGCGGCCCCGGCACGCCGCCTACTGCCCAGGGCGGTCCCGGCACGCCTGCCGCCCAGGGCGGTTCCGGGCAGCAGGGTCCCGGTGGCCCCGCCGCTCCCGGCCCGCGCCCCGGCCAGGCCACCCACGGCCCAGGACAGGGACCAGGACAGGGACCAGGACAGGCTCCCGGGCAGGGACCAGGGCAGAGACCCGGGCAGGGACACAGCCAGGGACCCGGGCAGGGACCAGGCGGGCAGGGCGGTTGGAGCCAAGGGCCGGGCGGCCAGGGCTCGGGTCCCGGGCAGGGGCCTGGTCCAGGTCATGGTGGTCCGGGTCATGGTGGTCCGGGTCATGGTGGTCCGGGGGTTCCCGGATACGCGGGTCCGCCGGGTGCCGTGCCGTACAACGGCATGCCTCCCGGACCGGGCGGCGTGGCCGTACCGGCTCGTCCCGGTGGGCGCGGGAGCGACCACCCCGACCGGCAGCCGGGCCTGGGCACCGACCTGTTCGCGATCGCGGGCACGCCGGCGCCCCAGCCGGAGGCCAACAGGGCGGGCGTCCTCGTCCTCATCGGCGTCGCCATCGTGGCGCTGGCCGTGATCGCCATCCTGGTCATCGCCGCCATCTCCTGACCCCGGCATGTCGTGCTCGACCTGGATCGCACAGACTTGGACACATGAGTGAATTCCGGATCGAGCACGACTCCATGGGTGAGGTCCGCGTCCCCGTCGACGCCCACTGGCGCGCCCAGACCCAGCGAGCCGTGGAGAACTTCCCCATCTCGGGTCGCCGCCTGGAGCCCTCTCACATCGCCGCCCTCGGCCTGATCAAAGCGGTGGCCGCCGAGGTCAACGCCGAGCTCGGAGTCCTCGACAAGGATCTGGCCGAGGCCATCGCCCAGGCCGCCGCCGACGTGGCGGAGAACGAGTACGACGAGCACTTCCCCATCGACGTGTTCCAGACCGGCTCGGGCACCTCGTCGAACATGAACACCAACGAGGTCGTCGCCACGCTGGCGCAGGCGCGGCTCGGCCGTCCGGTGCACCCGAACGACCACGTCAACGCCTCGCAGTCGTCCAACGACGTCTTCCCCACCTCGATCCGCGTGGCCGCCGCCACCGAGGTCGTCTTCCACCTGGTGCCCTCGTTGCAGCACCTGGCCACCGCCCTGCGGGCCAAGGCGACGGAGTTCGCGCAGACCGTGAAGTCGGGCAGGACCCACCTCATGGACGCCACCCCCGTGACGCTCGGCCAGGAGTTCGGCGGCTACGCCGCCCAGATCGAGCACGGCGTCACCCGCGTCCAGTCGGCCCTCGCCCACGTGGTGGAGCTCCCGCTCGGCGGCACCGCCGTCGGCACCGGCATCAACACCCCTCCCGGTTTCGCCGCCAAGGCGATCGAGAAGCTCAGCCAGGCGACCGGCATCACGTTCGTCGAGGCCCCTGACCACTTCGAGGCCCAGAGCAGCCAGGACGCGATCGTCGAGCTCTCCGGCCAGCTGAAGGTCGTCGCCGTCTCCCTCAACAAGATCGCCAACGATCTGCGGTGGATGGGCTCGGGACCGCGGGCCGGGCTCGGTGAGATCAACCTGCCCGACCTCCAGCCCGGCTCCTCGATCATGCCGGGGAAGGTCAACCCGGTGATCCCCGAGGCCGCGGCCATGGTGGCGGCCCAGGTCATCGGCAACGACGCCGCCATCACCTTCGCGGGCGCCTCGGGCAACTTCGAGCTGAACGTCATGCTGCCCCTGATCGGCAGGAACGTCCTGGAGTCGATCCGCCTGCTCGCCAACGTCTCCCGCCTGCTGGCCGACCGGTGCGTGACCGGGATCACCGCCAACACCGAGCGGCTGCGCGAGTACGCCGAGTCCTCCCCCTCGATCGTCACCCCGCTCAACCGTCACGTCGGCTACGAGGAGGCCGCCAAGATCGCCAAGCAGGCGCTGGCGGAGCGCAAGACGATCCGCGAGGTGGTCATCGAGCGCGGCCACGTCGCCAACGGCACCATCTCCGAGGCCGAGCTGGACGCGCTGCTCGACGTGCTGTCGATGACCGGGCCCTCCTGAGGGACGGCGGGACCGCCCCACCCCGCGGGTCCCCGTGACCCGGCGCGGGGTAAAGGTATTTCCCGGCAAATCCCAACGTTCCCCCCGGGCTGCGATAACGATTCGCCAACGCCGCCATCCGATCCCCCCATCACGTCGTCAGAGGAAGGCATCGACCCTCTGGCGAAAGGCAGGACGCCCCCGTGCAACAACCGGATTGCGTTTCGCGCGCGAGCGAGGGCGGCACCGGCGACCGGGGTATCGATGCCGGTGGTTCCGCCTCGCGTCCGCGGGGCGCCGAGGGAGGCGGTGTGGGCACCCCTGGACTGCACAGGTCCGCTCAGCGCGGCCCGCCGACGCGGCATGAGGTTCCGAGCTTCGACACCATCCCCTGAAGGAGCGAAAGGAGGAGTGGCGCCGCCCTGGCCGTGGCGGTGCCACCAACCAGATGAAGATCCTGATGCTTCGCCTCATGCAGGCCATGCGCCACGCCAGGGCCAAGGACCTGACGAGGCACCTGTCGGCGACGCCGCTCGAACACATCTACGCCCGGTTCGGGCGTGACATCCTCGCCCAGGCCGCCCAGGACCGCGCGCTCTCCGACGCCATCGCGCGGGAGGTCGCGGAGATCGACAGGTCACTGGAGGAGGAGGGCGTGGATCCCACCCCCGTCGAGCTGCGCTCCTTCCTCATGGGCTACGGCCAGGGCGTCATCGACTCCGCGGTGATCCGGCCCGACCTGGTCGCCAAGGACACCAGCTGCGGCAGCGTCTACCCCAGTTCGGTGGTGAAGCTGGGCGCGCTGAGCCAGAAGGCGTTCGCGGGCGGCCTCATCAAGATGTCCACATAGTGCCGCGAAAAGGTATGTGGGCGGCCTCCATGTGCCGTCGGCGGAGGAGGGTCTAGGGTCCGAGGCATGACCGACGAGCTGACCGGGCGGACCGCCCTGGTGACGGGGGCGGGTAGCGGGATCGGCAGGGCGTGCGCCGTCCGGCTGGCGGCCGCGGGCGCCAGGGTGCTGGTCGTGGACATGTCGCGGGAGTCCGCGGAGCGCGTGGCGAAGCAGACCGGCGGCGTCGCCGTCGTCGCCGACCTGTCCGACTCCCGCTTCCTGGACGCGCTGCCCGACGAGCCCGTGCACATCCTGGTGAACAACGCGGGCTTCCAGCACGTGGCGCCGATCGAGGAGTTCCCTCCGGAGATCTTCTCCAAGATCGTCAAGGTCATGCTGGAGGCCCCGTTCCTGCTGGCCAGTCGGGTGCTGCCGGGCATGTACGCCGCAGGCTGGGGCAGGATCGTCAACATCTCCTCCGTCCACGGCCTGCGGGCCTCGCCGTACAAGGCGGCGTACGTGGCCGCCAAGCACGGCCTCGAAGGACTGTCGAAGGTGATCGCGCTGGAGGGGGCGGCCAAGGGTGTGACCTCCACCTGCGTCAACCCCGGCTACGTGCGCACCGAGCTGGTGGAGAGGCAGATCGCCGCCCAGGCCGCCTCGCACGGCATCCCGGAGTCCGAGGTCGTGGAGCAGATCATGCTCGCCCCCGCCGCGATCAAGCGCCTGATCGAGCCCGAGGAGGTCGCCGAGCTGGTCGCCTACCTGTGCGGGCCCGCCGGGTCGTTCGTCACCGGAGTCTCCCTCCCCCTGGACGGCGGATGGACGGCTCGCTAGCGTTCCTCGATCTGCTGGCCCGTGAGGCGCCGGCGGTCGAGTTCGAGGGCCCGATACTCAAGGCCAGGGCCGAGGGCGCCGGCCCGCGGGCGCTCGAGGAGCTCGAGGAGGCCAAGCTGGCGGCGCTCAAGGTCCGCGCCCTGCTGCGGCGCAGGGCCAGGCGTGAGGCCGAGCTGAGCGCGCTCTACGACACCGCGGGCGACCTGGCCGGGCTGCGCGACCTCGACGCCGTGCTGGAGGCGATCGTCCACCGGGCCAGGCAGCTGCTGGGCACCGACACGGCCTACATGACGCTGCACGACCCCGAACGCGGCGACACCTACATGCGGGTCACCGACGGCTCGATCTCGGCCGCCTTCCGCTCGCTCAGGCTCGCGATGGGCGCGGGGCTGGGCGGCCTGGTGGCGCAGACGGCGACGCCGTACTCCACGGCCGACTACTTCGCCGACGCGCGCTTCCGCCACACCACCGACATCGACGAGGCGGTCAAGGAGGAGGGCCTGGTGGCCATCCTCGGCGTGCCGTTGCGCCTCGGGCAGCGGGTGATCGGCGTGCTGATGGCGGCCAACCGCAGCGCGCGGCCGTTCGCGCAGGAGGAGGTGGCGCTGCTGGCCAGCCTGGCGGCGCACGCCGCGGTCGCGATCGACAACGCGCGGCTGCTGCAGGAGACGCGCAACGCCCTGGAGGAGCTGTCCCACGCGCACCGGACCGCCAGGGAGCACAGCGACGCGGTGGAGCGCGCGGCGCTGGCCCACGACAGGATGACCTCGCTCGTGCTGCGCGGCGGCGGCATCGAGGACGTGGCGGCCGTGGTGACGGAGGTGCTCGGCGGCACGCTGGCCGTTCTCGACGAGACGGGACGGCCGCTGGTCGGCGAGGTGGAGCAGGGTGTCCTCGACGCGGCGGTGCCGGGCAGGACCGTGCGCAGGGGCGACCTCATGGTCACCGCCAGCGCGCCGCTGTGCACGCTGGTGCTGCGCAGCGACCCGCACCACAGGGACGCCGCCGACGAGCGCATCCTCGAACGCGCGGCGCTGGTCTGCGCCCTGCTGCTGCTGTTCCGCAGGAGCGTTGCCGAGGCGGAGGGCAGGGTACGCGGCGAGCTGCTCGACGACCTGATCTCCCGGGCCGCCGAGGATCCCCAGGGGCTGACCGACCGCGCCCGCCGGCTCGGCGTCGACCTGGCCGCGCCGCACGTGGTCGTGGTGGCCAGGCACGAGGGGCAGCGCGAGCGGGCCGCCTTCTGGGCCTCCTCGCAGGCCACGCTCTCCGGCGGGCTGGCCGCCGCGCGCGGCCAGGAGGTGGTGCTGCTGCTGCCCGGCACCGATCCGGGCGCGCTGGCGCAGCGCGTCGCCGCGGAGCTGACCGTCTCGCTCGGCTCGTCCGCCACGGCGGGCGCGACCGGCCCGATCAGCGACCCGACGCAGGTCCCGCGCGCCCACAGGGAGGCGCTGCGCTGCGCCGAGTCGCTGCTGGCGCTCGGCCGGGCCGGCGACGGCGCGAGCGCCGCCGAGCTCGGCTTCGTCGGGCTGCTCATCGGCGAGGGCCGCGACGTGGGCGCCTTCGTCACCGGCACGCTCGGGCCCGTCGTCGACTACGACGAGCGCAGGGGCACGGCGCTGCTGAAGACGCTCGCCGCCTACTTCGGCTCGGGCGGCTCCCCCTCGCGCACGGCCGAGGTCATGCACATCCACGTCAACACCGTCACCCAGCGCCTGGACCGCGTCGCCCAGCTCCTCGGCGACGGCTGGCAGGAGCCGGAGCGGGCGCTGGAGATCCAGCTGGCGCTCCGCCTGCACCGCCTCAGCGGCTGACCCACATATCACCCCCGCCGAGTATGGGGCGCGCGCCCATATGAGTGATGCCGGTCACTCCTTACCGTGAGCAACAACCCCCCACTCCCCCAGACAGGCGAAAGCTCATGAGCATCAAAAAGATCGTGGCCGCGAGCCTGATCGGCACCACCATCGAGTGGTACGACTTCTTCCTGTACGGCTCGGCCGCGGCCCTCGTGTTCAACAAGCTGTTCTTCCCCGAGTCCGACCCGCTGACCGGCACCCTGCTGGCCTTCCTCACCTACGCCGTCGGCTTCGTCGCCCGCCCCCTCGGCGGCCTGGTCTTCGGCCACTTCGGCGACCGGCTCGGCCGCAAGACGCTGCTGGTCATCAGCCTGCTCATGATGGGCATCGCGACCTTCCTGATCGGCTGCCTGCCCACCCACGCCGCCATCGGCGCGGGCGCGCCGGTGCTGCTGACCGCGCTGCGCCTGGTGCAGGGCTTCGCGCTCGGCGGCGAGTGGGGCGGCGCGGTCCTCATCGTCTCCGAGCACGGCGACTCCAGCCGCCGGGGCTTCTGGGCCTCGTGGCCGCAGGCCGGCGCGCCGGGCGGCAACCTGCTGGCCACCGGCGTGCTCGCGCTGCTGGCGGCCTTCCAGTCCGACGAGGCGTTTTTGTCCTGGGGTTGGCGGGTGCCGTTCCTGCTGTCGGGCGTGCTGGTGCTGATCGGGCTGTGGATCCGGCTGTCCATCAGCGAGTCGCCGGTCTTCCAGCAGGCCCCGCCCCTGGAGGACAAGACGCCGCTCGCGGCCGTGCTCAAGTACCACTGGCGGGACGTGCTGATCGCCATCGGCGCCCGCATGGCCGAGAACATCTCGTTCTACCTGATCACCGTGTTCGTCATCACCTACGGCACGACCGTCGTGAAGCTGGACAAGCCGACCATCCTGAACGCCGTGCTCATCGCCTCGGCGATCCACTTCGTCACCATCCCGCTGTGGGGCGCGCTGTCGGACCGCGTCGGCCGCCGCCCGATGTACCTGGTGGGCGCGGCGGGCGTCGGCGTGTGGATCTTCGCCTTCTTCCCGCTCATCAACACCGGCGGCTTCCTGGCCATCACGCTGGCGGTGACCGTGGGCCTGCTGTTCCACGGCATGATGTACGGCCCGCAGGCCGCCTTCTTCTCCGAGCTGTTCGGCACCAGGATGCGCTACACCGGCGTGTCGATCGGCGCGCAGCTGTCGGCCATCGTGGCGGGCGCGCTGGCCCCGATCATCGCCGTCAAGCTGCTCCAGGACTTCGGCACCTGGGTGCCGATCGCCGTCTACCTGGCCGCAGCCGCGGCCCTTACGCTGTTCGCCGTCTACGCCGCCCGTGAAACGCAGGGCAGCGACCTGGCGGAAGGAAAGGTCGTCGCATGAAGGTCACCACCGCACGGCTCACCCACAACGTCCTGACCGGACCGCGCGACGAGGGCGAGCCCGTGCTGTTCGTCCACGGCAACGTCTCGTCGGCGGCCTTCTGGCGCGACAGCCTGGCCGCCCTGCCGCAGCCGTACCGGCCGCTGGCGGTGGACCTGCGCGGCTTCGGCGACAGCGATCCCGCGCCGGTCGACGCGACGCGCGGCCTGCGCGACTTCTCCGACGACCTGGCCGAGCTGATCGAGGCCATGGGGCTGGGCCCGGTGCACCTCGTCGGCTGGAGCATGGGGGGCGGCATCATCCTGCAGCTCCTGCGTGACCGGCCGGCGATGGTCCGCTCGCTCACCCTGGTCAACCCCGTCTCCCCGTACGGCTACAGCGGCACGGAGGGCGCCGAGGGCCTGCTCACCCACGCCGACGGCACCGGGTCGGGCGCGGGCGCCGCGAACCCGGACTTCGTCGCCAGGCTCGCCGCGGGCGACCTGTCGGACGAGGCGCCCACCTCGCCCCGCGTGGTCTTCCGCTCGGCCTACGTCGCCAAGCCGGTCGCCGACGAGGACTTCTACGTGGCCTCGATGCTGTCCACCAGGGTCGGCGAGGACAACTACCCGGGTGACGCCGTGACGTCCGAGGCCTGGCCGGGCGTGCGGCCGGGCACCCGCGGCGTGCTCAACGCCCTGGCCCCGGTCCACTTCCGCATCGACGACCTGCACACCATCGACCCCAAGCCGCCCATCCTGTGGATCAGGGGCGCCGACGACGTGATCGTCGCCGACGGCTCGCCGTTCGACCTGGCCCACCTCGGGCAGCTCGGTGTCGTGCCCGGCTCGCCCGGCACCCCGGCGCAGCCCATGGTCGCCCAGACCAGGGCGGCGCTGGAACGCTACGGCGACTACCGCGAGGTCGTGCTGGCCGACTGCGGCCACAGCCCCCACATCGAACAGCCCGAGGAGTTCCGCGGGCATCTCGTGGAGCACCTTCAGTCGCGCAGGTAACGGTGCCTGCCCGCCCGTGCCAGCCGTACGGCGTGCCGTGCGCCTGGCACGCGACGGGCCAGCCTGCGCAGCAGCGTGTCGCCGCCCATGGGGTCGCGCGGGAGTTCGACGGGCGCGGTCGGCGTGACCTGGATACTGCCGCCGCGCACCTCCAGCGCGAAACGCAGCCCCGTCTCCTGCTCGTCGGTGCGCAGCGACGACGTCCACCTCCCTGGGCCGATCTGGTCCTTGCCGGGCAGCCGGGCCATGGGCACCTTCGCGATCAGCTGCCCCGCGGTCTTGCCGGGCAGCCCGGGCTCGACCAGCGCGGGCACGCTGACCTCCCGTTTGCGGCGGCCGGTGCCGCGCAGCACGAGCTCCATGGCGGGCCCGCCGCTCGGCGGCACGTACGGCACCGGCACCACCACGTAGACGTGGCCCTCCCGCCTGGTGACCGTCGTGCCGCGGGAGACGAGCGCGATCGAGTCGGCGAACGTCCGCGGCTCGATGCACAGGCTGAGCTCGCCCTCGTCGCTCCAGCACGGCACGATCAGCCGCCGCCGCGGCCGCTCGGCCAGCACGCCCAGGCAGGTGGACGGTTGCCCGTCGGCGTGCCTGACCCTGGCCGACGCGCGGTGCGCCCCGCCGTACATCCTGACGTGGACCGCCCAGAGGCCGGACGGCAACGCCTCGCCGAGCGCGGCGGTGGCGACGTCCAGACGCGCCTGCCCGTGCACCTGGACCCTGACCCTGCCGCGTTCCCTGATGCGCACGACCTCGCAGACCACCGGGACGAAGTAGACGTCGCCGGTCTTGTCGTGCTTGACGTAGACCTCGATGTGGGCCCGCTCGACGGCCTCGGTGACGTCCGTGACCGAGTCGGGCAGCAGCGTCTGGTCGACCGAGCCGGGCGGACGCCAGTACAGCCGGCCCTCCTCCTCGCGGAATCTCGCGGGCTCGTCTGCGGAGGTGTGGATCTCCACCTCGAGGCCGAGCTCCAGCACCTCGTCCGACCAGCGCACGTCGCCCAGTTCGGCCCACAGCTCGGCGCGCCGCGACTCGTTGGCGAAGCTGACGAGCTGGTCCAGGCGGCCCGCGCGCATCATGGACGCGACGGCGCGCAGGTGGACGGGCAGATAGCGGTCCAGCCGCTCGGGGAACCGCTCCAGGATCAGTTCCCTGAACATCGTGAAGATGAGGCCCCTGTCGACGGACGACCCGGCGAACCTGGGGCTGAGGAACGGCCGCAGCACCATCGAGCGGAACCAGAAGGCGTAGATCCGGTCGCGCTGCCGCCCCTCTTCCGTGCCGCTGTCGATGACGTCGAGCAGCGCGCGTAGCTCGGTGAGCACGACCGGGGGGTCGTCCGGCTCCTCCCGCTGCTCGCCCAGGTGGCAGCACACCTCGTCGGCCAGCACGGCGATGACCTTGGCCCGCAGGTAGGCGGCGAGCGAGAAGGCCTGCTCGGCCACCTTCCCCCCGGACACGGCGAAGCCGAGCCGTTCCTCCTCGAGGAAGGCCCTGCGGTAGAGCTTGTGCGGGGTGAGCAGGGTGAGCAACCTGTCGCGCAGGATGTCGGCCCGCTCCCGGTTGGCCTCGAAGGCGACCATCGGCGGCCCGTCGTCCCTGACGAGCCGGCCGACCAGCACGTCGGCCTCCGTCTCGACGGCGCGCTCGTGCATCAGCGCCAGGGCGTCGCGCTCCAGCCGGTCGGCCTGGTCGAGCAGGTAGACGTAATCGCCCCTGGCGCTGGCCATGCCCACGTTACGGCCGCGCATGGCCGAGCCCGTGCGCGGCAGGTGCAGGACGCGCACGTTGCGCCGCACGGAGGCGACCGTGTCGAGCCGCTCGGCGGTGCCGTCCGTGGAGCCGTCGTCCACGAAGATCACTTCGTACTGGTCCTGCGGCAGCGTCTGCTCGAGCACCGAGCGGATGCACGCGTCGGCTGTATCGCCTGGATTGTGGACATTCACGATCACGCTGACCTTCACACGGTCAGCGTGAGCCGTCCGGTCAGCCGCGGCGAGCAGGCTTGCCCATCACTGGGAGTGTCAGTACCAGCCCGTTGCCGTGGAATGGCCCCACGCGCCACAGGGTGTGCCGTACCGACCCTTGATGTAACCCAGACCCCACTTGATCTGGGTGGCGGCATTGGTCTGCCAGTCGGCGCCCGCGCTGGCCATCTTGCTGCCCGGCAGCGACTGCGGGATGCCGTAGGCGCCGGAGTAGCGGTTCATGGCGCGCTCGTTCCAGCCGCTTTCCTTCTGCCAGAGCTTCTCCAGGCAGCCCCACTGGTCGGCGCCGAAACCGAAGCCCGCCAGCATCTCCTTGGCGACGGCCTTGTTGCTGCCCGGCGAGGGGGTGCTGCCGGGCGGGAAGTTGGCCGCGGGAATGCCGTTGCCGCCGGGGCCCTGCTCGGCCACCTCGATCGGGTTGAGCTTGGGCTTGCCCTTGCGGCTGGCGGCGAGCTGGTCCTTGCGCATGGCGCTGACCGCCGCCTCCTTGAGGACGTCGGCGCTGGGGTCGGGGGCGAAGGGGTCGCCGCCGAGCAGGCCGTTCAGCTCCGGCAGGGAGAGCGGGGCCTGGGGCGGGGCCGTGGCGTTCTGGTAGGCGGTGTAGGCGGTGTAACCGCCGCCGCCGAGAACGACGACGAGTGTGAGCCCGATGATCACAGCGCGCTTGGCCGACTGCTTGGGGGAACGTGGCGGGCGGCGGCGACCGCGGGGCACCTCGGGCGCGGGGTGCTCGCTCAACTGCGGACCTGGGTTCACGACCTATGAGCTTGCCCTGACTTGGGGGGTGCTGCGCAACCCGAACGTGGCATTCGGTTGGAGTTCCCTTGACCAACCAGGACTTTTCGGATCATGTGATTTTCGTCACACAGAGGGGGGTCCGCCCCTCGCACCCCCGTGCCGAGGGGAGGTCCCCCCTCAGGCTGCCTGGTGTTCTTTGTAGTCTTGTGCGTGGCGTGTCACAGTTTCGTGACACGGAACGCATCTCCCCAAGTCGGAAGAATAATGTGCGCGTGGCAGGAATCCTCCTCGTCGAAGACGACCCCTCCGTTCGGACCGCGCTCGAGCTGGCACTGACCCGCCAAGGTCATTCCGTCACCTCCTACGCGACCGGCGAGGAGGCACTCGACCACGTCAGGTCGCGCCGGCCCGAGATCGCCATCCTCGACGTCATGCTCCCCGGCATCGACGGCGTCGAGGTGTGCCGGCGTATCCGCAAGCTCGACCAGTTGCCCGTCATCATTCTCACAGCCAGGGGCGACGACCTCGACGTGGTCGTCGGCCTGGAGGCGGGCGCCGACGACTACGTGGTCAAGCCGGTCGAGCCGCGCGTGCTCGACGCGCGCATCAGGGCGATCCTGCGCAGGGCCGAGTCGGCCACCTCCGACCGCATCACCTTCGGCGACCTGGTCGTCGACAGGGGCGCGCTCAAGGTCAGCCTGGCGGGCAAGGAGATCCACCTCACGCCCACCGAGCTGCGGCTGCTGCTGGAGCTGGTCCGCCACCCCGGCCAGGTGCTCAACCGGCGCTACCTGCTGCGCGCGGTCTGGGACCACACCCACGTGGCCGACTCCCGCCTGGTCGACGCCTGCGTCCAGCGGGTGCGCGCGAAGATCGAGCCCAGGCCCGCCGAGCCGACGTTCATCCACACCGTGCGGGGATTCGGCTACCGGTTCAGCCCGCCGTGATCGCGTTTCTCACCGGCCTGCGCGGCCGGCTCGTCATCACCTTCACCCTCGTCGCCGTCGCCGCCTCCGCCCTGGTCGCGGGCATCGGCTTCGGGCTGGCCAAGGGCGCGCTGATCGAGAGGACCACCAGGAACGCCGTCGACGACCTCACCAAGGACCTGCGGCGCATCGACTTCGCCGTCGGCGAGCTGCGCCCCGGCGAGGTGCCGCCGAGCGGCGAGGAGCTGAACAACCTCGCCAACGCCCTGTCCGGGCCCGACCGCCACGCGCTCCTGGAGTACCAGGGCCTCTACTACCGCGACGAGACGGGCGCGTTCGGCCCCGACGACGTGTCGGGAGAGCTGCGCGGCCAGGCACTGCGCAAGCTGGTCAGCCAGCGCAGGATCATCGACGGCGAGCTCTGGCTCGTCCTCGGCACGCAGGTCTACCGCGCCGGGACCGACGACGTCCCCAGGCCGACCGGGCTGCTGGTCTACGAGTACGTGTCGCTGGCCGAGGAGGAGCGGACGCTGTCCAACCTCAGGGACGCCTTCGCCCAGGCCGGCGCCATCACCCTGCTGATCGCGCTGACCGTGGCCCTGGTGTCGGCCAGGCACGTGCTGCTTCCCGTGGGCAGGCTCAGCGCGGCCGCCCAGGCGCTCGGCCGCGGCCGGCTGGACACGCGGCTGCCGGTCCGGGGCAAGGACGAGCTGTCGGAGCTGACGGCGCACTTCAACGACGCCGCCGCGGCGCTGGAGCTGAGCGTCTCGGAGCTGCGCGCGTTGGAGGCCATGTCACGCAGGTTCGTCGCCGACGTCTCCCACGAGCTGCGCACCCCGCTCACCGCGATGACCGCGGTGGCCGACATGCTCGCGGAGGAGGCCGACCGCCTGCCCGAGCAGCCCGCGAAGGCCGTCAGGCTGGTGCTGTCGGAGATGGAGCGGCTGAGGGAGCTGGTGGAGCACCTCATCGAGGTCAGCAGGTTCGACGCGGGAACGGCCACGCTGGCGCTGGAGTCCGTCGACGTCGCCGACGCCATCAGCGACAGCCTGGAAGTGCGCGGCTGGAGCGAGCGGGTCAGCGTGCAGGCGCCCACCGGAGCCGTCGTCAACCTCGACCCCCGCAGGTTCGACGTCATCGTCGCCAACCTGGTGGGCAACGCCCTCAAACACGGTGGCCCGCCGGTGCTGGTCACCGCCCGCAGCACCATGAACGGGCTGGAGGTGAAGGTGCGCGACCACGGCGACGGCATCCCCGCCGAGGCCATCCCGCACGTCTTCGACCGCTTCTTCAAGGCGGGCACGGGGCGCGTCCGCAGCCAGGGCAGCGGGCTCGGCCTGTCCATCGCGCGGGCCAACGCCCAGCTGCACGGCGGCACGATCTCGGTGCGCGCGCAGCGTCCCGGCACCCTCTTCACGGTCTGGCTGCCGCACGCATGAGACGCGCCTGGATCCTGCTGGCCGCCCTGCTGACGCTCACCGGGTGCGGCATCACGCCCACCCCGGTCACCGTCCTCACCTCGGCGCCCGTGATCAGCACCGAGCCGATCTGGGCCAAGGTCTACCTCATCAAGAAGGGCCGCCTGGCGTTGCAGGAGGTCAGGGTCGCCAGCAAGACCCCCGAAGACCTGATGCGCACGCTCATGGACCTCGCCAACCATCCCGTCGAGTCCGGCCAGGACACCGACCTGTACGGCATGCGCTACCAGGCCGTGGACGCCGAGCCCATCGGCCAGCGGACCCAGCGCATGGACCCGGACAACAAGAGCCTCGTCCTGTACGTCACCCTCACCGGCGAGCGGGAGCTGAGCCGGGCGGCGCTCGCCCAGATCGTCTGCACCGCGCGGCTGCGCCCCGAGATCGCCAAGGTGCAGGTCAACATCACCAGGACCGTGTCGGCCTCGTCGACGACGGGAAGGCGCACCTGCGCGGAGTTCCACGACCTGACCCCCGCGGGTGCGCCCTCCTGATCACCGCTCTACAGGGTGATGTCCTCCAGCATCTCGGTCACCAGCGCCGCGATCGGCGAGCGCTCGGACCTGGTCAGCGTGATGTGGGCGAACAGCGGATGGCCCTTGAGCTTCTCCACCACCGCCACCACGCCGTCGTGCCGGCCGACCCTGAGGTTGTCGCGCTGGGCGATGTCGTGGGTCAGCACGACGCGGGAGTTGGCGCCGATCCTGCTCAGCACCGTCAGCAGCACCCCGCGCTCCAGCGACTGCGCCTCGTCCACGATCACGAAGGCGTCGTGGAGCGAGCGGCCGCGGATATGGGTGAGCGGCAGGACCTCCAGCATGCCCCTGTCGAGGACCTCCTCGATCACCTCGGGCGTGGTCACCGCGCTCAGCGTGTCGTAGACGGCCTGCGCCCACGGGCCCATCTTCTCGCCCTCGCTGCCCGGCAGGTAGCCGAGCTCCTGGCCGCCGACCGCGTAGAGCGGGCGGAAGACCACGACCTTGCGGTGCTGGCGGCGCTCCAGGACGGCCTCCAGGCCGGCGCAGAGCGCCAGGGCCGACTTGCCGGTGCCCGCCCTGCCGCCGAGGGACACGATGCCCACCTCGGGGTCCATGAGCAGGTCGAGGGCGATGCGCTGCTCGGCCGAGCGGCCGTGCAGGCCGAAGGCCTCCCGGTCGCCCCGGACCAGCCGTACGGACTTGTCGGGCAGCACCCTGCCGAGCGCGGAGCCCCTGGCCGACAGCAGCCGCAGGCCGGTGTGGGTGGGCAGCTCGCGCGCCTCCTCCAGGTCGGCGGAGCCGTGCTCGAACAGCGTCTCCACGTGGTCGGTGGTGACCTGGACCTCGGCCATGCCGGTCCAGCCCGACTCGATGACCAGCTCGGCGCGGTACTCCTCGGCCGACAGGCCGATGGAGGCGGCCTTCACCCGCAGCGGCAGGTCCTTGGACACCAGCACGACGTCCTTGCCCTCGGCGGCGAGCGTGCGCGCCACGGTGAGGATGCGGGTGTCGTTGTCGCCCAGCCTGAACCCGACCGGCAGGATCGAGGGGTCGCTGTGGTTCAGCTCGACCCTGATCGTGCCCTCGCCTGTCGGCATCGGCTCGTCGAGCCTGCCGTGCTGCACCCGCAGGTCGTCGAGGTAGCGCAGTGCCTTGCGTGCGAAGTAGCCGAGCTCGGGATGGTGCCGCTTGGCCTCCAGCTCCGTGATCACGACGATCGGAAGGACGATCTCATGCTCGGCGAAGCGGGTCATCGCCGCCGGGTCGGCGAGCAGGACCGAGGTGTCCAGCACGTAGGTGCGCTTGGTGGTGGAGTTGTTGCTCGAGGACACTGCCACACGTTCTCCCCCGGGCGCCCGTGGAAGGGGCGCCCTGCAGACGAGGCGGGAATTCGGACCGGGCCCGCGCCCCGCGTGGGGCGCCGGGTACCGGCCCCCCTCGGCAGGTCAGTGCGCAAAGGCGGGCCCTCTCCGGAGTGACCGGCCTGTGGTCGGCCACTTCCAACGTTAGGTCCTGGATACCCGCCGCCGAAGCGGCCAAGCGTCTGTTCACGTGCTGTTCGTGAACATGTCTCAGGAGCCGTAACGCCGGTGTCTCGCGGCGTAGTCGCGCAGCGCCCGCAGGAAGTCGACCCTGCGGAAGTCAGGCCAGTAGGCCTCGCAGAAGTAGAACTCGGAGTGGGCGCTCTGCCAGAGCAGGAAGCCTGACAGTCGTTGCTCGCCCGACGTCCTGATGAGGAGGTCGGGATCGGGCTGACCGCGAGTGTAGAGATGCTCCGCGATGTGCTCCACATCGAGGACCTCGACCAGGTCCTCGATGCTCGCCCCCCTACTTGCGTGCTCCTGGAGGAGTGAGCGCACCGCATCGGCAATCTCACGTCTTCCTCCATACCCAACCGCAACGTTCACAATCAGCCCGGGACGGTGCGATGTGGTTTCTTTCGCGGTTTTCAGGACATTCGCCGTCTGGTCGGGGAGGAGGTCGAGCGCGCCGACGGGGATGATGCGCCAGCCCTCGGCCACGAGCTCCTGAGTGACGTCCTCGATGATCCTCAGGAGCGGCTCCAGCTCCTCCTTCGGCCGGTTGAGGTTGTCGCTGGACAGCATCCAGACCGTGACGACCTCCACGCCCGCCTCACGGCACCAGGTGAGCAGCTCCGAGATCTTGTCGGCGCCCTTCCTGTGTCCCTTGCTGACGTCGCGCATGCCCATCGCGCGCGCCCAACGGCGGTTGCCGTCGATGATGACCCCGACATGGCGGGGGAAGTCGCCGCTGTCGGCGGACAGCTTGGCCTCCAACCGGCGCTCGTACAGCCGGTAGACCAGATCGCGCAGGCCCACGGAGTTCCTCCCCAGCGGTGCTGTGCCTTAGTGGTCGACTCACGACCTAACAGGCAATTATCACCGCCTTTCGAGACTGCTGGCCCCCTTAGGCGGATTCCTGGCGAGCTGTCGGCGATCCGCTGCCGCCTCCAGCGCCACGGTGGAACCGTCCGGCCCGCTCGCCACATCCGTCGCCGCGGGCGGTGGTCGGACGCGGCGGGACCATGGGGGCGCGTGCGCCCCGCCGGTCAGAGCCTGCCGCTGGTCGCCGCCCAGTCGACAAGCGCCTCGGCGGTGTCGAAGCGGCGGCTGGAGCTGGACTCTCCCAGGATCACGCCGACCAGCCGATGGCCGTCACGCTCGGCCGCGAAGGCGAGGGTGTAGCCCGCGGCGCGCGTGAAGCCGGTCTTCAGGCCGACGGCGCCCGGCGTGCCGAGGAGGCGGTTGGTGTTGCGCCAGGAGTAGGCGCCGTGCTCCGCCGTCTCGGGGAGCGAGCGGTACCGGGTGGAGCCGACCTTCTTGATCGTCTTGTTGTCCAGCGCGGCCTGGGCGAGCCGTACCTGGTCGCGCGCGGTGGAGTAGCCGCCGCCCTTGGCGGGCATCCCGTCGGGGTTGACGTACAGCGAGTCCTTCATCCCGAGCGCGCGGGCGTTGGCGTTCATCTTCGCCGTGAAGGCGTCGACACCGGGCCCGTACGAGCGGGCCAGCGCGTGGGCGGCGTCCGCGCCGGAGGGCAGCATCAGGGCGTAGAGCATCTCCTCCACGGTGAGCCGGTCGCCGGCGCGCAGGTACGCCACGGAGGCGCCGCCCTTCGAGGCGTAGCGCACGTCAGCGGAGGTGACCTTGACCACGTCCGTGGGCTTGGCCTCCTTCAGCACGGTGTAGGCGGTCATCACCTTGGTGATGCTGGCCACCGGCATGCGCCGATCGGCCTTCTTGCTGAAGTAGACCTTGCCGGTCCTGGCGTCGATCAGGTGGGCGGCCCGGCCGAGCACCGCCGGGGCGTCCGCGGCGGCGGCCGGAGCGGGGGTCCGGGAGACCGGCGACACGACGCCGGGCTGGGGGGCGGCCTGCGCACCGGTGGCGACCGCGGTCACGGCGCCCGCGGTGATGACGGCGCCGAGCAGCGCGCGTCCCAGCCGGTAGGTGAGATGCGTGGGCATGAAGGGTCTGCTCCTTGGCTTCCATGCCGCCTACCGGGTTAGCTGACGGGTTCGGGCTGGGAAGTGCCCTACGGGCGCCGCTGAGCGGGCGCTCGATTCACCCCAAGGGAAGTGGGTCCCCGGCTCCGTGGATACGGATTCGGCGGCCGCGCGTCCGGCGGACTGGCCTGAGATGACGCGCGGTCCGGGCAATGAAACGGCAACGAACATGTCACAGCTCGTCGCACAACGGCCCAAAAGTAGCAAAATAGCATAAACCACGCAAATAGCCGCGAACCTCCGGCCTGCGACGGGCCGCTACATCGCGCTCAAGCCGTAGAAACGGGCGGCGTTCCCGCCGAGCACCTTGTCGCGGTCGATCCCCCCGAGAAGCGCCCCGTACACCGTGAAGACCGTCCGGTAGTCGGCCGCCAGCAGCGAGACGGGCCAGTCGCTGCCGAACATCAGCCGGTCCGGCCCGAACACCTCGACCGCGTGCTCCACGTAGGGCCGCAGGTCCGCCACGGTCCAGCGGGCGTGGTCGGCCTCGGTGACCAGACCCGACACCTTGGCGTACACGGTGGGGCAGGCGGCGGCGGCGCGCAGCAGCGACGCCCACGGCTCCAGCTCACCGGCGGCGATCCTGGGCTTGGACAGGTGGTCGATGACGAGGTTGAGCGTGGGGTGCCGCTCGGCGATCGTGACGACGTGCTCCAGATGCCGGGGCAGCAGCGAGACCACGTCGAACGGCACGCCCGCCTCGGCCAGCAGTCCGAGCCCGTCGAGCACCGCTTCCCCGATCAGCCAGTCGGGATCGGGCTCGGTGTGGATGAGGTGCCGGACGCCGACGAACTTCGGATGTCTGGTGTAGCGCTCGAGCGCTCGGGCGGCTTCCTCCGGGCGGTCGAGGGGCACCCATCCGACGACCCCGGCGATGAAGTCGTGGGCGTCGGCGTGGGCCAGCATGGCGTCGGTCTCCCAGAAGGAGTCGTCGGCCTGGACCACGACCGTCCGGTCGACGCCCGCGGCGGCCAGCTCGGGCGCCAGGTCCTCGGGGCCGAAGGTGCGGTGGATCGCCGGCAGGTCGGGAGTGGGCCAGGAGTAGGCGCCGGTCTCCAGGTTCCAGAAGTGCTGGTGGGCGTCGACTATCACGCGGCAAACATAGGATGTCTGGCCGACCTCGGCAAGAGCTCCCCGGGACTCACCGCGGCCCCAGGAAGAACGGCAGGACCGAGGCTCGGGCCGCTGCGAGGCGAAGGGTGGCCGACCCGCACTGTGGGGGGTGTCCCCCGGTTCAGCGGCGGCGCCAGGGGAACGGCAGGCGCCCGCGGCGGCGCGGTGGCGGGTCGTGGAGGATCCCTCGGGCGCGCAGCCAGTCGGCGAAGTCGTCGGCGTCGGCACGGTAGCGGGCCGGGGGCTCGGTACGGGCGGCGGCGTAGGCGGCGAACTCGGCCACCAGCGCGGCCCCCGCTGCCGCGGCGGCGTCGGGGCGCAGCCTCGCCACGATGCCGCGCCGCTTGGCGAGCAGGCTGCGCGCCTGGACGGCCAGCCGTACCTGGTCGAATCCGGCGGGCGGGGCGCCACCCGCGACCAGCGCCGCGACCACGCTCGCCTGCGCCTCCCCCAGCCGCGCCCTGACGTCCTCCAGCGACCGCTCGGGCCCCGCGGCACCCCGCGACAGCTCCCCCGACACTCCCGACACCTCCGTCACCTCCTCCGGCCCGGCCTCCCTCAGCGCCTGCGACCCGCTCCCCGCCTGCATGCTGCCGTGACCCTCCATGCCCGGTCCTACGAGGTCGCCAGGCGGCGGGCGCCCGCGGCCATGGCCGTGCGGATGCGGTCGAGCTCGCCGGCCAGCGCGGCGTCGCTCGGGTAGTGGTCGTCCCACTCCAGCAGGACGCCCGGCGGCGCCACCCGGGCGCACAGCTCCTCCAGCACCTCCAGCACCTGCTCAGGGACCGCCTGCGCGTGCGTGTCGTGCCAGACGCCGTCGTGCAGGTGCCCGCCGGCCACGTGCACGTAGGCCAGCGCGGCCAGCGGCAGCGTGTCCAGCGCCGCGACCACGGACAGGCCGAGGTTGACCTGGTTGGTGTAGAGGTTCGCGACGTCGACCAGCAGCCCGACCCCGGTGCGCGCCACCAGCTCGCCGAGGAACTCGGCCTCGGTCAGCTCGTCCTCCGGCCAGCCGAAGATGGCCGCCACGTTCTCCAGCGCCAGCGGGACGGGCAGCGCGTCCTGGGCGCGTCTGATGTTGTCGGCGACGACCGCGAGCGTCTCGCGGGTGCGCGGGACCGGCAGCAGGTGCCCGGCCTCCATCCCGCCCCCGCGCACGAACGCCAGGTGCTCGCTCACCAGCGGCGCGTCGAGCGCCTGCGCGCAGGCCGCCAGGTGGGCCAGGCGCGCGGGGTCCGGCGGGGTGGCGTCGCCGAGGCCGAGGCCGACGCCGTGCGGGACCACGGGGACGCCTCTTTCCCTCAGGACGCGCAGCGACTCGGGCAGCGCGGCCGGCCTGATGTTCTCCGCGACGATCTCGACGAAGTCGACGTCGGGCAGGCGCTCCACCGTCAGGTCGATCTCCGGCCGCCAGCCGATGCCCACGCCGAGCCGGCCGTCCATCGGGCGCATCCCGTCACCCGCCGCCGCAGCCGCCACCGCACCCGCCGCCGCAACCGGACCCGCCGCCACAGCTGGAGCCGCCGCCGTCGGAGGAGCCGAAGTCGCCGCCGCCGTGGAGGGTGTCGGAGCCCGACCCGCCGCCGCAGGACCCCGAGGCGCAGCTCGATGACGAGACGGCCTTGTGCTTCTCGTCCAGTTCGTCCCTGAGGGTCGCGTCGTCGAGCTCGCTCAGGCCGTACAGGGCGACGGGCACGCCGATGGCGAAGGCGAGGTCGGGGGCGGCCGCCCCGCGCACGTGCCGTTGCTCGGCACGGAGCAGCTCCGCCTGCCCGGCATGGCTGAGGATGTTGGTGAGGGCGCGTCGCCGCCGCCGGGCGACGATCCGGCCGGCCAGCCAGACGATCGCGCAGATGAGCACCGTCGCCACGGAGAGCGGCTCGACGGGCACGGCGCCGGCGACGAGCATGACCGCCGTGAAGATCCCGAGTATGGCCGCGAGGCCCGACAACCCGCTCACGCGGGTCAGGTGGGTACGGACCGGCACCAGCGAACCGTCGGGCACGAGCAGGCCGGCCCCCATGAGGTGGTGTCGCAGGTCGTCCATGGCGGGGCCGGTGCCGACCTCGTGGCGCAGCGCGTGCACCGGCATGCCGCCGGGCAGCACGGCCACGGCGGCGAGCACGGCCCGCTCGACGGGATCGGCCGAGTCGGCTCCCGCCACGGGGTGCACCAGGCCGCCGCGGGAGACGCGCAGCGCGCCCGCCCTGGCCAGGAGGGCGATCGCGGTGTTGACGACCCGCAGGGGGCCGCCGGCGAGGTAGGCGAGCTCGTAATGGCCCAGATCGCCGCCGGCGTGCGCCGCCACCTCCCGGACCCTGGCGTGCTCCCGCAGGAGCGAGGACGTGGTCTTCGCGACCGCGACGGCCAGCAGTAACGCGAGAAAGAACAGAACGAATGCCATGTACTGCCCCCTGAGGGAAGGACGGCCCGTGTGCTTATGAGACGCGTGGCGTCCCCTCAAAAGTTTCCCTCAGTTCGGGCACGCGCAGGAAGAGCGCAGGCATATGCCCCATGGCACGCGGAGGAACCGTCCACCGCCATGCCGGGCCGTCCCCGCCCGGCATGGCCTCGACATCACAGCCGGTCGAGGAGCGCCTCGTACTCGGCCCACAGCTCCTTGGGCAGGTGGTCGCCGAACTTCTCGAAGTGCGCGGGGATCAGGGCCGCCTCCTGCCGCCACACCTCACGGTCGACGGTGAGCAGCGTGCGCAGGTCCTCCTCCGACAGGTCGAGCCCCTCGGTGTCGAGCTCCCTCGGCAGCAGCCCGATCGGCGTCGGTACGGCCTCGGCCTCGCCGTTCAGCCGCTCGACGATCCACTTCAGCACGCGGCTGTTCTCGCCGAAGCCCGGCCAGATGAAGCGGCCGGCGTCGTCCTTGCGGAACCAGTTCACGTAGTAGATGCGGGGCAGCCGCGCGTCCTCGCGGCGGCCGACGGACAGCCAGTGGCCGAAGTAGTCGCCCATGTTGTAGCCGCAGAACGGCAGCATCGCGAACGGGTCGTAGCGCAGCTCGCCGACCTTGCCCTCGGCGGCGGCGGTCTTCTCGGAGGCGACGTTGGCTCCGAGGAAGACGCCGTGCTGCCAGCTCAGCGACTCGGTGACCAGCGGTACCGCGGTGGCGCGGCGGCCGCCGAACAGGATCGCCGAGATGGGCACGCCCTTGGGGTCCTGCCATTCGGGGGCGATGGTCGGCGCCTGGGACGCCGGGGTGGTGAAGCGGGCGTTCGGGTGGGCGGCCGGCTCCTCGGAGTCGGGCGTCCACGAGCGGCCCTTCCAGTCGGTGAGGTGCGCCGGCGGCTCGTCGGTCAGCCCCTCCCACCACACGTCGCCGTCGTCGGTGAGCGCGACGTTGGTGAAGATGCTGTTGCCCCACAGCGTCTTCACGGCGTTGGCGTTGGTGGTCTCGCCGGTGCCGGGCGCCACGCCGAAGAAGCCGGCCTCCGGGTTGATGGCGTACAGCCTGCCGTCCTCGCCGAACCGCATCCAGGCGATGTCGTCGCCGATCGTCTCGACCTTCCACCCGGGAACGGTCGGCTGGAGCATGGCGAGGTTGGTCTTGCCGCAGGCGCTCGGGAAGGCGGCGGCGATGTAGCGGGTCTCGCCCGTGGGCGGGGTCAGCTTGAGGATGAGCATGTGCTCGGCCAGCCAGCCCTCGTCGCGGGCCATCACACTGGCGATGCGCAGCGCGTAGCACTTCTTGCCGAGCAGCGCGTTGCCGCCGTAGCCGGAGCCGTACGACCAGATCTCGCGGGTCTCGGGGAAGTGGCTGATGTACTTGGTCGAGTTGCACGGCCACGGCACGTCCTGCTGCCCCTCGGCCAGGGGCGCGCCGACGGAGTGGACGGCCTTGACGAAGTCGCCGTGCTCATGGTCGCGCTTGCTGCGGCCTTCGTTGGCTCCTTCGTCGCTCTCTTCGGCCTTTCGCGCCGCTCCACGCTGCTCGATCAGGCGCAGCGCCTCAGCGCCCATCCGCGTCATGATCCGCATGGACACCGCCACGTACGGCGAGTCGGTGATCTCCACGCCGAGCTGGGAGATCTCCCCGCCCAGCGGTCCCATGCAGAACGGCACGACGTACATCGTCCGCCCGCGCATGCAGCCCTTGAACAGCTCACCGAAGGTCGCGCGCATCTCGGCGGGCGCGATCCAGTTGTTCGTCGGGCCCGCGTCCTCCTCGCGCTCGGAGCAGATGTAGGTGCGGTCCTCGACCCGGGCGACGTCGCTCGGGTCGGACTTGGCGTAGAAGCTGTTGGGCCTCTTGGCGAGGCGGGTGAAGGTCCCCTGGTCGACGAGCAGGTTCGTCAGGCGCGTCCACTCGGCCTCGGACCCGTCGCACCACTCGATCCTGGCGGGCTGGGTCAGGGCGGCGATCTCGTTCACCCAGTCGGCCAATTTCTGGTTGGACGTCGGGCTGGGTACTTCAACGGAAAGGGACACGGCAGCGGCTCCTCCACTCTTATCTGGGCCACGTCATCATTAACGACTAATGCCGACAAAGGCGAATTGGCGTAGACCTTTGCGCAGGCAGCGGCCTTGATGGAGAGGGAACCTACCCACCGAGAAGAGATTTAAAGAAAGTTAATTGGTCCAGACCAAGAGGAAAGGTCTAAACCAATCAGGAGATTGGTTCAGTCCATTCCGGAAGGGCCAGCTGCGCGAATACGGTCGACATGCTGCAGCGCGTCGCGCAACTCGGTCAGCCAGGTGTCGGTGTGCTTGCCGACCAGCCGTACGCACCAGGCGAGCGCGTCGCTGCGGCTGCGGGCCACGCCGGCGGCGACCAGGGTGTCGAGGACCTGCCGCTCGGACTGCCGCAGCCTGGTCATCACGGGCACGGACAGTGTGGTGAACATCACCGTCTCGTCGCCGCAGGTCACCCCCCACGAGACCTTGCGGCGGAACTTCCGCTCGGCCTCCGTGGCGATCTCGATGCGGCGCTCTCGGGTCTCTTCCCTGAAGCGCCGGACGAGGCCGTCGATCGTGGCGGCCTTCTCGGCGTCGGAGCCGGCCTCGGGCTCGGGGAGGGTCCCGATGACGGCGATCTCCTCGCGGTCGAGGACGATGGTCACGGGGCCGGTGAACCAGGTCTCGGGCAGCCGGCCCGTGAACCACGCCCGCAGCGTGCTGGTTGCTTCGTCAGTATCCATGTAATGAGAATTACACACTTGCCGGACAAGGGCCAGCCTCAGTCGTGCCGTCGGACTAAAGCTGTCAGCGAACGCGGGCGGCGATGACCGGGCTGACCCGCACGACGCCCGCCAGGTTGCGCGTGCTGAGGGGCGAGATCTTCACCACGTCACCGGTTCTCGGCGCCTGCAGCACCTTGCCGTTACCCCAATAAATCGCCACATGAGAGATGTAGCCGGGGTTGGTGGGGTCGCTCCGCCAGAAGATGAGGTCGCCGGGCTGCGCCTGCGCCAGCGGCACCTGCGGCCCGGTCACCCACTGCTGGTGGGTGACGCGCGGCATGCGCACGCCCGCCTGGGCGAAGGCCCACTGCACGAGCCCCGAACAGTCGAAGGTGTCCGGCCCCTCCGCGCCCCACACGTACGGCCGGCCCAGCTTGCCCGCCCCCGCCTGCAGCGCCGTGGTCAGCTGCGCGGCCGTCATGAACGAGCCCGAACTCCACTGCGTGACCTTCTTCGGCGCGGCCAGCACCGGGTTGATCGCGGCCACCTGCGAGCCCTTCGGCAACACCCGCAGCAGCGCCCTGCGCAGCGTGGCGGTGTCGGCCTTCGGGGCGCTGACCACGATCGCGTTGTTCTGCGGGAAACCGAGGGAGCGGGCCTTGTCCCTGGAGACGACGGCGTCCACCGCGCCCATGCCCATCGTCGCGTAGGCGCCGATCCTGAGCTGCCCGCGCGGCCCCGGCACGCTGCGGCCGAGCGAGAGCCCGCCGTCGTTGCCGAGGACGAAGGAGACGGCGACGTCGCCGCCCGCGATGTTGGCCCACAGGCCGTCGGACGAGGCGGTCACCTTGGGGGTGTAGGACCGGAAGCTGGAGGGGTCGACGCCGAGCGTCTGCACCCGCTTGCCGTCGATCGTGACGGAGGCGGCGTCGGCCAGCTCCACCGCCTGGATGCCCTTGACCTTGACGACCTTCTCCATCGTGGCGCGCCGCAGCGGCTTGCGCGTCACCACGAACACGCTGGGCTTGCGCAGCTTGCCGAGCGGCTGCACCGGGGGCGCCGTCTCGCGCTCGGCGACCAGGTTCTCCCGCGGGGCCAGCTTCGTGGCCGTCACGGCGGCCGGGGCCGGCTCCTTCTCGGAGAACTCACCGAGTAACGCCACGTCGGCGGCGATCACCATGGCGAGCGTCACCGCGATGAAGGGCACCAGCCGCTGGCCGCGGGACGGCCTGGGCGGGGGCGGGCCGTACGGGCCGGGCGGCCGCGGCGTGCGCGGGCGGTCGCCGTACACCAGGAAGGACAGGTCCTGCCTGATTCCTCCCTGCGCACGCTGAAGATCCGCCGGGCCCGCTGCCCGGCGGATCTGCTGGTCGGGATTCAGTTGCCGATGTACGGCACGGCCTCGAGGATCTCGACCGTGTTCTGACGGCCGTTGGGCATGGCGTACGTCGCCTTCTCGCCGATCTTCTTGCCGTTGATCGCGGCGCCGAGCGGCGACTTGGGCGAGTAGACGTCTATGGGTGCGCCGGTCTCCTCGCGGGAGGCGAGCAGGAAGGTGACCTCGTCGTCGTCGCCCTCGAAGCGGATCGTGACGGTCATGCCGGGACCCACCACGCCCTCGGTCTTCGGGGCCTCGCCCACCTTCGCGCTGTCGAGGAGCTGCCTGAGATGGTAGATACGAGCCTCGATCTTGCCCTGCTCGTCCTTGGCCGCGTGGTACCCGCCGTTCTCCCGCAGGTCGCCCTCTTCACGAGCAGCCTCGATCTTCTTGGCGATGTCAACACGACCCGGGCCCGAGAGGTAGTCGTACTCCTCCTTCAGGCGGTCGTACGCCTCCTGCGTCAGCCAGGTGACGTTCTCATCGCGAGAGTCGGCCACGGGTTCTCCTTGCTTCCTTGGGGGCCCTGTGTTCACTTGGGTCCGCGAATCGCGAAAGAGTAACAACTTTACACGCTCAACGCTTCCCCAAACGTCTCACTATACGAGATAACAGGACTGGATGTGGACTGAGGATGCCTGAGCACTGGTGTCCAGGCGCTCCTTCAGTTGGATATACCCCTCACCGGCCGGAATCCTTACCTCTTTGCTACCTACTTCCACATGGTTGGCATCCGTCGCCCTCAACCGGCACACCACGGTCTTGTCCGCCGGCCTGCCGACGCCGAACGTGATCTCGGCGGAGTCGGGCCTGCTCGCGTCGAAGGCGATGACCTGCTGCGGGACCGTGGCCTGACCGGTGGCGGTCCACATCACGTAACCCCATCCGCCAGCGATGATCGCCACCAGTACCGCGATCACGACATGGACGACGAGCCTGCCCTGCCGTTCCGGGCGGTCGATGAAGTCGTCCGGGGTGCCGAGAACCGGACCGTTCTCGGCATCTCTGGTGGCCATGACGGAATCTCCCTGCACTCCGCGGTGTTGTCCGAGACAATTGTCGCCTGTAGGGGGTGCGCCCCCGCGACCGCCCAGGAGAAGTAAACCTCCTGTGGCGAGTGACCCGGTCCGATGTGAGGAGACAGCGAGCCAGTGAGCGCCACGCTGAGGCTGATGGCCGTCCACGCCCATCCCGACGACGAGTCGAGCAAGGGCGCCGCCACGATGGCGCGTTATGTCGCGGATGGCGTTGAGGTCCTCGTCTGTACTCTCACGGGCGGTGAGCGCGGTTCCGTGCTCAACCCCAAGATGGACCGGCCCGAGATCGTCGCCAACATCGCCGAGGTCCGCCGCAAGGAGATGGACCGCGCGCGCGAGATCCTCGGAGTGAGCCAGCGTTTCCTCGGTTTCGTCGACTCGGGCCTGCCCGAGAGCGAGGAGGAGGCGCTGCCGGAGGGGTGCTTCGCCCTGCAGCCGCTCGAGGTGGCCGCCAGGCCGCTGGTGGCGGCGGTGCGCGAGTTCAGGCCGCACGTGATGCTCACCTACGACGACGACGGCGGCTACCCGCACCCCGACCACATCATGACCAACAGGGTGTCGGTCGAGGCCTTCGACGCCGCCGGCGACCCCGACCGCTACCAGGGCGCGGGCGACCCCTGGCAGCCGCTGAAGCTCTACTACCAGATGGGCTTCACCAAGGAGCGGTTCGAGGCGCTGCACGAGGCGATGACCAAGCGCGGCATCGGCTCGCCGTACGCCGACTGGATCGCCCGCTGGGAGGACCGCCCGCAGAAGTGGCCGGTGACGACGCGGGTGCCGTGCGGCGACTTCTTCAAGACCCGCGACGAGGCGCTGATGGCGCACGCCACCCAGGTCGACCCCGACGGGTTCTGGTTCGTGTGCCCGAGGGAGCTGCAGCAGGAGATCTGGCCGACCGAGGACTACCACCTCGCGCGCTCGCTGGTCGACACCAGGCTTCCCGAGGACGACCTGTTCGCGGGCATACACGCCGAGGAGACCGCGTGCGCCCGCACGTAGACTGGACGGCGTGACGTACTTCGCCGTTGGTGACGTGAGCCCGGGCATCCTAGGCTTCACCGTCGTGGCACTCCTGGGATTCGCGCTGTTCTTGCTCATCAAGTCGATGAACAAGCAGATCTCGAAGATCGAGGTTCCCCACGAGGCCGACCTGGACAAGAAGTGACCGAAGAGATCGCGATCGTCGACAACCCGGACGAGTCCCGCTTCGAGATCCACGTGGGCGGCAGGCTCGCCGGGTTCGCCGAGTACAAGCTGCTGCCCACGGTCATCGTGTTCACCCACACCGAGGTCGCCCCGGAGTTCGAGGGGCAGGGTCTGGCCGGCCGGCTCGTCAGGCGGGCTCTCGACGTGAGCAGGGACACCGGGCTGAAGGTCCGTCCCCTGTGCCCGTACGTGGCCAAGTGGATCAGCCGTCACCCCGACTACCAGGACCTGGTCGAGGCAGCGTGACGGTGAACCTCGCCCCCTGACGTGGGAGCGAGGAAACCGTGGCCGTGCCGCCCTGGTCACGGGCGCGGGCCGGATCGGCGCGTGTCGGTCGTGGGCCGGTGGAACTGGTGGCTGCCGCGCGCGCTCATTCCTCCGCCGACCAGGCCCGTTCCAGCGCCGCAGGCAGGCCCCACCAGCCCAGCGGGGTGAGGACGTCGTCCTCGTCCACGATGCCCAGGTAGGCCCACAGCTCGGTCACGTGGGTGAACAGGGTCTCGGTGGTGTCGAGGTCGTCGGGATCGTCCATGTCGACCGTGATGTCCTCGGACTCCGCGATGAGCCGGGCGATCCGCTCCGGCGAGGCCAGCACGCCGGGCCCCAGCCGGGCCAGCGCCGCCACCGCGGCCAGCCAGTCGGCGTGATGGATGGCGCACAGCGCGGCCAGCACCGCCTCCTCGTGGGTGAGGTCCTCGTCCGCCGGCTCAGGCGCCAGGTCCTTCTCCTGGTCCTGGCCCAGGACCCGGTCCAGGTCCACGTCCTCGTCCAGGTCGGAGACCGGGCCCGCGATCCCCGCGACGACCGACAGCCACAGCTCCCTGTCGTCGTCGGGCATGAGCCCGCCCTCGAACCCGGCGCACGCCCGCAGCACGTTGCCGGGATAGCCGGGAAAGACGAGCACCTCCCTGAGCCTGGCCGCGGCCTGGCGCAGCTCGGGCTCCGGCAGCTCGGGGCGTTTGGGCAGCTCGTCGAGGATCCTTCGCAGCTCGGCCAGCGCGTAGGACTCCTCCTCGTCCCACGCCGCGAACAACTCCTCGTCCTGCTCGTCGCTCACCACCAGCACCGGCACCCTGCCGTCCGGCAGCGCCGTGTTGAGCCAGCGCTCCTGCAGCTCCTCGTAGGCGGCGCGGGCCGCCGGATCGCCCGTCGCCAGGGCGTCGGGGTCGGTCTCGCCCGCCTCGACGCGCCGCTCCAGGTAGGCGACGAAGAGCGCGTACATCTCCTCGGCGACCGGGCCGCGCTCGTCCTCCTCGGGCCAGACGAAGTAGCTGGGCGTGAGCAGGATCGGCTCGCTGCCGGTGGCCTCCAGCCAGCGTTGCACGTCGCCCACCGTGGCCGTGCCGGCCTCGATCGAGCTGAGCGTGGCCCTCGCGGTGTCCCAGAAGACCGGCGAGAGCGGGTTGCCGGCGGCCAACATCGCCCGCCGCAGGTCCGGCAGGGCCACCAGCGCCACCCCGGACGGGACGGCCAGCAGCGCGCGGGCCACATCCCTGCGGGTCAGCTCGGTCGCGGCGCGTTCGGCATGAGCGCTCACGAAGTCAAGGTCCACGCTCGGTAACCTACCCACCCAGCCCTCTCTTCTGCGTATCCCCCCACCTTCCGGGTCCGTCCTCCAGGTCTGCCGGTGTCCGGCCTCCCGTGAGTCGGCCCGCCTTCCCGGCCCGGCCCGTACGGCAAGCCGGTCTGGCGCCTCCCCGGTCGCGGGGTGCCGTCCGCCGCGGGCGCGCCGCCCAGCAGGACTCCGGTCCCCGCCGTCACGGACCCCCACCGGCAGGCCACGACATGCCGCGCACCGAGGACCCGTGGGCCCGCCCGACCTGGCCCGGCACCCGCCCGCCGCCCGAGAAGCAGCCTGGGCGTCGCGGACATCGAACGCAGCGCGAATGGCCGGATGAAGGGCCGGCCGCGAGAATGACGCGGAAAGCTCCGGGCGGAGGACTGGCCGCGGGAAGCACGCTCGGCCCGCACTCCGCCGAGGCGCTCGAACGCAGGATCGCCGAGCCGGCCGAGACCCGCGCCGGAGTCCTGACCGCCGTGGACGGCAGCGCGGGCCTGGGCGTGGGAATGGCCAGGTGGCGCCGGGAGAGGGGAAGGGCCTGGGCGTTGCGGGGGCGCGGGGACGGCGGTGGTCGGCGGGGCGGTCGCCGGGGGTGGCGAGCGTGAGAGGCTGGCCCTATGAACAGGCTGAAGCACGCCACCAGCCCCTACCTTCAGCAGCACGCCGACAACCCGGTCGACTGGTTCGAGTGGGGCGAGGAGGCGTTCGAGGAGGCGCGACGGCGCGACGTGCCGCTGCTGATCTCGGTCGGCTACTCGGCCTGTCACTGGTGCCACGTCATGGCGCACGAGAGCTTCGAGGACGTCGAGACCGCCCGCCTGATGAACGAGCGCTTCGTCAACGTCAAGGTCGACCGCGAGGAGCGGCCCGATGTCGACGCCGTCTACATGAGCGCCACGCAGGCCATGACGCAGCAGGGCGGGTGGCCGATGACGGTGTTCGCGACGCCGGAGGGCCACCCCTTCTACTGCGGAACCTACTTCCCGAAGCCCCAGTTCCAGCGCCTGCTCGTCGGGGTGCACACCGCGTGGACCGAGGACCGGCGGCAGGTGGTGGAGCAGGGCTCGAAGGTCGTCGAGGCGCTCACCGGCGGATCGACGCTGCCGAGCGGTCCGGTGCCGACGGCCCAGACGCTGACGGTGGCCGTGGAGAACCTCCTGCGGTCCTTCGACCCGGTGCGCGGCGGCTTCGGCGGCGCGCCCAAGTTCCCGCCGTCGATGGTGCTGGAGTTCCTGCTGAGATACCAGGGCGACGGTGCCGTGGCGGCCAGGGACATGGCGGCCAGGACGCTGGAGGCGATGGCGCGGGGCGGGATCTACGACCAGCTCGGCGGCGGCTTCGCCCGCTACAGCGTCGACGCCGGGTGGGTGGTCCCTCACTTCGAGAAGATGCTCTACGACAACGCGCTGCTGCTCAGGGTCTACACGCACTGGTGGAAGTCCTCGGGCGCGCCGCTGGCCAGGCGGGTCGCGCTGGAGACCGCCGACTGGCTGCTGCGGGAGATGCGCACCGCCGAGGGCGGTTTCGCCTCGGCGCTCGACGCCGACAGCGAGGGCGAGGAGGGCAGGTTCTACGTCTGGACGCCCGCCCAGCTGCGGGAGGTCCTCGACCCCGAGGACGCCGCGTGGGCGATCGAGCTGTTCGAGGTGACGGGCACCTTCGAGCACGGCACCTCGGTGCTGCAGCTGCTCGGTGACCCTGACGACGCCGACCGGTTCGCCAGGGTGCGGTCGCGGCTGATGTCGGCCAGGGACCAGCGGGTACGGCCGGGCCGCGACGACAAGGTGGTCGCGGCGTGGAACGGCCTGGCCGTGGCCGCGCTCGCGGAGACGGGAGCGGTGTTCGAGCGGCCCGACCTGGTGGAGGCGGCGCGGCAGGCCGCGACCCTGCTGGAGCGGGTGCACCTCGACGGCGACCGGCTGCTGCGGACCTCCCGTGACGGGCACGCCGGGCGGAACGCGGGCGTGCTGGAGGACTACGCCGACCTGGCCGAGGGGCTGCTCGCGCTGTACGGGGTGACGGGCGAGGTGCGGTGGTTCGCGCTGGCGGAGCGGCTGCTGGAGGTGGTCCTGTCCCGCTTCGCGGACGGGCGCGGCGGCTTCTTCGACACGGCGGACGACGCCGAGCGGCTGTTCCAGCGGCCCCAGGATCCGACGGACAACGCCACGCCGTCCGGGCAGTTCGCCGCGGCGGGGGCGTTGCTGTCGTACGCGGCGCTGACCGGGTCGGCGCGGCATCGGGAGGCCGCCGCGTCGGCGCTCGGCACGGTGTCGGTGCTGTCCGGGGGGCATGCGAGGTTCGCGGGCTGGGGCCTGGCGGTGGCGCAGGCCGCGCTGGCCGGGCCGGTCGAGGTGGCGATCGTGGGGCCGGCGGACGATCCGCGCAGGCGAGCGCTGCACCGGGCGGCGCTGCTGGCCGACGTGCCGGGCATGGTGATCGCCGTGGGCGACGCCCCGCTGGAGGGCCCCGCGCCCACCAGCACCGGCGCAGGCGGCGCAGCCAGCGACACGAGCGGCGGCGCGGGCGGCGCGGCCAGCGACACGAGCGGCGGCGCGGGCGGCGCGGCCAGCGACACGAGCGGCGGCGCGGGCGGCGCGGGCAGCGGCGTGGACGGTGGCGCGGGCGGTGTCAGGGTGCCGTTGCTTGAGGAACGGGGGCTGGTCGGCGGGGCGCCCGCCGCCTACGTCTGCCGGGGCTTCACCTGCCGCCTCCCGGTGACCACCCCGGCCGACCTGCTCGCCGAACTGGCGGCCCCCGGGACGGGTTGAAGCCTGCTCGCCGAGCTAGCGGCCCCCGGGGCGGGTTGAGGCGTCGTCCAGCCGGTCGGGCTCGGCCGGCTGGCCGGTGTTCGGCGGCTCGGTGTCCTGGGCCTCGCCCCTGTCGGTCTCCTCGGGAACGACCGGGTTCTGCGGCGTGGCCGGCTGCTCGGACGGCGGGGGGCTCTGCGGGTTGTCCTGCCGCTCGCCGTTCCACTGGCCCGGCCACGTGTCCTGGGGCCGGTCGTAGCCGGTGTCGTAACCGTCGTCGTAGCCGGTGTCGGGGCCGCGGTCGTCGCCGCGGGGGGCCTGGGTGTCGTCCCAGCGGTCGTAGCCGTACTGCGACGGCTGGGGGAACTGCTCGACGGGCTCGCCGTCGAGCGCCTCCGTCATGAACGCCTTCCAGATGCGGGCGGGCAGCTGGCCGCCGAACTGCACGCCGTACCCGGGGACCTCGACGGTCTTGTTGTCGTCGCGGAACATGTTGACCGCGGTGGCCAGTTGCGGGGTGAAGCCGTTGAACCAGACCGCGGCGTTGCTGTCGGTGGTGCCGGTCTTGCCGGCGACCGGCCGGTCGTAGAGGCGGGCGCCGGTGCCGGTGCCGTACTTGACGACGTGTTCCATGGCGTAGATCGTGTCAGCGGCGGCCTGCTCGCTGACCACGGTGGTCGCCTTGGGTTTGATGACCGACTTCTTGCCGTTGGCGTCGGTCACCGACTTGACGACGTGGCTTTCCATGTGGACGCCGCCGTTGGCGAAGCTGGCGAAGCCTGAGGCGTTCTGCACGGCGCTGACGGAGGAGACGCCGAGCGGGAAGGAGGCGTAGGCCCGCTGCGCCTCGAGTTGGGCGGCGGGGATGCCGGCCGCCTCGGCGACCTTGGCGACCTTGTCGAGGCCGACCTTCTGGCCGAGGTCGACGAAGGCGGTGTTGACCGAGTTCTGGGTGGCGCGGATCAGGTCGACGTATCCGTAGGAACGCCCGCTGTCGTTGGGGATCGGCTGGGAGGCGCCGCGCACGGAGATGGGCGAGTTGCCGTTGACCGTGGTCGAGAGGGGCAGGCCGCTGTCGAGCGCGGCGGCCAGCGTGTACGGCTTGAACGTCGAACCGGCCTGCACCTTCGCGGAGAAGGCGTTGTCCCACGACTGGTCCTTGCTTCCGCCGTAGAAGGCGACGACCTCGCCGGTCGCGGGGTCGACCGCGGCCAGGCCGGTGCGCACCTTCGTGGACGTGGACTCCGGCAGCACGGACTTCACCGCGCGCTCGGCGGCGCCCATGAGGTTCTTGTCGAAGGTGGTGACGATCTTCAGGCCGCCGCTGTCGATCTGCTCGTCGGTGTAGCCGCGGGCGTTGAGCTCCTCGCGCACCCTGTCGACCATGACCTGGTCCTGACCCTTGAGCGCGAAGGCGGCCCTGGGCTTCTTGAGCTCGGGGAAGTCCTGCTTGGCGGCGTCCGCGGCGGTCAGGGCGCCCGTCTGGACCATGGCGTCGACGACCGCCCTCCAGCGCGCCTCGGCGGCGGCGCGGTCGCCGCCCTTGGGGTCGGCGAACCTGCTGGGCTGCTGGATGACCGCGGCCAGGTAGGCGCCCTCGGCGACGGTGAGGCTCTCGACGTTCTTGCCGAAGTAGGCCTGCGCGGCGGCCTGGACGCCGTTGGCGCCCCTGCCGAAGTAGATGGTGTTGAGGTACTGCTCGAGCACCCAGTCCTTCGACTTGGACTGGTCGACCTTGATGGAGATCAGGATCTCCTTGAACTTCCTGGTGATCGAGCGTTCCTGGCTCAGGCCGCTGTAGTAGTTGCGGACCATCTGCTGGGTGATCGTGGAGCCGCCCTGCAGCTGTTGTCCCGTGACGGTGGACCACACGGCGCGGGCGGTGCCCTTCAGCGACACGCCGCTGTCGGTGTAGAAGGAGCGGTTCTCCGCGGCGATGACGGCGTCGCGGACGTGCGGCGGCACCTGGGCGAGCTTGACGTTCTTGCGGTTGACGCCCTGCTTGGCCAGGACCGTCTTGCCGTCGCGGTAGTAGATCACCGAGCCCTGCGCCGTGGCTTCCTTCTGGGTGCTGTCCGGGATGGGCGTCATGGCCCATGCGACGCCGAACAGCGCGACCGTCGCGAGGATCCCGGCACCGAACGCGATGGCCACCCATCGCAGAATCCGCCGTTTGCCCACGCTCTTCGCCACAGACTCCCCCCCGATCGCACGCTCAGCAAACCCCCGTCAGCTGGCGGAAGGCCAAGAATAAACGATCGGTAACGATGCTAAGACTTTCGCACGCCTCGTCGTGGTACATCCATGACCAATGGCAGAACTCGGTATGGGACCGGAGTGTCGAGCACGATCACCGAGGAAGTCCGCAGAACCCCCTGGACGGCGACGATCCGGTCGATGACGCGCTGGAGGTCGGCGTTGGTACGCGCCACGACCCTGCACAGCAGGTCGCTGCCTCCGGTGATGGTGTGGACCTCCAGCACCTCCGGGATGCGCGCGAGCTGGTCGGCGACCGGATCGTGGCCGCTCACCTGGCGGATCTCCATGGTGACGAACGCGGTCACGTCGTAGCCGAGCGCCGCCGCCGAGACGTCGGGGCCGAAACCGGTGATGACCCCTCTGGCGATCATCCGGTCGAGTCGCGCCTGCACCGTTCCGCGGGCCACGCCGAGCCGGCGCGAACACTCCAGAACTCCGAGGCGTGGCTCAGTGGAGAGCAGACTGAGCAGTTTGGCGTCCAGTTCGTCGATGGTCATGGACAGATTGTCCACTGGTTCAAGTAACAGTTGCACAAGGCGTCCATACAAATTGAGAGTTATCGGTATGAGCGATGAGTTTCCGGTCAAGGGCATGGACGCCGTGGTGTTCGCTGTGGGCAACGCCAAGCAGGCGGCCCACTACTACTCCACCGCGTTCGGGATGAAGCTGGTCGCCTACCGCGGCCCGGAGAACGGCAGCAGGGACGAGGTGGCCTACGTCCTCGCCTCGGGCGGGGCGCGGTTCGAGTTCCGCGCGTCGGTACGGCCGCAGCGCGCCGACGAAGGCCGAAGCGGGCGCGACCACGGACACGGCATCGACCTGGCCCGCCACGTCGCCGAGCACGGTGACGGCGTGATCGACCTGGCCATCGAGGTGCCCGACGTCGAGGCGGCCTACGCGCACGCCCTCGCCAAGGGCGCCAAGGGGCTGGCCGAGCCGTACACGCTGGAGGACGAGAACGGCAAGGTCGTGGTCGCGGCCATCGCCACCTACGGCGAGACCCGGCACACCCTGGTCGACCGGTCCAACTACTCCGGCCCCTACCTGCCCGGATACCGTGCGGCCGAGCCCATCGTGGCGCCCCCGGCCAAGCGCTTCTTCCAGGCGATCGACCACTGCGTGGGCAACGTCGAGCTCGGCAAGATGGACGAGTGGGTGGAGTTCTACCGGAACGTGATGGGCTTCACCAACATGGCGGAGTTCGTCGGCGACGACATCGCCACCGAGTACTCCGCGCTGATGTCGAAGGTCGTCGCGGACGGCACCCGCAAGGTGAAGTTCCCGCTCAACGAGCCCGCGATCAGCCGCAAGAAGTCGCAGATCGACGAGTACCTGGAGTTCTACGGCGGTCCCGGCGTGCAGCACATCGCGCTGGCCACCAACGACATCCTCACGACCGTCGACAACATGAGGGCGGCGGGCGTGGAGTTCCTCGACACCCCCGACTCCTACTACGACGACCCCGAGCTGCGCGCCAGGATCGGCGAGGTGCGGGCGCCGATCGAGGAGCTGAAGCAGCGCAAGATCCTCGTCGACCGCGACGAGGACGGCTACCTGCTGCAGATCTTCACCAAGCCCGTGCAGGACCGCCCGACGGTGTTCTTCGAGCTGATCGAGCGGCACGGCTCGCTCGGCTTCGGCAAGGGCAACTTCAAGGCGCTGTTCGAGGCGATCGAGCGCGAGCAGGAGCGTCGCGGCAACCTGTAGGGTCCGCCCGATCATGCTCGCCGAAGCCCCGGAGCAGGCCGCCGCCGCTCCGGGGCTTCGCCGTATCCGATGGGAACGCCGGGTGACGATGCTGCCACTATGCGTGCCCGGCCGCGGCGGCTCGCGTAGGCTGATGGACCATGCGCTCCGCTCTGCTCCTGACGCTTCTGGGGGCGGTCGCCTGCGCCCCGCTCGACGGGACCGCGGCGTCGTCCGCCCCGCCCGCTCCGGTGACGAGCCCGGGGGAGCCTGGCCGGGGCATCGGCGATCCCGACTTCCCCCTGGACGGCAACGGCGGCTACGACGTCACGCGCTACCACCTCAAGATCGACTATGACCCCGCGGCCAAGCGGCTGAACGGCCTGGCCTCGATCCAGGCCAAGGCGACGCAGCCGCTGCCGCGCTTCAATCTCGACCTCGCGGGGTTCCAGGTCTCCGAGGTCACGGTCGACGGCGCGCGGGCCACGGTCGCGCGCAGCGGCGACGAGCTGACGGTGACCCCGGCCCAGCAGTTGCGCGAGGGCCGCGCCTTCACCGTCGCCGTCGCCTACGCGGGCCGGCCCCGGCCGATCACCGGTTCCAGCAACCTCGGCACCTACGGCTTCGTGCCGACCGATGACGGCGCCTTCGTCGCCTGCCAGCCCAACGGCGCCAAGACCTGGTTCCCGGCCAACGACCACCCCGCCGACAAGGCGCGCTTCGACTTCGAGCTGACCGTGCCGCAGGGGCTGACGGCGCTGGCGAACGGCGAGCAGACCGGGCAGCCCGTCACGCGCGCCGGCAAGACCACGTTCACCTGGTCGGAGAAGCACCCGATGGCCACCTACCTGGCGACGATGACGCTGGGCAGGTTCGAACTGCGCCAGGGCACGACCGCGAAGGGCATCCCCAACCTGGCCGCCGCCGACCCGAAGTTCGCCTCGACGCTCGACAGCCTCTACACGACCTCCGGCGAGGTGACCGACTACTGGTCGACGGTGTTCGGGCCCTACCCGTTCTCGTCGACGGGCGGCGTGGTCGACGACTTCGCGGCGGGCTACGCGCTGGAGAACCAGACCAAGCCGATGTACGGCGGTTTCCGGCCGGACGAGAGCATCATCGCCCACGAGCTGGCTCACCAGTGGTTCGGCGACAGCCTGTCGATCAAGCGGTGGAAGGACCTGTGGCTCAACGAGGGCTTCGCCACGTACGCGGAGTGGCTGTGGTCGGAGCACAAGGGCAGGGCGAGCGCGCAGAGCGCCTTCGACGGCTACTACGCAAGGCCCGCCGGCGACGCGATGTGGGCCTACCCGCCCGGCCGGGCCCGGCCGGGCGACCTGTTCAACGAGTCGGTCTACACCCGCGGCGGCATGACGCTGCACGCGCTGCGCATGAGCGTCGGCGACGACGTCTTCTTCAGGATCCTCAAGGAGTGGGCCGACCGCCACAAGTACGGTCACGTCACGACGCCGCAGTTCGTCGCTCTCGCCGAGCGGCTGTCGGGCAAGGATCTCGATCCCCTCTTCAACGCCTGGCTCTTCGAGGCGAGAAAGCCGGCCTTGTCATCACTCCGTTAAACGGAGTATCTTGATCGCCATGCCGAGAAGATCAACGGAAGTCAGCGAGCCGATGTACTTCGTGCTCGCCGCGCTTCTCGACGGCCCCCTGCACGGGCACGCGATCGTCGGGCGGGTCATCGAGCTGTCACGCGACCGCGTGAAGCCGTCGGTCAGCACCCTCTACGGCATCCTCGAGCGGCTCACCGCCCAGGGCACGCTCATCGTCGACCGCGAAGAGGTCGTCGACGGCCGCAACCGCCGCTACTTCCGCATCACCGATCGCGGCAGGGCGATCGCCGAGGCCGAGGCCGAGCGCATGCACCACGCGGCCAGCGTGGTCAGAGGCCGCCGCGACCTGGGCCTGGCGTGAGCCCGCTCGAACGGCGCTACCGGCGGCTCATCCGGGCCTACCCGCGCGCCTACCGCGCGGCGCACGGCGAGGAACTGCTGGACGTCCTGCTCGGGCACACCGACCCGCGGCGCTCCAGGCCACCGCTGAGGGAGGTGGTGAGCCTGCTGGCCAACGGCCTGAAGGAGCGGGCCTGGCAGGCCACCACCGCTCCGGCCTGGTCCGACGGCCTCCACCTCGGCGTGACCGCGCTGTGCGCGGCCTCCCTGGCGGCCTGGCTGCCCTATGCCGCGTCGATCCCGCTCTGGTGCGCGCTGTCCGCGCTCGCCCTCGTCCTGGTGGTCATGGGCCGGCTACGGCCGGCGCTACCGCTGGCGCTGCTCATTGGGATCAAGTCGTGGGCACTCAGCACCGGCGTCGTCTTCGTGGACGCCACGCCGCTGCCGGTCGAGCCCGCTTTCCTGACACCGGACCCGCTCTACGGCCTCAGCGGCCCGCTCGGCGCGGTCGCCGGGCCCGCGCTGGCCTGCGCCGGGCTGGCGGTCCTGGCCCTGCGGGAGGACCGGCCGCGCAGGCGTTCGTCGTGGTGGCTCGCCGCCGTACCCCTGCTGGCGACGGCCGATCCCGCCTGGATGTCGCTCGACGAACCCGCCCCCGCCGTCACGGTCAGGATCGCGGCCGAGGCCGTGACGCTGGCGGGCGCGGTGTGGGCCGGACGCCTGACCGGTGACCTGCGCTGGGCGCTGGCCGCCGCGCTCTACCTGGTGGCCGGCTCGGCCGCCTTCGCCCAGCACCTGATGGACCAGTCGCGCCAGGACCTCGCCTACTGGGGGCTGCTGGCGTTCCTCACCCTTGTCGCGGCCGTCGCGCCGCGCGGGTCGCGCATGCGCGCGTTCACCTGATCACCCGACAGATCCGGAGTTTCTCCATGCGTCGTGTCACGTGGTTGCTTTCGCTTGCCCTCGTCACGGGCTGCGCGGCCGAGCAGGCCGCCACCCCCGCCCCCGCCGCCAAGGCGCCTGATCCCCGGCCCAGGATGCAGCAGATCATGGCCGACTGCATGAAACAGCAGGGCTTCAAGTACATCCCCTTCGTACGGCCCAGCCAGCCGAAGCCCGACAGGACCACCTACGAGGGGATGAAGGCCTATCGCCAGAAATACGGCTTCGGGGTGTTCGCCATGCACGTCTACCCCAAGGATCCCCTGGCCGGAGGCGCCGAGGCCGACATCGCCGAGAACCCCAACAACAAGATCATGATGAACCTGAACTCCTCGCAGCTCGCCTCCTACCGGAAGGCCGAGAAGACCTGTCTCGGCAAGGCCGCCAAGGAGGTGCTCAACAAGGACGTCACCTCCACGGACCACGCCGTGGACCTGTTGAACGCGGCCTCGGCCAGGCTGGAGGCCACCGAGATCGACGGCGACCCGGAACTGCTCGCCCTGGCCGGGCGTTTCGCCGACTGCCTCACCGCCAAGGGGGTCAAGGTGTCCTCGACCAAGCCGACCGCGCTCGCCAGGAGAGGCACCGACGCCTTCTGGGCCGAGTCCAACAAGCTGGGCGACCAGCAGTTCCCCAACCACGCGGACGGTCGCAGCTACGTCCCCGAGCTCACCGCCGCGCAGGCCAGGTCGCACCTGGACCGCGAGGTCAAGGCGGCCATGCAGGACCTGGAGTGCGGGAAGGAGTTCTACACCCGCTTCGCGCCCAAGCAGTCCTCCATCGACGCGCGGGTGATGGCCGAGTACGGCCCGCTGATCGGCCTGTAGCCGTCGTCAGCCGAAGATCTTGTAGCCCTCCCGCGTGAGCACCCCCAGCACCTCGTCGCTGTGTGCCTGACCCCGGGTCGACAGTTGCAGCCGCACCTCGACCTCGTCGACGTGCAGGCTGGCGCTGACCCGCTCGTGGACGATGTCGATCACGTTGGCGCGCAGCTCGCCGAGCGTGACGAGCAGGCCGGCCAGCGCGCCAGGCCGGTCGGACAGCCTGATCCTGACCGTGAGGTAGCGCCCCGCGGCGGCCAGGCCGTGCCGTAGCACGTTGGACAGCAGCAGCGGGTCGATGTTGCCGCCCGACAGCACCGCCACCACCGGCGGCTCGAACGTGCGCGGATGCGCGAGCAGCGCCGCCACCCCCACCACGCCGGCGGGTTCGACGACCAGCTTCCCTCGCTCGACGCACAGCACGAGCGCGCGGGAGATCTCCTCCTCCGACACCGTCACCACGCTGTCGACCAGATAGTGGATCATGTCGAACGGCAGCTCGCCGGGGCGGCCCACCGCGATGCCGTCGGCCATGGTGCCCGAGGGATCGACCACGACGGGCTCGCCCAGCGCCAGCGAGGCGGGGTAGGCGGCGGCCTGCTCGGCCTGCACGCCGACGATCCGCACGCCCGGCCGTAGCGACTTCACCGCCAGGGCCACGCCCGCGGCCAGCCCTCCGCCACCGATGCCGAGCACGATCGTGCCCACCTCCGGAAGCTGTTCGATGATCTCCAGGCCGATCGTGCCCTGGCCGGCGATGACGTCGGGGTGGTCGAAGGGGTGGATGAACACCGCTCCGGTGCGCCGTGCGTGTTCTTTCGCCCTGGCCAGCGCCACGTCGACGCTGGTTCCGCCGAGCACGACCTCGGCGCCGTAGGCCTGCGTCGCCTCCACCTTGGGCAGCGGCGCGGCCTCCGGCATGTAGACCGTGGCGTGCGTGCCGACCAGGCCCGAGGCCAGCGCCACCCCCTGCGCGTGGTTGCCCGCGCTGGCGGCGACCACGCCCTTGCGCCGCTCGTCGTCGGTCAGCCTGGCGATGCGGACGTAGGCGCCGCGCACCTTGAACGAGCCCGCGCGCTGGAGGTTCTCGCACTTGAGGTGCACGGGACCGCCGATGCTCTCCGACAGGATCCTGGACCGGAGCACGGGGGTCTGCACGGCGACATCCGCCAGGAGGGCGCGTGCGGCCACCACGTCGTCGAGGGTCACCTGCGGGAGAACCATGTCGCCCAGTCTCCCACCACCCGCGTCGGCGGAACGCTCTTGACCATACTTCGCCACGCGAAGTATGGTCCTCCCCATGCCAGATCAACGCCGAGTTCGGGCGACGAGGCGCGCGGCGGCGCTCCTGACCCTCGCCCTGGCCACCGGATGCGCCGGCACCGCGACGCAAGCCGCGTCCAGCCCCGCCGTCCAGGGAGTCGAGCAGCGCAAGGAGGCCGAGCTGGCCACCTGCATGAAGGGCAAGGGCTTCAAGTACGTCGCCTTCGTCGCCAAGGGCCGCACGCTGAGCCAGGAGCGCAAGGCGGCCGGCAGCGGCGACTACGCCGCGATGAAGTCGGTCCGCGGCAAGTACGGCTTCGGGCACTTCGCCGTGTACGTCTACCCCAAGGAGTACGAGAGCCCGATGTTCGAGCCGGAGAACCCGGAGATCAACCCGAACTGGAAGATCCAGAGCTCGCTGTCCCAGCAGCAGCGCAAGGCCTACAGCAGCGCCTACGAGACCTGCTACGTGGCCGCGATCAAGAAGATCACCGGAAAGGTCGTGGCGTCGTCGATGGACCACTACGAGCAGGTGGACAAGGCCAGGACCCAGGCCAAGACCCGCGCCCTCGACGGCGACCCCGTCCTGGCGGAGAAGGCGGCGAGCATGGCCGAGTGCCTGAAGGGCAAGGGCTACCGGGCACCCAAGACCAACCCGACCGCGATGGCCGTGCGCGGCGACGAACAGGTCCGCGCCATGGTCGTGAACCTCGGCAAGACCGACGACGTCGACGACAGCAAGCTGCCCGAGGGCCGGGTCTACGAGCCCACGCTCACGGCCGCGCAGGCCAGGCCGTACCTCACCAGGGAGATCAGGATCGCGCTCGACGACCTCGAGTGCGGCAAGGGCTTCTACCCGGCTTACCTGCCGAAGGCGAACGAGATCGACGCCAAGGTCGACGAGGAGTTCGGGATGCGGGCATGGTCTTGACGATACTTCGGCGAGCGAAGTACGTTCTCCGCTATGTCCAAGGGATCATCCGGGTTGAGTGAGCAGACCTACTTCGTTCTCGCCGCGCTCCTGGACGGCCCGCTCCACGGACACGCGATCATCAAGAAGGTCGTCGACCTCTCGCAGGGCCGGATCACGCTGGCCGTCGGCACCCTCTACGGCGCGCTCGACCGGCTGGCCGCCAACAGTGTCATCGCGGTGGAGCGCGAGGAGGTCGTCAACGGCCGCAAGCGCCGCTACTTCAGGATCACCGACGAGGGCAACCGCATCGTCGAGGCGGAGGCCAGGCGCATGCAGCAGGCGGCCGCCGTGGTGACCGGACGCCACAGCCTGGGAGCCACGTTCGCATGACCACCCTCGAGCGGCGGTACCGCTGGCTGTTGCGGGCCTATCCGAACGGCTACCGGGCCGACCACGGGGACGAGCTTCTCGGCATCCTGCTGGACAGCGCGGAGCCGGGCCGGGCGATACCTCCGGCACGCGAGGCGGTCGCCCTGGTCGTCGGGGGGATCCGCGCCCGCGTCATCTCGGCGGCACAGGGGCCCGCCTGGACGGACGGGCTGCACAGGGGCGTCGTCGCGCTGGCCATGCTCAACCTCGCGGTGCTCATCCCCTACGCCGGCGGCATCCCGTTGTGGCTGGCCCTGTCGGCCGTCGCCTTCGTGCTGGTCCTGCGCGGCCACGTCAGGCTCGCGCTCCCGGTGGCGGGCGCCGTCGCCGTCAAGGTCACCGCGATCACCATGGGCCACCCGTGGCTGGACGCCACGCTGCTGCCGGTCTTCCCCGACGGGCCGTGGTCGGGCCCCGCCCTGTACGGCCACGGCGGCCCGATCGCCCCGCTGACCTCCAACGCGCTGATCGTCGCCGGGCTGCTGGTCCTGGCGAGCAGGCGTGAACGGCCCCGCGCCCGCTCGTGGTGGTGGCTGGCCGCGGTGCCGCTGGTCGCCGGGGCCGACCCGGCGTGGCTCGACATCGTCGCGGGCTCGCCGACCGCGATGGCCAGGGTCTGCCTGGAGGTCGTCCTGCTCGTCGGCGCCGCCTGCGCCGGTCACCTCACCGCCGACCCCCGCTGGGCCGTCGCCGCGGGCGTCTACCTGGTGCCCGCGACGGCCGTGCTCTGGGAGAACGCCTCCGTCGAGCTCGTCGCCAGGCAGGACATCGCCCATGCCGCCCTGCTGGTGGTCCTGACGGGCGCGGCGGTCGCCGTGCCGTTCCGCGCCAGGCGCCGCAGCCTCCGCTAGCGGCTCGTCCCGGCTCCAGTGCCACGAGCTCTCTTCGGCATGCCCGAGAACTTCGGCACCCCCGAGAACTTCAGCATGCCCGAGAACCTCAGCATGCCCGAGAACAAGGAGTTCCGACGTGAAGTCCCCCCGCAAGGTGCTCGTCGGCACCGTCGCCGGCGTGATCGCCATCGCCGGTGTCGGCTGGGGAGTCAGCACCAGACTGCGCTCGCCCGCCGACGAGGCGGCGCTGCGCAGGCCGCCCAAGGCGTCGCTGGTCACCGCGCCCGTCGAGCACACCAGGCTGGCCAGCACGATCGTGGTCAACGGCACCCTCGAGTACGGCTCGCCGCTGCCGGTCTCGCTGGCCGGCATGGTCGGCGGCGGGGTCGGCGGCGCGGCCGGTGGCGCGGACACCACCCAGCGCGCCACCCGCGCGCCCCGTCCCGGCACGATCAGGGAGGGCGGGGTCCTCCTGGAGGTGAACGGCAGGCCCGTCTTCGCCATGACGGGCAAGGTGCCGATGCACCGCACCATCGCACCCGGCGCCAAGGGCGACGACGTCGAGCAACTGCAGCGGTCGCTGCGCCGCCTCGGGTACGGCACGCGCGTCACGGGCGTGTTCGACCAGGCCACCGTCGCGGCGGTCACCCGGTTCTACGCCAGGAAGGGCTACGCGGCCCAGCAACCCACGCTGGAGGCCCGCCAGCAGCTCGACACGCTGCGCAAGGCCGTCCAGACCGCGCAGGAGACGCTGGCCGTCGAGCAGAAGACGCTCGACCAGGGCGGCGACGTCCTGCCGTTGAAGCTGAAGCTCACCAACGCGCGGGCGGACCTGAAGGCGGCCGAGCGCGCCCACCGGCAGGCGAAGGAGCAGGAGCACACCCCCGAGGACATCGCCAGGATCGAGAGCGCCGACGCCGCCGTCCGGGCCGCCGAGGAGAAGCTGCTGCAGGCCGAGCAGGACCTGGCCGCCGCCAGGGCCGACAACGGCAGGCAGGAGCCGAGCACCGGGCCGACCAGCGGGCCGACGACTGGGCCGACCAGCGGGCCGGCCACCGGGCCGGGCGCGCCGGGTGCCACCCCGGCGCCGCCGGCCACGCCGAAGCCGCCCGCCGACACGACGCTGCTGGAGCTGAAGGTGTCCAACGCGCGGGCCGACCTCGACGCGGCACGCAGGGCGTACGGGCGGATCGAGGAGGAGGCACGGCAGGCCCGCGAGAAGAAGCTGACCGAGCTGAGCAAGGGCGTGCGGGACGCCGAGGAGGCCGTGGCCGTCGCCGAGCAGGCACTGCGGCAGGCCCGCGCGCTGTCCCCCGCCAAGCTGAAGGTCGCCAACGCCAGGAAGGACGTCAGCGCGGCGAAGACGCTGATGGCCGAGTACCTGCGCGGCTACGGCACCACGATCCCGCCGGGCGAACTGGTGTTCCTGCCGCGACTGCCCGCCCGCCTGCACAAGGCCGCGGTCAAGGCCGGCGAGACCGTGGACAAGGCGATCGCCACCGTGACCAGCTCGACCTTCGTCGTCACGGGATCGGTGGAGGCGACCGAGGCCACCCTGCTCAAGGAGGGCATGCCGGCCGTCATCGAGACCGAGGCGGGCAGGACGTTCCCGGCGCGGCTGACCGCCTTCGGGCAGGAGGCGAAGCTCGCCACCGGCGAGGCCAAGGCGGGTGAGAACACCTCGGCGACGAGCTCGGAACCGGTCCTGATCAGCCCGTTGTCCGGCAAGGGCCTCAGGGGCCTGTCCGGCGCGTCGGTCACCGTCAAGGTGACCGTCGGCGCGACGGACAGCGCGGTCCTCGTCGTGCCGGTGGCCGCCGTCATCACCTCGGCGGACGGCAAGGCGCGGGTCCGGGTGGAGGTCGCGCCGGACAGGACCAGGGACGTCGAGGTGCGCACCGGCCTCACCGCCGACGGCAAGGTCGAGGTGACCGGCGACCTCAAGCAGGGCGACCGGGTGGTGGTCAACAGTGCCTGAGCCCGTCATCGCCCTGAACGCCGTCGGCAGGGAGTTCCCCGCCGACCCGCCCGTGCGCGCGCTGTCCGGCGTCTCGCTCGACGTCCACCGGACCGACTACATGGCGATCATCGGCCCTTCGGGGTCGGGCAAGTCCACGCTGCTCAACGTGCTCGGGCTGCTCGACCGGCCCAGCTCGGGCAGCTACCGGCTGGACGGGATCGAGACCACCGAGCTGCCCGACGGCGAGCGCACCAGGCTGCGCGGCAGCCGTATCGGCTTCGTCTTCCAGTCCTTCCATCTGCTCCCCCACCGCAGCGTGGCCGAGAACGTGATGCTGGCCGAGGTGTACCGGAGCGGCGCCGCCAGGCGCGGGCGCAAGGACCGCAGGGCCAGAGCGCTGGCGGCGCTCGAGCGCGTCGGCCTGTCGCACCGGGTGGACTTCCTGCCCGACCGGCTGTCCGGCGGAGAGCGGCAACGGGCGGCGATCGCCAGGGCGCTGATGGGCGGCCCCTCGCTGCTGCTGTGCGACGAGCCCACGGGCAACCTCGACAGCCGCAACACCGAAGCCGTCCTCGACCTCTTCGACGACCTGCGCGACCAGGGGCTGACGATCGTGGTGATCACCCACGAGAACGAGGTGAGCGACCGGGCGAAGCGCAGGGTCAGGATCACCGACGGCGTCCTGGTGGAGGAGTAGTGGACCTTCGCGACCTGCTGAACGAGGCCATGGCCGGCATGCTGGCCCGCCCCGTCAGGACCGCGCTCACCACCCTCGGCACCGTGCTCGGCATCACCACGCTGGTCATCACGCTCGGCATCGCCGCCACCGCGGGCAACCAGATCGTCGGCAGGTTCGACGAGCTGACCGCCACCGCGATCACCGTCGAGGTCCCCGAGGAACGCACGGCCCTCGTCGAGTGGGACGCCGTCGACCAGGTCACCAGGCTGCGCGGGGTGACGTCGGCCGCCGCCGTCGCCGAGACCAAGGACAGCGCCAACCTGAGCGTGCGCTCCAACAAGATCGTCGACCCGACCAGGGTCACCGACCAGACCCTGACCGTGGTGGCCGCCAGCCCCAGCCTTCCCCAGGCGGTCAAGGGCAGCCTGCTCCAGGGCCGCTTCTTCGACGTGGGGCACCTCGCGCGCAAGGACAGGGTGGTCGTCCTCGGCGAGCAGGCGGCCGCGATGCTCGGCATCACCCGCCTGGAGGGCGCGCCCGCCGTCTTCATCGGCAAGCACGCCTACACGGTGATCGGCATCCTGGGCGGGATGAAACGGGAGCGGAACCTCGCCGGCGCGGTCATGGTCCCGCCCACGCTCGGCAGGCAGTTCGGGCTCAGGGACGTCACCAGGGTGCTCATCAACACCAGTCTGGGCGCCGCCGACCTCGTCGCCGGGCAGGCGCCGCTCGCGCTCAGCCCCGGCAACGAGAACGTGCTGCAGGTCATCGCGCCGCCGTCGCCCACCAGGGCGCGCGACGCCGTACAGAACGACGTCAACGCGCTGTTCCTGATCCTCGGCCTGGTCTCGCTCGTGGTCGGCGCGGTCGGCATCGCCAACGTCACGCTGGTGACCGTCATGGAACGCGTCGCCGAGATCGGCCTGCGCCGCTCGCTGGGCGCGGCGCGCCGGCACATCGCCGCCCAGTTCCTGCTGGAGTCGACGCTCACCGGACTGACCGGCGGGGTGATCGGGGCCAGCCTCGGCGTGGTCGCGATCGTCGGCGTCTCGGCGGCCAAGCAGTGGACCCCGGTCCTCGACCTGCGGCTGGCCCTGGTGGCGCCGCTCGCGGGGGCCATGGTCGGTCTGCTGGCGGGGCTGTACCCGTCGCTGCGCGCGGCGCGCATGGAACCGGTCGACGCGCTGCGCTGACCCCCGCCCGGCGGAGATCAGGAGGAGAAGACGAGGATCGAGGCGGTGAACCCGTGGACGTGGTTCTGGCCGCCCACGGGCCCCACCTCTCCCGCGGCGAAGAAGCCCGCCAGGCCGATGGAGCCGAGCGTGTCGCGCACCGCCACCGCGTCGTGGTCGGCGGTGCCGAACATCGCCGACCCCCTGCCGTTGCAGGCGAACAGGAGCGCGCCGTCGATCCTGCCCAGTTGCTCGCGGTGCGCGTCGAGCAGGTCGTAGAGGTCCTCGTCGGCGGTGGCGGCGTCGCGCACCTGGAAGCGCACCGTCCTGCCGATGTCGACCACGTCCCCGATGGCCACCGCCTCCCGCTCGGGGTCGATGCCCAGGACGCCGCGGATCAGGAAGTCGCCCCGCTCGTGGTGCTCGGCGTACTCGTCCATCGCCACGCCGATCTGCAGTCCCGAGGCGACCAGCTCGCGGTCGTCCTCGTCGAGCTCGCTGACGATGTCCTCCAGCCTGGCGAGCGCGGGCTGGCCGGCCAGCTCCAGCAGCAGGTTCTCCTCCGCGCTGGTGACGACCATCGTCGGGCCGATCGGCCTGCACCCCTGGCTGACCACCGTGCTGACCTTGACCTCGCCGCCCAGCAGCACGCCGATGGCGCCCTCGTCGTAGACCTCACCCCCGGCGAACAGCCGTACCGAGCCCCTGCCCTGCAGCCCGTTGGCCAGGCCGCCGATCAGCGGCAGGTCGCCGAGCACCTCGGCGGAGCGCTCGACGAAGGCGTCGGTGGGGAAGCTGTAGGGGTCGGCCAGCAGGATCGCCACCCTGTCGTCCGCCTGGCGCTCGGGCAGGCCGATGATCACGAACCGGTCCTCGGCGGTCAGGGTCTCCAGCGCGAACGTGGTCAGCCGGCCGCCGTCGAGCGTGGCCGCCCACGCGCTGACCGACGGGGTGAGCTCCACGCCCTGCCCGTCGCCGATGACGCCGGTCGCGCTGCAGCCGATGACGTGGGCGGCGGGCGCGACGGCCATGGCCCGTTGCCCCGCTCTGGCCACGTCGTCGGGGTCCTCCCCGCAGATGAAGAAGCAGACGAGATCGGCGGGGCCGCTCAGCCCGGCCAGAGCCTGCCGGACGGCCGTCTCCGCGGCGGCGACCAGGTCGGATCCCACAGCGAGGCCGTCCGCGAACCGGCTCGTCAACAGGGCCACGCGTCTCGCCTCCTCACGCTTCGGAGTGCCCCTCGGGCGGATTCTCCCCACTGGGAGGACAAGCACGCGCCCTTATCGTCACGCATCAGTCAAATCCGAAAGACATTCCCCCATTCCCCCAAGGAGACGTAGTCTCGAACGCGTGCATCAGCCTCGTATTCTCCGCGACTTGCGAGACAGCGGTCACGTCCGTCGCAGCGTCAAGACCGAGGTCCGCGAGAACCTGCTCGCCAGGCTGCGCGCGGGAGAGACACGCTTTCCCGGCATCGTGGGCTTCGACGACACCGTCCTGCCCCATCTCGAGCGCGCCCTCCTCGCGGGTCACGACCTGGTCCTCCTCGGCGAACGCGGTCAGGGCAAGACCCGCCTCATCCGCACGGTCACGGGCCTGCTCGACGAGTGGACCCCCGTGGTCGAGGGTTGCGAGATCAACGACCACCCGTACGCGCCGGTCTGCGCCCGCTGCGTACGGCTGGCCGCCGAGCTCGGCGACGAGCTGCCCGTCGCGTGGAAGCACCGCGACGGGCGTTACGGCGAGAAGCTTGCCACGCCGGACACCTCGGTCGGCGACCTGATCGGCGACGTCGACCCGATCAAGATCGCCGAAGGCCGCACGCTCGGCGACCCCGAGACCGTCCACTACGGCCTGGTGCCACGGACCAACCGCGGCGTCTTCTCGGTCAACGAGCTGCCCGACCTCGCCGAGCGCATCCAGGTCGCGCTGCTGAACGTGCTGGAGGAGCGCGACATCCAGGTGCGCGGCTACAACCTGCGACTGCCCCTGGACATCCTGCTCATCGCCAGCGCCAACCCCGAGGACTACACCAACCGCGGCCGGATCATCACCCCGCTGAAGGACCGCTTCGGCGCCGAGGTGCGCACCCACTACCCGCTGACCATCGAGGACGAGCTCGCGCTCATCCGCCAGGAGTCGATGCCCGACATCGGCGCCGACGTCCCCGAGCACCTCGTCGAGGTCATCGCCCGCTTCACCCGCCTGGTCAGGGAGTCGACCGCCGTGGACGCCCGCTCGGGCGTGTCGGCGCGCTTCGCCATCGCCGCGGCGGAGACCGCCGCCGCCTCCGCCGTACGGCGGGCGGCCATCGCCGGCGAGGAGCGCGCGGTGACCCGCGTCTGCGACCTGGCCCCGGTCGTCCCCAGCCTGCGTGGCAAGGTGGAGTTCGAGGTCAGCGAGGAGGGCAGGGAGATCGAGATCCTCGCCCACCTGCTGCGCCGCGCCACCGCCGAGACCTTCCGCGGCAGGCTCGGCGGCCTGGACCTGACGCCGCTGCTGGACAAATTCTCGGCGGGCACCCAGGTGGAGTCGGGCGAGCTGGTGCCGGCCGCCGAGCTGCTGCGCCGCATCGGGCCCGTCGACGGCCTGGCCAGGATCATGTCGAAGCTGGGCATGGGCACCGGCGAGGAGTCGCCGGGGCACGCGGCCGCGGCCCTGGAGTTCGCCCTGGAGGGCCTGTACCTCATGCGCCGGCTGTCGAAGGACGACATGGACGGGGTGGCCGTCTACCGCACCTGATCCGCCGACACGCTCGGGTGAACATTTGCGTGATCTCCGGCGTCCTAGAGGATGACACCTACGACCTCGGGGGAGATCATGCGCCTGCCCGCTCTGACCGCCAGTGCCGTGCTCTGTGCCGGCCTCTGCACGCCAGGGGCCGCCTCGGCCGCCACCTCCGGCTCGGTCGCGTACGGCTTCGCCTGGGCCGACGGCAAGGGCGTGCTCAGGATCACGCCCGCCGGCGCGACCCTGGTCAAGGAGCACGGGATCCGGCGCTACCGGCTGAAGGCCGTCGCGGGCGCCAAGGAGGTCAGGCTCGACTACACCAAGGCGGCCTACCGCAGGCTCACCGTGGCCTGCGACCTGGTCGAGACCGAGGGCCGGGTCGCGCTCGACGGCAGCGGCCTGGGCCGGACGGCGTGCACGCCCGCCGACCTCGCCTTCACGCTGCAGCGGGGCCCCGCCCCCCTCAAGATCGAGTACTCGGGCACGAAGGCGGTCAAGGTCAGCGAGTTCCTGACCGACTGGGGCACGCCCAGGAGCGCCTTCGGCACGCTCAAGCGCGTCGACGACACCACGGTCTCCTTCAAGGGGCGCAAGCTCGGCTACACCCACGCCCTCGGCTTCTACCGCGTCACCGCCTCGTGCTCGGCGGGCTGGCTGTCCGGCAGGCCGGTCAACGCCGACCGCGACGGGCTCGGCACGAAGAACTGCGCGGCCGGCGACTTCACCGCCGCGCTGAAGGCGCAGGCGCACCCGATCCTGGTGAAAGCCGACTACAACCCGCTCAGCGGCGAACTGGTGGAGGTCTGGGAGGTCTTCGGCGACGCATAGCCGGATATCTCGGGTTAGCGTGGGCGCATGGCCTACCGCTATGGCGAGTACCACGAAGGGCCGGACCCGCTCGCTCCGCCGTACGACGTGCGGGCGGCGCTGGACGAGATGGGCGACGCCATCCTGTCCGGGTCCACCCCCGTCCACGCGCTGCGTGACCTGCTCAAGCGCGGCCTGCCGGGCGCGCAGGACCGCAGGGGCCTGGACGACATGCTCCGCGAGGTACGGCGCCGCCGCCGCGAGCTGCGCGAGCGCGGACGGCTCGACGGCACCCTCGACCGGGCCCGCTCGCTGCTGGACAAGGCGATCGGGCAGGAGCGGGCCGAGCTGTTCCCCGACCCGTCGGACGACGCCCGCCTGCGCGAGGCCGCTCTCGACGCCCTGCCCGACGACACCGCGAGCGCGATCCAGGAGCTGAGCTCCTACGACTGGCGCTCGCCTGCGGCGCGGCAGACCTTCGAGGAGCTGCGCGACCTGCTGCGCAGGGAGGTGCTCGACACCCAGTTCAAGGGCATGCGCGACGCGCTGGCCAACCCTGATCCGGCCGCCATGGAGCGGATCAGGCAGATGCTGAGCGACCTGAACGACATGCTGGACCGGGACGCCCGGGGCGAGCACACCCAAGCCGACTTCGACTCCTTCATGTCGAAATATGGCGACATGTTCCCGGAGCGGCCGCGCACGCTCGAGGAGCTGGTCGACACCCTCGCCCGCAGGGCCGCCGCCACCCAGCGCATGCTCGCCTCGCTCACCCCGCGCCAGCGGGAAGAGCTCGCCAACCTGATCGACCAGACGCTCGACCAGGCCGGACTGTCCGAGCAGATGCGCCGCCTGGGCGACTCCCTCTACGCCCGCAGGCCCGACCTGGCGTGGACCACCCCCGAGCGGCTGACCGGCGAGGACCCCATGGGCATGGGCGACGCCGTGACCGCGCTCGAGGAGCTGGCCGACCTCACCCAGCTGGAGGCCGCGCTCCGGCAGGACTACCCCGGCGCGCGCCTGGACGACATCGACGAGGCCGCCATCCGCCGCGCCCTCGGCCGGTCGGCGGTCGACGACCTGGAGGCGCTGAAGCGGATCGAACGCGAGCTGGAGCAGCAGGGATACCTGCTGCGGCGGCGCGGCAAGCTCGAACTCACCCCCAAGGCGGTGCGCCGCCTCGGCGAGACGGCGCTGCGGCGCGTCTTCTCCTCCCTGGACGCGGGACGGCGCGGCGACCACGACCAGCGGGACGCGGGGGCGGCGGGCGAGCTGACCGGGTCGTCGCGCGCGTGGCGCTTCGGCGACGAGCAGCCGATCGACGTGGTCCGCACGCTCGTCAACGGCATCCGCCGGCACGACGCGGCCGGCCGTACCGACCTCGGCCGGGCGGCCCGCACCGCGCCCCGGCCGGCCCCCGCCGTGGGGCGGCCCGACGACCGCCTCGGGGGGCGCGCGCGTGCCGCCTCCCCGCGGGTCCGGCTGTCCGTCGACGACTTCGAGGTCAGCGAGACCGAACGGCGCAGCGCCGCCGCCGTGTGCCTGCTCGTCGACCTGTCGTACTCGATGGCGCTCCGCGGCACCTGGGCCGCCGCCAAGCAGACCGCGCTCGCCCTCCAGGCGCTGGTCGCCGCCAAGTTCCCGCAGGACGCCGTCCAGATCGTCGGCTTCTCCAACTACGCCAGGGTGCTGCAGCCCGACGAGCTGGCCGGCCTCGACTGGGACATGGTCCAGGGCACGAACCTGCACCACGCCCTGCTCATCGCGGGCCGCCACCTCGACCGGCATCCCGACTTCGAGCCCGTCGTGCTCGTGGTCACCGACGGCGAGCCCACCGCGCACCTGATGCGCAACGGCCGCTCGGCCTTCGAGTGGCCGCCCTCACCGGAGACGCTGGAGCTGACGCTGGCCGAGGTCGACAAGATGACCAGGCGGCGCGCGACGATCAACGTGTTCATGCTGGCCGGCGACGACCGGCTGAAGGAGTTCGTCGACGAGGTGGCCAGGCGCAACGGCGGCAGGGTCTTCTCCCCCAGCGCCGACCGCCTGGGCGAGTACGTCGTCAGCGACTTCCTGCGCCAGCGCCGGGCCCGCTAGACGATCGCGGGGACGGTGTAGGTGGCCAGCCGCTCGTCGAGCCCGTCGCCGTGGTCGTGGTAGGACCGGTAGACGGGCCTGGCGGGACTGCCGCCCATGGCCTGCAGGACGGGCACGTCCGCGGGCCTGGGCAGCACACCACCGCCCAGGTAGCGAGGGTCGGCCAGCTCGGTGCGCACGCCCTTCTCCCCCGAGACGAACCGGCCGTGCCGCCAGCCGCTCTCCTCGTCCCAGACCAGCGCGGACCCGGAGACCAGCAGGATCGTGGCGTCGCGGGGGTCGAAGGGGTCGTCCCACCATTCGAGGGCGTCCACGGCGAGAGCGACTTCGGCGACGTAGGCGACAGGCAGCGAGAGCCATTCCGATGTGTACGGCCGCATGCTGTTCCCTTCGCTGGGGGAGGCTTTACCCTAATGTAACCAACTTCCGCTGGAAGAGGGCCGCCGAGGGATAGCCGGGCAGCGGCGAGATCCCGACGAACTCGAAGCCCTGCCGCAGGTAGTACTTGTGCAGCGCCTCGTTGGTCCGCCACACGTCGATGCGCAGCAGCCCAGGGCCGCGCGCGGCCGCCCAGTCGATGATCTCCGCGCCGAGGCCCCGCCCCGCGAAGTCCCGATGGACGACCAGCCGGTGCAGGTAGAGCGCGTCGGCGTCAGGGTCGTGGTGGGCCCACAGCTCCCGCTGCACCGTCGTGGTGAGGGTGACGGTGGCCGCGAGCCTCCCGTCACGCTCCTCGACCCAGGTGATCCCATCCGCGATGCCGCCGCGGACCCTGGCGTCCCTGGCCGCCCGGTCGGGCCACGGGCGCTGCCACTGGTCGGTGTCCTTGCCCGCGAGCCACGCCGCGGCGTTGTCGATCAGTCCGATGATCGCCGGGAAGTCGTCCGGCGTGGCCCTACGCGGGTGGATCACGAGCTCCCGTCCCGGTACTTCGCCGGGACGGACCCGATGTGGTAGACGAGACGGTTGCGGTCGGCCGGGTAGACGGTCACGGTCAGCCTGATCGGGCGCGTGGGGTCGAAGGCCGTGCGCCAGAGGACCTGCACGGACACTCCCGCGCCGGTGACGCCGAAGAACGCGCTCTCGTCGGCGTAGGACATGCGGGCGGTCAGCTCGTCGGTGTAGCCGACCTGAGGGTGCCCGAGGTCTTCGAGCAGCTTGATCGTGCCCCGGGTGATGTCGCCGGGCCTGATGAGGTCGGTGCCGTCGGCGATGTCCATCGGGTAGTAGGAGGTCTGCACCGACCACGGCACGCCGTCCACGAACCGCCGCTGCACCCTGGTGACGACCTTGGCGCCGACCGGGATGTCGAGCCTGGCCGCCACGTCGGCGCGGGCGTCGACCACGTCGACGTGCGGCCTGCCCACCTCGGGACGGCGGCCGCGCAGCAGGACGGAGGAGACGTAGGCGTCGCCCGGCAGGTGGGCCGCGCGCCTGCCCTCCTCGTCGGACAGCACCACGGGGAAGGTGTCGGGTGCGCGGCGGACGAAGGTGCCCTCGCCCTGGCGCTTCTCCAGCAGCTCCTGGTTCACCAGCTGCCGGATGGCCTCGCGCACGGTGTTGATCGAGAATCCGGACGACTCCTTCAGCTCGACCTCGGTCGGGATCTGGTCACCCGGACCCCACCGCCCGTCCTCGATGGCCTTGCGCAGACGGTCGGCAAGCTGCTGGTACTTCGGGACGGGCACCGGATCGCTCCTCTTTGAGTTCCGATGGTTTGAGTGAGACCAATCATTGGTATGACTGGTTTCACCAAACTGAATCCTACACCCAGGATTCCCCGCGAGAACGGACGCGGCAACGAGGCCGCATCACCCGGGACCGCGCCCCCGAATTCCACCCCACACCGAGGGGAGGCCTCTCTTGATGGAAGCAGCCGTCATCCTGGCGCTGATCATTGCGAGCGGGGCGGCGGGCATCTTCATCGTCGTGGTCATCGGCATACACCACGAGGACGGCAGGAGCTCGGCGACCGGAACACCGCCAGGCCCGCTAGACGCGGGCACCAGACGGATTCTCAGGCTCACCGTCGATCACACGGGATGCAGGTACGCCACCAACGCGCAGCACGCGCCCTTCGACTGCCCGACCTGCGACGGGCGAGATCAGGCGTTGAGCAAGGAGCAGTAGTAGCTGAGCGCGACGTCGAACCCGTCGCGGCAGTTGCGGTGCGAACGGTAGCTGGGCCGCCAGGCCGAGCTCGCGCCGACCCCGGCGCGGGCGTCGGCCAGCGCGCCCTGCACCCGTTCCGGTCGCGGCAGCAGCCCGTGGCCGAGATAGCGCACCTCTTCGAGCTCGCTGTGCGCGCCGCGGCTGCCGGAGACGAACCGGCCGAGCCGCCAGCCGCTCTCCTCGTCCCACACCAGGGCAGAACCGTCGGTCAGGCGCACGGTCGCGTCGCGCGGGTCGCACGGACCCTCCCACCAGTCGCCCACCTCGGCGCCGAGCACGCCGACGACCTGGGTGACATAGGAGAACGGCTGGCGTACCCACTCGTCCGAGTACGGCTCGACGTGCCTCACGGCCACGACGGCACCCCCTTGTGCCCTGGGAAACAGACAACCAACCATACCGGCGCTGAACTTATTCCATTGCCACGACGTCTAGTCATTACGGACGATATTCCGGGAAGGAGGAAGCCATGCTCGCCATGATCGTGATCATCGCCGTGATGGTCGTGGCCGTCGCGGCCTTCGAGCTGTGCATGAGCTGCCCTCACCACCAGGACGATCCCCAGGAAGAGAGTGTTTCCCGGTGAGATCGCCGGGCGGCTAAGGTCAGCCCCATGGATAGCACGTTGCTCTTGCTGCACATCGCATTCGCCATCTTCACCGTCGGTCCTCTCACGGCGGTGGTCATGGCCGCGCCGCGCGCGATCCGGGCCAAGAACGCCTCCGTCCTGCAGGTCCTGCAGCGGATGACCCGGATCTACGGCATCGGCTCGCTCGGCGTGCTCGTCTTCGGCATCTGGCTCGCGATCCGCCTCGGCGTCATCGGCCAGTGGTACATGTCGGCGTCGATGACGCTGTTCCTCGTCGCCCTCGTCCTGCTGTTCATCATCGACCGCGACCTTCGCGCCGCGGTCCGGGTCTTCTCCACCGAGAGCCCGGACGACGACGCGAAGGTCGAGAATGGCAGGATCGCCGCGCTCGGCGGCGTGATCGCGCTGATCTACGTGGTCGTCCTGTTCCTGATGGTCGTCCCCGGCGCCTAGCCCAGCGCCTCGGTCAGGTCGGCCAGCAGGTCGTCGACCGTCTCGATGCCGACCGACAGCCGCACCAGGTCGGACGGCACCTCCAGCGGGGAGCCCGCCGCCGAGGCGTGCGTCATCCTGCCCGGGTGCTCGATGAGCGACTCCACGCCGCCCAGCGACTCGCCCAGGGTGAACAGCTTCGTCCGGTTGCAGATCTCGACGGCCTCCTGCTCGCCGCCGGCCACCCTGAACGACACCATGCCGCCGAAACGCTTCATCTGCTTGGCCGCCACCTCGTGCCCCGGGTGCTCGTCGAGGCCCGGGTAGAGCACCTGGGTGACGCGCGGGTGCGCGAGCAGCAGGTCGACCACGCGCTCGGCGTTGTCGCAGTGACGGTCCATCCGCACCCCGAGCGTCTTGAGCCCGCGCAGCGTCAGCCACGCGTCGAACGGCCCCGCCACCCCGCCGATGGCGTTCTGGTGGTAGGCGAGCTCGTCGCCCAGCGACGCGGACGCCGAGACCAGCGCGCCGCCGACCACGTCGGAGTGGCCGCCGACGTACTTCGTCGTCGAGTGCACCACCACGTCGGCGCCCAGGGACAGCGGCTGCTGCAGGTACGGCGAGGCGAAGGTGTTGTCCACCACGAGCAGCGCGTCGTTGTCGTGCGCCAGCTGCGCGAGCGCGGCGATGTCGGCGATGCCGAGCAGCGGGTTGGTCGGGGTCTCGACCCAGATGATCCTGGTCTTCTGCGTCATGGCCGCGGCGACGGCGTCGAGGTCGCCCAGCGGCACCGGGTCGTAGCGCAGGTCCCAGCGCTGGTGCACCTTGGCGAACAGGCGGTAGGTGCCGCCGTAGGCGTCGTTCGGGATGACGACGTGGTCGTTGGGCTTGCACACCGTGCGCAGCAGTGTGTCCTCGGCCGCCAGGCCGGAGGCGAACGCCAGTCCCCTGGCCCCACCCTCGACCGCCGCCAGCGCCTCCTCCAGCGCCGTCCGCGTCGGGTTGGCCGAGCGGCTGTACTCATATCCGCCCCGAAGGCCGCCCACGCCGTCCTGCTTGTAGGTGGACGTGGCATAGATCGGCGGCACGACCGCGCCGGTCGTCGGGTCGGGCTCCTGGCCAGCATGAATGGCCAGAGTCTCAAATCCGTGGCTCATACCCACCACGCTAAACCTGTGAGGCCCGTGATCCGTCCCCCAACCGATCACGGGCCTCACCGACGTCACGGGCGGCTTGTCCCCCAACCGCCCACCCGTGACGAGCACAGGGGGGTGTCCGTCAGGCCGCCTCGGCCTCGCCGCGCTCCTGGAAGCGCCGCGGCAGCCGGACGATGTCGGCCTCGATGTGGCGGCCGCTGCCGCCCTCGGCGGGCTCGCCGTTGATCCTCGACAGCAGGACCGGGTCGGCCAGCGCGAGCAGCAGCACCACGCCGAGCCCGAGAGCCAGCATCAGGAATCCGATTACCACCATGTCCCTCATCCCTTCGACGCTTCAAGCATCGGCCGCCGGGGGTTGCCGCCGCCTCCGCTGAAGGATTGGTCCGCGGGCCGGGCCCTCGGCCGAATGGTTGATATGGGTGGTCCGACTTCCGGCCTAGGCTCGAGTGCCGTGGGGGACAACAAACGTTTCGTCTACTGGGTCAGACGGCTGAGCGAGATCGCGATGATCGGCTGGCTGGGCCTGCTGCTGATGGTCGACGTGGTGGCCTCGTTCAGCGCGGGCGGCCCGCAGCACCTGGTGCCCGGGTGCGGCGCGGTCGGCATCGCCGCGGTGGTGTTGCGCAGGCGCTACCGGGTCGAGGGCTTCGTCGTCCTCATGGCGTGCTCGCTGGCGGTCTCCCTGCTGTTCGGTGTCACGGACTTCGCCGGTTTCCCCGGCATGGCCGAGAGCGGCGCGCTGCTCATCCTCACCATCGGGATCCTGCGACACGTGGAGCCGGTGCCGCGGGCGGCGGTGCTGTCGCTGGTCGCGATGGCCGTCCTCATGGCCGAGGGCGGCATGCGCGACTACCGGAGCGCCGGTCTCGCCTTCTCGTTCCTGCTGTTCATCGGCTGGGCGACGGCCGCCGGCGTCGGCGGCTACCTGCGCTTCATGCAGGAGCGCCGCACCGAGGCCATCCACGCGGTACGGCGGGCCGAACGCCTGGAGCTGGCCAGGGAACTGCACGACCTGGTCGCCCACCACATCACCGGCATCGTCGTCCAGGCGCAGGCGGCCCGTACGGTGGCCGAGAACAAGCCGGAGGCGGTCGTGCCCGCCCTCGACGCCATCGCCCACGCGGGGGCCGACGCGCTCACCTCGATGCGCCGGCTGGTCGGCGTGCTGCGCGCGCAGGACGAGGCGGCCCGCACGCCCGGCACCTCGCTGGCCGACCTGCGCCTGCTGACCGAGCGTTTCGCCGCCAGCGGCCCCCAGGTCGCCTTCGAGATCGGGCAGGGCATCGACGACGCCACGCTGCCGCCGGAGGTGATGACGACGCTGCACCGGGTGCTGCAGGAGTCGCTCACCAACGTCCGCCGCCACGCTCCCGGCACCGGCTGGGTCGAGGCGGACCTGCGGCGCTACGAGCGTGTGGTGGTGCTGCGCGTGCGCAACTACGGCTCGGCCACCGATCCCCGCATCTCACGGCTGGGCGGCGGATTCGGACTGGTCGGCATGGCCGAGCGGGTCGAGGCGCTGGGCGGCCGGCTGGTGGCCGGGCCCACGGCCGAGGGCGCGTGGGAGGTGCGTGCCGAGTTCCCGCTGCCCTAGCGCCCATGCCTCGGCGTAGGCCCGTTCGCCCAGCTCGGCGCGCGCCCTGGCGGAGATCCGCGTGACGTCGCCGCGCTCGGCGGGCGGGAGCGGCGCGCCGACCGACTCCCTGATCGCGGCCGCCGTCCCGAGGAACCTGGCCGCGTCGCGGCCGGGCAGCGCGCCGGCCAGGCCCTCCAGGGCCAGCGCCACGGCCCTCGGGTCGCCGCTGGCCCGCGCGGCGGCGTAGCCCTCGCGGTGCAGCGCCAGCGCGGTCGCCGTGTCGCCGCGCTGCTCGGCGGCGAAGCCGAGCTCGGCCAGGATCAGCGCGCGCCCCGGCTGCCCGTCCACCTGCCGCAGCCAGGCCAGCCAGGGACGCAGCAGCGCCTCGGCCTCCTCCAGCCGTCCCTGCCGCCGCGCGCCCAGCCCGAGGCCGAGCACCGCGTGCTCCTCGGCCGACTTGTACGACTGCTCGACGGCGAGCCTGCGCGCTCGCTCGTGGTAGTCGTCGGCCAGCGCGTAGTCGCCCGTCAGCAGCGCGGTCCTGCCCAGCACCGACAGGCGGTAGGCCGACTCCAGCCCCAGTTCCTCGGCCAGCCGCAGCCCCTCGCCGCGCCACCTGGCCGACTCCGCGTAGTCGCCGCGGATCTCGGCGAGCAGGCCGAGCGTCTCCATCGCCTCGCTCCGGCCCCAGCCGTCCCCGACCTCCTGGAAGATCGCCAGGCTGGTCTCGCCGTCCGCCTCCATCGCGGCCAGGTCGCCGCGGACGAGCGCCAGTTTGGCCCGCACGTCCAGCGCCGCCGCGACGCCCCAGCGGTCGCCCAGCTCGCAGTAGGCGGCCAGCGCCCGCTCCACCCTGGCCTCGTGCGCGGGGTGGTCGCCGTAGGCCCATCTCACGTAGCTGAGGAACCAGTCGGCGAAGGCGGCCCCGGCGCGGTCCAGCCCCCCGTACGGCACGGCGCCTGCGTCGTCACCGGTCGACAGCGTCATCCCCGCCTGCCACACCGCGGCCAGCGCCCGCTCGCTCGCCTCGCCACCGCCGGACGACAGCGCCCGCTCGATCGCCCTGCTCGCCTCGCCCCGCCTGCCGCGCAGGAACCAGTACCAGCCCAGCGCGTTCACCAGCCGCAGCGCGTGACTCTCGCTCTCCAGCGCCGCGCGCAGGTTGGCGCCCTCGGCGTCGAGCGCGCGCAGCCACCGGCCCTGCTCGGCCCCGCGCAGGTCGGCCCGTTCGGCGAGGGCGGTGTAGTAGGCCGCGTGCCGCTCCTTCAGCGTGGCGCTCTCGCCTGCCTCCGCCAGCCGTTCGAGGCCATAGGCCCGGACCGTCTCCAGCAGCCGGTAGCGCGGGCCGGGGCTCACCAGCGACCTGTCGACCAGCTGGGCGAGCGTCGCGACGACGTCCACCCCCGGCTCGGCGCACACCTGCTCGGCCGCCGCCAGCAGGCACCCGTCCGCGTGCACGGCCAGCCGCCGCAGCACCACCCGCTCGGCCTCGGACAGCAGCTCCCAGCTCCAGTCGATGACCGCGCGCAACGTCCGCTGCCTGCCGGGCGCGTCTCTCCGGCGCGCGCCCAGCACCCTGAAACGGTCGTCGAGCCTGGCGGCCAGCTCCCGCACGCCGAGCGCGCGCACCCTCGTCGCCGCCAGCTCCACCGCCAGCGGGAGCCCGTCGAGGCGCTCCACGATGGTGGCCACGGTCCGGGCGTCGTCCTCGTCGAGCGAGAAGGCGGGATCGGCGGCCACGGCCCGCGCCGCGAACAGCCGTACCCCCTGGGCGGTCTCCAGCGGCGGCACCGGCCACACCCGCTCCCCCTGGACGGCCAGCGGCTCCCTGCTCGTCGCCAGCACGCGCAGCCCGCCGGCCGCCCTGAGCAGCGTGGAGACCAGGTCGGCGGTGCTGTCGACGACGTGCTCGCAGTTGTCCATGACGAGCAGCAGCCGCCGGTCGCGCAGCGCGCTGACCAGACGCTCGACCGGGCCCGCGGCGGGGCCGTCGTCGCGGACGCCCAGCGTCTCGATCACCGCCTGGACGGGATCGGTCGTCGCGGCCAGCTCGACCAGCAGCGCGCCCTCCACCCCCGCCGCGCTCTCCAGGGCGAGCCGGGTCTTGCCCACGCCGCCAGGGCCGGTGAGCGTGACCAGGCGGCCGGCGTCGAGCAGGGCGCGCACCTCCTCGACCGCCGCCTCCCTGCCGATCAGCTCGGTCAGCGGCGCGGGCATGCCGCCTCCGGACAGGCGGACAGCGCCCGTGACCGGCCCGTCCAGCGAGGGGTCGTGACGCAGGATCGCCTCGTACAGCGCCGCGAGCTCCCTGCCGGGGTCGACGCCGAGCTCGTCGGCCAGGTGGGTCCGCAGCTCCGTGTAGCTCTCCAGCGCGTCGCTCTGCCGCCCCGCCCGGTACAGCGCCCGCAGGTGCAGCCCGCGCAGCCGCTCCCTCAGCGGGTGGCGTTCGACCAGCGCGCCGAGCTCCACCGGCTCGCCCAGCGCCAGCCGTACCTCGGCCTGGTCCTCGAGCGCCGTCAGGCGCGCCTCCTCGAGCCGCGCGGCGGCCGCCGTGACGAACGGCGCGTCGGCGTGGTCGGCGTAGGCGGGGCCCCGCCACAGCGCCAGCGCGTCGGCCAGCAGGCGGGCCCGCTCCTGCGGCGTGCCCTGCCTCGCCCGCGCCAGCAGCGCCGCGAACTCGGCGGCGTCGACCTCGGCCCCGGCCAGGCGGTAGCCCGCGGGCTCGCGCACGACCGTTCGCGGGCCGCCGAGCGCCCGGCGCAGCTGCGACACCCTCGCCTGCAGCGTTCCGACCGGGTTGCCGGAGGGGCGCGCTCCCCACAGGTCGTCGATCAGCCTGTCCATGGGGACCGGACGGCCCTCGTGCACCAGCAGGTCGGCCAGCAGCGCGCGGACCTTCGCCTCGGGCACCCGCACGAGGCTCCCGTCGTCGGCCCACACGGCCAGCGGTCCCAGCACTCCGAAACGCATGACCCGTAGCTAACCAGAAGGTTTCCCGTAGGGCCGGGGCCGAGGGTGGGGGCATGACGACGCATGTGACTGTGATCGGCCTCGGCGCGATGGGCTCCGCGATGGCCGAGACGTTCCTGAAGGCGGGCCACCGGGTGACGGTGTGGAACAGGACGCCGGGCAAGGCCGGGGCCCTGGTCGCGCTGGGCGCGCACGAGGCGGCCTCCCCCGCCGAGGCCGGCGAGCTGATGGTGATCAGCCAGGTGGACTACCAGGCGATGTACGACAGCCTCGACGGCGTCGACCTGACCGGCAAGGTGCTGGTCAACCTGAGCTCCGACGCTCCGGCCAGGCTGCGCGAGGCCGCGGGGTGGGTGGCGGGCAGGGGAGGCGTGCTCGTCACCGGCGGCATCATGACCCCGCCTCCGGGGATCGGGCAGCCCGGCGCGTACACCTTCTACAGCGGGCCGTCCGAGGCGCTCACGGCCCACGAGGAGACGTTGAAGGCGCTGAGCGACGTGACCTACGTCGGGGCCGACCCCGGGCTGGCGATGCTGTTCTACCAGTCGCAGCTGTTCATGTTCTGGGCGGGGCTCACGGCGTACATGTACGCGGGGGCGCTGGCGCAGAGCGCGGGACTGCCGGTGACGCAGCTGCTGCCGTACGCCCAGGGGACGTTCGGCGGGATCGCTGGAGACGGGCCGATGGGGTACCTGAAGATCCTGACCGGCGAGATGGAGGAGCGGGTCTACCCGGGGGCGCAGAACAACCTGCACATGCAGGCGGTGGGGATGGAGCACGTGGTGCACGCGTTCGCCGACGCGGGGCTGGACGTGACGCTGCCCGAGGCGCTGCGGGACCTGTTCGCCCGCGCGGTCGCCGACGGACATGCCGCGGAGGGGCTCGGCTCGGTGGTCGAGTCCATCAGGAAGCCCTGACCCGTGACCCGAAGCACCCCGGCCCCCACCGGGGACCGGGGTGCCTGCCGCGTCGCGGCGCAGGACCCGGCCCGCGCGGCACGCGGGCCGGGGTCCTCGGGACCGGCGGTCAGTGGTTGGCGAGGAAGGCCAGCAGGTCCTGGCGGGTGAGCAGGCCGGACGGCTTGCCGTCCTCCAGCACCACCGCCGCGTCCGCCTTCTCCAGCGCCTCGACCGCCCGCGAGACCGGCTCGCCCGCGCCGATCATCGGCAGCGGCTGCGACATGTGGTCGGCGATCGGGTCGTCGGAGCCGAGCTTGCCCCGGTACAGCGCCTCCAGCAGGTCGCGCTCCACGATCGAGCCGACCACCTCGGCGGCCATGACCGGCGGCTCCTCCTTCATGACGGGCAGCTGCGACACCGAGTACTCCCGCATGATGGAGATCGCCGTGCCCACCGACTCGTGCGGGTGCGCGTGGACGAACTCCGGCATCGTGCCGCTCTTGCGCGACAGCACGTCACGCACCAGCCCGTCCTCCGACGCCGTGGTCAGGAACCCGTAGTCGGCCATCCAGTCGTCGTTGAAGATCTTCGACAGGTAGCCGCGGCCGCCGTCAGGCAGCAGCACGACCACCACGTCGTCGGGCCCGGCCTGGGCCGCCACCTGGAGCGCCGCCACCGTGGCCATGCCGCAGGAGCCACCGACCAGCAGCCCCTCCTCGCGGGCCAGACGCCTGGTCATGTTGAAGGAGTCCTTGTCGGACACCGCGATGATCGAGTCGCAGATCGTCGTGTCGTAGGTCGCGGGCCAGATGTCCTCGCCGACGCCCTCGACCAGGTACGGGCGTCCCGTACCGCCGGAGTAGACCGAGCCCTCGGGGTCCGCGCCGATGATCTTCACCCGGCCGCCGGAGACCTCCTTGAGGTAGCGCCCCGTGCCGCTGATGGTGCCCCCTGTGCCCACGCCCGCCACGAAATGCGTGATCCTGCCCTCGGTCTGCTCCCACAGCTCGGGGCCCGTCGAGTGGTAGTGCGACTCCGGGTTGTTGACGTTGGAGTACTGGTCGGGCTTCCACGCGTTCGGGATCTCCCGCGCGAGCCGGTCGGAGACCGAGTAGTAGGACTCGGGGTGGTCGGGCGCGACGGCGGTCGGGCAGACCACGACCTCCGCGCCGTAGGCCCGCAGCACCGAGATCTTGTCCTGCGCGACCTTGTCGGGCACGACGAAGACGCACTTGTAGCCCTTCCTCTGGGCCACGATGGCCAGGCCGACGCCGGTGTTGCCCGAGGTCGGCTCGACGATCGTGCCCCCGGGCCGCAGCGCCCCCGACGCCTCGGCCGCCTCGATCATCCGTACCGCGATGCGGTCCTTCACCGAGCCGCCCGGATTGAAGTACTCGACCTTGGCGAGCACCTGTGCGGGCAGGCCGGCGGAGACCTTGTGCAGCCTGACGAGCGGAGTGTTCCCCATGAGCTCGATCAGGGAATCGTAAACGCGCACTGAGGTGTTCACCTTCTTTGCCGAAGCTTGATCAGCTTGTGGATGGCCGCGGCTCCCAGGGGGTGGTGGAGCCTCGGTTAGGTTTCAGACCCTGAGGATCGCGCGGGAGCCGCCCGAGCGGTTATACCAGCACGTTTCTCATGGACAACGCTACCGTCGCGACAGCTCGAGAGGAGCCGCTGAGGTGATCTGGACTCCCGGGGTGGCGCGTACCGCGCGCAGGATAGCGGCAGCGGCGGCCCTCGGCGGCGGCGGGTTGACGGCGCTCGGCGCGACGGCCTACGGCCTGCTCGTCGCCGAGAGCCTGGTCGCCAGGAAGGTGATCGGCCGCCCGCACGGCACGGAGGGTCCCGCCTCCGACGGCGTCTACGGCGACTTCCCCGGCGTGCCCCTGCGGCTGGCGATGCTGGGCGACTCCACCTCGGTCGGCCTGGGCATGGACGACCCCAAGGACACTCCCGGCGTACGGCTGGCGCACGGCCTGGCCGCCGTCGCCGAGCGCCCGGTCGCGCTGACCGTCGTCGGCCAGTCGGGCGCGCCGTCGGCCGAGCTCGGCGACCAGGTCGACAGGGCGCTCAAAGCGCGTCCCGAGGTGGCGGTCATCTTCGTCGGCGCCAACGACGTCACCACGCAGACGCCGCCGGCGACGGCCGTACGGCATCTGGCCAAGGCGGTGCGGCGGCTGCGCGAGGCGGGCGTCGAGGTCGTGGTGGGCACCTGCCCCGACCTGGGCACGGTGCGGCCGCTCGCGCAGCCGTTGCGGTGGGTGACGCGGCGGTGGAGCCGCCAGCTGGCCGCCGCGCAGACGGTGGCGGTGGTGGAGGCGGGCGGCAGGACGGTGGCCTTCGCCGACATCCTGGGGCCGGAATTCGCCACAAACCCGACAGAGATGTTCGGACCCGATCGATACCATCCATCTGACCGAGGTTACGCACAGGCCGCTTACGCGGTGCTACCTTCTGTATGCGCTGCGTTGGGGTTGTGGCCCGAGCCACGACCCAGGCGTGGCGAAGGACTGCAACCGATCTACCTTGCGGCGGCGACGGCCGCGGAGGAGTCAGGCACCGAGGTCACCGCGACCAGGGTCGCCGGGCGGGCGACGGGCCCCCACGGGAGGTGGGTGACGCTGTTCCGCCGGCGCCCCGACGACACCCTCCCTGGCTGAGCCGTCACTCCTCGCCCCTATTGGAGTGGAATAACGGTGCTCCGGCCCTTCGCGAAACCGGCTCTCGCCCTCGTCGGCACCGTGGCGCTGGCTGCCTGCTCCGGCAGCGACGCCGCCACGGCGGACTTCCCGACCTGGCACAACCCCGACGTCAACGTGGTCAGCCGCATGGTCACCGCCGCGGGCGTGGCCACCGCCACCTCCATGAGGCCCGACGGCACGTTGGAGACGGTGGCGCTCGACCTGACCACCGGCAGGAAGCTGTGGGCCCAGCCGGCCACGATGGCCGGCCGGCTGCCCGGCATGGGCGTGCCGCCGCCCGCGATCGTCGACGGCGTCGTCGTCGCGCTCGACCCCGTCAAGCAGGGCAGGTGGAACGCCACCCTGGTGGCCCGCGACGCCCGCACGGGCAAGCAGTTGTGGACCAGGCCGATCCACTCGACGTTCGGGCCGCAGCGCTGCGGCCCCTACGTGTGCGTCTCGGAGCACACCGCGCTCGAGGCGGCCAGGGTGGTCGTGCTCGACCCGGCCACGGGCAAGCAGATGTGGAAGCTGCCCGGCATCGCCGAGGTGGAGTGGTCCGACGCCGGCCGGGTGGTCTTCCTGCGCCTGGCCCGCGACCCGATGATCGAGTCCTACGAGCTCAAGTCCGGCAAGCTGCAGTGGCAGCAGCCGATCGAGCAGGCGCTCGGGCCCGGCATCGACATGTCCGGCGGGTGGGCGTTCGGCGCGACCGGCGACAACCTGGTGGGCTACGTCGCGCCGTACACCGACTCGCGCACGAAGAAGGTCTCGACGTTCGGGCTGTTCTCGATCAAGATCGCGGACGGCACGATCAACTGGATGCGCCCGTCGGTCGTGCGCGTCTACCCGAGCGGCAACCCCGGTTTCGCCCCGGTGGTCCGCCCCGTCGACCAGCACGGCCAGTACGGCGGATTCGCCAGGCTCGACGCCGAGACGGGCCGCGTCATGGGGCAGATCACCGCCGACCAGGTGCCCGGCTCGGGCTGGTGGCTGGCCTTCCCCGGACAGATGGAGCACCTCGGCTTCCTCAAGCACGACAGCGGCGGTTCGGCCTTCGACCTGGCCGGCGGCAAGCCGCTGCCGGTGAAGGAGCAGCGCGGCTGGTCCTTCTGCGTCACCGACCCCAAGCCGCTGCCGTTGAAGGGGCAGGCGCCGGGCTTCTACTCGATCGCCTCGGTCTGCGAGTTCGACCTGTCGAACGGCAAGCGGGTGAGCGGCGAGGGCGCGCCGCCCCACTGGTTCACCGGCAGCCACGACGGCTGGCGGCTCTGGCGCGACGAGAAGGGCGGCATGCACGGCATCAAGGACGACACCGCCGCCGCGCCGGGCATGTACGGCTGAGCGGGGGCCGGGCGCCAGGATCCGCCCGGCCTTCCCCTTCCCAAAACAACATTCTGTTTTCCGGCCCCCAGGTCGTGGCATCCGGGCTACTGAGGGGTAACCTCGCGGTTGGAGTGCTGACACGAACCCAGGAGAGCCCCATGCCCGAGGCAGTCATCGTCGCCACCGCGCGTTCGCCGATCGGCCGCGCCTTCAAGGGGTCGTTGAAGGAGATCCGTCCCGACGACCTGACCGTCCAGATGATCCAGGCCGCGCTCGCCAAGGTGCCGCAGCTCGACCCGACCGCGATCGACGACATCATGCTCGGCTGCGGCCTGCCGGGCGGTGAGCAGGGCTTCAACATGGCCCGCGTGGTGTCGGTGATGCTGGGCCTGGACACCGTGCCGGGCACCACGATCACCCGCTACTGCTCGTCGTCGCTGCAGACGACGAGGATGGCCTTCCACGCCATCAAGGCGGGCGAGGGCGACGTCTTCGTGTCGGCGGGCGTGGAGACCGTCTCCCGCTTCACGAAGGGCAACTCCGACTCCCTGCCCGACACGCAGAACCCGGTCTTCGACGGCGCCCGCGCCCGCACCGCGACGTTCGCCGAGGGCGGCCAGACCTGGCGTGACCCGCGCGAGGACGGCACGGTGCCGGACATCTACATCGCGATGGGCCAGACCGCCGAGAACCTCGCCCAGCTGAAGGGCGTCACGCGGGCCGACCAGGACGAGTTCGGCGTCCGCTCGCAGAACCTGGCGGAGAAGGCGCTGGCCGACGGCTTCTGGCAGAAGGACATCACGCCCGTCACGCTGCCCGACGGCACGGTGGTCAGCAAGGACGACGGCCCCCGCGCCGGCACCACCTACGAGGCCGTCTCGCAGCTCAAGCCGGTCTTCCGGCCCGACGGCACGGTCACCGCGGGCAACTGCTGCCCGCTGAACGACGGCGCCGCCGCGGTGATCGTCATGAGCGACACCAAGGCCGCCGAGCTGGGCATCACGCCGCTGGCCCGCATCGTCTCCACGGGCGTGACGGGCCTGTCCCCCGAGATCATGGGCCTGGGCCCGGTGGAGGCCTCCAAGCAGGCGCTCGCCCGCGCCGGGATGTCGATCTCCGACATCGACCTGGTCGAGATCAACGAGGCGTTCGCCGCGCAGGTGATCCCGTCCTACCGCGACCTCGGCATCGACATCGGCCGGCTGAACGTCAACGGCGGCGCCATCGCCGTCGGGCACCCGTTCGGCATGACGGGCGCCCGCATCACCTCCACGCTGATCAACAGCCTGCAGCACCACGACAAGACCCTGGGCCTCGAGACCATGTGCGTGGGCGGCGGCCAGGGCATGGCGATGGTGCTCGAGCGCCTGTCCTGACCCCTCCCGTACGGCAAGCCCGGCCACGCGCCACCCTCGGCGCGTGGCCGGCCTCCGTCCGGGGACACGCGTCACCGAGCACGCGTGGCCGGTGTCCGTCCGGGGACACGCGTCACCGAGCACGCGTGGCCGGTGTCCGTCCAGGGACACGCGTCACCCGGCGCGCGTGGCCGGGCGGGGCGACGGCGCTCGGGTGGCCGGGCGGATCTCGCGGAATCGGCGCGCCGTGGAGGAGGTTTCGCCATGATCCGACCGATGACGATCGCATATCGGGCGACGGCCGCGGTGGCCTGCCTCTCGCTGCTCGCCGCCTGCTCGGGCGGCGGCGATCACGGACGCCCGTCGGCGGGCCCGGCCACGCCCGCGAGCGCGGCGCCGACCCCCTCCCTCTCCCCCGGCCCGAGCCGCACGCCGCAGGCGCCGCCGTTCTCCACGCGGTGGAAGGAGTTCGAGAAGCTGCCGCTCCTGACGGCTTCCGGGCTCGTCGACGTGGTGGCCACGGGCCCGCGGCAGGCATGGGCGCTCGGCTACGAGGACGGTGCCGAGGACAGCGACGGCTCCACCGTCGTGCTGCGATGGAACGGCACCACGTGGTCGAAACTGCCCGGCACGCCGGCTGTCGGCGGCTACGACGGCCTCGACGCCGGCGGCCCCGACGATCTCTGGATCGCGGCGGGGGACACGGTCGCCCACTGGGACGGGCGCCGCTGGACCAGGACGCGGCCGTTCGGCATCTCCGAGGACAAGTCCTTCGACGACGTCGCCACGGACGGCGACACGGCGGTACTGATCGGCGCGAGCGAGGACGGCGCGCCGTTCATCGTCACCGGCAGGCACGACCGCTTCCGTCTCCAGTTCAGCCCCGAGGGCGTGCTCGACGCGGTCACCTCCGGATCGGGACACGCCTGGATCGTGGGCGCGGCACCCCACCGCGACTGCGCGGAGGTCACCCCGCTGGTCGTGCACAGCAGGAAGGCCGGCCGCGAAGGATACGGACAGTGGGAGGCCATGCGCGTGCCGCTCGTCCCCGGCGGCACGCTGACCTCCGTCGTGCAGATCACCCCGACGGACGTGTGGGCCGTGGGGAAGATCGTCGAGAATGCCCAGGTGGAGCGGATCCCCGGCCGCCCCTGTGGTGAGTGGGTCTCCGGTGTGCTGGCCGAGACCGACTCTCCGGCCCTTCCCCTGGCCCTCCACTGGGACGGGCGCGCCTGGAAGCAGGTGGCCCTGCCGCCGATGAACGCCGAGCTGACCGGCGTCACCGCGTTCGGCCCCGACGACGTGTGGGTCGCGGCGCGGGATCGCGACCGGCCGGACGTCCCCGTCTTCCTGCGCTTCGACGGCAGGGGCTGGACCGCCGAGCGCGCCGGCCACGGCACGATCACGGCCGTGGCCGCGATTCCCGGCACGAAGGACCTGTGGGCCGTGGGCTGGCCGGGCGAGTACACCGACGACGGCAGGGAGTACCTGCTCAGGCGTGGTGGTCGGGGCCGGCCCGGTTGAGCGCGATCCGCAGCACCACGCGGCGTTCCCTCTCCATGGCCGCGCGGTACTCGGCCCAGTCGGCGTGCTCGCCGGCGACGCCCCGGTAGTAGGCGATCAGGTGGTCCATGGCCGCGGGCAGCGAGACGACCTCGGCCGTGCCCTCGACCTGGATCCACTCGCCGAAGAAGGCGTCGGTGAACGCGCAGATGGCCACCCGGGGGTCCCTGCGCGCGTTGCGGGTCTTGGCCGCGCCCTCCCGGGTGCTGACGACCGCGTAGCCGTCCTCGTCGACGCCGACCAGCACCGGCGACATCTGGGACCGCCCGTCGGCGTGGTGGGTGAGCAGGACGGCGTGATGGTTGCGCGCCAGGAAGTCGCGCGCCTTGTCGAGATCCATTCACCCATGATGCGCGCCCGGGCCGTTTCCACGGCACGGGCGCGTCGGGGCGTGTGGGGTTTTAGATGAACCCCATCCGGTTACGGCGGTGCCGCTCGTGCTCGAGGACGATGGCTGCGGCGTAGCCGTGAGTGAGCCCGTGTTCCTCGGCGAGCCAATGAGCTCGCTCGTCGCATCTGAGGAACGATGGACCGTTGTCAATGGCTTGGAACCACTCTGGGAGTTCGCGTCCCGTAATGGCAGGGACCCTCGCGATCAGCTTCGTCTGCATCTCCGGTGAGTGGTTCAAGGACATGGGCACCTCCACGGATTGGTCCTTTGCTCGACACTGCAACACCTCACCGCGAATGGCAACCCCTCGGCGGCCAGCGTTTTGTCACGCCGGGTAGATCACTGGTGGCGCAAAGAAAAGACCCCGCTGGTGGACCAGCGGGGTCTTGTGGGTCGACGATCAGTCGTCGCCCGAGAAGTAGCTGATGAATCGCAGCACCTCGAGGTAGATCCAGACCAGGCTCAGGGTGAGCCCGAACGCGCACTGCCACGCGAACTTCTCCGGAGCGCCCACCTTCACCGCGCGCTCGATCTCGTCGAAGTCGAGCAGCAGGAAGAAGGTGCCGAGCAGGATCATCGCGGCGCTGAAGATCCAGCCGAGCGGGCTGTCGGTCCGCAGGCCGAGGCCACCGTCGACGAAGAAGCCGGCGATGAGGTTGACCAGGACCAGGGCGAGCGCGCCGATCGCGGCGGCCACCACGAACTTGGTGAACTTCGGCGTGACCCTGACGATCCGCAGGGAGTAGACGGTCAGGACGGCCGCGAAGGCGAGCGCCGTGCCGATCACCGCCTGGAGCACGATGCCGTTGAAGAACGACTCGTACATGCGGCTCAGGGCGCCGACGAAGACGCCGTAGAACAGGGCGTAGCCCAGGATGAGCGCCGGACTGGTGCTCTGCTTGAACGAGGCGATGAGGCCGAGGACCACACCGATGAGGGCGGAGACCGCGGCCACGCCCATGCCCACCTCGAAGTACCACGCGGCGGCGCCGGCCACGACGAGCGTGCCGAGCGTCATGAATCCGCGGACCACGACGTCGTCGATGGTCATCGTCCTGACGGCCGGCGCGGTGGGCGGGGCGTAGGCCGGGCTGTCGTACATCCCCTGCAGGTGCTCGGGGCTCGGGGTCCACCCTTGCTGCTGGTGGGTGTACGGCGACCGGCTGAAAACGGGGTTCTTACTCTCCATCGCTGCCTCCACGCTGCGACCAACGTGATCAGAATATGGGACAGGGCGTCACACTGGCCAAGTCACGCCGGGATCTATGTACTTTCGAGACTTCTGCAGCGTGCCCAACGAACGAGGCCTCCCGCCGGTTCCCGGACGCCGCGACCTCGATGAACGGCCCGGATCCCAGGTCGGCGTTATTTGCCCGTTTTGTCCTGTTTTTGGAGGCGGCGGAACGCATCCGCCCACCTATTGCCGTCACTAAGCGTGGCCTTCCGGTAAGAGGTGTTCACCTCGGTTTAACCGGGCCGGAAAACCGTTTTCAGCCGCCCGCATAAAGAGACGCGAACCGACCAGAGGAAAGGGCGGCTGTCAAGCCCTTCGCCGGACCCGCCGATCACCGGGATGCCCGGCGGACACGCAGCGTCGCGGGCCCCTGACAGCAGGTCCGGACGTCAAGGAGAAACGCCTGGTCAGAGCCATAAATTCGATATAAATAAGCGGTGCCCCCGGCGGGATTCGAACCCGCACGTCAACCCTTTTAAGGGGTTTGCCTCTGCCATTGGGCCACGGGGGCGCCGCAATCATACGAAACGGACCATGCTCACGAGGAGCACAACTTTGTATCAGGCGTAACAAGAGTGAGATCTGTGGTGAAGTGCCCGCGCTCCGGACACTCTGTCCAGGAAGAGCACACCGTCCAGATGGTCCAGTTGATGCTGGATGCAGCGGGCTTCGAAGGCGTCCGCCTCGATCGTCACGGACTCGCCCGTTCTGGGCAGCTCGCCGGACACCGTGATCCTCGTGGCGCGGGGCACCTCGCCGAGCAGTCCCGGCACCGAGAAGCAGCCCTCCCTGCCGTGGCGCCAGCCGGCCGCCTCCGCCAGGCGGGGGTTGACCAGCGTGACCGCGCCTGCGCTCGACCTGCTGCGTGGGTGCAGGCTCGCGTTCACCGCGATCAGCCGCCAGCTCAGCCCGATCTGGGGAGCCGACAGCCCGGACGGCTTGCCGATCGCGCGCAGCGTCGCCAGCAGGTCGTCGGCGGCGGAGACGACGAAGGGATCGGTCGGGTCCACGATCTCGGCCGAGGCGGACAGCACCGCGTGGGGGGCGCGCACGACCTCGCGCGGAACTCCGCTCACAGCAGGTCCGGTTCGCCCGGACGGAAGGTGATCTCGGAGCCGAGGTTCGCGCCGACCGCCGCCAGCTTGCGCATGAGATCGGCCACGTCGACCGCGGCCGGCAGGGCGACGTCGGCGATGAGCACGTAGAGGCGCCCGCTCAGCCGGGTGCTCATCCCGGTGATGTTGCCGCCGACCGAGGCCAGCACCCCGGCGACGGCCGAGATGATCCCCGGCTTGTCCGGGCCGTGCAGCGTGAGCACGTACTCCAGGCCGGCGCCCGGACAGCTGAAGTGACGGCTCGCGTCGACGGCCGCCGCGCTGACCACCACCTCGGGGATGCGCACCCGCTCACGCAACTGCTCGGCCGACAGCTCGCCCGCGACGAGGAGCATCATCGCGACGTGCCCGCCGAGCAGCGTCATGGTCGAGTCCTGGATGTTGACGCCGCACTCGGCCAGCGATCCTGTCACCTCGGCTATCACGCCTGGCCGGTCGACGCCGAGCACGGTCACCGCAGAGAGCCCCACCCCTGGATCTCCCCCTTCTCATCGTGCGGGAAGGAGGGTTCCGAAGCGTTATCGGCGGCGGTTGCTCGCGACCGCCGCCCTGAAACCGTCGCGCGGGTGCTCCATCTCGCCGAGAGACACCGTCTCCCGCTTGAAGAACAGCGCAAGCGTCCAGTCCGCGACGACGCGCACCTTGCGGTTCAGCGTCGGTACCCGGGACAGATGGTAGGTGCGGTGCATGAACCATGCAGCCAATCCGCGAAGCTTGATGCCGTAGACGTTCGCGACGCCCTGGTGGAGCCCCAGCCCGGCGACCGATCCGACATACTTGTGGCGGTATTCGACCAGTTGCTCGCCGCGGAGCGCGTGGATGATGTTGTCGGCGAGCACCTTCGCCTGCCGTACGGCGTGCTGGGCGTTGGGCGCGCAGAACTGGCCGGGGTTGGTGACGTCGGGCACGCCCGCCGCGTCACCGGCGGCGTAGGCGTCCTTCGTGCCGGCGATGGTCAGCTTGGTGGTGGTCTTGATCCTGCCGCGCTCGTCGATCGGCAGGTCGCCCTCGGTCACGATGGGGCTGGGCTTGACGCCCGCCGTCCAGACGAGGGTCTCGGCGTCGAACTCGGTGCCGTCCGACAGCACCACGTGGCCGCCGGTGGCCGACTCGAGGCGCGTCTCCAGCTTGACCTCGATGCCGCGCTCGCGCAGCTGCTCCAGCGTCCACTTGCCCATCTCGGGGCCGACCTCGGGCAGGACCCTGTTGGTCGCCTCGACGAGCACCCAGCGCACGTCCGACGGCTTGATGTTGCGGTAGTAGCGGGTGGAGTCCTTGGCCATGTCCTCGAGCTCGGCCAGCGCCTCGACGCCCGCGAACCCGGCGCCGACGACCACGAAGGTCAGCGCCCGCTCGCGCACCTCGGGGTCCTCGGTCGACTCGGCCACGTCGAGCTGGTGCAGGACCCTGTTGCGCAGGGCGATGGCCTCGCCGACGGTCTTGAAGCCGATGCCGATGTCGGTCAGGCCGGGAATGGGGAGGGTCCTCGAGATCGAGCCCGCGGCCATCACGAGGACGTCGTAGGAGATGTCCCTCGCCTCGCCCTCGCCGGGGGCGAAGGTGACCGTCCTGCCCGCGTGGTTGACCTTGGTGACCACGCCGTTGAGGATCTCGACCTTCGGCAGCACGCGACGCAGCGGGGCCACGACGTGCCGCGGCGACAGGTTGCCCGCGGCGGCCTCCGGCAGGAAGGGCTGGTAGGTCATGTAGGAGTTGGGGTCGATGACGGTGATGTGCACGCGGCCGTCGCGCAGCTCCTTGCCGAGCCTGCGCTGCAGTCGCAGAGCGGTGTACATGCCGACGTAGCCACCGCCGACGATCAGGATGTGCTTGTTCACCTGAGGTCCCATCCTCGAGTTCACCCTTGTGAAATCTTTCACAAGCATAACCGTGCAACCGCGGAGGAGGCCAAGGGATTCCCTAGTGAGCCTCCCCACATTCGGGCACCTGCCCGGCGATCTCCGCCGCGCGGCGGAAGATCCCGTCGAGCATCGCGGCGGTGACCCTGCCGGTGAAGGTGTTCTGCTGGCTGGGGTGATAGCAGCCGAGCAACGTCACGCCGGCCTCGCCGTACGACAGGGGGACCTCGACGCCGTGGCCGAACGGCGGCCTGGTGCGCGGCATGCCGTACCCGGTCTCCTTGAGCGCGGGCCAGACCGCCTGCCAGGCGTAGCCGCCCAGCGCCACCACCACGCGCACGCTGCCGGCGACGAGCGCGAGCTCGCGCTGGAGCCAGGGATAGCAGGCGGCCTTCTCCTCCGGCAGCGGCTTGTTGGCGGGCGGCGCGCAGCGCACGGCGGCGACCATGCGGGTGTCGATGAGCCGCTGGCCGTCGCCGGCGCGCACGCTGGTCTCCTGGACGGCGAGCCCCGTGCGGTACAGCGAGGCGAACAGCCAGTCGCCGCTGCGGTCGCCGGTGAAGATGCGCCCGGTCCTGTTGCCGCCGTGGGCGGCGGGCGCGAGCCCGACCAGCAGCACGCGCGGCTCCTGCGCGCCCCAGCCCGCGACCGGCCGTCCCCAGTAGGTCTCCTCCGCGAAGGCGCGCCGCCTGACCTGCGCGACCTCCTCCCGCCACGCCACCAGGCGCGGGCACGCCCTGCAGACCGACTGACGGGCCGTCAGCTCCGCGATGGTACGGCTGGCGGCCGCGAGCTCCCGCACCCCCTCGGGCGAGTGCGCCACGGGGGTGTCGGGAGCCGCGGGATCATCGGGCCAGCCGGTGCCGGGAGGTACGAAGCTCATGGCACCGATAGTGCCCGATGGTGTAAACCGCCGGCAGGGCCCCGCCCATCGCCGGCGCCCCCAGCAACGGCCCGGCGCGTCGCTGTGGGCCTCCGGCGGGCGACAGCGCCGTCCGGCGGATTACTCGGATTCGTCCGTCCGGACGGGGGCGGGCGTGGCGGTGCCCATCGGCACGGGCGCTTCGGACGGCCTCGCACAGGCGGCGGGCGCCCTGGTGGGCGCGGGGACCGAGCCGTCCTCGACGCCGGGCTCGACGGCCGGCTCGACCAGCGGCAGCGGGTAGCGGTTGAGCACCGGCTCGCCGCACGAGCGGTCCACGACGTAGCCGGAGTCCTCGAAGTTCGTGGTGACCGGCCGGCCGTCCTGGTCGTAGAGGTAGACGTCGGTCAGCGGCGTGCCGTCCTTCGCGTACGGCCTGATGTTGACGACGTCGCCGAAGGAGGAGACGGTGTCCATCTGGACCGGCGCCTCGTAGGCCATCGGCGGGTTCTCGAGCCTCATCCGCATCTGGTCGGCGTGGACGGCGCCGGCGAGCAGGCCCAGCGCGGCGATGCCCGAGGCGAGCGCCGAGGTGAGCCGCGGCCAGCGGCTCCTCGGCGCCCTGCCGAGGAGGACAGAGATCCAGACGGCTGCGGCGACCAGGGCGATCTCGCCCAACGCGTCGGGCACGAGCTGCTCTTCGTCCGCTACCGAGATCAGCAGCATGGCCAGGACGTAACCGCGCAGCACCCACCACCCTGGCCGCAGTTCGGGGAGGAAGCCGCTCAACCGTGTGAGGGCCGGATGCCGGGCCAGCGCCGCGCCCGCCTGCCTCAGCCGGGACTTCGTGCGCCGCTCACCGGTCCTGCCGCCGTAGGCGGCCGCCAGCTCCGCCGCGTACGCCTCGGGCGGCCCCAGGCGCTCCTCGAGCGAGACCTCCGACTCCGACGCCACCTCGGCCAGGTGGTCGTCCAGGTCCTCCAGCAGTTCCTCGCTGTTGGGATGGCCGGCGAGGGCCTCCCGTACGGCCTGCGCGTACTGTTCGGGTGTCATCAGGGATGCCTCTCCTTGAGCAGGTCGGCCATCGTCGCGGCGAAGGAGGTCCAGGTCGCGGCCGAGGCGGCGAGCTGGGCCCGGCCGACGTCGTTCAGGCCGTAGTACTTGCGATGCGGCCCCTCGTCGGAGGCCACCACGTACGAGGTCAGCGCGCCCGACTTGAACAGGCGGCGCAGCGTGCCGTAGACGGACGCGTCGCCCACGTCCTCCAGACCGGCCTCTCGCAGCCTCCGGACGACGTCGTAGCCGTAGCTGTCGCGTTCGTGGAGGACCGCCAGGACGGCGAGGTCGAGCACGCCTTTGAGGAGCTGGGTGCTATCCACGCGATGCACACTACTGTGCAATGCGTAATACCGGCAACAGAAAAACCGGGCGGCGCCGGCGAAGGCGCCGCCCGGTCTCAGTTCAGCCGATCAGGCATCCGTGGAAGCCTTCTCGTCCGCCTTGGCCGGCGCAGGGCAGTGGTCGCCGTACGTGGCCAGGCTGCTGTCAGACCCGACACCCGCGAGGGTCGCCTTGGCGTTGATGCCGTTGGTGCCCGCAGCCGGGAGGCTGAAGGACACGGTCTGGCTGCCCGCCTTGTCGAAGTCGAGGGTGACGTTCTTGCTGAAGCCGCCCACCTCGCTCCACAGCTGGACGACGACGTTCTTCGCGGCACCGTTGACCGTCACGGTCGCGGTCGCGTTGATCGTCGAGCCCTTGCCGCCCTTGCAGGTGGTCTGGTCGTGCACAGCGGAGACGCTGACCTTCACCGAGGTCGCGGCCGGCTCGGGCTTCTGGCAGGCCGCGTAGGACTGCGAAGCCGAGTCGCGGTTGTTCGGACCCACGATGGAGATCGAAACGGTGCCGCCCTTGGTGGCCTCACCGCTCAGCGCCTGCTCCGAAAGCTCGACCGTCTTGCTGCCGGCGCCACCGAAGTAGGTGTCGCCGCTGGCCACGGCCTTGCCGTTCACCGACCACACGTACTCGACACGGCCACGGCCGGTCGCGTTGATGGTGGCGTTGGCGCCGACCGCGCAGGTGTTGTGGTTGGTGCCGGTGGTGGGAGTGGCCACCGAGACCTTGGTCTCGTTGTGGCCGCCGTCATCCTTGCACCAGACCTTGTAGCCGGCGCGGTTCGACTCGGTCGCGCCACGGCCGAGGGTCTCGAGGACCGCCCAGCCACGGTGGCTGTAACGCGGGGAGAAGCCGAAGCCGACCTTCCGCGTGTCCCAGACCTTGACCTTGCCGCCGTCGACGACGTCACCGTTGAGGATCCAGCGGTAGTGCACCCAGCGGGGGCGGTCCACCTTGATCACACCGGTGAAGTCGATCTTGTCGCCGGGGGTACACGAACCCACGTACGTGCTCGGCGAGGCCCACGCACGGGCGTACACCTTGTCGTAGTCGGCCTCGTGCAGGCCGTCCCCGTCGTTGTTGCCGTTGTCACCGCACGCGACCGAGAAGTAGACCTTCTTCGACTTCACGTGCTTCGGGCCGAGGACCTCGACGGCCTCCCAGCCCTTGACGTTGTCCGTGAACTTGATGGCCTGCGCAACGTTGATCGTCTTGACCCCGTTGCCCGCGACCTTCTTGGTCTGGACCTTGCCCTTGGACCCATTGCCGTGCAGCCAGCGCCACGCGACCGTGGTCGAGCCCTTGAGCTTGACCTTGATCTGCGCGGAGAACTTGACGTTCACCGGGCAGGCGCCCTCGTAGTCACGGACAGACGCCTTGGGCGTCGTGACCGAGATCGCGAGCGGCTTCGCCTTGGTGGCACCGGCAGCGGTGGACAGCGTGCCGGCCTTGGCCGTGGTCGCCGCCTGAGCCGGGGCGGCGGCCAGCCCCGTGACCATGGCGGCCAGCACCGCAGTCGTGGCGCCGAAGGCGGCCACTCTGCGAGCCAGTCCTGAGGACTTCATGTGAGAGTGCTCCATTCCGTGAGGGAAAAGGTGCGCTCGGGAACGGTCGCCACGCCGGCACACCCCGTGCCGAACCATATGGCAAAGCCCCCGTAAAGCTCCTTTACCTAATCACAGAACAGAATGCACTCTCAACAGGCCCCAAAGGGGGTGAATGTCCGAAAATCCAGAAAATTTCAGGCGATGGACCAGGCGATTCCGTCCAGAATGTCGTGTTCGCTCACGACGACCTGCGCAAACCCGAAACGTCGCACGATACGGTCCAGAATCAACGCCCCCACGCCAATGACGTCGACGCGTCCGGGATGCATCACAGGAACCGCGGCCCGCTCACCATGCGTCATGGCGAGAAGCCGACGCGTCACCTCATGAACCTCTTCGGCCGAGATAATCGCGTGATGAATCCGCTCCGGATCGTAGGCGGGAAGGTCGAGCGCGATGCCGGCGACCGTCGTGACCGAACCCGCCAGGCCCACGAGCGTGCGCGCCTGCCGTACCGGGACCTCCGCCTCGACCCGGTCGAGCGCGGCCTCGATGTCGGCGACCACCCGTTCGAGGGCCTCCGCCGAGGGCGGGTCGCCCGCCTCCCGCAGGTGGCGCTCGGTCAGCCGTACGCAGCCGATGTCGACCGACAGCGCCCCCTGCGCGTGGTCGGTGCCCACGACGAACTCGGTGGAGCCGCCACCGATGTCGACCACCAGGTACGGCGGCAGCGGCCCCTCGGGCACACCGGTCTCCAGCGACAGGTGAAGCAGCCCGTGGGTGGCGCCGGTGAAGGAGAGCTCGGCCTCCTCCCCACCCGAGACCACCTCGGGCGCCACGCCGAAGATCTCCCGCACCCCGTCGACGAACTCCTGCCGGTTGTCGGCGTCGCGCGTCGCGCTCGTCGCCACGACCCTGGTGCCGGTCGCGCCGTGCTGGTCGATCAGCTTGCGGTAGTGGCGCATGGCGGCGAAGGTCCGCTGGAGCGCCTCGGGCGCGAGCCGTCCCGTCCGGTCGACGTCCTGGCCGAGCCTGACGATCTCCATGCGCCGCTCGATCTCGTGGAGCTCGCCGCACCGGATGTCGGCGATCAGCAGGCGGACGGAGTTCGTGCCGCAGTCGACGGCCGCCACCCTGGTCACTGTTCGTCCTCCACCCGCACGCAGGGACCGTCCGCCCACCACTCCGGCAGCCGCTCCAGCGCCTCCGCGCCGAACGGGTTGCCGCCCGGCACCGCCAGCTCGTGCGCGACCAGCGCGTGCAGGCACTTCACCCGGTACGGCATGCCGCCCGTGCTCTGCATGTCGCGCGGCAGCGGCTCCATGCCCTCCTCGGCCGCGGCCTTGTCACGCCCGGCCACGTAGTCGTCGTGGGCGGCCCGGTAGGCGGCGGCCAGCTCCTCGTCGTCGGCGAGCCTGGCCTGCATCTCCTTCATCAGCCCCGAGCCCTCGAGGGTGCCGATCGCCGAGGCGGCCTTCGGGCACGTCAGGTAGTAGAGCGTGGGGAACGGCGTGCCGTCGGGCAGCCGCGGCGCGGTCTCGACCACGTCGGGGTTGCCGCAGGGGCAGCGGTGCGCGACCCTGCGCAGGCCCCGCGGCGGACGGCCGAGCTGCCGCTCGACCGCCTCGATGTCATGGCTTTCCATCGTCCTTCTTCTCCTCGGCCGTGGCCGACGCGGGGGCCTTGACGCCCTTGCCCGTGTCGGCCGCCTCGACCGACTCCCACAGCGTCTGGTACCAGGGCGGCGTCATGGCGAGCTGCTGCCGGGCGCCCGACTTGGCCTGCTTCGGCTTGTTGTCGGCGACCATGAAGCACTTCTCGCCCGCGCCGCAGTAGTGGAGCCTGCGCCTGGCCTCGCGCTTGATGTAGTTGGGGTCCTGCAGCTGCCGCTGGCGCTCGGCCAGCAGGCGCTGCTCCTCCTGCTCCTTGGCCTTCTCGGCCTCCAGCTCGGCGATCGCGCGACGCTGGGCGACGTATTCGCGCACGGGATAGGCCAGGCTCATGGCGATCGCGCACACCACCACCGCGAGGATCGCGGCCCGTCCCGTCAACTGCGGTCGCTTCGCCACCTGTGCTCCCTCCGCCTCGTTCCGCTGCCCCTACCCCCGGCCGTGACCGCCTCCCCTGCGATCGGGCGGCGGGCCCTCGGCCACCGGGGCCCGGCAGCGCGCCCGCTCCAGTCCGCCCCCGGGACGCTCGACGGACCGCCCGACAGCCACCCGGACCACCCGGCACGCCCGTACCGCCCGACAGCCACACGGACCGCCCAGCACGCCCAAGCACCCCCGGACCGCCGGAGGAGGTCCGGACCGTCCGACAGCCACACGCCTCCCCGCCGTTCGCCGGGGTCGGCCGCTCAGCCGGTGTTCCCACCGTAGGCCGGATGGTCCCGGTCCGGCTGCCCGGCCGTGATACCGGGCCGGTCGCAGACCGGTGGGACCGGGCCGGCGGATGGTCGGTGTCCGGGCGGGCGCCCGTACACGAGGTGTCCACACCCCAGGTGTCCAGACCATCCAAGGCGTTGCCACTCATCCCAGCCGCCAGGTGGCCGGACCACGCGGGACGTTCCCGCTCGCTCCGGTCACCAGGTGGCCAGGCCACGGGGTGTTCCCCGCTCGTCGAGCGGCCGGCCGTCCGGGCTCGGCGAGCCACGGGGCCCGGCGCGCGGGCGACCCCGCGGCCGGTTTCGAGGAGGCGCCCGAGACCTGACGCAGGGCCGTAGTAGAAACTAGCGCCGGAACCGTGGGAAAGCCGCGCGACCCGCGTAACGCGCGGCGTCGTCCAGGATTTCCTCGATGCGGAGCAGCTGGTTGTACTTGGCGACCCGGTCGGAGCGCGCGGGGGCGCCCGTCTTGATCTGGCCGCAGTTGGTCGCCACGGCGAGGTCGGCGATCGTGGTGTCCTCGGTCTCGCCCGAACGGTGGCTCATCATGCAGCGGTAGCCGTTGCGGTGGGCCAGGTCGACCGCGTCGAGCGTCTCGGTCAGCGTGCCGATCTGGTTGACCTTGACCAGCAGCGCGTTGGCGGTGCCCTCGGCGATGCCGCGGGCCAGCCGCTCGGGGTTGGTCACGAACAGGTCGTCGCCGACGAGCTGGACCTTGTCGCCGAGCGCCTTGGTGATCTTGTTCCAGCCTTCCCAGTCGCTCTCGTCCAGCGGGTCCTCGATGGAGACCAGCGGGTAGGACTCGACCAGGTCGGCGTAGAAGGCGATCAGCTCGTCGGCCGAGTGGCCCTTGCCGTCGATGGTGTAGACGCCGTCCTTGTGGAACTCGGAGGCGGCCACGTCGAGCGCCAGCGCGACGTCTTCACCCGGCCGGTAGCCGGCGCGCTCGATGGCGACCAGGATCAGGTCGAGCGCGTCGCGGTTGGACGGCAGGTTGGGCGCGAAGCCGCCTTCGTCGCCCAGGCCCGTGGCGTAGCCCTTCTCCTTCAGCACGCCCTTGAGCGCGTGGTAGACCTCGGTGCCGACGCGGAGCGCCTCGCGGAACGTCTCGGCCCCGATCGGGGCGATCATGAACTCCTGGATGTCGACGTTGGTGTCGGCGTGGGCGCCGCCGTTCAGGATGTTCATCATCGGCACGGGCAGCACGTGCGCGTTGGGTCCGCCGATGTAGCGGAACAGCGGCAGGTCGGCGCTGTCGGCCGCGGCCTTGGCCACGGCCAGCGACACGCCGAGGATGGCGTTGGCGCCGAGCTTGCCCTTGTTGGGCGTGCCGTCCAGGTCGATCATGACCTGGTCGATGATGCGCTGCTCGTCGGCGTCGATGCCCAGGATCTCGTCAGCGATCTCGTCGGTGACACCGAGCACGGCCCTCTCGACGCCCTTGCCGCCGTAGCGCTCGTCGCCGTCGCGGAGCTCCACGGCCTCGAAAGCGCCGGTGGACGCCCCGCTGGGGACCGCTGCGCGGCCTGTGCTGTTGTCGTCGAGGAGGACCTCGACCTCGACCGTCGGGTTGCCCCGGGAGTCGAGGATCTCGCGGGCGGAAACGGCCTCGATGGAAGCCACGTCAGGCGCTCCTAGAGTCGAAGGACGGTTTGCCATGAAAGCCTATCGACCTCTACCAGCCGGTACGCCATCGAGGCTCCACATGGCCATGCCCCTGCCGGCGACGCCCGCGACCACGACGGGCTCGCCGCCGACCACCCCCGTGGCGACGGCGCCCACCTTGCCGGCGGCGATCACGGTGGCGTACGGCCGGCAGGTCGCCAGGTCCCATACGCGCACGCCGTCGCCCGCTCCGACCAGCAGGTTCCCGCTGGCGGCGAGGAAGGGCGGGGCGGAGTCGACGCGGCAGGTCTCCTGACCGCCGTCGGAGCCGACGACCTGCACCTGCCCGCGCCCCTGGACGGCCAGCACCCGCCGGCCCGCGGCAGGGACGGCGGCGTGGACCGCGACGGCGCCCTTCCATGGCATCGTCTCGGGCCCTGGCGTGCCGGCCCACGGCCGCCACCTCTTGACCCGGCCGTCGGAGCCGCCGACGAAGACGCTCTCGCCGTCCCCCGCCGACGACAGGCTGCCGGTCCCGCGGCCGTCGAGCAGGAACGTGCCCGTCCTGCCGCCGGTCGCCAGGTCCCATGCCTGGATGCGGCCCTCCGCGCAGCCGGCGACCGCCGCGGCGCCCTCCGGCCGCTGGACGACCGCCAGATGGGGGCGCCCCTCGCAGACGGGGATCGCCTTCACGGGAACCGAGCTGCCCGGGTACCACCAGCGCACCGCGCCGTCGTCGGCCGCCCACACCAGCGCCTGCCGCCCGCCCACGTCGGCGAAGGTGAGCGAGCCGAGCCCGCGGGCGCGCTGCCGCGGCGCCCGGGCCACCAGGCCGCCCTTGACCGGGTCCCACACGCTCAGCTCGCCGGTTCCTGCCTCGGCCGCCGCCACGACGGCCGACCCGTTGAGCCGGCCGACGGCCAGGGCGTTCACCGTTCCCCTCCCGAACGCCGCGCCGATCCGCCTGCCGAAGGCCGGGGCGGGTGACGCGGCCGCGACGGCGCCTCCGCCCGTGCTCGGGGCCGTGGTGCCGCCCTGCCAGACCAGGCCGGCCGCCAGCCCGGTCATCAGCACCGCGCCCACGGCGCCCACGGCGAGCGGGCGGCGCCGTACCGGGGCCGCGCGGCGCGCCCTGGGCGAGGACGCACGCGAGGACGCCCGCGAAGGCCTCGCGTTGCCGGGTGCGGTGCCGCCGGTCGTGGTGCCGTCCAGGAGGGCGTGCAGCACCTCGTCGGCCGACGGCCGCGAGTCCGGCTCCTTGGCCAGGCAGGCGGCCAGCAGCGAGCGCAGCGGCTCGCCGATGCCCCGCAGGTCGGGCTGCGCCGTGAGGATGCGGTGCATCACCGCGGGAATCGACTCCCCCGCGAACAGCTCCCGGCCCGTGGCGGCGTAGGCCATCGTCGTCGCCCACGCGAACATGTCCGAGGCGGGGGTGGCGGGCCGGCCGGCGATCTGTTCCGGCGACATGTAGCCGGGAGTGCCGACCACGCTGGAGGCGGTGGTGCCCGCGTCCACGGCCTTCGCGATGCCGAAGTCGATCACCCTGGGGCCGTCGAGGCCGATGATCACGTTGCTGGGCTTGAAGTCGCGGTGCACGATGCCCGCGCGGTGGATGGCGGCGAGCGCGGCCGCCGTCCCGACGGCCAGCCGGTCGAGCGCGCCGCCGGCGCGCGGGCCCTCCTTCGCGACCAGCTCCTGCAGCGAGGGACCCTCGACGTACTCGCTGACGATGTACGGCCTGCCCTGCGCCAGCCCCGTCTCGATCACCTTGGCGGTCGAGAAGGCGGCCACCCGCGCGGCGGTCGCGCCCTCCTGCAGGAACCTGCGCCTGGCGTGCTGGTCGCCCAGCAGCCGCGCGTGCAGGATCTTCACCGCGACCCTGCGGCCGTCGGGTCCCTCCCCCAGGAACACCGAGCCCTGACCGCCGTCGCCGATGCCGCCGACCAGACGGTAACCGCCTACCTCGGGCGGCTCACCAGGATGCAGTCGCCTTAATACCCCCATGCCGGACGATCCTGGCATTCGGGAGTGACGTCCGCTACCGGGACTCCCAGGCCTCCACCCGGTCGCGGTAGGTCCGCGCCGCGGCGCGCAGCTCGGCCTCGGCGTCGAGCCCCGCCTGCTGCGCCCGCCGTACCAGGTCGAACAACTCCCTGGCCACGCCCTGCCCGACCGCGTGGGCCAGGCTCTCCGGGACGCCCGTGCTCTCGGCCCTGCGGATCAGCTGCGCGGCGAGGGACAGCGCGGGCTGGCCCATCGGCACGCCGTCGAACAGTTCCTTGCCCGCGCGCTCGGCGGCCTTGATGGCCTCCCAGTTGGCGTTGACCTCGTCGGCGCTCTCGACGATGACGCTGCCGAACACGTGCGGGTGGCGCCGCACGAGCTTGGTGACGATCGCGTCGGCCACGTCGTCGATGTCGAAGCCCTCGGCCACCCGCGAGTGGAAGGCGACCTGCAGCAGCACGTCGCCGAGCTCCTCCCGCAGCTCGGCGTAGTCGCCCCGCTCGACCGACTCCTGGACCTCGTAGGCCTCCTCGATCAGGTAGGGCACGAGGGAGGCGTGGGTCTGCTTGCGGTCCCACGGGCACTCGGCGCGCAGCCGGTCCATCACCGCGACCAGGTCGAGGACGCGGGCGCCCGGCAGGTCGTAGGAGCCGGGCACGACCTCGATCACCGGCGGCTCGTCGAGCGCGAGAGCGGCGTGGCCGACCGCGCGCATGAAGTGCTCGTCGTCGGTGGCGAGCCAGACCACCGTGGCGTCGACGGCCTGCCGTACCAGGGCGGCATGGTCAGGTACGACCACCTCCACCTCGATGCCCGCCTCCGCCAGGTACGGCAGCTGCGGGTGGTCCTCCGAGGCGGTCAGCACCCGCCCCGAGGCCAGCGCCTGCCACGCCTGGCGGCTGAGCAGGCCGGGCGCGACCCGCGGGGAGGTGGTGACGACGACGAGCGGCATCTCAGCCCTGGGCGGACAGCTTGCCGAAACGGCCGGAGTCGACGAAGCCCTTGGTGGGGTCGAAGGTGCCGTAGCGAGGACTGTAGGTGATCTTGATGGCGGCGGCTTCCTTGATCAGCCTCTGCTGGCCGCGCTGCTGGGCGGCCTGGTCGGTGCCGCCGCCGTACTGCTGCATCAGCTTGGAGATGGCGATCGAGGTGCCGATCCACTCGCGGGTGTAGGCCGGCGGCACGCCCTGGGCCAGCGTCTGCTGCTCGACCGCGGGCAGCCCGCCCGAACGGGCGATGAGCTGGTCGATCTCGCCGTCGGTGACCTTGGCGCCCGTCTTGGCGGCCAGCTGCCTGAACTGCGCGACGTTGACCATCTGCAGCAGCGCGTACTGCGTGACCGGCAGCTGCATCTGCGACTGCGGGATCTTGGCCTTGGCCAGCGCCGCTTCGAGCTGCTTGACGTTCGTGTTCAGAGCGTCGGCCGAGATGCGCTCGTTGCCGACGATGGCCGCGGCCCCGGCCTGAACGGGCGACGAACAGGCGGTCACCGCGACACCCAGCGCGGCCACGGCGACGGCCACTCGAATCGACTTCACTTTGATCCCTTCGCGATCGATCACGCTGCCCGAGCGCGTTTCGTCGGTTACTTTACCCTCGCCGGTTCGAGGAACATGACTTCGACCAGGTCCGAGCACCATTTCAGCAGCTCGAGGTCGCGCAGCGGCACCCCGCCCAGCGGCTTGGTCTTCGGCGCGGGCACGAGCAGCGTCTCGGCCGCCTGCTTGTAGATGGCCTTCTTGTACAGCCGGTCCAGCCTGACCTGCTGCGAATCCTTCAGCACGACGGGACCGAACTTGATGTTCTGGCCCTGGAGCGTCACGTCGGTCAGCCCCGCCTTGCGGGCCTTGAGCCGGAAGCGCGCCACCTCCATGAGGTTGTCCACCTCGACGGGCGGCTTGCCGTACCGGTCGGTGAGCTCGGCGCGCACCTCGTCGATGTGGGTCTCGGCGGTGATGGCGGCGATCCGCTTGTACGCCTCCAGGCGCAGCCGCTCCGAGGTGACGTAGTCGTGCGGGATGTGCGCGTTGATCGGCAGCTCGACCTTGACGTCCTGGTGCTCCTCCTCGACCTCGACGCCCGAGAGCTTGGCCTTCTGCTCCTTGACGGCCTCCGCCATCAGCCGGACGTACAGGTCGAAGCCGACGCCGGCGATGAATCCCGACTGCTCGGCGCCGAGCACGTTGCCCGCGCCGCGGATCTCCAGGTCCTTCATCGCGACGTACATGCCCGCGCCCATCTCGGTGTGCTGGGCGATGGTGGCCAGGCGCTCGTGCGCGGTCTCGGTGAGCGGCTTCTCCGGCGGGTACAGGAAGTAGGCGTAGCCGCGCTCGCGGCCCCGGCCGACCCGGCCGCGCAGCTGGTGGAGCTGCGACAGACCGTAGTTGTCGGCCCGGTCGACGATCAGCGTGTTGGCGTTGGGCACGTCCAGGCCGGACTCCACGATCGTCGTGGAGACCAGCACGTCGTACTCGCGCTCCCAGAAGCCGACCATGATCTTCTCGAGCTGGTGCTCGTTCATCTGGCCGTGCGCGACCGCGATGCGCGCCTCGGGGACCAGCTCCTTCAGCCTGGCCGAGACCCTGTTGATCGAGGCGACCCGGTTGTGGACGAAGAAGACCTGGCCGTCGCGCATCAGCTCGCGCCTGACGGCGGCCGCGATCTGCTTCTCGTCGTACGGCCCGACGAAGGTCAGGATCGGGTGCCGCTCCTCCGGCGGGGTCAGGATCGTCGACATCTCCCTGATGCCGGTCAGACCCATCTCCAGTGTGCGCGGGATCGGCGTGGCCGACATCGCCAGCACGTCGACCTGGGTGCGCAGGTGCTTCATGGCCTCCTTGTGCTCGACGCCGAAGCGCTGCTCCTCGTCGATGATGATCAGACCCAGGTCCTTGAAACGCACCTCGGGGCTGAGCAGCCGGTGCGTGCCGATCACCAGGTCGACCTGGCCGCCCTTGAGCCCTTCGAGGGTCTGCTTCACCTCGCCGTCGGTCTGGAAGCGGGAGACCGGCTTCACCGTGACGGGGAAGCTGGAGAAGCGCTCGCTGAACGTCGACAGGTGCTGCTGCACCAGCAGCGTCGTCGGCACCAGCACCGCGACCTGCTTGCCGTCCTGCACCGCCTTGAAGGCCGCCCGCACCGCGATCTCGGTCTTGCCGTAGCCGACGTCGCCGCAGACCAGCCGGTCCATCGGGACGGGCCGCTCCATGTCGCGCTTGACCTCGTCGATGGCCTCCAGCTGGTCGCCGGTCTCGGCGTAGGGGAAGGCGTCCTCCATCTCCCGCTGCCACGGCGAGTCCGGCGCGAAGGGGTGGCCTGGGCTGGCCATGCGCGCGCTGTAGAGGCGGATCAGCTCGCCGGCGATCTCCTTGACCGCCTTCTTCGCCCTCGACTTGGCCTTGGCCCAGTCGGCGCCGCCCATCCTGTTGAGCGTGGGCGCCTCGCCGCCGACGTAGCGCGTCACCTCGTCGAGCTGGTCGGTCGGCACGTAGAGGCGGTCGCCCTTGGCGTACTCGATGACGAGGTACTCGCGGGTGGCGCCCTGCACGGTCCGCTGCACCATCTCCACGTAGCGGCCCACGCCGTGCTGCTCGTGCACCACGTGGTCGCCGACCTTGAGCTGCAGCGGGTCGACCATGTTCCGCCGCCTGCTGGGCAGGCGGCGCATGTCCTTGGTGCTCGCCTTCTGCCCGACCAGGTCCAGATGCGTGAGTACGGCCAGCCCCGGCGTCACGAAGCCGTGCTCGATGCGCCCGGTCGAGACGTGCACCACCTTCGGCTCCGGTGTGCTGTCGAGATACCTCGACAGGCGGGCGGGCACGTCCACACCCTTGAGCAGTTCGACCATCCGCTCGGCCGGCCCCATGCCCTCGCTGAGCAGCACGACCGCCTTGTCCTCGCCCAGCCAGCCCTTGATGTCGGCCAGCGCCTTCTGGGTGTCGCCCCGGTAGGACTCGCTGTCCTGGGCCTCGAGCTCGACGCCCTCGCCGAAGGGCGCCATCGTCCACCATGGCAGGCCGAGTGAGTCGGCCTGGTCGCGGACCTCCTCCAGGGTGCGGAAGGCCGCCGCGTCGAGGTCGATCGGCGCCTCGCCGCCGGCCGCCGCGTTGATCCACGACGCCTCGAGGAACTCCTGGCTCGTCCTGACCAGTTCCTCCGCCCTGCCCCTGATCCGCTCCGGATCGCACACGAACACCGCCGCCTTCGCGGGCAGGTGGTCGATCAGCAGGTCCATCTCCCCCGCCAGGGCCGGCGCGAACGCCTCCATGCCCTCCACCGGCATGCCCTCGGCGAGCTGGTCGAGCACCTCGGCCAGCGACGGGTGCTCGCCGGCCAGCTCGGCCGCCCTCGCCCGCACCTCGTCGGTCAGCAGCAGCTCGCGGCACGGCGGCGCGAACAGGCCGTCGCCCGCCACCTCGAGCGAGCGCTGGTCGGCGACCTTGAACCAGCGGATCTCCTCGACCGTGTCGCCCCAGAACTCCAGGCGCAGCGGGTGCTCCTCGGTCGGCGGGAACACGTCGAGCAGGCCGCCGCGCACGGCCACCTCGCCGCGCTTCTCGACCATGTCGACCCGGGAGTAGCCGTTCTGGATGAGGCGCGCCACCACGTCGTCGAGCTCGGCGTCGTCGCCGACCTTGAGACGGATCGGCTCCAGGTCGCCCAGGCCCTTCACGATCGGCTGCAGCAGCGCCCGGACCGGCGCGACGATCACCGACAGCGGGCCCGCCGTCGCGTCGCCCTTCACCGGGTGCGCGAGCCTGCGCAGGACGGCCAGTCGCTGGCCCACCGTGTCACTGCGCGGCGACAGGCGCTCGTGCGGCAGCGTCTCCCACGTGGGGAAGACCGCCACGGTGCCCGGGTCGATGAGGCTGGTCAGCGCCGCCGCCAGGTCCTCGGCCTCGCGGCCCGTCGCGGTGACGGCCAGCACCGTACGCCGGTCGTGCTCGGCGAGCGCGGCCACGGCGAAGGGCCGCAGCGCGGCAGGCGCGATCAACGCGGCGTCGCCGCCCTGCTTGAGGGCGGCGGTCAACTTCGGGTCGGCGGAGACAAGGTCAAGCAGTCCGGAAAGACTCATCAGATACGCCCTCAAGCCCCACGACGGCAACACGACTACCCCCGGCCGGGTGGGGTCGCGGGGGTCTTGTCCGACCAGACTACTTCCACCGGCGCCACCACACGCCCGCGACGCCGCCCCCCGGCCCTCCCCTCGCTCTCCCAGTGGGATGCCGGAGCCTCGGCCTCCCAGGGGATGCCGGAGCGACCCGCCCTCACCCCGGGTTGCTCGCCGCCCGGAGACCAGCCGAACCCCGCTCCTCCCGAACCCGGCACGACGGCGGGCGAGCGCGGGCTAGAGTCCACGAGGACGGCACCGCGCCCGCCGGAGCAGCCCCTGACGTCAACCGAGACTCGCCCGCGAGTACCCCACAGGATCGCGAAGGAAATACCCAACAGATCGCGTTTGTGTGATTACTCTGGGTGACATGGCTGACGTGCAGTCGGTCGCCAGGGGCGACCTCTTCGAGCAGCGGATCCGCGAGCAGTGGACCGAGCAACTGGGGCGCAGGCTCGACCTGCTCGTCGCTGGGTGCGCCCACGACTCGCCTCTCGCCCTCGACGGGATCGACACCAGGGCCCTCGGCGTCGACGAGGACCTGCCTGCCGTCAGGGCCCTGATGGCGGGCCGTACCGACCTGGACGCCTGGACGCTCGGCGACCTGCGCTCGGTGCCCGTCACGCCGCGCTCGTTCGACGCCGTCCAGGTGACCTTTCTCGTCGAGCGCATCCAGCACGCCGAACTGGTCCTCGACCGCCTGCTGAACGGCCTGCGGCCGGGCGGGCTGCTCCTGCTGCGGATGCGCGACCGGTCCACCGCCTACGGCCTGTGCGCCAGGCTCACCCCCGGGTGGCTGCGCCGCCTGCTGTGGCCGCGCCTGTCGACCGGCGAGGGCGCGGGGCCGCTGCCCGCCGTCTACGAGCCGGTCTCCTCCCGCGAGGGCATGCACGCGTTCTGCCTGATGCGCGGCCTGATGATCTGTGACGACCTCAGCTCGACCAGCGGCCCCGCCATGGGGCGGATCGGCTCGGCGGTGGTGCGGCTGGTCGACAAGCTGTCGCGGGGGCGGTTCACCTCTTCCTACGACGAGGTGACGATGGTCATCAGGAAGCCCCAGAATCATTTCGCCCGGCTGATATGACCGGGTATGGTATATCCGACTAAGTCGACCGGAATTGTGGAGCGATGACGGCGAATTTCCAGTGGACCCCCGACCCTCGCGAGCTCGCCGACCTTGAGTTGCTGCTCTCCGGCGCCTTCCACCCGCTGACCGGTTTCCTCGGCCATGACGACCTTCATGAGGTCGCCGCGCACGGCACGCTCGCCGACGGCAGCCCCTGGCCCGCGCCCGTGACGCTGCGCGTCCCCGAGGCCAAGCAGGGCGACAGGGTGACCCTCCTCGACCCTGAGGGCGTCGCGCTCGCCGTGCTGACGGTGGCAGAGACCGGCCACGACGACCTGGTGGCGGGCCCCGTCGAGGCGCTCGGCGCCGCCGAGCACGGCCCCTTCGCCCGGCTGCGCCGCACCCCCGCCGAGGTGCGCGAGGACCTGGCCGGCCGTCCCGCGCTGGCCGTCACCATGCGCGGCCCGCTCGACGACCTGAGCACGCAGGAGATCCTGGCCGTCGCCGAGGAACTCGAGGGCGCCGTCGTGCTGCTGCCCCTGGCGTACGGCGAGGGCGGCCCCGCGGTGGTCAGAGCCGCGCTGAAGGCCCGCGAGAAGCTGCCGGACGACACGATCGTCGTCTCGGTGCCGCTGGCCCCCCGCGAGGACCACGAGATCGACCTGGAGCTGCGCGAGCACGTCGCGACCGCCTACGGCGCCACCGAGCACCTGGCCGGCCCCGAGCCGGTCACGCTGCCGGGCCCGCCGCACCGCAGGGGTGTCGTGGTCTTCTTCACCGGCCTGTCGGGGTCCGGCAAGTCGACGATCGCCCGCGGCCTGCGCGACGCCCTGCTGGAGCTCGGCACCCGCACGGTCACCCACCTGGACGGCGACGTGGTGCGTCACCTGCTGTCCAAGGGCCTGACCTTCTCCAAGGCCGACCGCGACCTCAACATCCGCCGCATCGGCTTCGTCGCCGCCGAGGCCGCGCGGCACGGCGGGCTGGCCATCTGCGCGCCCATCGCGCCCTACGCCGCCACCCGCGAGGAGGTGCGGGCGCTGGTCGAGTCGGTCGGGGCCGACTTCCTGCTGGTGCACGTGTCCACGCCGCTGGAGGAGTGCGAGCGCCGCGACCGCAAGGGCCTGTACGCCAAGGCCCGCGCCGGCGAGATCCCCGCGTTCACCGGCGTCTCCGACCCCTACGAGGAGCCCGAGGACGCCGACCTGGTCATCGACACCACGCACCTCTCGGTGGGAGCCGCCGTCTCCCGGGTCCTCGACACCCTTCGCGGCGGAGGATGGGTTCGTTGATCGACCTCCCCCTGGCGGCCGGGTCGTTCGTCGTCGCGATCGTCGTCGGCCTGACCGGCATGGGCGGCGGGGCGCTGATGACGCCCATGATGATGCTGTTCTTCAACGTCCCTCCGCTGGCGGCCGTCTCCAGCGACCTGGTCGCCTCGGCGGTCATGAAGCCGGTCGGCGGCCTGGTCCACCTGCGCAGGGGCACCGTCAACCTGCGTCTGGTGGGCTGGCTGTGCGCCGGCTCGGTGCCGGCCGCCTTCAGCGGCGTCTTCCTGGTGCGGGCCTTCGGCGACGGCGCGGCCGTCCAGCAGGCGGTGAAGGTGTCGCTGGGCATCGCGCTGCTCCTGGCCGTCGCCGGTCTGGTGCTGAAGGCCTGGCTCGGCGGCAAGGGGGGCTCGTCGAGCGCCCATGAGATCGTCGTGCGCCCGATTCCGACTGTACTGGTCGGTACGGTGGGCGGCGTGGTGGTCGGTGTCTCCTCCGTCGGATCCGGGTCACTGATCGTCGTGGCGCTGCTGGCCCTCTACCCGGCGCTCAAGGCCAACCAGCTCGTCGGCACCGACCTGGTGCAGGCCGTCCCCCTCGTGGGCGCGGCGGCGCTGGCGCACCTGTTCTTCGGCGACTTCCAGCTCGACCTCACCTTCTCGCTGCTGCTGGGCTCGGTCCCCGGCGTCTATCTCGGCGCGCGGATCTCCGCGTGGGCGCCCGGCGCGACCATCAGGGCGCTGCTGGTCCTGGTCCTGCTCGCGTCGGCGCTCAAGCTCCTGAGCGTGCCCGACCCGGCCACGCTGTGGATCGTTGGCGCGACGGCCGTCCTCGGCGGCGCCGCGCTCACGGTCGCGGCACGCTCGTCGCGGAGAAGTGCGGATCCGTCGCGAGTGTGGTGAAGGCGCGCGCGGCCCCCGGGTCGGTGTCGAACCTGGTGTCGCCCCGCGGCGCGCGCGGCGAGTCGAAGTAGACCAGCGCCTTGATCTGCGGATAGCGCCCGACCTGGGCGCGCACGGACTCGAAGAAGGCGCGCTTGTGGCCGGCGGAGAACACCCCCCACTCCGCGATCATGATGGGCTTGCCGGGGAAGCGCCACTGCATCCAGCGGGAGAAGCCCGGCCAGCGCGGGTAGTCCTTGCGCGTCTTGTTGACCAGCCCGTCGAAGTCGCGCACCGCGCTGTCGACGTAGGGGTCCATCGCCACCCAGTCGACCACGTCGTCGCCGGGGTAGAGCTGCTCGAACCACGGCTGTGAGGCCCAGTTGGGCGCCCCCATGTAGGTCATCACCGTGACGGCGTTCCTGACCCCTTTCGCGCGCAGCCGCTGCACGACGTGGCGGAACATCGCGGCGTAGTCGGTGGCCGTCATGCCCGAGCCGGGGTCCGCCCTGACGTCGTCCTCGGGCTCGTGGTGGATGGTGAGGAAGAAGCGCTCGGGGAAAGTCCGCCTGATGTGGTCGGCCAGCCGGTCGATGCGGCGGTCGAGCGCCCCGCCGGCGATGGCGGCCCAGGTGGTGTCGAACGTCGGCTTCCAGTTGACCAGCAGCAGCCTCGGGTGGGCGGGGTCGCGGGCCAGCGCGATCTCCCTGCCGGTCGGGAACAGCTCGCTGCCGCGGTGGTAGACGTGCAGGATGTCGGCGGTGCGCCCCATGCGCTTCTCCGCACTGGCGAGCGCCCTGTCGGACGTCAGCCCGGTGAAGATCTCGGGCGCGATCCCCCACCACGCGCCGCAGGACGGGATGAGCTTGGCCGTGACCTCGCACGCCGGCGACTCCGTGATGCCGAGCATGCCGTTGACTTCGGCCTCGACCGTGGGATCGGCCTGGACGTGCCTGGCCGTACCCGAGGCCGTGGAGCAGGCCGGCAGTGCGGCGAGCAGAATGAGCGCCACTGCTTTTCTGAGACGCAAGTCGTCTCCACTCCCCTCGTAATTACTGTCAGCCCCCGCCGTGTTGCCGAACTACCCTGCCACGCCTGCCACCTGCCGGGTCGCGAGTTTCCCGGATCGCCAACACCGACATTTCGCAATAATTGGCGATATTTAGCGGGGGGTCCGGGAGAAAATCTTCAGTATTCAACCGGGGAAATATCCGCCCGCCCTATAGTGACGTGACCCAGTAACCCAGAGTCGCACAGCGACTACAGGGAGATGCCTGATGTCCTCCGGCGTGGACCTGGCCGAGCACCTCTCACTGCTGCGCAGGCGCAGAAACCTCTTCCTCGCCTGCCTTCTCACCGGCCTGCTCGGCGGTCTCGCGCTGCTCTGCCTCATCCCGCCCGCCTACACCGCCACCACGCAGGTCCTCGTCGCCTCCACCGGCGTGCAGGAGCAGCCCAACCAGGTGACGGGCAGGCAGCGCGAGGCGCTCAACCTCGACACCGAGGCGCAGGTCGCCCAGTCGGCGGTCGTGGCGGCCAAGGCCGCGGTGGTGCTGAAGGCCACCCCTTCGCCGGCCGAGGTGACGGTGCCGCCCAACTCCGCGGTGCTGTCCATCGCCGTCACGGCCGACACCCCCGCCATCGCCGCCGCCCAGTCGCGCGCCTACGCCCAGGCCTACCTCCAGCACCGCACCGAGACCGCGCAGGCCGCCCTCAGTGCCCAGCTCAAGGCGCTGACCACCAAGCTGAAGCAGGTCAACACCGGCCTGAGCAAGGTCGTCGCCGAGCTGGCCCTGCTGCGCAGGGGGTCCGCCGAGCACACCGTCGCCACCCAGCGGCAGAACCTGCTCACCCGGCAGGTCTACAGCCTCACGATGAAGTACGACTCGCTGAAGACCGTCGCGGTCACCCCCGGCTACGTCATCAGCCAGGCCGCCGAACCTGCCGCGCCCAGCTCCCCCAGCGTCCCGCTCTACCTCGGCAGCGGCGTGATGCTCGGGCTGCTGTGCGGCGCGGCCGCCGCATACGCCTGCGACCGGCTCGACACCCGAGTGCGTACGGCAGGCGACGTCGAACGGCTGACCGGGCTGCCGCTGCTGGCCGACCTGTCCGGCCCCGCCGACCCCCGGACGCTGCACGAGCTGGCCACCGCCGTGGTGGCCTCGTGCCGGGGGCCGCGCCTGCTGCTGTGGCAGGTTCCGCCGGCGATCGGCTCGGCCCCGCTGGCCCAGCGGTTGTCGATGGCCGCGCGGGTCACCGTGCTGACCGGGGCCGACGTCGCGGACGTGGCCAGGGCCGACGGCGCGCTGCTGGTCATCGGGCTGGGCGCGGTACGGGCCGGCGACGTGACGCTCGCCGTACGGCGGCTGGAGCGGCACCGGGTGCCGGTCATCGGCGCGGTCACGGTCACGGCGCCCGGCCCCTCGCCGGCCGCGCCCGTCGCGGGCAAGGCGGTGCCGGGCAAGGCGGCGCTGGACAAGGCGGCGCCGGGCAGAGCGGTGCCGGGCAAGGCGGTGCCGGCGAAGGCGGCCACGAGCATCCCCACCCCCATCGTCCCCGCCCCCGCGCGCCGGGCGGCCAGGGTCAGCCCCGTCACCGGCGACATCCTGGCGATGGGCGCAACGGGCCCGCGGCAGCGCACCGAGGGGCCGGAGACGTCACCGATGCCCCAGGTGTCCGACACGTGACGGTGCGGGACACCCGCCCGAACAGCCGGGCAGCATGGCCGATCGGAGCCCTGCTGGTCGGCTATCCCGTATGGTGGGCCCTCGGCTTCGGCGGCCTGGCCGTGATCGTCCTGGCCGTCCCCATGGCGTGCGTCCTGTGGCGCAGGCGGCCGATCAGGCTGCCGCGCGGGCTGGGGCTGTGGGCGCTCATGCTGGCCGGCTACCTGCTCAGCGCCCTCATGCTGGGCGAGATGCCGCAGGACACCTACGGCGACTTCGGCGCGGGCCGCGTCATCGGCTACCTCATGCGCCTGGCGCTCTACGTCTCCCTCCTGATCATGGTGCTCTACCTCGGCAACCTCACCGAACGGGAGCTCCCGCAGCTGCGCCTGGTCAGGATGCTCGGCGTGCTGTTCGTCACCACGGTGGCCGGCGGCCTGCTCGGCGTGTTCTGGCCCACCTTCGCCTTCACCTCGCCGCTCGAACGCGTGCTGCCCGCCTGGATCGCCGGCAACCCGTTCGTCGAGAACCTGATCCACCCGACGGCGGCCCAGATCCAGAAGGTGCTCGGCCACGCCTCGCCGCGGCCCGAGGCGCCCTTCGAGTGGGCCAACGCGTGGGGCAGCAACCTGTCGGTGCTGCTCATCTGGTTCGTGGTCGGCTGGTGGGTCCACGGCGGGCCGCGCCGCAAGGCCGCGGCCGTCGCGCTCGTCGCGGCGGCCTCCGTACCGGTCGTCTACTCGCTCAACAGGGGCCTGTGGATCGGCCTCGGCCTGATCGTCGTCTACCTCGTCGTCAGGGTCGGCGGGCGCACCCGCCTGACACTGTGCGCGGCGGGGGCCCTCGGCGCGGTCGTGTTCGCCGCCAGCCCCCTCACCGACCTGGTGATCCAGCGCCTGGACAACCCACACAGCAACGACATCAGAGCCTTCACCGTGGCCGCCACCGTCAAGGCCGCCGCCGGCTCGCCGTTCATCGGCTACGGCAACACCCGCAACGCCATGGGCAACCACCGCACGATCACCACGGGCAGGACCGACTGGTGCAGGGAGTGCGGCCACCCACCGCTGGGCAGCGACGGCCAGCTGTGGCACCTGATCATCACGCAGGGCTTCGTGGGCGCCGCGCTCTACGTCGCCTTCTTCCTCGGCGCGATCCGCCGCCACTGGCCCGACCGCAGCCCCATCGGCCTGGCGGGCGTGCTGGTGATGATCCTCGTGCTGCTCTACATGTTCGTCTACGACGGCCTGGTCACGCCGCTCAGCCTCTACCTCGTCTCGTTCGCCCTCCTGTGGAGGAACACCCATGCGTGACGCCCGCGTCAGGCTGCGCTACCTCGGTCAGACCATCCGCCTGCTCTATCCGGGGCAGGGCCGGCCGCAGGCCTACAGCGTGCTCCCGCACGCCGTGCTCCCCCGGCGGCTGCGACCGCGCCGCTGGTGGCACGCGCCCCTCGCGCCGAAGCTCATGCTGCCTCTCGAGGGCTCGATCGAGAGCCATCTGAGCGAGGTGTTCGGCGCGCCCGTCCGCGTGGTCCTGCACGTACGGCCCGCGCGCAGGCCCAACCGCAAGCCCGTCCTCGAACTCCACTCGCAGGGCACGCTCATGGCCTACGCCAAGATCGGCGACACGCCACGGACCCGCGAGCTCATCACCAACGAGGCCGCCACGCTGCGAAAGCTCGCCGACCTGCCGCTGAAGACCGTCGTGCCGCCGGTCGTGCTCTACCACGGCGCCTGGAACGAGCTGGCCGTCCTCGCCCTGTCCGCCCTGCCCGTACGGCGGGCCCGCGTCTCCCCCGCGCTGCTCACCGCGGCCGTCAAGGAGATCGCGGCCACCGGCGGCCCCGCGGGCCCGGCCTGGCACGGCGACCTGTCGCCGTGGAACATCGCGCCGACCGGCGACGGCCGCCTCCACGTGTGGGACTGGGAGCGCTACGAGGTCGGCGTGCCGCCCGGCTTCGACGCGCTCCACCACCTGTTCCAGCGGGCACTGCGCCGCATGCCGCCCGACCAGGCCGCCAGAGCCTGCCTGGCCCGGTCGGCGCGGGCGCTCGCGCCGCTCGGGCTCTCGTCCGCGCAGGCCCGGCTGACCGCGATCCGCTACCTCATCGCGCTCGCCGACCGGCACGCCGCCGACGGCCACGAGCCGCTGGGCCCGCCGTCCTCTTGGCTCAACCCGCTCGTCGATCACCAGGAGCTCCTCATATGAACGCCATGAAGCACTCGGTCATGTCGGTCTCGCGCACCACCGGGCGGCTCACCTCCGGCGGCCGGGTGCTGCCGTCCTTCCTGATCGTGGGAGCCCAGCGGTGCGGCACCACCTCGCTCTACCGCGCGCTCGCCCAGCACCCGCTCCTGCTCAAGCCCGTGCTGCACAAGGGCATCCACTACTTCGACATCGACTATGCCAAGGGCCCGTCGTGGTACCAGGGGCACTTCCCGCTCAAGGTGGGCGCGGCGCTGCTCAAGAAGCGGTACGGCAGGCAGCCGCTGGCCTTCGAGTCGGCCCCCTACTACATGTTCCATCCCCTGGCCGGCGAGCGGATCGTCAGGGACCTGCCGGGTGTGAAGCTGATCGTGCTGGTGCGCGACCCCGTCGAGCGGGCCTTCTCCGCGCACTCCCACGAGCTGGCGCGCGGGTTCGAGCTCGAGTCCCATTTCGAGTACGCGGTGGAGCTGGAGCTCAGGCGCCTGGCAGGGGCGGAGGACCAGCTGCGCTCCCAGCCTTACTCGGTCCACCACTCGCACCGTCACCACGCCTACCTGGCGCGCGGCCGCTACGCCGAGCAGCTCAACCGGCTGGAGCCGCTGTTCGGGCGGGACCGGATCCTCGTCATCGACAGCCACCGGTTCTTCGCCGAGCCGGAGGTGGTCCACGACGAGGTGCTGGACTTCCTGGGCGTCCCCCCGATGGGCGACCCGGTCTTCGAGCGGCACAACGGCAGGTCCAGGCCCAAACCGCTGCCCGAGCCGGTACGGCAGGCGCTGATGGAGCACTTCGAGGTGTACGACCTGGACCTCGTCCCGTGGCTGGGCGGTGATCCCTCGTGGCGCAGGTGACGACGGATCCCGCCGGCCGGGAAGGGCGGGGGGCGGTGGGGCGGGTGGCCCGCGGGGGCATCGCGGGCATCACCGGCGCGGGAGCCGGCGCGCTCGCCCAGTTCCTGCTGGCCGTGGTGGTGACCAGGGCCTTCACCGTCGAGCAGGCGGGCACCTTCTTCACCGCCGTCGCGCTGGCCCTGATGGTCGCCGGCATCGCCAAGCTCGACGCGGGCAACGGCCTGGTCTACTTCATCGCCCGCGCCAGGACCTACGACTACCGCGGCATCTCCGGATACGTCCGGGCGGCCGTGGCTCCCGGCGCGGTGCTCTCCCTCGCGGCGGGCGTACTCCTCCACCCCCAGCTCGGCCCCCTCGCCCTGGCGCTCCCCTGCATCGTCGTCGCCGACGTGCTCCTGGCCGCCACCCGAGGGTTCGGCGCGATGCGCCCGACCGTGCTGCTCGACGGGATCGTGCTTCCCGTCGCGCAACTGGCCCTGGTGGCGGCCGTGGCCTACGCCGTGCCGGCCGGCCTCCTGCCCGGCGTCCCCGTCCCCGGAGTGCTCGCCGGAGCGTGGGGCGTGCCGTACCTGATGGTCGTGATCCTGGCGGCGGTGAGCCTGCGCGCGCGGCTGCCGCGCACGCCGTACCTGCCCGGCACCGCGCGCGACCTGTGGCGCCACACCGCGCCGCGCTCGGCCGCGGGCGCGATCCAGGCGGTGTTCCAGCGGCTCGACATCGTGGTCGTCGCCCTGCTGGCGGGCCCCGCCCAGGTCGCCTGCTACACCGCGGCGACCAGGTTCAGGGTGGTCGGGCAGCTCGCGAACCAGGGCCTGGCCCAGGCCGCCCAGCCCCGCCTGGTGCGCGCCCTGGCCGAGGACGACCTGGCGCGGGCGCGCGAGCTCTACCAGGTGACCACCATGTGGCTGGTGCTCCTGACCTGGCCGGTGTGGCTCGGCTACGCCGTCCTGGCGCCCTGGCTGCTGCGCGTCTTCGGCACCGGGTACGGCCACGCGGTGCCCATCGCGCTGGTCCTGGCGGGCACGATGATGGTGGCGACGGCGTGCGGCATGGTCGACGTCGTGCTCACCTCGGCCGGCCACACCACCACCAGCCTCGCCAACCTGCTCGCCGCCGTCGGGTTCACCGTCCTGCTCGACGTCGCGCTCATCCCCGCGCACGGCGCGCTGGGCGCGGCGCTCGGCTGGTCGGGCGGGGTGCTGCTGAAGAACCTGCTGCCGCTCTGGCAGATCCACCAGCGCTACGGCCTGCGTCCCTTCGGCCGCCACAGCATGACCGCGCTCAGGTTCCGCTCATGGGCGGCCGCGTGAACCCCGTCCTCGTGACGGGCCTGCCCCGCAGCGGCACCAGCTGGGTCGGCAAGATGCTGGCCGCCTCGGGCGAGCTGGTCTACGTCAACGAGCCGCTCAACCCGCAACACCCGCCCGGCCGCTGCCCCGGCGTGCTGCGCGCCGGCGTCACCCACCGCTTCCAGTACATCTGCGACGACAACTCCGCCGACTGGCTGCCCGCCTTCCGCGACACCGTCGCCCTCCGCTACGGCTGGCTGGCCGAACTGCGTGCCAACCGCTCGCCGTACGACCTGGCCCGGCTCGTCCGGTACGGCACCGCCTTCGCCTGGGGACGCCGCACCGGACGGCGGGCGCTCCTGGACGACCCCTTCGCCGTGCTGTCGGCGAGCTGGTTCGCGCGCACGCTCGGCTGCACGGTCATCGCGCTGGTCCGCGACCCGGTCTCGCTCGCCGGCTCGTGGACGCGGCTCGGCTGGACCGTCTACTTCCACGAACTGCTCGAGCAGCCGCTGCTCGTCCGCGACCATCCCGAGGTGGAGGAGCTACGGGCGCTGGTCGGCTCCCAGGACCGCATCGCCAAGATCTGCGCGCTGTGGCGGGTGGCCCGCGCGGTCCTCGCCCGCGCGGAGGGCGTCACCGTCGTCTCCTACGAGGATCTCGCCGGCGCGCCCCTGCCGGGATTCCGCAGGCTCTACGATCTGGCGGGCCTGCGCTGGTCCCCCGCCGCCGAGCGCCGCGTCACGCGCGCCTGCACGACCCCGGGTACGGCGGAGCGCGGCTTCGCCTGGTCCGGCCTGTCACGCACCGCCTACCGCCCGATGGACTCCAGCAGCGCGCTCCACTCCTACCGGGACCGCCTGACCGACGCCGAGATCGCCACGATCCGCACCCTCACCAGCTGACCACCCCGAGCCCACCAGCACGGACACCCGGCCATCGGCCCGAGCCCACCAGCACGGACGCCCGGCCTCCGAGATCGTCAGAACCCGCGCCCTCGCCACCCCAGGGCCCGAAGCCACCGGAACCCGCGTGCCCTCACCAGCTGGCCCGAGCGTGAGACCAGCGGAATCGCCGCCCTCAGCCGCGTGATCGCCTCCGAGATCGTCAGAACCGGTGAGCCCTCATCGCCGGGCCGACGTCCACCGGTCCCGTAAGGACCTGGACATCAGCCGCAGCGCGAACGGCAGGTCGTCGACCAGGTAGCGTCTGGCCAGCCGGTCGGGCTCGGCCGCCAGCCGGAACAGCCACTCGGTCCCCGTGCGCCGCATCCACGCCGGCGCCCTGGCCACCGACCCGGCCGCGAACGCGATCGCCGAACCGCACCCCACGAACCACGCCTGCGGCAGGTCGGCACGCAACTCGGCGATCAGCCGGTCCTGCTTGGGGAACCCGAGCCCCACGAACACGATGCCCGGCCCGGCGGCGACCAACCTGGCCCTGACCTCGGCCAGCACCTCGGCGCTCCTGTCGAACCCGTACGGCGGAGCGTCCACCCCGCACACCGCCAGCCCAGCGCACCGCGCCGTCAACTCCCGCGCCGCTGCGGCCGCCACGCCGGGCGGACCGCCGAGCAGGTAGACCGGATGACCGGCCGCGGCGGCCATGGCGCTGAGCGACCAGATCAGGTCGGCGCCCGTCACCCGCTCGGGGATGGCCGTGCCGAGCAGCCTGGACGCCCACACCAGCGGCATCCCGTCGGCCACCACCAGGTCGGCGGCGGCGACCAGGCGCCTGAGCGCGGGCTCGCGCGAGACGGCGCGGCAGATGTCGATGTTGGGCGTGACGATGTGGCCGCCCGTGCCGCGCCGGAGCGCCGCGGCCACCCAGTCGACCACCTGGCGCTCGGTGAGCGGGTCCACCTCGACCCCCGCCACCTCCACCCGCGCGGGCCGGCCACCCGTCCGGCCGGCATCGGGCTCGCGCACCCACGCCACGCCGGAAGCGGAGGCCCCCTGAGCTGCCCCTGTCACCACACCGGAAGCGAAAGCGCCCTGAGCTGCCACGCCGGAACCGGCGGCGCCCCGAGCTGCCCCGGCCACGCCGGAACCGGCGGCGCCTTGGGGTGCCCGTGCCGCGCCCGGAGAGAGCAACACCCCAGGTGCCGACGGCACCACAGGAGCGGGAACCATCTGAGAGACCGGAAGCGCCCCAGAAGCCGGAAGCTCCCAACAACCCGGGAGCGTCCCGGACGCCGGGACCACACCACGCGCCGCGGAGCCTCTGGGAACGGGAAGCACCACAGAAGCCTTGGACCCCCCTGAATCCGGAAGCACTCCAGGAGCCGGAAGCGTCCCGGAAGCCGGAAAAGCCCAACAGCCTGGAAGCACCCCGCGCGCCGGGACCACGCCACGAGCCGCGGAGCCCCCGGGAGCGCGAAGCGCCCCGGAAGCCCTGGACCCCCCTGAAGCGGGAACCGCCCCAGGAGCGAGCACCACGCGCGAAGCCGATGGCGTCCCGGAGACCGGAAGCACCTCAGGCACACGACACGCCTCAGGAGCCGCGAACACCCCGCAAGCCGGGAACGCCTCGGGAGGGGGAAGCCCCAGGCAGCGGCTGGGAGTCCCGGGCGAGGAGAGCGGTTCTCCGGTCAGGTCCCGGGTGGTGGGCCGGGAGGGCTGGTCCTCGGCGGGGCTCCTGTCGGGGGTGGGGTGCGGTGCCGGACCGCTCAAATCCCGTGACCCCTGTCGTGCAGCAGGGCCAGCACCGCGGGAGCGGACACCAGCCCCGCCGCCACCGCCAGCGCGATCGGGGCGCGTGGTTCGCCCAGGTGGGCGGCGAACGTGCGCAGCGCCCACCGGCCCGCCTCCCTGCGCCGCCCCAGCGCCGCGTGGTGGAAGGCGAGTTGGCCGTAGATCCGCGCCGCGCCGCGCGGATCCACGGCCAGTTCGGGGTGCCGGGCGAGCATCCACTCCAGCCCGGCGATGCGGTCGGCCCATCTGGTGACGTACTGCGACGCCCCCCAGCGGACCCTGACCAGCGGACGGTCGACGTGCGCGATCGGCTGCCGCTTGGCGGCGCGCAACGCGAGGTCCCAGTCCTCGTTCTGACCCGCGGGCGCGCTCTCGTCGACCCAGTAGGCACCGCGTCGGAACAGGAACGTCGAGGAATGCACCATCACCATGCGCGAGCGCACCAGGTCGGCCTTGGTGACCTGGTCAGTTCCGGCGAGCCTGGGGACGCGGCGGGAGCCGTACTCGACCTCGATGGAGCAGCTGACGAAGTCGGCGCCATCGGAGAGGGCGTGGCGCTGGGCGGCGAGCTTGCCGGGCAGCCAGACGTCGTCGTCGTCGCAGAAGGCGACCAGGTCGGTGTCGGAGGCGGCGATGCCGGTGTTGCGGGCGCCGGGCAGGCCGGGGCTGAACCGGTTGGGCAGCACCCGCACCCGGTGGCGCCCGTCGGCGTGGGACCTGGGCGCGACGGCGTCGGCCACCTGCTCGGCGACCGCGGGCGGGTCTCCGCCGTCGGCCACGATGACCAGCTCGACGCGGCCTGGATAGTCCTGGGCGAGCACCGCGCGTGTCGCTGCCCGCAGCTGCGCCGGCCGCTTGCCCGCGGTGGGGATCACCACGCCGACCGAAGGAGTCATGCCGCCGCTCCGCGATAGCCGTACCTGGTCATGAGAGGGGCTGTCAGGCCCGAGACGACGGCGCGCTGCACGGGAGGCAGCCCGCCGCGCCACGCGTCGTCGTGGAAGAGCCGCACCTGGCCGACGGCGAACCGCATGGGGTTGCCCGAGGCGGTGTGGGCGGGGCCGAGGCTCGCGGTGGCTCCGTCGAGGAAGCCGAGGCGGGTCTCGAGGCCCAGTTCGGTGGCGAGCGCGGTGAGGGTGCTGTGGGGGTCGGCGAGCAGGTCCTCGTAGCGGACCCTGGTCACCCTGGCACCCCGTCGGGACAGCAGGTCGAGCGCGAGGTTCTGGGCGCTCCAGTGGAGGGAGGTGCGCATCGCGCCCCACCTGGTCATCGGGCGGCCGTCCTCGGGGCGGGCGACCGTCCTGCGCCAGGAGTGGGCCACGGCGCGGGGGTCGCGCACGACGTGGACCACGCGGGGGGCCACGCCGCCCGCCGACAGGCAGAACGCCAGCGAGGCGTGCTTGCTGGAGTCGACGACGACCGTGCCGCCTGTGACCTCCAGGGCGGCACAGTAGACGCGGTCGTAGGCGGCGACGTACTCGGCCAGGTCGGGGTGACCGACGGCGGGGATGCGCCTGGTGCGGTCGACCCGGTGGCGCAGGGCCAGGACCCGTTCGGCCAGTTCCCGGGGCCAGCCGCCGAAGGCGCGCTCGCCCACCTGCCGCCAGAAGGGGCAGCGCCCGAACGGCTCGCCGCAGCCGCACGGCTCGTCGGCCAGCACTCCGCGCGCCCAGAGGTGGACGACCTCGCCGAGCGGCACGACGCCGGGCAGCTCGCCGAGGAGGCGTTCGAGCAGCGTGGTACCACTGCGGCCGAGGCCGCCGAGAAAGATCACCCGGCTGGTCATGGGCTCGCCTCCGGCGGTGCGGCGGATACGGACCGTGGAGACATTAGCGCGGAGAGTAATCACAGTGTCACGGAAACGTAAAAGGATCTACCTAAGCGGCGGCCCCACCGACCCGATCATGAGCCGCCGGCCGTACTGCCCGCGCGGCCAGGCACGCAGGACCCGGCAGGCGATGACCACGCAGGGCCCGTCCCGCCGAGCACGCGGAGAAACGCCCGGAAAAGGGGAAGCGCCCGGAAACGCGGCAGGGCCCGCGGTCGAACCGCGGGCCCTGTCGAACGTCACGCTCGGGCGTCGACGATCATCCCGGCGCCGACCGTCGTGTTGGTGCCCTCGTCGACGAGGATGAACCCGCCCGTCAGCCGGTTGCGGGCGTAGTCGTCGACGAACAGCGGCTGGGTGACCCGCAGCGACACCCTGCCGATCTCGTTCAGGCCCAGCGAGGTCGCCGTCTCGTCACGGTGCAGCGTGTTGACGTCGAGCCGGTAGTGCAGGTCGCGCACGAGCGCGCGGGCCGTCCGCGTGGTGTGCTTGATGGTCAGCTTGGAGCGCGGCGCGAGCTTGGCCGCGTCGGACATCCAGCAGACCATCGCCTCCAGCTCCTGGGCGACGTGCGGCCGGTTGTTGGGCCGGCAGATCATGTCGCCGCGGGAGATGTCGATGTCGTCCTCCAGCCGGAGGGTGACCGACATGGGCGGGAACGCCTCCTCGACGGGCCCGTCGAAGGTGTCGATCGCGGCGATCCGCGAGGTCAGACCCGAGGGCAGGTGGAGCACCTCGTCGCCCGGCTTGAGGATGCCGCCCGCGACCTGCCCCGCGTAGCCGCGGTAGTCGTGGAACTCCGTCTTGTGCGGACGGATGACGTACTGCACGGGGAAGCGCACGTCGACCAGGTTGCGGTCGGAGGCGATGTGCACGTTCTCCAGGTGGTGCAGCAGCGAGGAGCCCTGGTACCAGGGCATGTTCTCCGACCTGGACACCACGTTGTCGCCGTTGAGCGCGGAGATCGGGATGAAGGTCAGGTCGGCCACGTTGAGCTTGGAGGAGAAGGCGGTGAACTCCTCGCGGATCTCCTCGAACCGGTCCTCGGAGTAGTCGACCAGGTCCATCTTGTTGACCGCGAGCACCAGGTGCGGCACCCGCAGCAGCGAGGTCAGGAACGCGTGGCGGCGCGACTGCTCCAGCACGCCCTTGCGCGCGTCGATCAGGATGATCGCCAGGTCGGCCGTGGAGGCGCCGGTCACCATGTTGCGGGTGTACTGGATGTGACCAGGGGTGTCGGCGATGATGAACTTCCGCCGCGGCGTCGCGAAGTAGCGGTAGGCCACGTCGATCGTGATGCCCTGCTCCCGCTCGGCACGCAGGCCGTCGGTGAGCAGCGACAGGTCGGTGTACTCGGTGCCGCGGTCGCGCGAGGTGCGCTCGACGGCCTCGAGCTGGTCCTCGAAGATGGCCTTGGAGTCGAAGAGCAGGCGCCCGATGAGGGTGGACTTGCCGTCGTCGACGCTTCCCGCCGTGGCAAAGCGAAGGATGTCCATTACAGCTGCTCTCCCATGGTGGTACGGCTGGCGAGGGGAAGGTCGCGCATCAGAAGTAGCCCTCCCGCTTGCGGTCTTCCATCGCGGCCTCGGAGGCCCGGTCGTCGGCCCTGGTGGCGCCGCGCTCGGTGATCCTGGTCGCCGCGATCTCCTCGATGATCTCCTCGACCGTGGCGGCCGTGGACTGCACGGCGCCCGTGCAGGTCATGTCGCCGACCGTGCGGTAGCGGACGACGGCCTCGAACAGCGGCTCGTCCTCGCCCCTGTTGACCACGGAGGCGTCGGGCAGCAGCATGCCGTCGCGCTCGAACACCTTGCGGGTGTGCGCGAAGTAGATCGAGGGGATCTCGATGCCCTCGCGGCGGATGTAGTCCCAGATGTCGAGTTCGGTCCAGTTGGACAGCGGGAAGACCCGGATGTGCTCGCCCTTGCGGATGCGCGCGTTGTAGAGGTTCCACAGCTCGGGGCGCTGGTTCTTCGGGTCCCACTGGCCGAACTCGTCGCGGAAGGAGAAGACCCGCTCCTTGGCGCGCGCCTTCTCCTCGTCGCGGCGGGCGCCGCCGAAGACGGCGTCGAACTCGTGGTCCTCGATGGCGTCGAGCAGCGTCGTGGTCTGCAGGCGGTTGCGCGAGGCGCGCCGTCCGGTCTCCTCGGTGACGCGCCCGGCGTCGATGGAGTCCTGGACGCTGGCCACCACCAGGCGCGCGCCGAGCTCCTCCGCCCGCCGGTCGCGGAACTCGATGACCTCGGAGAAGTTGTGTCCGGTGTCGACGTGCATCAGCGGGAACGGGATCGGCGCGGGCCAGAACGCCTTCTCCGCGATGCGCAGCATGACGATGGAGTCCTTGCCGCCGGAGAACAGCAGACACGGCCGCTCGAACTCCGCGGCGACCTCGCGCATGATGTGGATGGCCTCGGCCTCTAGGACGTCGAGCTGCGACGTCGTGTAGTCGCGCTGAAGCATGGGGGCTTCCTCCGGCATTAGCGGTGCAGGTCGCGGATCCCGGCGAGCAACGTTGGCGCCAGCTCCGGTAGGGAAACAAGGATATCCGGAAGAGTGGGGTCCTCCTGGTTATAGGCCAGCTCAGCGCCGTCGATGCGGCTCGCGTGCGCTCCGGTGGCCTGCGCGACCGCCACGGGGGCCGCGGAATCCCACTCGTACTGGCCGCCCGCGTGGACGTACGCCTCGACCTCGCCGGTCAGCACCGCGGAGATCTTCGCTCCGGCCGAGCCGATCGGCACGAGGTCGGCGCCCGCGAGGTAGGCGAGTCTCTGGACGAACTCGGGCGGTCTGGTGCGGCTGACCGCGATGCGGAACCTGCCGCCCTGGTAGGCGGGCAGCTTGGGCGGCTCGCCGGTCGACAGCGTGCGGCCCTGGGCGGGCAGCGCCACCGCTCCGGCGACCAGCGCCCCGCGCTCCCAGAGCGCGACGTGGACCGCCCAGTCGGCGCGGCCCTCCTCGGCGAACTCCCTGGTGCCGTCGAGCGGGTCGACGATCCACACCCGGTCGGCCGCGCGTCTGGCGGGGTCTTCGCGCTCCTCGCGGGTGGCCTCCTCCGACAGCACGCCGTCGCTGGGCCGTAGCCGCGCCAGCGCCTCGGTGAGGAAGACGTGGGACATCCGGTCACCCTCGGCGCGCAGCGTGGGCGGGTGCCCGAAACCCTCGCGGGAGCGCAGCGCGAGCAGCCGCTCGCCCGCCTCCGTCGCCAGGTCGGAGGCCAGGGAATGGTCGTCGCGAATCGTCATCAATAAGCTCCTTGCCCGCGGGCGACGGCCGACCAAGTCTTCCACAGGATCTGCAGATCCAGCATGAGTGACCAGTTCTCGACGTAACGCAGGTCGAGGCGGACGGATTCCTCCCATGACAGATCCGACCTGCCGGAAACCTGCCACAGCCCCGTCAGCCCCGGGCGCACCAGCAGTCGCCGGCGGACGTCGTCGCCGTACCTGGCGACCTCCTCCGGCAGCGGAGGGCGGGGGCCGACGAGTGACATGTGCCCCAGCAACACGTTGACCAGTTGCGGGAGCTCGTCCAGGGAATGGCGGCGCATCAGCGCGCCGATGCCGGTGACGCGTGGATCGTTCCTGACCTTGAACAGCACGCCGTCGGCGTCGCTGACCAGCAGCACCTTCAGCCGTTCGGCGTCCTGCCGCATGGTGCGGAACTTCACGATCGTGAACAGCCTGCCGTCCTTGCCCACGCGGGTCTGCCTGAACAGCGCGGGGCCCGGGCTGTCCAGCCGTACGGCGACCGCCACGGCCAGCAGCAGCGGCGTGGCCAGCACCAGCAGCACTCCGGCCACCAGCCGGTCGAACACGTTCTTCACCAGCTGCCGCATCCCGGCCAGCTCGGGGTGCTCCACGTGGAGCAGGGGCAGCCCCGCGGCGGGCCTGATCGTCGTGCGCGGGCCGGCCACCTCCATCAGCGCCGGGGCGACGACCAGCTCGGTGTGCGTGCGCTCGAGCCGCCAGGCCAGGCGCCGCAGCGCCACGCCGTCCATCTCCTGGCAGGCCAGCACCGCCACGGTGTCGGCGCCGTACTGGCCGACCACCAGCGGGACGTCGCCGAACCCGCCCGCCACCGGCACGCCGCCGACCTCCTTGTCCGGAGAGTCCTCGGGCAGGCAGGCGGCGACGATCTCCATGCCGTGGTAGCGCTCCTTGCGGAACCTGCTGACCAGCTCGGCGATGCCCGCGGCGTGGCCGACGGCCACCACCCTGCGCATGCACCTCCCGGCCGCCCTGCGCCTGTGCAGGGCGCGGCGCAGGCCGTACCGGAAGACGACGGTCAGCAGGGTCGTCAGCGGCAGTGCCAGCACGACGTAGCCGCGCGCCACCTCCGTCTTGGTGGCGTAGGCGCAGATCGCCATCGCGGCGGTCAGCGCCACCCCGCACCGCACGATCCGGCGGAACTCCTCCGAGCCGATGCCGACCAGGCGCGGCTCGTAGGCCCTGTTGAGCGCCACCGCGCACACCCACACGGGCGGCAGCGCGAGGCTGAGCACGATGTACGGCGCGGCGTGGGGCGTGATCTCGCCGAACCGGGCGGCGAAGGCGAGCATCGCCCCCGCCGCCGCGCACGACAGATCTGTCCACAACGCCTGCACGCGGTAGGAACGCACCCATCCAGGCATGCGAGGGTTGGCCCGCCAGACGAGCGGCGGCTCGACCTTCGCGACCGTCATCTGCCCCCCCACGACCTGTATCAACGGACAGTCATGGAATGGTAGCGCCCGGTAGTACCCGATGGCGGGATTTCAGCGTGGCGGGCCGGAGATCTTCAGGTCGAGACTGTGGAAGGCGTTCTGCGTGGTCTCCAGCCCCTTCTCCACCAGCGACTCGACCACGTCGGCCGCTCTGTCGACGAGGAAGGCCAGGTCCTTGCGCTCGACGGTGCCGAAGTCCCTGAGCACGAAGGTGGCCGCGTCCATCTGGCCGGGCGGGCGGCCGATGCCGAACCGTACCCGCAGGTAGTCGCGGGTACCCAGGACCTTGGTGATCGACTTCAGCCCGTTGTGGCCGTTGTCGCCGCCGCCGAACTTGGCGCGCAGCGCGCCGTACGGGATGTCCAGCTCGTCGTGCACCACGATCACCCGCTCCGGGGGGATCTTGTAGAAGTCGGCGAGATGCTTGGTGGGGCCCCCTGACAGGTTCATGTACGTCTGCGGTTTGGCCAGCACCGCACCCCTGGTCTCCAGCACGTGCGCGCGGCTCTTGTGCGCCTTGAACGTGCCGCCCGCCCGCGCGGCCAGCTCGTCGAGCACCATGAAGCCCGCGTTGTGCCTGTTGCGTTCGTACTGGGACCCGGGGTTGCCCAGGCCGACGATCAGCCAGCGATCCATCGCTCCTCCATGCAGAAACGGGGCGAGCTGGGCGCGTGCCCGGCTCGCCCCGTTCCGGGCTCTGGCTTCTTACTCGGCGGCCTCGGCGGTCTCGCCCTCGGCGGCGGCCTCGGCGGCCTCACCCTCGGCGGCGGCCTCGGCGGGAGCCTCGGTGGGCTTGGCGATGACCTGGATGATCACGGTCTCCGGGTCGGCGGCCAGCGTGGCGCCCTTCGGCAGCTGCAGGTCGCCGGCGGTGATGGAGGCACCGACCTCGAGACCCTCGACGTCGACCTCGACGCCGGTCGGGATGTGGGTGGCCTCGGCCTCGACCGCGACGCTCACCGACTGCTGGTCGAGCAGACCCTCGGAGTTGACGTCACCGACGGTGGTGACGGGGATCTCGACCGTGACCTTCTCGCCGCGCTTGACCAGCAGCAGGTCGACGTGCTCGACGAAGCCCTTGATCGGGTCGCGCTGGACGCCCTTGGGCAGCGCGAGCTCGTCGATGCCCTCGCCCTTGAGGTGGATCAGGACGTTGGCGGTGCGCAGGGCCAGCAGGACCTCGTGGCCGGGCAGCGTGAGGTGCTTGGGGTCGATGCCGTGCCCGTACAGAACGGCGGGCACCTTGTCGGCGCGACGGATCTTGCGGGCGGCGCCCTTGCCGAACTCGGTGCGCGACTCGGCGGCGATACGTACTTCGGACACGACATCTCCTAGGGATGCATCGGAAAGATCGGATACTGCGTTCACCCTCACCCGCCCTAGCGGAAGGCGTTACGAACGCAACCTGTGCAGTCTACCCGCTTCCCTCACCCCTCGGCTCGCACGCGGGGCGCGGGGAACCGCCCCGGCCGGCGACCGGCCGGGGCGGAACGTCCGCCGGAATCCCCTGCGGCGCCGGGATCAACGTCCCGTGTTCGGCGCCTTGTAGGTGGCGACAAGCTGAGCCTCGTACCTGCGCGGGTTGACGCGCTCCAGAGTCATGGTCCAGTCGCCGATCGTCACCGGCTCGCCCATCCTGAGGCCCTTCTCCTGACCCTCCACCTCGACCGCGACCCCGTCGGACATGAAGTCGCTGACACCCAGGGCCGCCCTGCCCAGGTCGGAGACCGAGGTGTCGCTGGTGGCGATCAGGTCGGCGCTGTTGACCGGCGCGCCGGACAGCTTCACCGTGCAGGAGCCGTTGGAGCAGGAGACCGACTTGCTCTGGTTCCTGGACCGGCTCTTCCTGGGCGCGGACTGGGAGGAGGTGGTGGAGGTCGAGTTGGCGTCGGAGTCGGACATGGTCCTGTTGTCCGAGCCGGGCCCAGGCGTCGGCGCCGGCCTGAACTCGGACGCCATGGACGCGCCGCCGAAGACCGCCAGACCGCCTGCTATCGCGGTCGCGGCCACGATGGTCGCGCCGATCACTCGAATGCTCATGATTCATCCCCGATTGTGTGCGCAAGAACTCACGAGAGTCCTTGTCGTGGAGCGGTGGGCGCGCTGTACGCATCACCACCGATTGGCTACGGAGAGCAATGATACATGTGCACATAGTGACATTCGAGAGGGCTGAGATAACTGTGAAGAACGTCGTGTCTCGGCGCGGACCGCGCCGCCTCCTCGGCGGCCCCCTGGCCGAGGAGACGGGCGCCGGCTTTCAGCAGGGGTACTGGGGCTCGTTGCCCGCGGGGATCTCCGGCGTGGAGTCGACGACCTCGCTCGCCATCAACGCCGTGCTGCCTGTCAGCGTCTCCTTGGCGCCGCCGTCGGGCTGCTTCAGCTCCTCGAAGTGCCGCCAGCCGAACAGCTTGAAGGTCTCCTGCTCGAAGACGATCTCCGATCGCTGCCTGCCCTCCAGCCCGGCCCACGAGATCTCGGCCCCGATCCCGTGCCGGCCGGCCGCGTCGGCGAGGTCGGGGGCGATCGTCACGTTCGGCATGGTCTTCAGCGCGCGGAAGACCGTGGCCCTGATCTCGGGGGTGGCGAAGGGATTCTCGACCAGCGACACCAGCTTGTCCACGACGAAGCCCTCGACCAGTATCGGGATCTCCTCGGGAGCCAGCTCCTGGTCGAAGGTCGACGGGTCACGGACCTCCCGCACCGCCTCCTGGCGTACCTTGGCCAGGAGCGCGCCCGGCTCCGTCGGGAACTCGCCCGCGTCCCGGCGCAGCACGCCACCCGCGATCGCAACGCATTGGTCGCCGCGGTAGTAGTTCACCGTCCCCTCGGCAGCCTGGCCCTCGTACGGCTTGCCGCGGGTCAGGACGTCCTTCCCGAAGGTCGCACGGGTGATCACCTCACCGTCGGGTGCGGCGGGGACCCAGATCTCCCTGCGAACCTCCTGCGCGCCCTCCCACTCACCCTCCGGGCCGCTGCCGATGTGGTACTGCAGGTCCTTGCGGTCCAGGTAGACGAACTGGTCGGCGCGCGGCCGCGGGTCCTTGAGCGAGGCCGCCGCGGCCTGCTCCAGCAGTTCGGCGGCGTTGGCCGGGCGCAGCGACAGCGGCGAGCCACCGCCGTCGCCGCCCACCACGACCACGCCGGCGCTCACGGCCGACACGAGCGCCGCGACGACGCCCACCCTGAAGGCCAGCCGGCGCAGGCCGCGGCCGCGAGCGGGGACCGGTCCGAGTCCCTCCGGCGCCTGCGCCTGCGGGGCCAGCCGGCTCCAGGCACGCGCCGAGGCCCGCCGGGACGGCCCGGGGAGGCCGTCGTGGTACTCCTTGATCAGGTCGAGCTCGTTCATCACAGGTCCTCCCCGTTCATTCCGATGATCTTGCGTAGCTTCCTGCGCGCCCGGTTGAGCCGGGAGCCCACTGTTCCCTTGGGGATGCGTAAGGCGGCGGCCACCTCGTCGTAGCTGAGGTCGGCGCAGGCGATCAGCAACAGGACGCCCCTGTCACCCGCCGAGAGTTTCGCCAGGCCCGCGGCCAGCGCCGGCTGCATGACCGCGGCGGACACCCGGCCGGCCACCCGGTCGTCGTGGCTCTCCTGGTCGGCGGGCGCGGCGCTCCTGGCCAGCGCCCGGTACCTGCGGGCCTCGGAGCGGGCGTGGTCGGCGACGAGGTTGGAGGCGATGCCGTAGAGCCAGGCGCGCGCGCTGGGCTTGGACAGGTCGTACTGCTTCCTGGCGCGGAAGGCGCGCAGGAACGTCTCGGCGGCGATGTCGTCTGCCGTCGACTCGCCCAGGCGCAGGTGGACGTAGCGGTGGATGGCGTCGAAATGGCGGTCGAAGACGGCGCCGAAGCGTTCGGGCCGCTCCAGCGAATCGCCGATCAGTTCGGCATCGGTACCCAGCAGGAGGATCTCGGGATCTTGTGGTGGGCTGACATGCATGGTGGCCCTTCGACGATGTGTGTCGGACACCAGTGGTACGGCGCTGCCCTGATCCGTCTTCACGGCGGGCCGGTAGCCGTGTGCACGCGGCCCCCGGATCCGCCGCGGGGAAAAGAAAACGGGGGAGCTGGAACAGCTCCCCCGCAGGTCCTGCCTGGGCGCACCGGCCCAGGCGAACTCAGGTGTTGCCCTCGAACATGCTCGTGACCGAGCCGTCGCTGAACACCTCGGTGATCGCCCGCGCGATCAGCGGCGCGATCGACAGCACGGTCAGCTTGTCGAACCGCTTCTCCTCCGTCAGCGGCAAGGTGTTCGTCACGATCACCTCGGAGATGCGGGAGTTCTTCAACCGGTCCACGGCGGGGTCGGAGAACACCGCGTGGGTGGCCGCCACGATGACGTTCGTGGCCCCCTGCTCGTACAGCGCGTCGGCCGCCTTGCAGATCGTGCCCGCCGTGTCGATCATGTCGTCGATCAGCACGCAGGTGCGGCCGCGCACCTTGCCGACCACCTCGTTGACCTTCACCGTGTTGGCCACGTCGAGGTCGCGCCGCTTGTGGATGAACGCCATGGGGGTGCCCAGCGTGTCGGCCCACCGCTCCGACAGCCGTACGCGGCCGGTGTCGGGCGAGACGATCGTGGTGGTGGCCAGGTCGAGCTTGTCCTTGAGGTAGCTCTCCAGCACCGGCATCGCGAACAGGTGGTCGACGGGGCCGTCGAAGAAGCCCTGGATCTGCGAGGTGTGCAGGTCGATCGACATGAGCCGGTCGGCGCCCGCCGTCTTGAAGATGTCGGCCATCAGCCGCGCGGTGATGGGCTCGCGGCCGCGGCCCTTCTTGTCCTGCCTGGCGTAGCCGAAGAACGGCATGACCACGGTGATGCGCTTGGCGGAGGCCCGCTTGAGCGCGTCGACCATGATGAGCTGCTCCATGATCCACTTGTTGATCGGTCCGGTGTGGCTCTGGATCACGAAGGCGTCGCACCCGCGCACCGACTCGAGGTAGCGCGCGTAGATCTCACCGTTGGCGAAGTCGATCAGCTTCGTCGGCGTGAGCGAGACCCCGACATTCCGGGCGACCTCGTCGGCCAGCTCAGGGTAGGCCCGGCCAGAAAAGAGCATCAGCTCTTTCGACCCCGGCTGTTTGATGCTCGTCACGTGCCACTCTCCCGCTGTTTCTCGGCCAGCGCCCTCTCGGCCGCCGCTGCCGACTTCGTGCCCGCGCGCCTGCGCAAGACCCATTTCTCGATGTTGCGCTGCCGCGCTCTCGCCACGCCCATCGCCCCGGGTGGGACCTCCTCGGTGATCACCGAACCGGCGGCGGTGTAGGCGCCGTCGCCGACGGTCACCGGAGCGACCAGCATGGTGTCGCACCCCACGAAGACGCCGTCCCCGATGGTGGTGTGATGCTTGTTGACCCCGTCGTAGTTGACGAAGACGGCGGAGGCGCCGATGTTGACGTCCTCGCCGATCGTCGCGTCGCCGACGTAGGTGAGGTGCGGCACCTTGGAGCGCGCCCCCACCGTGGAGTTCTTCACCTCGACGTAGGTGCCCGCCTTGGCCTTGTGCCCCAGCTCGGCGCCGGGCCTGAGGTAGGCGTACGGCCCGACGGCGGCCTCGGGCCCGATGACCGCGCCGTCGCACACGGCGTAGCGCACCACCGCTCCGGCGCGCACCGTCGTGTCGGTCAGCGTGGAGGCGGGGCCGATCTGCGCGCCGGTCTCGACGACGGTGCTGCCGTGCAGCTGCGTGCCGGGGTGGATGACGACGTCGGCCTCGAGCCTGACCTGCACGTCGACGAAGGTGCTCGCGGGGTCGATCACGGTGACGCCCGCCCGCATGTGCGTCTCGAGGACGCGCTGGTTCAGCACCTTGCGGGCGAAGGCGAGCTGCACCCTGTCGTTGACGCCCTCGACCTCGACGTAGTCGGCGGCGATGTGGGCGCCGACCCGGTGGCCGTCGGCCCTGAGGATGGACAGCACGTCGGTGAGGTACTCCTCGCCCTGCGCGTTGTCGGTCGAGACCCGCTTGACCGCGTCGGCCAGCAGCAGGCCGTCGAAGGCGTAGACGCCGGAGTTCATCTCCCTGATGGCGCGCTGCGCCGAGGTGGCGTCCTTCTCCTCGACGATCTCCAGCACGGCGCCCGAACCGTCGCGGATGATCCGTCCGTAACCGGTCGGATCGGGCACCTCGGCGGTCAGGACCGTGACCGCGTTGCGCTCGCTCGCGTGGGCCTCGAGCAGGTCGGCGAGGGTCCGGCCGCGCAGCAGCGGGGTGTCGCCGTAGGTGACCAGCACCGTGCCGGCGATCGTGCCGACCTCTTCGAGCACGGTGCGGACGGCGTGGCCGGTGCCCCGCTGCTCGCGCTGCACGACGGCGCGCGCGTCGGGGCTGTTGCGGGCGAGGTGACCGCCGACGCGCTCCCTCGCGTGACCGATGACGACGATGAGCCGCTCGGGGTCGAGCTCTCTGGCGGCGGCGAGCATGTGGTCGACCAGCGGGCGGCCGCACAGCTCATGGAGGACTTTGGGGGTCTGGCTCTTCATCCGGGTGCCCTCGCCTGCGGCGAGGACGATGACGGCGGCCGGGCGCGGCACACTCACGGACTGAGGCTCCCTGTGACGAGGCGGATCAGGGCGCGGTACGGCTACCGCACCGCCACCCTCCCGACACCGTGAGGATACCTTCCCGCCCTCGGTGTCTCTCTAGCCACCCAGCCGGTGGCCGCGAACCGCCTCAGAGCTCCCGGAAGAGGACTCGAACCCCTACAAAGTGGACCAAAACCACTTGTCCTGCCAATTAGACGATCCGGGATAATCCGGACACTGGCGTGTCACGGCTAGACATACGATACCGACCCGCACCTCACCTCCGCGCCCGCATTCCATCTCCCGGACAGGGCAGGCCCTCGGACGCTCGGCCGGGCTTATACCAGCCGGCGACGGCTTTCCACAAGGCACAGAACCCACTCGGCAACTCGCCGATACCTTCACCTTCCCCACATTCGCCTCTTAGGAATTCCTAACTTACGCTGACGTAAGTTACGGATGCGTAGCCCGGACAATCATCCTCATACCTGTCGTGAGAGGTAGCCCATGACCGTCCTGACCGATCGACCGGCGCCCGGTCCCAAGCCAGACGCGGATCCCGAGCCCAGGACCAAGCCCGAGCTGATCATGTTCGCTCTCGTCGTGGGCCTCCCCCTGGTCGCGTTCGCCGCCGCCGTGCCGTTCGCGTGGGGCTGGGGGCTGGGCTGGACCGACGTCGCGATCTCCTTCGTCTTCTACGTCGTCTCCGGTCTCGGCGTGACGGTCGGGCTGCACCGCTATTTCACGCACGGCTCCTTCAAGGCGAAGCGCCCGCTGAAGATCGCCCTCGGCATCGCGGGCAGCCTGTCGCTGGAGATGTCGGTGCTCGACTGGGTGGCCACGCACCGCAAGCACCACAAGTTCTCCGACAAGGACGGCGACCCCCACTCGCCGTGGCGCTTCGGCCCCGGCTTCAGGTCCATGACCAAGGGCCTGCTCTACGCGCACATGGGCTGGCTGTTCGAGAGCGAGCGCACCAACAGGGAGAAGTACGCCCCCGACCTGTCCAAGGACCCCGACATCGTCAGGCTGCACAAGTGGTTCGGCGCGCTGGCCCTCACCTCGATCGTGCTTCCCGGCATCCTCGGCGGGCTGCTGACCTGGTCGTGGCAGGGCGCGGTGACCGCCTTCTTCTGGGGCTCGCTGGTGCGCATCGGCCTGCTGCACCACGTGACCTGGTCGATCAACTCGATCTGCCACGTCTTCGGCGAGGAGGCGTTCGAGGTGCGCGACAAGTCGCGCAACGTGTGGTGGCTGGCGATCCCCTCGTTCGGCGAGTCGTGGCACAACCTGCACCACTCCGACCCGACCTGCGCCCGTCACGGTGTCCTGAAGGGGCAGATCGACATCAGCGCGGCGGTGATCCGCCTCTTCGAGCGGCTGGGCTGGGTCCACGACGTACGGTGGCCGACGCCTGAGCGGCTGGCGGCGAAGCGCATTGGCTAGTGCCGATACAGCGGTGCCCGGTTTTCGACCGGGCACCGTCATTATGGAACCTGTGACCACCGAATCCCGTTCCCGCAGACGTATGACAGGAAGAGAGCGAAGAGAGCAGCTGATCACCATCAGCCGCGCGCTGTTCGCCGAGAAGGGGTTCGACGGGACCTCCATCGAGGAGATCGCCGCCACGGCGCAGGTGTCCAAGCCGGTGGTGTACGAGCACTTCGGCGGCAAGGAGGGCGTCTACGCGGTGGTGGTCGACCGCGAGATGCAGAAGCTGCTCGGCATGATCACCGCGGCGCTGTCGGCGTCGCACTCGCTGGTCAAGCTGGAGCGGGCGGCGCTCGCGCTGTTGCAGTACATCGAGGAGAGCAGCGAGGGCTTCCGCATCCTGGTGCGCGACTCGCACGCCGCCTCGGGCACGGGCACGTTCGCGAGCCTGATCAGCGAGATCGCCAGCCAGGTCGAGGACGTGCTGGCCGACGAGTTCAAGGCCAGGGGCTACGACCCGAAGCTGGCGCCGATGTACGCCCAGATGCTGGTCGGCATGGTGGCGTTGACCGGCCAGTGGTGGCTCGACGTGCGCAGGCCCGGCCGCGAGGAGGTCGCCGCGCACCTGGTGAACCTGTCGTGGAACGGGCTGACGGGGCTCAACCCCAAGCCGCAGATCACCGCGACGAGCAAGGGCCTGGAGCTGTCTCCCGCGCCCGCCCTGCCGAGGCCGACCGAGAAGGAGCTCAAGGAGGCGCAGAAGGCCAGGGCCAGGGAGCTCAAGGAGGCGGAGAAGGCCAGGGAACGCGAGCTGAAGGAGCGCGAGCGGATGCTGCGCGAGGCCGAGAAGGCCAGGGAACGCGAGGAGAAGCTGCGCCAGCGCGAGGCGAGGCTGGCCGAGCGGGCCGCCAAACTCGAACAAGAGTAAGTCGTTGAAGAGAAGTTAACGCTTTGTTCAATCTCGTTGGGCATATTACGTAATATGTCCGTTGAGCTCCTGCACCCCGACAACGATCTGCCCCTGCCTCAGGAGCGGTTCCTCAACCGCGAGGAGAGCTGGCTCCAGTTCAACGAACGGGTGCTGGAACTGGCCGAGGACCCCTCGCTCCCCCTTCTCGAACGGGTGCGCTTCCTGGCGATCTTCGCCAGCAACCTCGACGAGTTCTTCAGGGTGCGGGTGGCGGGACTCAAGCGGCGGATGGCCACAGGTCTGCTGCTGCGTACCAAGAGCGGGCTCAAGCCGCGCGAGGAGCTGGCGCGGATCGCGACGGTCGCGGACGGCCTGGCCAAGCGCCACGCGGCCCTCTTCCACGAGCAGATCTGCCCGCAGCTGGCGACCGAAGGCATCGAGATCGTCCGGTGGGACGACCTCGGCCGTGAGGAGCGCACCGAGCTGCGCAAGCTGTTCAGGGAGCGGATCCGCCCTGTCCTGACCCCCCTGGCCGTCGACCCGGCCCACCCCTTCCCGTACATCTCCGGCCTCAGCCTCAACCTGGCCGTCGTGGTGCGGAACCCGTCGACCGACCACACGGTCTTCGCCAGGGTCAAGGTGCCGTCGCAGCTGCCCCGCTTCGTGACCGCCTCCAAGGACCGGTTCGTGCCGCTGGAGGACGTGATCGCCGCCCATCTCGGGCAGCTGTTCAAGGGCATGGAGATCCTGCAGCACCACGCCTTCAGGGTCACCCGCAACGAGGACCTCGACGTCGACGAGGACGTCACCGAGAACCTCATGAAGGCGCTGGAGAAGGAACTGCTCAAGCGCAGGTTCGGCCCGGCGGTCCGGCTCGAGGTCGAGGACACGATCACCCCTGAGGTGCTGGAGCTGCTGGTCGACGAGCTGGACGTGGCGCCGCACGAGATCTACAAGATCAACGGACCGCTCGACCTGACCGGGCTGCACGCGATCGCCGACCTGGACAGGGGCGAGCTGAGCTTCCGGCCGTTCGTCCCCTCCGAGGCGATCCACGCCGAGGACGACATCTTCGCCGTGCTGCGCGAACGCGACGTGCTGCTGCACCACCCCTACGACTCCTTCGCCACGAGCGTGCAGCGCTTCATCGAGCAGGCGGCCGAGGACCCGAACGTCCTGGCCATCAAGCAGACCCTCTACCGCACCAGCGGCGACTCCCCGATCGTGAACGCGCTGATCGACGCGGCCGAGGCGGGCAAGCAGGTCGTGGTCGTCGTCGAGATCAAGGCCCGCTTCGACGAGCACGCGAACATCTCCTGGGCGCGCAAGCTGGAGAAGGCGGGCTGCCACGTGGTCTACGGCGTGGTCGGGCTGAAGACCCACTGCAAGCTCGCGCTGGTGGTCCGCCAGGAGGCCTCGGGCGAGCTGCGCCGCTACTGCCACATCGGCACGGGCAACTACAACCCGAAGACCGCGCGGCTGTACGAGGACTTCGGGTTGCTCACCGGCGACCCGCTGGTCGGCGAGGACGTCACCGACCTGTTCATCCACCTGACCGGCTACTCCAACCACTCGGCCTACCGCCGGCTGCTCGTCGCCCCGCACTCCCTGCGCGGCGGCCTGCTGGCGCGCATCGAGCGGGAGATCGCCCACCAGCAGGCCGGCCGTCCCGCCAGGATCAGGATCAAGACCAACTCGCTGGTGGACGAGCAGCTGATCGACGCCCTCTACCGGGCCTCCCGCGCGGGCGTGCCGGTGGACCTGTGGGTCCGCGGCATCTGCACGCTCCGTCCGGGCATTCCCGGCCTGAGCGAGACCATCCGCGTCCGTTCGGTTCTCGGGCGCTTCCTCGAGCACTCCAGGGTCTACGAGTTCGGGCTGGGCCGGCGGCCGGAGGTCTGGATCGGCAGCGCCGACCTGATGCGCCGCAACCTCGACCGCCGGGTGGAAGCACTGGTGAAGGTCACCGGCCAGGCGCACCGGGCCTACCTGATCGAGCTGCTCGACCTGATCATGGCCGACACCACGAACAGCTGGTGGCTGAACTCCGACGGCACGTGGAGCCGCCACCACGGCCAGGACCTGCAGACCCACCTGCTCGGCACCAGGCGCTGGAGAACGGTCGATGACTGACTCCATCAGAGCCGCGGGCGCGGTCGTCCGGCGCGGCGACGAGGTGGCCCTCGTCCACCGGCCGGCCTACGACGACTGGAGCTTCCCGAAGGGCAAGCTGCGCAAGGGCGAGCATCCGATCGCCGGCGCCGTACGGGAGGTGCGCGAGGAGACGGGCCTCACCGTGGCCCTCGGGCGCTCCCTGCCGCCCGCTCATTACCCGCACAAGGGCCGGTTGAAGCGGGTCGACTACTGGACGGCCCGCGCCGTCTCCGGCCGGTTCGTGCCCGGCCCCGAGGTGGACGAGCTGGTCTGGCTTCCGGTCGAGGAGGCGTACGCGCGCCTGACGTACGCATGGGACGTGCGGCTGCTGCGCGCGCTGACCGCCGCGCAGCCCGAGACCACCCCCCTGATCCTGGTACGGCACGGCAGCGCCGGATCACGCCAGGAATGGACGGGCGACGACGACCTGCGCCCGCTCGACGAGGAGGGCGAGGCCCAGGCGCGCACGCTGGCCACGGTGCTGCCCGCCTACCTGCCCACCACCCTGCTCAGCTCCCCGAGCAGGCGGTGCGTCCAGACCCTGCCCGACGGCGACATCCGGCTCGACCCGCTGCTGAGCGAGCCGGGCTACGACCCCGCCAGAACCGCCGAGCTCGTCCGCCGGCTCGACGGCCCCGCGGTCGTGTGCAGTCACGGCAAGGTGCTCCCTCCGCTGATCGCCGAGCTCGGCGGAGTGCGCCTGCACCTGCGGAAGGGCGCGTTCGCCGTCGTCCACCGCGCGGACGGGAAAGTCGTCGGCGTCGAGCGTTACCCCGTCTGAACCCCCGCCCACACCTCGGGGAAGTCCGCCTGGGCGCGCTCGGCCGTGGCCCGCTCGATGCCCACCAGCACGCCGTAGGTGAAGGTGTCCTCGCCCGCCTGGCGCGCGGTCTCGGCCTCCTTGGCGAGCGTTTCCTGGGCGACCACTCCGTCCTGGTGCAGTCCGAGCACGTCCTGGATGGATTCGGCGCGCTTGGCCAGATCGCCCATTCCGAGCGCCTCGGCGGTGTACCGGGCGCGTTTGGCCGCCTTGCGCACGTCGTGCATGGCGATCTCGCGCTGCTCCGGCTCGGCGATGGTCTGCGCGGTGTCGTACGCCTTCGTCACCCGCTTCCAGTTCTTGCCGGCGATGGCCGGAAGGACGTCGTCGGCGGGCTTCTCCGCCGCCTTGCCGAGCGACGGATCGGCGACCAGCCCGTCGAGCGCGTCGAGCAGGGCGTAGTAGCGCTCGCCGCTCAACGCCTCCCTGATCCTGCCGTAGGCCTCCTCCTCGCGGGCGCCGAGGTCGTCGCCGAGCCGCGCCTGGACCGGACCCACCACCTGCTCGGGCGGCAGGCTCTCCAGATGACGGGCGAACCTCGTCCTGATGACCTCCAGGTCACGGGCCTCGCCGAGCACGGTGCCGAGCCACTTCAGCTCGTCCTGGAGGTGCACGGTGTCCTGCACGACGGTCTTGAACGCCTTGAGCGCGCTGCGCATCCTGCGGCAGGCGACGCGCATCTGATGCACCGCGTCCTCCTCCGCCCTGCGCGTGCGCGGATCCTGCGCCAGCAGCGCGTCGACATGTCCCGCCAGGTAGGCGATGACGACGTCGGCGGCGGTGCCGTCGCCGACCTGGACGCGCGCCGGCGGCGCCGGCTTGAGCAGCCTGGCCAGCTTGCTCCCGGTCCCCGCGGGTACGGCTCCCGCCTTGCGCAGCCGCTTGCCGACCTTGGCCAGCAGTTTCGGGTCGCCCTGCTCGAGCAGCTCGGCCTCGACCTCGCGCCAGCGCTCCACGCGCGGCTCGTCGCCGAGCACCGTGCCCTTCACCCGGTCGTCGGCCACCTCGACCAGCCCCGACACCACCCGCACGCTCCTGCGGGAGTCGAGCTCGGCCACGGGAGCCAGCGCGGCGCCGCGCGTGTAGGCCTGGACGAGTCCGGCCAGCTCGCTGGGCACGATCTTCGTGCTGCGGGTGAGCGGGAGCTGGATCTCCTGACGGGCGCCCTTGGCCCGGGGCAGCTTGAGGTGCCAGCCGGGATCCGCGCCGCCCCTGCGCCTGCGCAGCGTGATACCCCTGGCGGCCAGCCGTAGATCGGGCGTGTCGTAGTAGAGCGCCACGAGTTGGTAGCTTCTCGGCCCGAGAACCTCGCCGAACTTGCTGAGGTCGGGGACTTCGTAATCGTCAGGAACGTCGAACTTGTCTTCGATCTCGATGCCCACTACACCTCGCAAGTGTCGAATTGCGGACAATGATGCCACTGCGCGATGAACAGGAGAAGGCTGATCGGAGCCTCGCTGTCAGGTGGCGGGCAGCACCCTTGCGGTATTCCTACCCATATTCGACCTGTTCAGAAGGCTTTCGGGGCGCTATCGCACCTTCTGGCCGACCACGAAGACCCGCCGGAACGGGAAGAGCGTGCCGTACGGCCTGGCCGGATAGGCGTCGTCCAGCAGGCCGGCGAGTTCGTCGAGGAAACGCTGCCGCTCGCCCGCGTCGAGGCGGTCGAAGATCGGGCGCAGGGCCGAACCGGAGATCCAGTTGAGCACCGCGCGCTCGCCCTGGAGGATGTGGACGTAGGTCGTCTCCCAGGCGTCCACCCGCAGCCCGAGGCCGCTGAGCTGGTCGACGTACTCCACCGGCTCGGCCACCGGCCAGGGCCGCTCGAAGTCGCCGAGCCTGTCGCGCCACGCCTCGCTCGCGCACAGCTGCCTGACCAGCACGTGGCTCGGGGCGTCGAAGTTGCCCGGCATCTGGAACGCGAGCCAGCCGCCCACGCTGAGGTCGTCGACCCACCGCTCGAACAGGTCGCGGTGCGTCGGCACCCACTGCAGCAGCGCGTTCGAGACGAGCACGTCGACCGGGCGGTCCGGGTGCCACAGAGTGACGTCGGCGACGTCGAAGCGGGCGGTCGTCTTCAGCTCGCGGGCCTTGCTGATCATCGCCGGCGAGGAGTCGAAGCCGTAGACGGTCGCCTCCGGCCAGCGCTCGGCGAGCGTGGCGGTCAGTTCCCCTGAGCCGCAGCCGGCGTCGACGACATAATCGGGGGCATCCGCGTACACGCGTCCGACCAGCTCCGCGTACGGCCGGCCGCGCTCGTCGGCGTACTTCGCGTAGGTCGCCGGGTCCCAGATATCTCTTGACATAAAGATAATTGATATCGAGAGAGATATCTCGATGTCAAGACAGTACACTTTGTGCCATGACGATGGACGAGGTCGACAGGCTCGTGGCGTCCTGGCAGCAGGAGCGCCCCGATCTCGATGTGACGCCGCTGCAGGTGCTGAGTCGAGTCTCCCGCCTGGCCCGCCACCTCGACCGGGCACGCCGCGCCGCCTTCGCCGAACACGACCTCGAACCGTGGGAGTTCGACGTGCTCACCGCGCTGCGGCGGGCGGGCGGGCCGTACGAGCTGTCACCGGGCGCGCTGCTGCGCGCGACCCTGGTCACCTCCGGAACGATGACCAACCGCATCGACCGGCTCGAGCAGGCCGGCCTGGTACGGCGGCGCCCCGACCCCGAGGACCGGCGCGGAGTGCTCGTGTCGCTGACCGACGCCGGACGGGCCAGGGTCGACGCGGCCTTCGCCGACCTGCTGCGGCGCGAACGGGAACTGCTGGCCGGATTGGGCGGCGACGAGCAGAAGGTCCTGGCAGATCTGCTCCGCACCCTTCTCACACCCTTCGACTCCTGACGCCCCGAATCCCTGTCGCGTCCTCGTGCCCTCCGCCACACCCTGGGAAACCTCCAGCGCCCGGCTCTCTGCCCGGCCTTGACCCAGGGAACCAGGAATCCCCGCCTTCGGGAGCCCAGCCTGGGCCAGCCCCCGAGACCTCAGACCCGCGCCAACCGTCCGGCACGTCAGCCCCCGACAGCCCAGGCCCGCGCCAACCGTCGGGCACGTCAGCCTCGAGAGCCCGGGCCCGCGCCATCTGTCGAGCACCTCAGCCCCGGCCCGCCCCGGGGACGTCAGCCCGCCTGGACAGCAACCCCCTGGACGTCAGCTCGCCCGAACGTCAGCCTCTTGGACGTCAGCGCGCCCGGACAGCAGCGCGCCCGGACAGCAGCGCGCCCGGACAGCAGTCCGTCGGGACGTCAGCGTGCCCGGACGTCGGCATCTTGGACGTCAGCGCACCGCCGGCCTTCGGGAACCCCCGGCGCGGGCCTCTGCCGTCTTCCCTCGCCGACCACCGGGAGCCCCGGCGCCGCGCCTGGGCGGGTGACCTGGTCGCCGGTCACTCGCCCAGGCGCTCGGCGACCTCCAGCCACTCCGCCTCGACCGCGTCCTTCTCGTTGAGGATCTCGCGCAGCTTGCCGTCCAGCTCGCCCAGCTTGGCGTAGTCGCTGGCCGCCTCCGCCATCGCGGCGTGCAGCTTGTCCTCCTGCCCGCTGAGCTTGTCGAGCTGGCGTTCGAGGCGGTTGAGCTCCTTGCGCAGCTCACGCTCCTCCTTCGCCGACAGCCCAGCGGCCTCGACCTTCTCCACCTTCTCGACCGGAGCGGCCGCAGCCGCCGCGGCCGCGCCTGCGACCCGGGCCGTCACCGCCGTGCCCGCCGCCCGCCGTTCCAGGTACTCGTCGACCCCGCCGGGCAGCAGCGAGAGCCGCCCATCGCCCAGCAGCGCCACGCACCTGTCGGCCACGCGCTCCAGGAAGTAGCGGTCGTGGCTGACCAGCACCAGGGTGCCGGGCCAGCCGTCGAGCAGGTCCTCCAGCTCGTTCAGCGTCTCGATGTCGAGATCGTTGGTCGGCTCGTCGAGCAGCAGCACGTTCGGGTCGTCCATGAGCAGGCGCAGCAGCTGCAGCCGCCGCCGCTCGCCGCCGGACAGCTCACCGACCACCTTCCACTGCGCCTCGCCCTTGAAGCCGAGACGTTCGAGCAGCTGGGAGGCGGTCCACTCCCTCTTGCCGAGCTGCACGTACTTGCGGATCCGCTCCACCGACTCCAGCACCCGCAGCGTCGGGTCGACCTCGGCCAGCTCCTGCGACAGGTACGCCAGCCGTACCGTGCGGCCGGTGACCACGCGGCCCGCGTCCGGCTTGACCTGGTCGGCCAGCAGGCGCAGCAGCGACGACTTGCCGGAGCCGTTGACCCCGATCAGCCCGATGCGGTCGCCCGGCCCGAACTGGTAGGTGCACCGCTCCAGCACCAGCGGGCCCATGCCGGGCCCGCCCGCGTGGAGCGTGACGTCCTCCAGGTCGTAGACCGTCTTGCCGAGCCTGGCCGCCGCGAACTTCATCAGCTCGACGGTCTCCCTCGCCGGCGGCTCGTCGGCGATCAGCGCCTGCGCGGCCTCGATCCTGAACTTCGGCTTCGACGTACGCGCGGGCGGACCCCGGCGCAGCCAGGCGATCTCCTTGCGCATGAGGTTCTGGCGGCGCTCCTCGGCGGCCTGCGCGATGCGCGCCCGCTCGGCCTTGGCCAGCACGTAGGCGGCATAACCACCCTCGTAGCGCTCCACCCTGCCGTCGACGACCTCCCACGTCCGGGTGGACACCGCGTCGAGGAACCACCTGTCGTGCGTCACGACCAGCAGCGCGCTCCTGCGCTGCGCCAGGTGCGCCGCCAGCCAGGCGATGGCCTCGATGTCGAGGTGGTTGGTGGGCTCGTCGAGCAGGATCAGCTCGTGCTCGTCGATGAGCAGCTTCGCCAGCGCCGTACGCCGCCGCTCCCCGCCGGACAGGTCGCCGACCGGGCTCTCCAGATCGAGATCGCCGATCAGGTTGGCGAGGATCTCCCTGATCGTCTGGTCACCCGCCCACTCGTGCTCGGCCCTGGCGCCCAGCACCGTCTCGTGAACGGTCTTGCCGGGATCGAGGTCGTCACGCTGCGACAGCAGACCGACCCGCAGACCCCTGTTGTGCGTCACCCGCCCGGAGTCGGGCTTCAACCCGCCCGCGACCACGGACAGCAGTGTCGTCTTGCCGCCGCCGTTACGCCCGACGACGCCGATGCGCTCACCGGCCTCGATACCGAGAGAGACGTCGGCGAGCAGCGGCTTGGGCCCGTAGGCGTGGGAGACCGACTCGAGATTGACCAGATTCATCGTCCCCAAGGGTACGGACTACCGCCCCATTTGGCTAAGCGACCAAGCACTCGGCGATACGGCAGCCTCACGCGGCCCTCGCCCGGCCCCCCCGGACCGCCTGCCCTCCGAGCCCGCACCGCCTGCCTTCTCGGCCCGCGCGCCAGCTCTCCGGGCCCCGCCGCCAGCCCTCTCGACCCGCGCCGCCCGCACTTCGCCCCCGCCGCCAGCCCTCTCGACCCGCGCCGCCCGCACTTCGCCCCCGCCGCCAGCCCTCTCGACCCGCGCCGCCCGCACTTCGCCCCCGCCGCCA
>NZ_JBSGDV010000006.1:0-372578 GCF_053602555.1 Nonomuraea sp. NPDC004354 | reverse complement strand
TCCACGCCGACCCCGACCTGCCGGCCCGCCACCACGGCCAACACCTGATCGCGGACATGCAGTACTACGGCCGCGACTTCGAACACACCCTGGCCGGTGCGGGCATAAGCCTGCTCCGCAAGGCCCGCAAGGGCGAGGCCCCGCGAGCCGGAGCGCACCTGTTCAAGCCATTACGCCAGACCATCGAATCGATCAACCAGACCTTCAAGGGCCAACTCAACCTGGAACGCCACGGCGCACGCACCCCAGCCGGCGTCACCATCCGAGTGATCATCCGGATCCTGGCTCTGACGACCGCGATCTGGCACAACGACAAGACCGGCCGGCCCACCGCCCGATCCCTCACCGCCTACGACCATTGACGCTCAGCCGTACGGCTTGGAATCAGTCATCTAGGCGGCCAGCTCCCTGACCTTCTCCAGCAGCCTGATGCGCTCCTCGTGGGTGCGGCCGAGCGGGGTGACGTTCAGCGTGGTCACGCCGGAGTCCTTCATGGCCTGCACGCGGTCGCGGACGAAGCCCTCCGAGCCGATGAGCGACATCCGCTCCAGCAGCTCCTGCGGGACCAGCGCCTCGGCCTCCTTCTTGTTGCCCGCCAGGTAGAGCTCCTGGATCTGCTCGGCCTCCTTCTCGTAGCCGTAGCGGCGGGCCAGCTCGTTGTAGAAGTTCTTGCCCTTGGCGCCCATGCCGCCGATGTACAGCGCGGCCATCGACCGGCCGAGCTGCAGCAGGCTCTCGCCGTCCTCGCCGATGTAGAGGGCGGCCTGCGCGATGACGTCGAGCTCGCCCAGCGAGGCGTCACGCTTGGCCTTGCCCGCCGCCAGCGAGGGGCCCCACACGTCGGCGGCCTTCTCCGGCATGTAGAAGATCGGCTCCCAGCCCTCGGCGACCTCGGCGGTCAGCTCGACGTTCTTCGGGCCGATGGCGGCCACCACGATCGGGATGCGGGAGCGCACCGGGTGGTTGATCAGCTTGAGCGGCTTGCCGAGCCCGGTGCCCCTGTCGGCGGGCAGCGGGAGCGTGTAGTGCCTGCCCTCGTAGGTGAGCCGCTCGCGCTCCCACACCTTGCGGCAGATCTCGATGACCTCGCGGGTACGGCCCAGCGGAGCGGTGTACGGCACGCCGTGGAAGCCCTCGATCACCTGCGGTCCTGAAGCGCCGAGACCGAGGGTGAACCGGCCGTCGGAGACGTAGTCCATGCCCGCCGCGGTCATCGCCAGCAGGGTCGGCGTGCGCGAGTAGATCGGCAGGATGCCGGAGGCGATCTCCAGGCGCTCGGTCTTGGCCGCGATGTAGCCCATCTGGCTCACGGCGTCGAAGGAGTAGGCCTCGGCCACGAAGACGATGTCGAGCCCGGCCTTCTCGTAGTCGGCCAGCTCGGCGACCGTCTCCTTGAAACCGCCCGAGTAGTTGAGCGCCATCCCGATCCGCATGCCCGAACTCCCTAGTAACCGAACTATGTTCGGCCTCAGGTTAGCGCCTCGCGTGCGGCCCGGCGAGCGCCTACCCTGGTCACCCCAGGGGGCGAGAGGAGCGGTGTGCTGAAGCGTGCGGTGATCGCGGGGGCGATTCTGATCGCGGCGATGCTGGCGGGTCACCGCCTGATCCCAGCACTCGGGGGATTCACCCCCATATTGGAGAGCCTGCTGCCGTGGCTGGGGCTGGCCGTCCCGCTGCTGCTGCTCGCGGCGCTGCTGGCCCGCTCGAGGGGCGCCGCGCTCGCCGTGCTGCTGCCGGCGCTGGTATGGGCGGTGATGTTCGGCTCCGACGTGCTGCGCTCCGCGCCCGGAGGCGACAGCGACCTGTCCGTCGCGACGGTCAACGTGGGTGTCCGCAACAACGCCTCCGGTTCGGCGGTGCGCGCCATCGCCGACGACGTGGACCTGATCGCGGCGCAGGAGCTGACGCCCGGCGGCCCCGCGGCCAAGGCGCTCAACGCGATCTACAAGTACCGCAGGAGCGTCAGCACGATCGGCGTGTGGAGCAGGTTCCCCCTGGGCAAGCCCGAGTTCTTCGACGTCGGCCTCGGGTGGGAGCGGGCGCTGCGCACCGTGGTCAGGACGCCGGAGGGCGACGTCACCGTCTACGTGATGCACCTGGCCTCGGCCAGGCCCGGGCACACCGCCACGCGCGACCGGACGCTCGAGGAGGCGCGCAAGCTGATCACGGCCGACCGGAGCGAGCGCATCCTGCTGCTCGGCGACCTCAACACCGCCACCGACGACCGGGGGCTCGGCAACCTGGCGCCGCCGCTGCTGAACGCCCAGGAGGAGGCGGGGGAGGGGTTCGGCTTCACCTGGCCGTCGAGCTTCCCGATCACCAGGCCCGACCACATCCTCTACAAGGGGATGACGGCGACCAGGGCAGGGGTGGCGCCGGCCACGGGCAGCGACCACCGCGCCGCGACGGCCTCCTTCCGCCTCTGACCTCACGCGCCCCGGGGCGGCCTCAGCCGGTGCGGGGCGTCAGGGCGGCCAGGTCCTCCGGGGTGTCGATGTCGCGCGGGTCGCCCGGCACCTCCACCTCGGTCACCAGTTCGGGGTGCTCCCGCATGAACGCCCGCGCCCCCACGTCGCCCACCGCCAGCTCGGCCACCCGCGCCACGTGGGCCGCGGAGACCAGCACCGGGTTGCGCCGCCGCCCGCCGTACGTGGCGACCGCGACCTCCGCCCCGCTGCCGATCAGCGCCCGCACCGCGTCGGACGTCACGAACGGCTGGTCCACCAGCGCGATCACCACGCCCTTCGCGTCGGCGGGCAGCGCGGCCAGCCCCACCCTGAGCGAGGAGCCCATGCCGGTGCGCCAGTCGGGGTTGCGCACCGCGACCGCGCCGCGCACCTGGACGGTGGCCGCGCCCAGCACGACGATCACCGGATGGCAGCCCCCTTCGTGCAGCAGCCGTACCCCGCGATCGACCAGCCGCTCGCCCTCGAACTCCAGCAGCGCCTTCGGCATGCCCAGACGCGACCCCTGGCCCGCGGCCAGCAGCAGGCCCACCACCCCAGTCATCAGACCTCCCCATGGATGCGGCCGCCGGTCTCGCTGAGCGGCCGTCCGCTCCCACCCCAGCGCAGCTGGATCAGTTCCGCCATCACCGACACGGCGGTCTCCTCCGGCGTCCTGGCACCCAGGTCCAGGCCGATGGGGGAGCGCAGCCTGGCCAGCTCCTCCTCGTTCATGCCCGCCGCGCGCAGCCGGGCCAGCCGGTCGTCGTGGGTACGGCGCGAGCCCATCGCCCCCACGTAGGCCGCCTTGGTGCGCAGCGCCACCTCCAGCAGCGGCACGTCGAACTTCGGGTCGTGGGTGAGCACGCAGATCACCGTCCGCTCGTCGACGTGGGTGGCGGCCAGATAGTCGTGCGGCCACTTGACGACGACCTCGTCGGCCTCGGGGAAGCGCTTGGCGGTGGCGAAGATCGGCCTGGCGTCGCACACGGTCACGTGGTAGCCGAGGAACTTGCCCAGGCGCGCGACGGCGGCGGCGAAGTCGATGGCGCCGAAGACGAGCATGCGCGGCGGCGGGGCGAAGCACTGCACGAACACCGACAGGTCGTCAAGGCGGCGCTCGCCGTGCTCGCCGTAGTGCCTGACGCCGGTCAGGCCCTGGGCCAGCATGCCGCGCACGTCGTCGTCCACGGCTTCGTCCAGCCGCCCGAGGCCGAGCGAGCCGGTGGCCCTGCCGGGCCAGACGACCCGTCGCGTGCCGATGACGCCGGGCCCCGCCACGATCGTCGCCACCGCGACGGGCTCGTGCGCGGCCACCGAGGCGACGATCTCGCCCAGCTCGGGATAGGTCTCGATGGAGACCGGCTCGACGAGGACGTCGATGATGCCGCCGCAGGTCAGTCCGACGGCGAAGGCGTCGTCGTCGCTCACGCCGTACCGCTGGAGCACGGGCGTCTCGACCTGGCCGGCCAGCTCGAACACCGCGCCCTCGACGCAGCCGCCCGAGACGCTGCCCACCACCTCGTCGCCGCGCACCGCCATGGCCGCGCCCGGCGGCCTGGGCGCGCTGGAGAAGGTGCTCACCACCGTCGCCAGCCCGAACCGCAGGCCGGACTCCCACCACCGCATGATCTCAGGCAGGACGTCGCGCATGGGAAAGCCTCCCGGACAGATCCTCGAAGGCGGCCAGGCTGTGTCCTGCCACCAGGTCGTCGATGTACGGCAGCGCCGCCTGCATCCCGCCGGTGAGCGGCTGGTAGTCCGCGTGGCCCTTGTGCGGGTTCACCCAGATCACCCGGTGCGCCTGGCGGGCCAGCCTGGCCATCTGCTCGCCGAGCAGCGTGGGATCGCCGCGCTCCCAGCCGTCGGAGGCGACGACCACGATGGCGCCGCGCATGCTCCTGCGGGCCAGCAGCTCGCGCAGCTCCTCGCCGAGCCTGGTGCCGCCGCTCCAGTCGGGGATCGCCTTCGACACCTCCGCCAGCGCGGTGCCGGGATCGCGGTGGCGCAGCTCGACGGTGATCGGCGTCAGCCGCGTGCCGACCGAGTAGACCTGCGTCACCCGCGGCTCGGTCCGCACCAGCGCGTGCGCGAACCGCAGCAGCGTCTCGGCGTAGGGGGTCATCGAGCCGCTCACGTCCACCAGCAGCACCACCCTGCGCGGCCTGGTGGTGTGGCGCCGGTAGCGCAGCCGCGCCACCTCGCCCTTCCTGAGCGCGTCGCGGATGGTCCTGCGCTGGTCCAGCCTGCCCCGGTGCGCGGACACCAGCCTGCGCGAGCGCCGCCGCTCCCGGTGATCGCGCAGCAGCGCCAGCATCTGGTGCACCTCGGCACGCTCGGCCTCCGTCAGCCTGGCCACGTCGCGATGGCGCAGCACCTCGGCCCTGCTGGCCGTCGCCGTCGCCGCCGGCTCCTCGCCCTCGCCGCTCTCGCCGTCGCCTCCCGCCAGGTACCTGGTGACCGGCTTGGCCGGGGTACGGCCCGGCGCCGCCCGGTGGCCGCCGAAGTAGGCGGCGAAGCACCTGTCGTACCTGGGCAGGTCGTCGGGCGAGGCGCACAGCGTCAGCCGGCCCGCCCAGTAGACGTCGTCGTCGCGGGTGACGTCCAGCTCGTCGAGGGCCTTCAGGAGGTTCTGGGTGCGCTCGTGGTCGGCCGCGACGCCGGCCGCCCGCAGGGTCCTGGCGAAGCCGGTCATGGTGGCGGCCAGGTCACGCACGGGTCAGCACCCCGCTCTTGAGCACGCTCTCCACGTCCTCCCGGTACTTCAGCGCCGCGCCGAGCGTCGCCGCGGCCAGGCCGGGGTCGAGGTCGCGGGCGCCGAGCGTCAGCAGCGCCTCCGTCCAGTCGAGCGTCTCGGCGATGCCCGGTGGCTTGACCAGGTCCTGCGCGCGCAGCCGCGCCGCCGTCCTGGCCACCTGGGCGGCCAGCGACTCGGTGCACTCCGGCAGCCTGCGCAGCAGGATGGCCACCTCCCTGTCGAAGCTCGGGTGCTCCAGCCAGTGGTAGAGGCAGCGGCGCTTGAGCGCGTCGTGCACCTCTCGCGTGCGGTTGGAGGTGACGACGACCACCGGGGGACGCTCGGCCCTGATCGTGCCGAGCTCGGGGATGGAGATCGTGAAGTCGGACAGCACCTCGAGCAGGAACGCCTCGAACTCGTCGTCGGCCCGGTCGATCTCGTCCACGAGCAGGACGGAGGGCTGCGTCTCGACGGCCCGCAGCAGCGGGCGGGCGATGAGGAAGCGCCGGTCGTAGATCTCGCCCTCGAGCCTGCTCGCGTCGGTGATCCCCGCCGCCTCGGCCGCCTTCAGGTGGAGGAGCTGGCGGGCGAAGTCCCAGTCGTAGAGCGCCTGGGCGGCGTCCAGCCCCTCGTAGCACTGCAGGCGGATCAGCGGGGCGCGCAGCAGCTCGGCCAGGGTCTTGGCCAGCTCGGTCTTGCCGACGCCCGCCTCGCCCTCCAGGAACAGCGGGCGCCCCATCCGCAGCGCCAGGAAGGCGGCCGTCGCCAGACCCTCGTCGGCGAGATACGCGTGCTGGTCGAGGAGTTCGGCCAGTTTTCCTGGTGACTCGATGTTCATCGCGTTGATTGTCCGTCGCGGCAGACCCTAGGGCTAGGAAGGGACGTGCAGATTCTCCAGGGATACCCGGCCGCGGGCCGTTCGACGCCCCGGATCCCGCCTGCCCCACCTCGGCCCGCCCGAACCCGATATTTCGCTGTTCGCCGTGGAACGGTGGGCTTCTTCGATTAGATTGATCATGGACAGACTGGACAGGCAGGGGGTTCTCCAGTGACCGACAGCGCGCGGGACCGGCTCGACAGGATCGACTCCAGCGTGCCGCACCCGGCACGCGTGTGGGACTACTGGCTGGGCGGCAAGGACAACTACGAGGCCGACCGGGCCGTCGGTGACGAGATCCTCAAGGTCATGCCCGACCTCGTGGTCGTCGCCAGGGCCGACAGGCAGTTCCTCGGCCGTGCCGTACGGCACCTGGTCGACGCCGGCATCCGGCAGTTCCTCGACGTCGGCACCGGCGTGCCCACCGCCGACAACACCCACCAGGTGGCGCAGCGGGCCGCGCCCGAGTCGCGCATCGTCTACGTCGACAACGACCCGATCGTGCTCGCCCACGCGCGCGCCCTGCTCTACAGCACTCCCGAGGGCGCGACCGACTACCTCGACGCCGACCTGCGCGACCCCGAGACGATCCTGCGCGGCGCGGCCAAGACCCTCGACTTCTCCCGGCCGATCGCGCTGATGGTGCTCGGCGTGCTGGAGTTCCTTCCCGACGACGAGCAGGTCCGCGCCGCGCTGTCGACGCTCTTCGACGCCATGCCGGCCGGCAGCTACCTGGTCGTCTCGCACAGCGTCCACAGCCCCTCGATGGACGAGGCGGCCGCCCGGTGGAACGCCAGCGGCGCGACCGAGATCAGACTGCGCACCCCCGAGCACCTGCGGACGCTGTTCGACGGCATGGAACTGGTCGCGCCCGGCGTGGTCTCGCTGCCGCGCTGGCACCCCGACGCGGCCACCGAGTACACCGACCGCGAGGTCCACCAGTACGGCGGGCTCGGCCGCAAGCGCTGAGCGGCGCCGCCCCGCCGTACCCGGGAAGGGAGGCGGGAGCGGCGCCACCGGCGACGGGAAGATCAGTCCCTGGACATCAGCGTCAGCGCGTAGAACGCGATCGCGGCGAAGTCGTCGGCCGGCTCGGAGGCCTGCCACGAGCGCACGTCGTCGACGAACCTGCTGCCCCTGCCGGTGAACTGCTCGTAGCGGTCCACCCCGTCGGCGGGGCACTTGGCCATCTCCTCGAAGTGGTCGCCGAGGCCGTCGTCGAACAGGGAGGCGGCGTTCGGCCCGTTGACGACCGCGCCCGTCGCCGGACGGCCGGTCAGGTTGGAGATCTGGTAGTGCGGGCAGGAGATCGAGTTGTCGCCGACGCCCTGCACGAACGACACGCCCCACGGGTTGGCGCCGAGGGCCCAGCCGCGCTGCTGGGTGCCGAAGGCGTCGTAGCCGCGGTCGCCCGTCACCGAGCGGTACAGCCGGGAGGTGGCGGCCAGCCCGAAGGCGTGCGGCACCGAGTCGAAGGCGTCGTAGGCCGCGCCCGCCCTGAACGGGTCCTTCGCCGCCCTGGCGGCGCCGATCTCCAGTTGCGCCTTGAGATCGGCGACCAGCGCGCCCTTGATCGGGGCGCCCGCCCTGATCAGGTCGGCGTGCGCGAGGGCGCTGACGTCGTAGAGGTTGAGCGTGTCGCCGGTGTCCTTGGCGATGTACTCGGTGGCCCAGTGCTGGGCCTGCTCCAGCCACTGGGCGGCCCTGGGGTCACCGAGCCGCTGCGCGGCCAGCGCCAGCTCGGCCCCGCCCAGCTCCATGTCGTCGCGCCAGACGCTCTCGGGGTAGAAGGCGTGCGGGAGCGAGGTCACCAGCCGGCCCACGTCGGTGGTCTTGGCCATGGCGTAGATCTCGGCGGCCTTGTCGAGCCAGGACTGGGCGCGCTTCCTGTCCGGTTCGACCTGGGCGGCCAGCGCGAAGGCCGCCGCCGTACGGCCGGCCAGGTTGGGGCTGATCGGCTCGCCGGGCGGGGCGGCCCGGAAGACCGGCCGGTTGCGGATGTACTTCTCGCGGGAGGAGTCGTCGGTCTCGGGCAGGCGCCAGATGTCGTGGTCGCCGACGAACGTGCCCTCGGCGTTGCCGGCGCCGACGCCGACCTGGATGTAGAGGGTCCTGGTCGTCCCGTCCCACATCTTGTCCAGGTACTTCAGGCTGTGCAGCGCCTCCGACTTCAGGCGCGGATCGACGACCGGCCCGCCGTCCCTCCTGGCCGCCCACAGCAGCGTGTCGACGTAGGCCAGGATGTGGGTGAACTTCAGGTAGTCGCCGGCGTCGAACCAGCCGCCCTCGACGTCGACGGGCCCGCCGATCCTGGTCAGCTCGCCCTTGATCTGGTCGGTGTCGGGGCCGGTGAAGGCCGGCCAGTCGTAGACCTGGGCGGCGCGGTCGTTGGCGTGCCGCCTGCCGCCGTCGCGCTGGCCGCCGAAGAACGTCACGATCTTCGAGGCGGGCAGCGCCAGGGCGGCGGACGGGGCGATCGTGAACTCGGCGGAGGTCAGGCCGCCCGAGGTGATCCGGTAGCTGCCCGGTTTCCTGAGCCTGGTGAGGTCGAGGTCGTAGACGTGGCGGTAGGCGGCGTTCCACGCGCCGAGGTCGCGGCCGGCCGTACCGTTCAGCACCGGCCTGCCCCTGGCGTCGATCACGGTGAAGGGGGCGGGCCGCCCGCCGGTCATCAGGTAGGCGTGCTTGGCCTCGTCCGGTGCGAACCCGACCTGGTCGACGCGGATGTGCCCGGTGACCTTCGCGCCGGCCTGCGCGGTGGGCCCGGTAGTCTGCTCGGCGGCGTGCATGGTCGGGGCTCCTGTCAGCGCCAGGGCGAGGGCTAAGACGATCCGCATCGACTGCTCCACGAGTTAGTAAACCTTCCTAACCTTCAAGTCTGGACCGTAGCTGGCCGCGGTGAACGTGGTCAATACTTGGTGAAATGACCATCGATTTCGCCCGGCGCCGAGCCACCCTCGCCGCGCTGCTGGCAGGCGTCGACGCCATTCTCGTCACGAAGCCGGTCAACGTCCGCTACCTCACCGGGCTGGACAGCTCCAACGCCGCCGTCCTGGTCCGCGCGGACGGCACCGCCAGGCTCGCCACCGACTCCCGCTACATCGAGATGACGCGCGACCTGGACGTCGAGACCGTCGAGGCCACCGACGTCGCAGGCGAGCTGGCCGCGCCCGGCGTCGGCATCGAGGCCGCGCACATGACGGTGGCGACCTTCAACCGGCTGGGCGAGGGCCTCGTCCCGCTGGAGCCGCTGGTCGAACGCCTGCGGATGGTCAAGGACGACGAGGAGATCGAGCTGCTGCGGACCGCCTGCGCGATCTCCGACCAGGCCTTCGCCGACATCAGGGAAAGCATCAGGCCGGGAGTGAGCGAGCGCGAGGTCGCCCGCGTCCTCGAGGCCCGCATGGTCGAACTCGGCGCCGACAAGCCCGCCTTCGAGTCGATCGTGGCCGGCGGGGAGAACGGCTCCATCCCGCACCACTCGCCGACCGACCGCGAACTGCGCACCGGCGACCTGGTCACCCTCGACTTCGGCGCCCTCTACCGCGGCTACCATGCCGACATGACCCGCACCGTCGCCCTCGGCAGGGTCGACGACTGGCAGCGCGAGATCTACGACCTCGTCCGCGACGCCCAGCGCGCGGGACGTGAGGCGGTGCGCCCCGGCGCCGAGGCCGCCGGGATCGACGCCGCCTCCCGATCGGTCATCGAGCGGGCGGGACACGCCGAACACTTCCGCCACGGCCTCGGCCACGGGGTGGGCCTGGAGATCCACGAGGAGCCGTTCCTGGGCCCTTCGCGGACCGGTAGACTAGAGGATCGAGTTCCGATCACCGTCGAGCCTGGGGTCTACCTCCAGGGCAGGGGCGGGGTTCGCATCGAGGACACGCTCGTGACGCGTGAAGGCGGAGCGGAACTTTTGACGAAGACGACCAAGGAGCTGCTCGTCCTGTAAGAGCGGCCGCATCCGGGAGTAACGAGTGGCGACGACCAACGACCTCAAGAACGGCATGGTGCTGAAGCTCGACGGCGGTGAGCTCTGGGCCGTTGTGGAGTTCCAGCACGTCAAGCCGGGCAAGGGCGGTGCGTTCGTGCGCACCAAGCTCAAGAACGTCCTGTCCGGCAAGGTCGTCGACAAGACCTTCAACGCCGGTGTGAAGGTCGACGTGGCCAACGTCGACAAGCGCGAGATGCAGTTCTCCTACAAGGACGGCGACGACTTCGTCTTCATGGACACCGAGACCTACGACATGGTCAACGTGCCCGCCAAGACCGTCGGCGACGCCGCCAACTACATGCTCGAGAACACGCTGGCCACCGTGGCCTTCAACGAGGGCTCCGCGCTCTACGTCGACCTGCCCGCCGCGGTCGAGCTGCTGATCGCCAACACCGAGCCGGGCCTGCAGGGCGACCGTTCCACCGGCGGCACCAAGCCCGCCACGCTGGAGACCGGCGCCGAGATCAAGGTCCCGCTGTTCATCACGACGGGCGAGAAGGTCAAGGTCGACACCCGCAGCGGCGAATACCTCGGCCGGGCCTGAGTGTCCGCGCGAGGCAAAGCACGCAGGCGGGCGCTCGACATCCTCTTCGAGGCCGAGCTCCGCGGTGAGGACGCGCTGAAGATCCTCGCCGAGCGCGTTGACCGGCGGGAGCCGCCGGTCAACGAGTACACCTCGGCGATCGTCGAGGGAGTCGCCCGGCACTCCCGGCGCATCGACGAGCTGATCACGACCTACGCCGAGGGGTGGACTCTCGAGCGCATGCCCGCCGTCGACCGCAACCTCCTGCGTGGCGGCACCTACGAGCTGCTCTGGATGCCCGACGTGCCGGAGGGCGTGGTGATCAGCGAGTGGGTGCACCTGGCGTCCGAGCTGTCCACGGACGAGTCGCCGCAGTTCATCAACGGTCTGCTGGCCCGTTTCAAGCAGCTCAAGCCCAGCCTCACGCTCTGACCCCGGCCCTCGCTCCCGGCACCGGCCGCCCACTTGCCGGTACGGCCGGCGCTTTCCGGCACGCCCACCGGCCGGGGCGGCCCGTGACCTCCTGAGCGGCGGAGACCTCCCCAGCGGACCGGCCACCACGGCCGCCCGTTGGGTCTCTCCGGCGGGACGGGTTCGATCTGGACGCCTGAATCCCCGCGCGGGCCCCGAGGCCTTCCCCGCGGCGGAAGCGCCCGTGCCGGTGGGTGGTGTCCGGGCCGCCGTGCCGTACAGGATGGGTCGCATGGTGACCGAGGACGACGTGCGGCGGATCGCGCTGGGGCTGCCGGAGACCACCGAACGCCTCATGTACGGCACGCCCGCCTTCTACGTCAAGGCCAGGTGGTTCGCGCGGATCAGGGAGGAGGGCGACGTCCTGGCCCTGCCGGTGGCCTCCGAGTAGCACAAACGCGAGCTGGTCGCCGCGGATCCCGACGCCTTCTTCACCCTCCCGCACTACGACGGCCACGCGGTCGTGCTGGTGCGCTTCGCCGCCGTCGAGGCGGCGGAGCTGGCCGAGCTCCTCACCGACGCCTGGCGGCTGCGGGCGCCCAGGCGCGTCCTGGCGGCCTTCGACGGCCGGGGAGCGTGACGGGCCCGCCCCGTGCCCGCATCCGGACGTTACCTCCTCGTGATCTCGTATGCTCACCCGGCTCGGGACGGCGTAGGCTGGCCCCAGCCGCGACGGCCGCTCATGGCCGTCACGCGCGGGGACCACGGGCAAGGAAAGAACGCGTTCGGGGACGCAGCGGGCACACCGTCGTTCACGGGCGCGGCGAAACGAGGAGGCGAGCCGACGTTGCGTGCGGAGAGCATCACCAAGCAGGCGACCCCGGCGGTGCGCACCGCCGTCGTCTGGGACGCGCTGCGGGCGGTGCTGGCCGCGCGGGCGAGCCAGACCGGCCGCGCGCGGCTCGACATCGTCGACGCGGGCGGCGGCACCGGCGGCTTCGCCGTACCGCTCGCCGAGCTCGGTCACGCGGTGACCGTCGTCGACCCGAGCCCCGACTCGCTGTTCGCCCTGGAGCGCAGGGCCGCCGAGCGGGGGGTCGGCGTGCGGGCGCTCCAGGGTGACGCCGCCGACCTCGGCGACCTCCTGCCGCGCGACAGCGCCGACCTGGTGCTGTGCCACAGCGTGCTGGAGTACGTCGAGGACCCGCTCTCGGCGCTGACCGCGGTCTCGGGCCTGCTGCGCTCCGGCGGTGTCGTGAGCGTGCTGGCGGCCAACCCGGTGGCCGGCGCCATCCACCGCGCGCTGGCCGGGCACTTCGACGAGGCCAGGGCGGCCCTGGACGACCCGATGGGGCGCTGGGGCGACCGTGACCCCACCCCGCGCAGGTTCGCCGCCCAGACGCTGGCCGAGCTCCTCGCGGCGACCGGGTTCGCGGTGGACGAGGTCCACGGGGTGCGGGTCTTCGCCGACCTGGTGCCCAGCCGCCTGGTCGACGGGGAGCCGGGCGCCGCCGAGGCGCTGGTCGCGCTGGAGCAGGCCGCCGCCACCCATCCCGTCCTGCGTGACATCGCCACGCAGCTGCACGTCCTGGGTCACAAGTGATGACCCGCCCCCTCGACCGGGTCCCGGCCCCCGGGCGCGGCGTCTGCCGCCACGGCGCCAGGACGGTTGTCGAACGCGCGTTCGGGTAGAATCACGTCGTGTCGCGCAAGCAGATCACCGGAGTCGGCCCCGTCGCCAGGATCGGGGCCGACGACAGCGGCTGCCCCATCCTCCACGTCGACATGGACGCCTTCTTCGCCAGCGTCGAGCTCCTCGAGCGTCCCGAGCTCCGCGGCCGCCCGGTGATCGTCGGCTCGCCCGCCGGGCGCGGCGTCGTCCTCAGCGCGACCTACGAGGCCAGGCAGTACGGCGTGCACTCGGCCATGCCGATGAGCAGGGCCCGCCGCCTGTGCCCGCAGGCCACGATCATCCCGCCCAGCCACGGCAAGTACACCGAGGTCTCCAGGGGCGTGATGGAGATCTTCCACGCGATCACGCCGCTCGTGGAGCCGATCGCCTCCGACGAGGCCTTCCTCGACGTGGGCGGCGCCCGGCGCAGGCTCGGCTCGCCCGCCGACATCGCCGCCAGGATCCGCGCCGAGGTGCGGGAGCGCTTCGGCATCACCTGCTCGGTCGGCGTGGCCGGCAGCAAGTTCGTCGCCAAGCTGGCCTCCAAGCAGTGCAAGCCAGACGGCCTGCTCGTGGTGCCGGCCGACCGCGTGGTCGACTTCCTGCATCCGCTGCCCGTCAGCGCGCTGTGGGGCGTGGGGGAGCGCACCGAGCAGGCGCTGGTGCGCCTGGGCATCAGGAGCGTGGGCGACCTGGCCAGGGTCCCGCCCGCCACGCTGCAGCGCGAGCTCGGCCACGCGGCCGGCACCCATCTGGCGGCGCTGGCGTGGGGCAGGGACGAGCGCGCCGTCACCGCCCACGTGCCCGACAAGAGCGTCGGCGCGGAGGAGACGTTCGCGGCGGACGTCGACGACCCCGAGGTGATCAGACGCGAACTGCTGCGCCTTTCCGAACGGGTCGCCGCGCGTGTGCGTGCGGGCGGCCATGTGGGCAGAACTGTGAGCGTGAAGCTGCGCCGGGCCGACTTCTCCACGATCACGCGTTCGCGGACGCTGCGGGAGCCGACGGACGTGGCGCAGGAGATCTACACGACGGCCTGCGAGCTCTACGCCGCCGCCGGGCTCGAGCGGATCAGGCTGCGCCTCGTGGGTGTCAGGCTGGAGAATCTGAGACCGGCCGACTCCGCCGCCCACCAGCTCAGCCTGGGGGAGAAGGAGACGGGGTGGCGGGAGGCCGAACGAGCGATGGACAAGGCGATCAGAAGATTCGGCCCCGATGCGGTGGTCCCGGCTTCACTAGTCAGAGGACGGCTTGATGAAATGGAGGCATGACGCCCGATGTCGCGACATCTCGGACGGTGGGGGAGAATGGACATGTTTAGAGCCATGACGTCACCTCCGGTTTGGTCTACGTTGGACGTTTTCTTTCGCCTACGTCTACAGCCTCGTATTCTGGGGATAACCGACCGCGAGGTCCGGACACCCCGTGTCGTCCGTTGCCGTCTTCCCCGAAATGGGGCCGTCCTTGGGAGGCGCCGTGCCGCTCTCTGAGCACGAGCAGCGCTTGCTCGACCAGATCGAGCAGGCCCTCTACGCCGAGGACCCGAAGTGGGCCAATACCGTTCGGATCAGCGATCCGCGCAGCCATTACAAGCGGCGCCTGGTCAAAGCCTCCATCGGCTTTGCGCTGGGCATCGTCCTGCTGATGGTCGGCGTCGTGATCAACCAGATCCCGCTCGGCGTCGGCGGTTTCGTGGTCATGCTCGCCGCGTGTCTGTGGGGCCTGTCCAGTTGGAAGCGCATGAACGGGTTCGGTGACTCCGGTGGATCAGGATCCGGCGTCAGGACGCCGGGCAAGAGCCAGCGCCGGGGCAACCGCGGAAGCTTCATGGAACGCATGGAAGAGCGTTGGCGCCGTCGCCACGACGAGCGCTGAGCCGATAGACCGACAGACCTCGTGCGGCCGCTCCTGTGAGGAGCGGCCGCACGGTTCAGCGGTCAGGAGCTCCTGCGGGCTGCCCGCGTCCAGAGCCTGATGTTCTCCAGCCGGTCGAAACCGTCCAGGATTCCCTCGCCCATGCCCCTGATCCGCCGCAGGGCCGAGGGCGGCAGCAGCGCCGCGCGCAGGCGCGTGCCGCGCGAGACGCTGGCCGCCAGCGCCCGCCGTATCGTCCGCAGCTCCCTCTTCATCGGGGCGATCTCCCCCGGGTCGCGCGCGAACAGCAGCCGCTCCACCGCTGAGGCGATGACGGCGATCGCCGCGCCCGCCTCGGCGCCGAACTCGTACTGCTCGGTGAGCCTGCGCGCCAGCGCCCGCGGGGTCTCGCTCGGCAGCCGCGCCATCCCGTAGTCGTACAGCACGTCGTCGAGTTCGGCCCAGGCCGCGGCCACCGAGGTGTCCACCCGCCCGGCTCTCGCCGTGACCTCGTCGGACGGCCCTGAGACCTTCCAGCTCAGCGTCCGCACCCTGCGGTTCCTGATCACCAGCCGCAGCAGGGCGGGGATGAGCAGGATCACCAGCACTCCTGCCACGGCCAGCGCGATCCACACCCACAGCGGGGTGGTCTCCACCGACGTGACGGGACCGCTGTAGATGCCCTCGGGGTCGAGCTCCCTCAGCCTGTCCCTGCTGTTGGGCGCGGCGGTCGGGCTGTCGCCGCTCTCGGCGGCGCTCGTGCTCGGGTCGCTGCTCGGCGTGCTCTCGGCCGGCCTGGGCAGCGTGTAGTCGGGGACGCGGGCGGTGCCCTGTCCCGCGCTGCCGGCGGGGGTCGGCTCGAAGGCCAGCCAGCCGACGCCCTCGAAGTAGAGCTCGGGCCAGGCGTGGGAGTCGTGGGTGCGGACCTCCCAGCGACCCTCCAGCTTGGTGCCGCCCGTGTAGCCGATGGCGACCCTGGCCGGGATGCCGATCGACCTGGCCAGCACCGCCATCGCCGAGGCGAACTGCTCGCAGTAGCCGGCTCTGGTCTGCTCCAGGAAGTTCGTCAGGGCCTCGGTGTCGTGGCCCTGCGTGGCCAGGCTGTAGGTGAAGCCGCCCGTGGTGGTGAAGAACCGCTGCAGGTTCACCGCCGCCTCGTACGGGGACTCGCTGTCCTTGGTCACCCGCTGCGCCAGCTGCCTGATCTGCGGCGGCAGGTCGGGCAGCTTCAGGTAGCGCTCGCCGACCGCCGGGTCGACGGTCCTCGGGGCGGCCTCCAGCTGGTCGGCGCTCGCGTCAGGCTCGGTGCTGACCACCTGGTAGCGCAGGCCGCCCGCCAGGTCGCCGGGGGAGAAGACCATCAGGGAGTCGACGTCCGCGCGCCAGTCGCCCTCCGCCCGCACCAGCTGGGGCGGGTACGGCAGCGGCAGGAACTGCAGCTGCGTGATGTCCTCGCTGACCTGGATGTCGGTCTCGACCCGCGTGGTCTTCGTCGTCGGGGCGAGCCCCGGCGGCGGCGGCAGCGGACCCTGGTCCACCCTGTTCTCCGGGCTGCCCTTCGACTTCATCGTCCAGCGCTGGCCGTCGAAGACGTCGAGGGAGTAGATCCTGAGATAGCGCGGGGCGTCGTCGCTGCTGGTGTAGGAGAGAACGGTGTTGTTCTCCGGCAGCTGCAGCCGCCCCTTCAGGTCGGCGACGGGGTCGGGGATGCTGATGGAGTCGCCCCGGCCCTTGCCCGAGCCGCCCACCCCGAACCCGAACAGCGGGTCAGGCTCGAGCGTCGGCAGCAGTGCCGGCAACGCCACGGCCAGCGCGATCGCGGTGAACCCGATGCGCTTGCCCGACAGGCGCAGCCCGCGCGTGTCGGCCGACTCGTCGGCGTCCGTGCCGGCGGCGGCGCGGCTGCGCCGTACCAGGACCGCCCGGCCCCAGTGGCCGACGCGCTCGCGGCCGTCGGCGATCAGCAGGCTGGTGAACCCGAGCGCGCCGAGGATGAACGCGGCCCAGCCGATCGGGTCGGGCAGCACGGCGGCCGGCACCGTGAACAGCGCCAGCAGCGGCAGCCCGGCCAGCGCCGCCCTCCGCAGCCTGGTCACGAACAGGTCCACGACGATCGCGATGACCCCGACGCCCGCGGTGGTGAGCATGGCGATCGGCGGGTCGTCCGGCACCGGCGCGGCATAGCGCTGGATGTCGGCGAAGCCGGTGGTCAGCAGTTTGACCAGGGCCAGCGCCGACTCCTTGGTCGGCACGAGCAGCGCCCAGGCCTTGTCACCGGTGTAGGCGGCGGTCAGGTAGATGCCGAGCGCCGTCAGGCCGAGCAGCGGCGCGGCCCAGCCGGGCAGGGTGAGCCTGCTGGCGATCACCCCCGCCGCGGTGACGGCGATCACCGCGCCGAGCGAGCCCCACAGCCACGCGCCGCCGTCGAACAACGGGTAGAGCGTGAGCGAGACCGCGAGGGTGGCCACACCCGACCAGATCGACAGCCTCATGCCGCACCTCCCACGGAGAAGCGGGACTTGACGCCCGCGCTCTGCCAGACCGCAGCCAGCGGCGTGGCCGCGGGCAGGGTGACGATCCGCCAGCCCGATCCGGTCAGCACCGCCTCGACCGCCTGCCTGCGCTCGGTGGAGCCGTAGTCCTTGACCTCCCAGCCCTCCACGTCCAGCAGGACGGCCACGCCGGTGGCGCTGCCGTGCCTGACCTTGGCCAGTTCCCTGGCCTCCTCGGCGTCCATCGCGCCGACCACCGCGACGATCAGGCCGTCACCGCCGCCCTGGCGCAGCGCGGTGATGCCGAGCTCCAGCGAGCGGGCCGGGCTGGTGCGCACGACGGCGAGCGTGTCGAGCAGCGACCAGCTCACCCCGGTGTCGCTCAGGTGCTCGGGCCCCTGGTCGGTGACCAGGCGCAGGCCCAGCCCCTCACGCGCCAGGTGCAGGCCGATGGAGGCGGCGGCCGAGACGGCCACCTCGAAGGAGGAGCGGGGCCCTTCACCCCGGTGGGCGTGCCGTCGGGTGTCGAGCAGGAGCGCGCCGCGGCTCTGCCACTGCTGCTCCTCACGGCGCACCATCAGCTCGCCGTGACGCGCGGTGGAGCGCCAGTGCACCCGCCGCAGGTCGTCGCCCTGCCGGTACTCGCGCGGCGCGACGTCGTCGTCACCGGCCGCCGCCACGCTCCTGGTACGGCTCTCGCCCCCGCCCGTCCACTCGCCCGACAGCCGCACGTGCGGCAGCGCCTCGACGTGCGGGGTCACCACGAGCGTGTCGGCGATGGTGAAGGACCGGGTCAGTTCGACCAGGCCGAACGGGTCGGTGATCCGTACCGACAGGGGGCCGATGGTGTAGCGGCCGCGCAGGTCGGACCTGACCCGGTAGTCGACCTCCCTGATCCCCCTCGACTCCACCCGGTCCAGCACGAACCTGGGCCGGGCGCCGAGCGCGTAGGGGACGGTGTCCTCGATGAGCAGCAGCCCGGTCGGCAGCCGCGTGACGTTCTCCAGCCGCAGGGTGACCGTCGCCTCGCCGCCCACCTCCGTCCTGGGCGGGTCGAGGCGCCGGGCGCAGGCCAGCCGGTAGCGGGTCCGTGCCACGACCAGGGCGGCCAGCAGCGGCAACGCGATGATCAGCACGCCGATCCTGAGCAGGTCGTGCTCGCCCAGCAGCAGCGCCATCAGCAGCGCGGCCACACCCGAGGCCAGGAACGACCGGCCCCTGGAGGTGAGCGCCCGCAGTCCCGCGATCACGACGCCCGAGCCTCCGGCACGGGCACTCGCCTGACGAGCTCGGTGACGACCTGCTCGGGCATCCGGCGCTGGCCCTGCGCCTCGATGCTCGGCAGCAGCCGGTGGGCGAGCACGGGAACGGCCAGCTCCTGCAGGTCGTCGGGGATCACGTAGTCGCGGCCGGACAGCGCGGCGTGGGCCCTGGCGGCGCGCACCAGCTGCAGCGTCGACCGGGGCGAGGCGCCGAGCCGCAGGTCCGGGGTGTGGCGGGTGGCCGTCACCAGGTCGATGGCGTACTTCTTGACCGGCTGGGAGACGTAGACGCCGCGCACGGCCTCGATGAGCGCGCGCACCTCCGCGGTGGTCGCGACCGGCTCGAGCTTGTCCAGCGGCGAGGTGCCGCCGTGCACGTCGAGCATCTCCAGCTCGGCGGCCGGCTCGGGGTAGCCCATCGCCACCCGCGCGGTGAAACGGTCGCGCTGCGCCTCGGGGAGGGGATAGGTGCCCTCCATCTCGATCGGGTTCTGGGTGGCGATGACCATGAAGGGGGCGTCAAGTCCGTAGGTGACGCCGTCGACCGTCACCTGGTGCTCCTCCATGCACTCCAGCAACGCCGACTGGGTCTTGGGCGAGGCCCGGTTGATCTCGTCACCGACCACGATGTTGGCGAAGACCGGGCCCGGTTTGAACTCGAACTCCCGCGTCTGCTGGTTGTAGGCGCTCACTCCGGTGATGTCGCTCGGCAACAGGTCGGGGGTGAACTGCACCCGCCGTACGGGACAGTCGATGGACCGGGCCAGCGCCTTGGCGAGCATCGTCTTGCCCACGCCGGGGACGTCTTCGATCAGAAGGTGTCCCTCCGCGAGCAGGACGGTCACTGTCAGCCGGACGGCATCGCTCTTGCCCTCGATCACCGACTCGATCGCCTGCCGGATCCGGTGTGCGGTGGAGACCAGCTCGTCGAGCTGGCGAGGGACGTCATGGGTTACTGCCACCAGGCCTCCATGAGAGAAGTGCAACGGCTTCCCCGGGGCGAAGGTGCTTTTGGGGCGCCTTGCCATTCCTTTTCATTGTGCGTACGACCCTACGACGGCGGGCATCCTTGGGCGACTTTTACGGATATCGGGGAACAGCCACAGTGTTCAGGTGGTCCATCCGGTTCTTGTCGCATAGTGGTGCGAATCCGGTGACACGGCCCTCCACTTTCCCCCACGGGCGCCCCGCCATGCGGTATTCACCGACCCTTTCGGCGTTCGACACGCCCGCGCCGCCCGCGGGCCGTCCGCCGCCCCCCACTCCGCTCCACCGCTCTGACCTGCGTAAACGCTGATCGAATGGCGACCGAAGAGGGTTCGAATCAGTTGACGGTGGGGAGAAGTGGAGTATGGTGGTGCGCAGTGGAGGGCAGGTGCACCAGCACTGAGCGCTTCACGAGGCACGGGAGGTGGGGCCGGTGTTCCTCGGCACCCATCAACCGCGTCTGGACGACAAGGGACGGCTGTTCCTGCCGGCTAAGTACCGTGAGGAGCTGGCGGAGGGTCTTGTGATCACCAAAGGCCAGGAGCGATGCCTCTACGTCTTTCCCGTGGGGGAGTTCCAGCGCATTACCGAGGCTCTCAGCACCGCCCCGGTCACCGCCAAGGCGGTCCGGGACTACAGCCGCGTCTTCTTCGCCAGCGCGTCCGACGAGACTCCGGACAAGCAGGGGCGCATCACGATTCCCCAGGCCCTGAGGGCATATGCGGGTCTGGAGCGTGACTGCGTGGTCATCGGCGCCAACACCCGGCTGGAGATCTGGGCCCAGCAGGCCTGGGAGACCTATCTGGCCGACCAGGAGCAGGCTTTCGCCGATCTGTCGGAGGAGGTGCTGCCAGGGATTCTCTAGTCACGGCCGATCCGTCGGTGATGTCGTTCGGCGAGGTCTCCACCCGCAACCACTCGCCCGCCAGCTGATGCACCTTCCCCGGTGTCAGATGGCAGGCGTCCACGAAGCGGGTGCGGATGGGGACCTGGCCGGGCGGCTACGGGTGGGGACCTGGCGACGGGGCACCGGGATCGAGCCTTAGCGTCATCCGCGAGTATGGACGCATTCTTAGTTGGAGGGGGGTTTCAGCAATGCACGTGGAAGGCAACGCTGCGGGCACGGGTGGTCACGTTCCCGTGATGCTCGAGCGGGTCCTGGAACTCCTCGCCCCCGCGCTGGCGGGCCCGGCGCCGGTGGTCGTCGACGCCAACCTCGGCCTCGGCGGTCACTCCGAGGCGCTGCTGGCCGCGCATCCGGCGCTGCACCTGGTCGGAATCGACCGCGATCCCTTCGCCATCGACTTCTCCACGCGCAGGCTCGCGCCCTTCGCCGACCGCGTCACGCTGGTCCACGCCTCGTCCGACGAGCTGGCCTCGGTGTTGGCGAAGGCGGGCCGGCCGGTGGTCGACGGGGTCCTGTTCGACCTGGGCGTCTCCTCGCCCCAGCTCGACGAGGGCGAACGGGGCTTCGCCTACTCCTACGACGCTCCCCTTGACATGCGGATGGACACCGAGCAGGCGCTCACGGCCGAGGAAGTGGTCAACACCTACTCCGCGGCCGAGCTGACCCGCATCCTCCGAGATTACGGAGAGGAAAGGTTCGCACCGCGTGTCGCGGGGCTCATTGTCAAGGAAAGGGCCAGGGAAGCCATAACGTCGACTAAGCGGCTCGCGGACATCGTTCGCGCGGCGATTCCCGCCGCTACCCGACGCACCGGTGGCAACCCCGCCAAAAGGACTTTTCAGGCGCTGCGTATCGAGGTCAACGCGGAGCTGACCGCCTTCGAGGCGGCGCTTCCCGCGGCCCTCGACGCGCTGGCGCTCGGTGGGAGAGTCGTCGTGCTCTCCTACCACTCCCTCGAGGACCGGCTGACCAAGCAGGTGCTCGCGGCGCGAACCAGGGACACCAGCCCCCCGGGGCTGCCCGTCCCGCTGCCGGCTCACCAGCCGCGGTTCCGCCTCCTGACGAGGGGAGCAGAGCTCCCGACTGACGAAGAGCTCGCCCGCAATCCGCGGGCGGCCTCGGCCCGGCTGCGGGCGGCAGAGAGGATCCGTGTTGACGAGGACTGAGCAGGAGATCAGGCGGGGTGCGCCCGTCAGGGGCGGCGTGCCCAGGACCGCTCCGGCGAGGACCGGCGTGCGCGAGCAGGACGCTTCGCGCGCGCCCAGGCCGGCCGTTGACCGGCCGATCGGTCAGCGGCCGGCCCCGGCGCAGGACGGCGCGCCGGTGCGCGTGCGGCGGCCGATGCCGCGCAAGCAGCGCGCCCCCTTCGTGCTGCTCGTCGTCGGCCTGCTGTGCGGTGGCCTGGTCAGCCTGCTGCTGCTCAACACCGTCCTGGCTCGCGACTCCTTCACCGCCAGCGAGCTGCGCGAGCAGATCGCCGAGATGCAGCGGCAGTCCGACAGCGCCAAGCGGAAGATCGCCGAGCTGGAGCAGCCCGGCAGCCTCGCCGAGGCCGCGGAGCGGCAGGGGCAGGTGTCCGACCCCGACGTCAACGTTCTCTACCCGGGTAAGTCGGGCGCGGACAGGTGAGAGAGACAGGCGGCAGGGGTCAGGGCCCCGGCCGCGGTGGTGGCGGCGCCGGCTCTCAGGGAGGGCCCGGCGCCGTTCGTCGTACGCCGGGCGGTCCCGGACGATCGGGACGGCAGGGCGGCACCGGATCCGGACGCTCCGAAGGGCCGCGCGACGAGCCGCCCCGCCGCAGGGACGGCGAGCCGGGCCGGCCCCGCCGTGGCGACGCCGACGGGCGCCCGGGGCCGGCCGACCGTCCGGGTGGTGAGAACCGCACGCCGTCCGACCGGCGAGCGGGTGAGAACCGCACGCCCTCCGACCGGAGATCGGGCCAGGACGGCCGTCCCCGACCGGCCGGCGCCGAGCCCGGAGGTCCGGGCGGGTCCAACCGGCGCGGGAACGACCCTTTCGAGCTGCCGCGCGGCCTGACCGGAGCCGACGCCAGGGACGCCAGGCGCGGCCGCGGCGAGGCCACCGTGCCCGGCCCCCGAGGCGAGCAGCGTCGCGAACCCCGCCCGCCGCACGGCAGGACCTCCGGCCGGCCTCCGGGCGGGTCCCAGGGCCAGCCGCAGGGCCCGCGCCGGCAGCCGCGCAGGCCGCCGCCCCCACCGAGGCCGCCACGCCCGCCGCTGGTGCTGCGCCTGGGCAACCCCCGCCGGCGCCTCAACATCGGGCTGATCGGCATGACCTTCATCCTGTCGATCTTCGCCGGGCGGCTCATCCAGCTGCAGGGCCTCGACTCCAAGATCTACGAGGCCAAGGCCGCCGACCAGCGGGTGATCAGCGAGGTCATCCCCGCCAAGCGCGGCTCCATCACCGACGTCAACGGCCACGAGCTCGCCGTCACGGTCGAGGCACGGGAGATCGCGATCGACCCGAGCAAGGTCCGTCCCGAGCAGTACGCCAAGGTGACCTCGGTGCTGGCCAGGGAACTGGGCAAGCCCGAGGCCGACATCCTGGCCAAGCTGGCCAGGACCACCTCGCGCTACGAGCTCATCGCCCGTGACGTCGACCCCGTGGTCGCCGACAGGGTCCTCGACCACGGGCTGCCGGCCGTCACCACGAAGAAGACCTACCGCAGGACCTACCCGGCCGGCGACCTGGCCGGCACGCTCATCGGCTTCGTCGGCGACGACGGCGCCGGGCTCGAGGGCGTCGAGCGGATGCGCGACTCCCGGCTGGCGGGCCAGGACGGCAAGCAGAGCGTGGAGCAGGGCCGCGACGGCCAGCGCATCCCGATGACCCGCAGCCAGCGCCAGGCCCCGGTCGCCGGTCGCGACGTGCGCCTGACCATCGACCGCGACATCCAGTGGGCCGCCCAGAAGGCCATCACCGAGCAGGTCGCCGCCAGCGGCGCGATCAGCGGCACCGCGATCGTCATGGACGTCAGGACCGCCCAGATCATCGCCATGGCCAACGCGCCCGAGCTCGACCTGAACAACTGGCAGAAGGCGTCCGACACCTCCTACGTCAACCGGGCCGTGGCCGAGGTGTTCGAGCCGGGCAGCACCAACAAGGTCATCACCGCCGCGGCCGCGATCGAGGCGGGAGCCGTACGTCCGGACACCACCTTCCGCGTCGCCGACCACATCAGGTGCGCCGACCAGACGCTGCGCGACTCCCACCCGCACAAGACGGAGACGATGACGTTCAAGAAGGTCGTGGAGACCTCCAGCAACGTCGGCACCATCCAGGCCGCGCGCAGGGTCGGCGACCAGCGGCTGTTCGAGATGCTCAAGGGCTTCGGCTTCGGCGTCCGGCCGGGGGTCGGCCTGCCGGGCGAGGAGGCGGGCCTGCTGCCCGACTACAAGGGCTGGTCGGGCACCCAGCGCTGCACGGTCGCCTACGGCCAGGGCGTGTCGGTGACCGCCCTGCAGACCGCCAGCGTCTACCAGACCATCGCCAACGGCGGGGTCAGGGTGCAGCCGCAGATCGTGGCGGGGGAGACCGACGAGCACGGCAGGTTCGTCCCCGCCAAGCCCGGCAAGCAGACCAGGGTGGTGAGCGAGCAGACCGCCGGCGAGATCGCCTCCATGCTGGAGGGTGCCGTCAGCGCCGAGGGCACGGGTACGCTGGCGGCCATCCCGGGCTACCGGGTGGCGGGCAAGACAGGCACCGCCAACCGATACGATCAGCAGTTGGGCCGTTACAACGGCTACACCGCCTCCTTCGTCGGTTTCGCTCCCGCGGACAAACCCGAGCTCGTGGTCCTCGCGGTGGTGCAGAAGCCGGCCAAGGACATCTACGGCGGGCACATCGCGGCCCCTGTGTTCAAGGACGTGATGACGTTCGCCATCAAGAGCAGGAAGATTCCGCCCACAGCCCCGACCGCGTCGCCCGCGCGGATCGGCACCGGACAGTGAACAGGGAGGGTACGCTGCCGCCGTGCGTCCCCCGTCGTCTATGCGTCCCACGTCCAGCCCGCCTCGACCGCTGAGCGGGCTGGCCACCATGCTTGACGCTCCGTCAGGCAGCTCCCGCTCACCGCTGGCCGCGGTGACCGGCGTCACCATCGACTCCCGCCAGGTCGGGCAGGGCGACCTCTACGTCGCGCTGCCCGGCAACACCGCCCACGGCGCCGACTTCTCCGCCCAGGCGATGGCGCGAGGGGCGGTCGCCGTCCTGACGGATCCGGCCGGCCGCGACGCCGCCGTCGCCACCGGCCTGCCGGTGCTGGTCGTCTCCGAGCCGCGCTCCCTGCTCGGCCAGATCTCCTCCTGGGTGTACGGCCAGCCCAGCCACGACATCTGCGTCCTGGGCGTGACCGGCACCAGCGGCAAGTCGACCACCACGTTCCTGCTGGAGGCGGGGCTGCGCGCGGCCGGCCACACCACGGGCCTGGTGGGCGGCGTCGAGATCCACGCCGGCGACCTGGTCATCCAGCCCAAGCTGACCACGCCGGAGGCCTCCGACCTGCACGGCCTGTTCGCGCTCATGCGCGAGCGCGGCGTCACGGCGGCCGCGATGGAGGTCTCCAGCCACGCCCTCGCCCTGGGCAGGGTCGACGGCGTCTTCTACGACGTGGCGCTCTTCACCAACCTGTCGCAGGACCACCTCGACTTCCACAAGGACTTCGACGACTACTTCGCCACCAAGGTGAGATTGTTCCAGCCCGAGTTCAGCAGGACGGGCGTGACCAACCTCGACGACCCCCACGGGCGCGAGCTGCTCCAGCTGGCCAAGATCCCGATGACCACGTTCTCCGCCACCGGCGACCCCGCCGCCGACTGGCGCGCCTTCGACGTCAGGTTCGGCTCCGACGGCAGCGCCTTCAGGGTCGTCGGGCCCGGCGGCGTCGAGGAGGACGTGGCGATCTCGCTGCCCGGCCCGTTCAACGTCGCCAACGCCCTCGGCGCCATCGTGACGCTGGTCGAGGCGGGCGTCCCGGTGCGCACCGCCGCGCACGGCGTGGGCGCCATGACGGGCGTGCCCGGCCGGATGCAGCGCGTCACCTCACCGGGCGAGGAGTTCCAGGCGATCGTCGACTACGCGCACAAACCCGGCGCCGTCGAGTCGGTCCTGACCTCGCTGCGGTCGGTGACCACCGGCAGGCTGACGGTCGTGCTCGGCTGCGGCGGCGACCGTGACAAGGGCAAGCGTCGCCTCATGGGGGAGGCCGCCGCGAGGCTGGCCGATGTGGCGATTTTCACCAGCGACAATCCGCGCTCGGAGGACCCGCTGGCCATCCTGGCGGCGATGATGGACGGAGCGCTCCAGGTGCCGCGCGAGCGACGCGCCCACGTGATCGTCGAGCCCGACAGGGCCGCGGCGATCAGGCTGGCGGTCGAGACGGCCGAGCGCGGCGACGTGCTCGTCGTGGCGGGCAAGGGCCACGAGCAGGGCCAGTACATCTCAGGCGACGTGATCCCCTTCGACGACAGGGCCGTGGTCGCCGAGGCGATCGACGCACGCAAGGAAAGCAGGAAGAACCTATGATCCCGATGCCGCTGGCCAGGATCGCCGAGATAACCTCCGGCGCCCTGTCAGGCATGACGGACCCACGCGCGGTGGTGCGCGGCCCCGTCGTGATCGACTCGCGGGCCGTCGAGCCGGGATCGCTGTTCGTGGCCATCAAGGGCGCCCGCGTCGACGGCCACGACTTCGCCGACCAGGCGATGGCGGCCGGCGCCGTGGCCGTGCTGGCCACCAGGCCGCTGGCGGCGCCCTCGGTCGTCGTGGCCGACCCGGTGCGGGCGCTGGCCGACCTGGCGAGGGCCGTGGCAGGCGCGCTGCCGTCCGCCACCGTGATCGGCCTCACCGGCTCGGCGGGCAAGACCACCACCAAGGACCTGCTGGCCAGGCTGACCGCCCGCATGGGCCCCTCGATCGCGCCGGCCGGCAACTTCAACAACGAGATCGGCCACCCGCTGACCGTGCTGCGGGCCGAGCACGAGACCCGCTTCCTGGTCCTGGAGATGGGCGCCCGCCACGCGGGCCACATCGCCGACCTGGTCCGCATCGCCCCGCCCCGCATCGGCGTGGTGCTCAACGTCGGCACCGCGCACCTGGGCGTGTTCGGCGGCAAGCAGGCCATCGCCGCCGCCAAGGGCGAACTGGTCGAGGGGCTGCCCGCCGACGGCGTCGCGGTGCTCAACGCCGACGACCCGCTGGTGCGCGAGATGGCCGGCCTTACCAGGGCCCGGGTCACGCTCTTCGGCCAGGCCGAGGACGCCGCCGTCCGCGCCGATGACGTCACCGTCGACGAGCGCGGACGCGCCTCGTTCACGCTGCGCACCCCCTCGGGCGCCGCCCACGTGGCGCTCAGGCTCCACGGCGCGCACGCCGTGGAGAACGCGCTGGCCGCCGCGGCCACCGCCTACGAGCTCGGCCTGCCGCTGACCACCATCGCCGACGAGCTGTCGCAGGCCGAGCCGCGCAGCCGGTGGCGCATGGAGGTCACCGACCGCGCCGACGGCGTCACCGTGATCAACGACGCCTACAACGCCAACCCCGACTCCATGCGCGCCGCCTTCGAGGCGCTCGCCGTCCTCGGCAAGGGCCGGCGCCGCTTCGCCGTCATCGCCTCGCTGCGCGAGCTCGGCGAGGAGAGCGAGGCGCTGAACGAGGGCGTCGGCCGTACGGCGGGCTTGGCGGGCCTGTCCGGGCTGATCGTGGCGGGCCCCGACGCCGAACCCGTCCTGCGCGGAGCGGCCGCGGGAGCGGCGGAGTCGGCCGCGCGCGGCGGGCCTGGCGAGCCACCGATCGCGCACGTGCCGGACGCCGAGGCCGCGGGCGCCCTGCTGGCCGAGTGGCTGCGGCCGGGCGACGCCGTGCTGGTGAAGGGGCCGCGCGCGATGGACCTCCAGCGCACCGCCGAGCTGGTCCTCGGGAGGGTCACCAAGTGACCAACATCATCATCGCCGGCGCGGTGGGCCTGATCCTGTCGATGCTCGGCACCCCCCTGGCCATCAGGCTCTTCTCCCGGCGCGGCTACGGCCAGGAGGTCCGCGACGACGGCCCCGAGGCCCACCTCAGCAAGAAGGGCACGCCCACCATGGGCGGCACCGTCTTCGTGCTGGCCGCGCTCATGGCCTACGCCGCCTCCCACCTGGCCATGCTCGAACCGCCGACCGTGTCCGGCCTGCTGGTGCTGTTCCTCATGACCGGCCTGGGCATGGTGGGCTTCCTCGACGACTTCATCAAGATCTACAAGCAGCGCAGCCTGGGCCTGCGCAGCGGCGCCAAGGCGCTCGGCCAGCTCGTCGTCGGTGCCGTCTTCGCCGTCCTGGTCGTGCGCTTCCCCAACGTCTACGGCATCACGCCGGCGCAGACGAAGCTGTCGTTCCTGCGCGACTTCGGCCCGTCGATCCCCATCGTGCTCTTCGCCGCGTGGGTCATCTTCATGATCGTCGGCTTCTCCAACGCGGTGAACCTGACCGACGGCCTCGACGGCCTGGCCTCCGGCGCCACCGCCACCGTGCTCGGCGCCTACGTGCTGATCGGCAACTGGCAGCTGCGCAACAACTGCATCGACAACCTCGGGCCCAACTGCTACTGGGTACGCGACCCGCTCGACCTCGCGGTCGTGGCCGCCGCCGTGCTCGGCGGGCTCATCGGCTTCCTGTGGTGGAACGCCCCGCCCGCCCGCATCTTCATGGGCGACACCGGCTCGCTCGCGCTCGGCGGCGTGCTGGCAGGCCTGGCCATCACCACCCGCACCCAGCTCCTGCTGGCGATCCTGGCCGGGATGTGCGTCATCATCACGGTGTCGGTGATCATCCAGGTCGGCTTCTTCAAGATGACCGGCAAACGCGTCTTCCGCATGGCTCCGCTCCAGCACCACTTCGAGCTGAAAGGATGGGCGGAGACCACGATCGTGATCAGGTTCTGGCTGATCGCGGGTCTGTGCGCGGCCGTGGGTCTCGGCCTGTTCTACGTGGAGTGGATGCCCAAGCCATGATCGTCGTAGCGGGACTCGGCGTCTCCGGCACCGCCGCGGCGCGGGTGCTGGCCGCCCGCGGCGAGCGCGTGGTGGTGCTGGAGGCGGTCGACGGCGAGCGGCAGCGCGTCGTGGCGGGAGAGCTGGCCAGGCTCGGCGTCGAGGTGCGCTTCGGCTCCATGGAGCTGCCCGCGGAGGCGGGCGAGCTGGTCACCACCGGCTGGGCGCCGCACCATCCGCTGATCGCCGCCGCCCTCGCGGCGGGCGTCGAGGTGATCGGTGAGGTGGAGCTGGCGTGGCGGCTGCGGTCCGCGCAGGCCGCGCCGTGGCTGGCGCTCACCGGCACCAACGGCAAGACGACCGTGGTGCGCATGCTGACCTCGATGCTGCTGGCGGCCGGCCGCAAGGCGCTGGCGGTGGGCAACGTCGGGGTGCCCGTGGTGGAGGCGGTCGGCGGGCCGTACGACGTGCTGGCCGTGGAGCTGTCCAGCTTCCAGCTGCACTGGTCCGGCTCCCTCGCGCCGCACGCCGCCGCGATCCTCAACGTCGCGCCCGACCACCTCGACTGGCACGGCTCGCTGGAGGAGTACGCCAGGGCCAAGGGCCGCATCTTCGAGCGGGCGGGCACGGTCGTCTACAACGCCGACGACCCGATCGCCTGCGCGCTGGCCGAGCCGTACCGGCCGGCGGTGGGCTTCACCCTCCAGGTGCCCCGGCCCGGTCAGCTGGGCGTGGTGGAGGACCTGCTGGTCGACCGCGCCTTCGTCGCCGATCCGGTACGGCAGGCCGAGGAGCTGGCCACGCTCGACGACGTGCGCCCCTTCGCCCCGCACAACGTCGCCAACGCCCTGGCCGCCGCCGCCCTGGCCCGCACGGTCGGGGTGCCGGCCGAGGCCGTCCGCCAGGGCCTGCGTGACTTCGTGCCCGACCCGCACCGCATGGCCCACGTCGGCAGGGTCGGCGAGGTCGACTACGTCGACGACTCCAAGGCCACCAACCCCCACGCGGCCGCCGCCTCGCTGGCCGCCTACCCGTCGATCGTGTGGGTGGCCGGCGGGCAGCTCAAGGGCGCCGACGTCGACGACCTGGTCCGGCGGGCCGCGCCCAGGCTGCGCGGCGCGGTGCTCATCGGCGTCGACCGGGCCGCGATCGCCGGCGCGCTCGCGCGACACGCCCCGGATGTCCCCGTGGTGGACCTCGCCGATCGCGACACTGGGGTGATGGACCGTGTCGTCACCGAAGCCGCCAGGCTCGCCGCCCCCGGGGACACCGTGCTGCTGGCTCCCGCCGCCGCCTCCCTCGACATGTTCGCCAACTATCCGGCCCGGGGGGAGGCCTTCGCGCGCGCCGTGGGCAAGCTGGGGGAGCGTTCGTGAGCACGACGGCCGACAACCCCGTCGACCGCCCGACCGGCTGGGTCAGGGAGCAGGCCGCCGGGCTCAAGGAGCTGCTCGACCGGCCGCTGACCACCTACTATCTGATCATCGGGTGCAGCGCGCTGCTGCTGGCGCTCGGCCTGATGATGGTGCTGTCGGCCTCCAGCATCGAGGCGCTGCAGAAGACCGGCGACCCGTTCTACTGGTTCGTCAAGCAGTCGATGTCGGCCGCGCTCGGCGTGCCCGTGATGTGGATCTGCTCGCGGCTGCCGCACCGGTTCTTCCGCTGGGCCGGCTACCCGCTCATGGCGCTGTCGATCATCGGTCTGGGCATCGTGATCTTCGCGGGCGAGTCGCAGCTGGGCGCGCAGCGCTGGATCGACATCGGGCCCATCTACCTGCAGCCGTCCGAGCCGGCCAAGCTCGGGCTGGCGCTGTGGGGAGCCGACCTGCTGGCCCGCAAGGCGCGTGGGGGCCGCATCGAATGGCGCCACCTGCTGATCCCGCTGCTGCCCGGCACCGCGATCCTGGCCGTCATGGTCATGCTGGGCCGCGACCTCGGCACCACGCTCGTGCTGATGCTCATCTTCCTCGCGCTGCTGTGGGTGGTGGGAGCGCCGCTGAAGCTGTTCGGCGGCATCATCGCGATGATGACGGTCGCCACCGTCTTCATGATCACGACTGAGGGCTACCGGTCCGACCGCATCACCGGCTGGCTCGACCCGTGGGGCCACGCCCAGGGCGCCGGCTACCAGGCCGTGCAGGGGCAGATCGCGATGGGCTCCGGCGGCTGGTTCGGCCTCGGGCTCGGCAGCAGCAGGGGCAAGTGGAGCTGGATCCCCCACGCGGAGAGCGACTTCATCTTCTCCATCCTCGGCGAGGAGCTGGGGCTGATGGGCACGCTGTCGGTGATGGCGCTGTTCGGCCTGCTCGGCTACGCGGGCCTGCGGGTGGCGATGCGCGTCAACGACGCCTTCATCAGGCTGGCGGCCGCGGCCGTGGTCGCCTGGGTCGCCGGGCAGGCGATCGTCAACATCGGCGCCGTGATCGGCGTGCTGCCCATCACCGGCATCCCGCTCCCACTGGTCTCCTACGGTGGTTCGGCGTTGTTGCCGACGCTCGCCGCGCTCGGCATGTTGCTGTCTTTCGCCAAACGCGAACCTGGCGCCAAGGAGGCTCTGGCCGCGCGTGGCCCCGGACCGGCCGCGAGGGCTCTAAGCTGGCTGGGCCTGGGGGGTGCGCAACGGGGCCGACCGAGACGACCAACAAGGAATGTGCCGACTGGACGAGTCAGGCCAGATGCGGAACGTTAAGGCGGCACGTTTCTCATCAGTAGGGAGTAAACCGACATGAGGGTGGTCCTCGCCGGTGGCGGGACGGCCGGCCACATCGAGCCGGCTCTGGCCCTGGGTGACGCGCTGCGCAGGCTCGTGCCCGGCGTCGGCGTCACCTGTCTCGGCACGGAGCGGGGCCTGGAGACCACGCTCGTCCCGGCCAGGGGTTACGACCTGCAGCTGGTGCCGGCCGTACCACTCCCGAGGGCGCTGACCCCGCAGCTGCTGACCGTCCCTGGACGGCTGGCGGGCGCCATCAACGCGGCCGCCGGCGTCATGGACAAGGTCCAGGCCGACATCCTGGTCGGCTTCGGCGGCTACGTGGCCACCCCCGCCTACCTGGCGGCCAGGCGGCGCGGGCTGCCGATCGTGGTCCACGAGGCCAACGCGCGCCCCGGCCTGGCCAACCGGCTGGGCGCGCGGCTGACCGACCACGTCTTCACGGGCCACACCCAGAGCACCATGGCCAAGGCCGAGTACATCGGCATCCCGCTGCGCCGGCAGATCGTCGAGCTCGACCGGCTCTCCATGGGCGACAAGGCCCGCTCGTGGTTCGGGCTGCGCACCGACCTGCCGACGCTGCTGGTCTTCGGCGGCTCGCAGGGCGCCCGCTCGCTCAACCAGGCGGCGCTGGCGGCCGGTCCCACCCTGCGCCGGGCCGGCGTGCAGGTGCTGCACGTGCTGGGCCCGAAGAACGCCCTGGAGGAGGAGCCTCCGCCGGGCGACCCGCAGTACGTCGTGCTGCCCTACGTCGACCGCATGGACCTCGCCTACGCCGCCGCCGACTTCGCGCTCTGCAGGAGCGGCGCGCTCACCTGCGCCGAGCTGACCGCCGTCGGGCTGCCGGCCGCCTACGTTCCGCTGCCGCACGGCAACGGCGAGCAGCAGCTCAACGCCACCCCGATCGTGCAGGGGGGCGGCGGCCTCATGATCGACGACTCCGACCTTTCACCTGATTGGATCATCCAGAACGTGCTGCCCATCCTCCGCGACCCCGAGCGGGTCGCCACGATGTCGGAGGCCGCCGCCTCGATGGGGCGAAGGGACGCCGACGTCGCCCTGGCCCGCAAGGTGCTCGAGATCGCGGGAGGCCGCTCATGAACCTGGTACGGCTGGTCGACCCGGTGGCCGCCGAAGACCTCGGCAGGGTCCACTTCATCGGCATCGGCGGCGCGGGCATGTCGGGGATCGCCCGCATCCTGCTCAAGCGCGGCGTCGACGTCTCCGGCAGCGACGCGCGCAGCTCGGAGCTGGTGACGGAGCTGCGTGAGCTGGGCGCCACCGTCCACATCGGCCACGCCGCCTCCCACATCAAGAACGTCGACACCGTCGTGGTCTCCACCGCCATCCGCGACTCCAACCCCGAGCTCGGCGAGGCGATCAAGCAGGGCGTGCGGATCATCCCGAGGGCCGCCGCGCTCGCCTCGGTCATGGCCGGGCGCTCCGGCGTGGCCATCGCGGGCACCCACGGCAAGACCACCACGACCTCGATGCTCACGGTCGCGTTGCAGAAGTGCGGCGCCGACCCCTCCTACTGCGTGGGCGGCCAGCTCGTCACCACGGGCCTCGGCGCCGACGAGGGGTCGGGCGAGGTGTTCGTGGCCGAGGCCGACGAGAGCGACGGCTCCTTCCTCATGCTCGCCCCCGACATCGCGGTCGTCACCAACGTCGAGGCCGACCATCTCGACAACTACGGCGACCCGCGGGCGGTCCACGACAGCTTCGCCCGCTTCGTCGAGCGGGTGCGCCGCACGCTGGTGCTGTGCGTCGACGACCCGGGCGCCGCGGCGCTGGCCGAGCCGGCACGCCAGGCGGGCCTCAAGGTGGTCACCTACGGCGTGGCGGGCGACGCCGACTACCGGATCACCGGCGTGCGCCCCGACGGCTTCGGCGTCGTCTTCGAGGTCGCCGGCAGGGGCGAGGTCAGGTTGTCGGTCCCGGGCGCCCACAACGCGCTCAACGCCGCGTCGGTCATCGCCGTGGCCGACGAGCTGGGCCTGCCGTTCGAGGACATCAGAATGGGCCTGTCGGCCTTCACAGGGGCCAAGCGGCGCTTCGAGGCCAAGGGCGAGGCCGGCGGCGTGGCCGTCTTCGACAGCTACGCCCACCATCCGACCGAGCTGGTCGCCGACCTGCGCGCCGCGCATGACGTGGTCGCCTCCTACTCCGGCGACGGCAGGGTGATCGCGGTCTTCCAGCCGCACCTCTACTCGCGCACCAGGTTCTTCGCCGACGAGTTCGGCGTGGCGCTCGGCCTGGCGGACCAGGCCGTGGTGCTCGACGTCTACGGAGCGCGCGAAGACCCCGAGCCCGGCGTCTCAGGGGCCATGGTGGCCTCCCGGGTGCCGTTGCCCGAGGGCAGCGTGACCTACGCCCCCGACAAGGCCGCCGTGCCCGCCCTGGTGGCCGCGCTGGCCAGGCCCGGCGACGTGGTGCTCACGATGGGCGCGGGCGACGTGACCGAACTCGGCCCGAGGATCGTGGCGGAGCTGTCAGCCAGGTGAGAGCGCGTCAGGCGTTCGTGGCGTTGCTCACCGCGGGCGTGGTGGGCTCGACGGTGTGGCTGGTGTTCTTCTCGCCGGTCCTGGGCGTACGGTCGGTGGAGATCGTGGGAAATCTCACAGTCCCCGCCGACCAGATCAGGAAACAGGCCGCGGTCGCCGAGCTGCATCCGCTGGCCACCGTCGACCTCGACGCGGTCCAGGGCAGGGTGCTGCAGATCAGGCAGCTCGCCTCGGCGAAGGTCGAGCGGATGTGGCCGAGCACGCTCACCATCGAGGTGGTCGAGCGCCGGCCCGTCGCCGTCGTGCCGTACGGCGGCAAGGCGGCGCTGATCGACCGCAAGGGCTTCGTGACCGAGGTGCGCGTGATCGCCCCGCCCCAGCTGCCCGTCCTGCGGGTGGACCGGCCAGGTCCCGCCGACCCCTCGACCGTGGCGGCGATCAAGGTGATCGGGGAGTTGCCCGACAGCCTGCTGGCGCGCATCGACGAGGTGCGGGCCACGTCGCCCGAGGGCATCTCCTTCCGGCTGACCAACGGCCGCACGGTCGTCTGGGGCGGCGCCGACCGGATCGCGGACAAGGTCCGGGTGCTCGAAACGCTGCTCCGGCGCACGGCGACGGTGTATGACGTCAGTTCGCCCGACGTGGTGTCGATGAAATGAGATGGTGGTCGCGAATGGGACAGCGCGCGACACGCCGGACGGCCTTGCGGCGCGGTTAGTTGACCCGCCCGGTAGGCGACTCCTACTGTCCGTATCAATCCTCAGGTTGACATAAATCTGAATCTCAACTTGAGGTTGAGAGTTTTTCGAACAGCTGAAATGGCAAGTCAACGAGCGGAAAGGCCCCTCGTCGTGGCAGCACCGCAGAACTACCTCGCGGTCATCAAGGTCGTCGGCATCGGCGGCGGCGGAGTCAACGCCGTCAACCGGATGATCGAGGAGGGACTCAAGGGCGTCGAGTTCATCGCGATAAACACCGACGCCCAGGCGCTGCTGATGAGTGACGCCGACGTCAAACTCGACGTGGGCAGGGAGCTCACGCGCGGCCTCGGGGCCGGCGCCAACCCGGATGTGGGCCGCAAGGCGGCCGAGGACCACCGTGAGGAGATCGAGGAGGTCCTCAAGGGGGCCGACATGGTCTTCGTCACGGCCGGCGAGGGCGGCGGCACGGGCACCGGCGGCGCCCCCGTCGTCGCCAACATCGCGCGCTCCCTCGGCGCGCTGACCATCGGTGTGGTCACCAGGCCCTTCAGCTTCGAGGGCCGCCGCCGCGCCATGCAGGCCGAGGCGGGCATCGAGACCCTGCGCGACGAGGTCGACACCCTCATCGTGATCCCCAACGACAGGCTGCTGTCGATCTCCGACCGGCAGGTCAGCGTGCTGGACGCCTTCAAGGCGGCCGACCAGGTGCTGCTGTCGGGTGTCCAGGGCATCACCGACCTGATCACCACGCCCGGTCTGATCAACCTCGACTTCGCCGACGTGAAGTCGGTCATGTCCGGAGCGGGCTCGGCGCTGATGGGCATCGGCCACGCGCGCGGCGACGACCGCTCGGTGGCCGCCGCCGAGATGGCCGTCTCCAGCCCGCTGCTGGAGGCCTCCATCGACGGCGCCCACGGCGTGCTGCTGTCGATCGCGGGCGGGTCCGACCTGGGCCTGTTCGAGATCAACGAGGCGGCCCAGCTGGTCTCGAACGCCGCCGCGCCCGACGCCAACATCATCTTCGGCACGGTCATCGACGACGCGCTCGGCGACGAGGTGCGCGTCACCGTCATCGCCGCGGGCTTCGACGAGCTGGCCCCGGCCGACAAGCCCATGCTGCAGCAGACCCGCCAGCAGCCCAGGCCCGCGGCCGGCACGTCCCAGGCCGCGCCCGCCGTCTCGGCCCCCGTACGGCCCGCGCCCGCCCCGGCGCCGAGCGTGAAGGCCGAGCCGCCGCGCGTCGAGCCCCGCGTCGAGGTCAGGCCCGAGCCCCCGCGGCCCGAGCTGCGCGCCGAGCCGCGCTCCGACCTGCGGCCCGAGCTGCGTGCGGAGCCCCGTCCCGAGCCGCGTGCCGAGATCCGTCCCGAGCCGAGGCCGGAGCCGCGCCCCGAGCCGGTGCGCGCGGTGGAGACGCCGCCGCCCCCGGCGGTCGTCGCGCCGGAGGAGGAGCCGCCTCCGCCGGTGTCGATCCCGCGCCCCGCGCCCGAGGTGACCAACCCGCCGACCCCGATCTCCTCCCGCATGTCGGAGCCGCCCAGGCGGCCCAGGGTGGTCTTCGAGGAGCAAGAGGAAGAGCTGGACGTACCCGACTTCCTGAAGTGAGATTCCTCACCCGGTGAGGCCGGGGGAGGGGATCACACCCCCGCTGCGAGGCTCATGGGCCGTCGCGGTGGGGGTTCGGTGCGTTCGGAGCCGGCGACGACTCGCCGGCCCTGACCCCGGTTCGCGGGAACGGTAGGAACGGTGCACGATGGATGCCTTGTGGACGTAACACGCACATCGCAGATAGCGGCGGGCCTGGCGGAGGTCGAGGCGCGCATCGCCGAGGCCTGTGCGGCCGCCGGTCGCGCCCGTGACGAGGTCACGCTCATCGCGGTCACCAAGACCTACCCCGCCGCCGACGTCAGGATCCTGGCTGGGCTCGGCGTGCGGGAGATCGGGGAGAACCGCGACCAGGAGGCCTCCCTCAAGGCCCGCGAGTGCGCCGACCTGCCGTTGACCTGGCACTTCGTCGGCCAGCTGCAGACCAACAAGGTGCGCTCGGTGGCCGGGTACGCCGACGTGGTCCACTCCGTCGACCGCTCGCGGCTGGTCGCCGCGCTCGGGCGCGAGGCCGTCAGGGCGGGCAGGCGGATCGGCTGCCTGGTGCAGGTCGCCCTTGACGACGATCCTGACCGGGGCGGGGTCCGCCCCGTCGACGTGCCGGCACTGGCCGACGAGATCGCGGCCACCGACGGGCTCAGGCTCGGCGGCGTCATGGCCGTCGCCCCGCTGGGGGAGGAACCGGGCAAGTCGTTCGCCCGGCTGCGGGAACTGGCACTGGCCGTACAGGCCGGGCATCCTGGTGCGACCATAATCTCGGCGGGGATGAGCGGCGATCTGGCGCAGGCAATCGCGCACGGCGCGACACACGTGCGCGTCGGTACGGCGTTGCTCGGTCGTCGCAAGCCCTTCGTCAGGTAATGTCCCCTCCAGCGGATCGTGAGGTCCGCGGCAGAAGTAGAGGTCGATCAGCGGTGAGCTCCAAGGGGGTACGGCTACCGCCTCGGCCCGGCCGCCGACACGCACCCCGGCGGAAGGCCCGAGCGAGTGCGACCATGAGCAGGAGGACGACGTAGCGATGGCCGGCGCGATGCGCAAGATGGCGGTCTACCTCGGTCTCGTGGAGGACGACCGCTACGAGAGGTACGAGACCTACACCGACGACGACTACGAGTACGAGGAGGAGTCGCGCCGGACCGAGCAGGACCGTCCGGCGGCCTCCCACGACCGTGACGACGACTCCGACCCCGGTGTGCCCGCGCCCCGGCCGGCCACGACTGTCCTGGAGCGCCGCACGACCGATCTGGCGCGCATCACCACGCTCCACCCGCGCACCTACAACGAGGCGCGCACCATCGGCGAGCACTTCCGCGACGGCACTCCCGTCATCATGAACCTGACCGAGATGGTTGACTCCGACGCCAAGCGGCTTGTCGATTTCGCGGCAGGTCTGGTCTTTGGCCTACACGGGAGCATCGAACGTGTTACCAACAAGGTGTTCCTGTTGTCCCCAGCCAATGTCGAGGTGACCGCCGAGGACAAGGCCCGAATCGCGGAACGCGGGTTCTTCAACCAGAGTTAGAGTCTGTGTATGTCTATCGACCCGACCCTGGTCTCACCGAGGCCGGGAGGGGCACCTAGAAGTGGAGGCGCGGCCGGACCGTGGGGATCGTAGGCGAGATCTTGGTCGTTGTCCTGTCTCTGTATCTGGTGTTGCTCATCGGCAGAATGATCTTTGAGACGGTGCAGGCGTTCGCCCGGCAGTGGCGTCCATCGGGATTCGTCCTGGTGCTCGCCGAGGCCACATACACCGCAACCGACCCACCTCTCAAGTTTCTCCGCCGTTTCATTCCTCCCCTCCGGTTGGGTACGGTGGCCTTTGACCTAAGCTTCACAGTGCTTTTCATTGTGGTCTTGGTCATGATCCAACTCGTGTCCGCGCTGTAGTGATCGGGTACCGTCCCTCCGGACAGACTCCAAGCGCGCCAAGGAGACCAAAAAGATGCCGCTGACGCCCGCTGATGTGCGGAACAAGCAATTCAGTACCACCCGGCTGCGGCCGGGCTACGACGAGGAAGAGGTGGATGCCTTCCTCGACGAGGTCGAGGCTGAGCTTGACCGCCTGATCCAAGAGAACGAGGAGCTCCGCGCCAAGCTGGCCGAGTGCCTGCGTGGCAAGGTGCCCGGCGGCATGAACATGCCGATGGCCTCCGCCCCCGTGCAGGAGCAGCCCAAGCCGGAGATGATGGCGCCCCCGCAGCCGGAGCCCATGCAGGCTCCGCCGCCGCCGCAGCCGGTTCCCGTGGCCATGAGCATGCCTCCCGCCGAGGACAACATGGACACCGCGGCCCGCGTGCTCGCCCTCGCGCAGCAGACCGCCGACCAGGCGATCGCCGACGCGCGCCGCGAGGCCGACGAGACCGTCACCCGCGCCCGCCGCGAGGCCGACGACATCCTCACCAAGGCCCGCCGCCAGGCCGAGCAGGTCATCGGCGACGCCCGCGCCCGCGCCGAGACGCTCGAGCGCGACGCCCAGGAGCGGCACCGCCAGGCGATGGGTTCCCTCGTGCAGACCCGTGACGAGCTCGAGCGCAAGGTCGAGGAGCTGCGCAGCTTCGAGCGCGAGTACCGCAGCAGGCTCAAGCTCTACCTGGAGAACCAGCTCGCCGAGCTGACCGTCTCCGCGGAGGGCGGCAGCGGCGGCTTCCCCGTCATCCCCAGCGGCCCGATGGGTGGCGCCCCCGCCATGACCCACGCGGTCCCGCAGGGCGGACAGCAGCCCCTGCCCGGCGCGCCCAGCCCGTTCGGCGGCGACCAGTCGCAGCACCAGGGTGCCTTCCAGGGCGCCGACGGACCGCACAACGACCGTCGCTAACGCCGGTAAGGTAACGGGTCAGGTTCGCTTCTGGTCCGTCACTCGAAAGAGCCCCCTGTGATCCTCATCAGCGCTGGTCTGGTGCTCGCTGCGGTCGTGTTGCTGATCGCGGGCTTCATCATGGCTGAACCGTTCCTGATCATGTGGTCGATCGTGGTCAGCGTGCTGTCTGCGCTCTTCCTCGTGATCGGGGCGTTCCTGCGGCGTCACGAGCTCTTCCCCGGCGGCGGTGGTGCCGGGGCGAAGACTCCGCAGGCGAACGCCCCGATGGTCACCCCCACGGCGATCACGCCCGCGGGGGCGGCCACGGCGCCCACGATGCCGCACCAGCAGCCCCCCAGGCCGCTCACCCCCGCATCGCCCGTCCCCTCGGGGATGGGGCCGCGGCCGGCGACCGCCCCCGGGGCGCCGCCCCGGCCCGCGGCGGGAGCGCCGAGAGGGATCTCGCCCGACGCGATCGTGCTGGTGATTCCCGGTCGCAAGCGCTACCACGTGGCCGGTTGCCGCCAGCTGGCCGGGCGGGAGTACGAAGAACTCACCTTCGAGGAGGCACGCGAGGAGGGCTTCACGCCCTGCACGACGTGCCTGCCCGACGCCGCGCTCGGAGGGCGGCAGGTACCACCTGCCGCCGAGCCGCGGCAGGGCCAGCCCGCCGGTCGCGCCCCCTACACGGCCGCCCAGGGTCCCAGGGACACCGCGCCCGCAGGCCGTCCCGCCTCCTCCGCTCCGCCCGCCGGAGCCGCTTCACCTGCCGGAGCCGTCTCACCTGCCGGCGCCGCCTCACCCGTCGAAGCCGCCTCGCCGACCGAGGCCGCTCCGGCCCGCGAGCGTGAGAGCGCGGCGCAGACCGGCTCTCGCCCCCCAGCGGGCGGGCCCGGCGCACCGGCATCCACCGACGACAACGACAGTCCCCAGGGCCGTCCGGCCGGTGCCAAGCCCACGAGCACCCCTTCCGCCGGCGCGCCGGAGACCGCTGCGAGCACGCAGGCGACGCCCACCGCCGGATCCACAACCTCGGACGACACGTCCGCGACCTCGGACGACACGTCCGCGACCTCGGACAGCACGTCTACGGCTTTGCACGGCACGTCCGGGACCTCCGGTGGCACGTCCGCGACCTCCGGCGGCACTCCTGCGGCGTCGGACGGCGCGTCTGCGGCATCGGGCGGCAAGGCGGAGGCGGCGAGCGCCGAGCCCGCCGCGTCGGTCGGCAAGCCTGCGACGCCCGGCGGCAGGCCCGCGACGTCGGCCGGCAAGCCCGGAACGTCCGGTGGCGCGGAGGTCGCCCCCGGCGGCGATGAGGAGCCGTCCCCGGGCAAGGCGAAGACGCCCACCGAGAAGGTCGGGACGCCCGCTGGCAAGGTCGGGACGTCCGCCGACAAGGTTGAGACGTCCGCCGACAAGGTCGGGAGCGCCGCCGAGAAGGCCGGGCCGGCCGACGGCAAGGCGGCCGGTGCCGCCGGCCGTCCGCAGCCGTCGGGGAAGGCCGCTCAGAGTGCTCCAGCCGAGGCTGAGGACGACGAGCGCGACACGGCGCCGGGTGGCCTTCCCCTGCCACCGGCCATGCCGGGCAGGCTCGTAGCGGGCGTTCCAGGCTCCGCCCAGCGCAAGCCCGCCGTCCAGGAGGAGCAGGCGGCCGACGAGGACACCGCCACCCAGCAGACCCAGCGGCTGCGTCCGCCCGCCGGTGCCGCCTCCTCCGGCCCTGAGCCGGAGTCGGAGCCGGAGGCCGAGCGTCCCGGCGGCAAGTCCGCGACCTCCCGCGGAGGATGGTTCGACCGCCCCGAGTCCATGGCCAAGGAGCCGGTGGAGCCGGAGGTGACCGCACCCGGGCGCGCCGGGCCTCCGGTCGCCTCCGGTCCCACCCCACCCGCCCCCGGTACGGCAGGCGGCGCCGAGAAGGGCGAGAGCGCGAACGACACCGTCAGGCTCGACCGGCCCGGCATCGTCAAGGTGATCGGCGGCACCAAGCGCTTCCACAACTCCTCCTGCCCGCTGGTGCGGGCCGCCGAGGCGGGTGGCGTGCTGTCGATGCCACGCGCCGAGGCCGAGGCGAAGGGCCTCACCCCGTGCTCGGTGTGCATGCACGAGCACCAGACCGTCGGCTGATCCCGGCCTGAGACGCCTTCGCGCCGCCACCCGCGGGACCTTCCCCGGGCGGCGGCGCCGTTTCCTGGACAGGACGAGCCAGGCTCGCTCCGATACCGGCCACCGGGGAGTGGGCTACCAGTTGCCATATGCCAGATGCCGGCCAGAGCCGGACGCCGGATGTCGGGTGCCTGGAGCTGGATGCCGGATGCCGGACGCCGGGTGTCGGATGTCGGATGTCGGGTGTCTGACGCTCGATGTCGCGTGCCGGATGTCGGTTGTCTGACCCTGGATGCCGGACATCGGGTGGGGGATGCCGGATACCGAGTGCGGGCCCCTCTTCAGGTGCGACGCGGTGAGAACGCGGTGAGCCGGGGCGATCCGGCGTGGGGTGGGATGCGGGCAAGGGGCGACGGGTGCGGGGGCGTGCCTGGGAAGGGACGGGCCCGCCGGGAGTGGGATCGCCTCAGAGCGGGAGCGGCGGTCGGCGCCAGTTCTGAGGGCCACCGTGTCAGGCGATCAGCATGGCCGGCCGAATGGGTCGTGCCACCCGGTGGCGGGCCGTGCCGGACGATCAACGCGGGTGAGGCAGGCTGGCCGTACCTGAGATCGGTCTTCGCAGACGGGCGGACCCCGGCGTCGGTTCCGTGGTCGGGTGGGACCTGAGGTCCCGTTTCGTGGCCGGGTGGACTCCGGGTCGAGGTTCGTGATCGGGCGGAACTCCGGGGTCGCGTTCGTGGTCGGGTGGGATCTGGGGTCCGGTTTCGTGGTCGGGTGGACACCGGACCCCGGGGCCGGGGTTCGTGGTCGGGCGGAACTCCGGGGTCGGTTCCGTGGCCGGGTGGACCCCGGGGTCGGGGTTCGCGGCCGGGTGGGTCACGGGAACGCGAAGAGCGCGGCCCCCGGGAGAGGGGGCCGCGCTCTCCTTACTTGTCAGGCGCGCCGCAGCTGGAAGGTCAGCCCCAGGTCGGCGTCGGACAGGACGGGCAGGCCGTCGGTCTGCCCCTCGGCCAGGCTGGTGGCGAGGACCTCCTCGGCGACCTGCGAGCCGTCCGCGCGCAGCGCCTCGGCCAGTTCGGGCGACGAGGCCGACCACCACAGCTCGATCCGGTCGGTGATGGACAGCCCCGTGGACTTGCGGGCGTCCTGGACCAGGCGGATCACCTCGCGGATCAGTCCGGCCCTGCGCAGTTCGTCGGTGATGGTCAGGTCGAGCGCGACCGTCTCGCCGGTGCCGGTGTCGACCGCGCCGGTCTCCACGGCCCATCCCGACTTGGGCTGCTCGGTGACGATCACCTCGTCCGCCGTGAGCGACACCGCGCCGAGCTCGCCCGCCTCGACCGAGACGGCCGACCCGGAGCGGAGCGAGGCCGCCAGCGTGGCGGGGTCGGCGGCCGAGACGGCCGCGGCGACCAGCTTGGTCTGCGAGCCGAACCGCTTGCCGAGCGCCCTGAAGTTGGGCTTGACGGTGAAGGACACCAGGTCCGAGCTGAAGCCGGACAGGTCTTCCAGCGCCTGCACGTTCAGCTCGTCGGCGATCAGGTCGCGCAGCTCGGCGGTGAGCCCCGCCCAGCCCGGCGCGCCCACGAGGGCCCTGCCGAGCGGCTGCCGCGTCTTGACGCCCGAGGTGGCGCGGGCCGAGCGGCCCAGCTCGACCAGCCGGCGCACCAGCGCCATCTGGGCCGACAGCTCAGGGTCGAGCAGGTCGTCCTTCACCTGCGGCCAGCCGGCCAGGTGGACAGACGACGGCGCGTCGACGCCGCGCAGCACGTCCCACAGGTAGTCGGTGATGAACGGGGTGATCGGCGCCATGAGCCTGGTGACGGTCTCCAGGCACTCGTACAGCGTGGCGAACGCCTCGCGCGAGCCCTGCCAGAAGCGGCGGCGCGAGCGCCTGACGTACCAGTTGGACAGGTCGTCGAGGAAGTCGGCGAGCCTGCGGCCGGCCCGTACGGTGTCGAAGGAGTCGAGCGCGGCCGACACCTCGGCGACCGTCCGGTGCAGCTCGGCCAGCGCCCACCTGTCGATGAGCGGGCGCTCGGCGACGGGCGGCGCCTCGGCGGCCAGCGCGGGCGACCACGACTCGGCGTTGGCGTACAGGGTGAAGAAGGAGGCGGTGTTCCAGTAGGTCAGCAGGACCTTCCTGACGATCTCCTCCAGCGCGTGGTGGCCGACGCGGCGCGCCGCCCACGGCGAGCCGGAGGCGGCCATGAACCAGCGCAGGGCGTCGGCGCCGTGCTGGTCCATCAGCGGGATGGGCTCCAGCACGTTGCCCAGGTGCTTGCTCATCTTGCGGCCGTCCTCGGCCAGGATGAGGCCGAGGCAGAGCACGTTCTCGTAGGAGGACTGGTCGAAGACCAGCGTGCCGACCGCCATCAGCGAGTAGAACCAGCCGCGGGTCTGGTCGGTCGCCTCGCAGATGAACTGGGCCGGGTAGACGCCCTCCGGCTTGCCCTTGGCGCCCCACTGGGCGAACGGCATCGAGCCCGAGTCGTACCAGGCGTCGATCACGTCGGGCACCCTGCGCGCCTCGGCACCGCAGGTGGGGCAGGCGAAGGTGATGTCGTCGACGAAGGGGCGGTGCGGGTCGAGGGCCGACAGCTCCTGCCCCGCGTACGAGCCCAGCTCCTCGAGCGAGCCGACGCAGGTGACGTGCGACTCGTCGGCCGAGCACACCCACAGGGGGAGCGGCGTGCCCCAGTAGCGGGAGCGCGACAGCGACCAGTCGACGTTGTTGCGCAGCCACTCGCCGAAGCGGCCCCACTTGATGGTCTCGGGGAACCAGTTGGTCTTCTCGTTCTCCTCGAGCATCCGGTCCTTGACCGCGGTGGTGCGGATGTACCAGGCGGGCAGGGCGTAGTAGAGCAGCGCGGTGTGGCAGCGCCAGCAGTGCGGGTAGCTGTGCTCGAAGTGGCCGCCGCGGAGCAGCAGGCCGCGGGCGCGCAGGTCGGCGGTGAGCTCCTCGTCGGCGTCCTTGAAGAACCGGCCGCCCACCATGGGGACGTCGGGCAGGAAGCGGCCGTCGGGGCCGATCGGGTTGACGATCGGCATGCCGTACGTCTTGCAGACGGTCATGTCGTCGGCGCCGAAGGCGGGCGCCTGGTGGACCAGGCCGGTGCCGTCCTCGACGGTCACGTAGTCGCCGAGCACGACGTAGTGCGCGCCGGGGATGTCGACCAGGTCGAACGGCCGGGAGTAGGACGTGCGCTCCAGCTCGCGCCCGCTGAAGCGGGCGACCTCGGTGTAGCCCTCGCCGAGCACCTGCGCCAGCAACGGCTCGGCGACGACGAGCACCTCGCCGTCGGCGGTGCGGGCGGCGACGTAGGTCACCTCGGGGTGGACGGCCACCGCCGTGTTGGACACCAGCGTCCACGGCGTGGTGGTCCAGATCAGCAGGGAGGCGTTCAGCTCGGCCAGCGGGCCGGAGGTGACGGGCATCCTGACGTAGACCGACGGGGAGGAGATCGTCTCGTAGCCGCCGGGCTGGCCCAGCTCGTGGTCGGACAGGCCGGTGCCGCAGCGCGGGCAGTACGGCGTGATGCGGAAGTCGCGGAACAGCAGGCCCTTGTCGAAGATGACCTTGAGCGACCACCAGACGGACTCGACGTAGTCGGGGTCCATCGTGCGGTAGGCCGTGGACAGGTCGATCCAGTAGCCCATCCGCTCGGTCAGCTCTTCGAAGGCGTCGACGTGGCGCAGCACCGACTCGCGGCACTTGGCGTTGAACTCGGCGATGCCGTACGCCTCGATGTCCTTCTTGCCCGTGAGGCCGAGTTCCTTCTCGATGCCCACCTCGACGGGCAGGCCGTGGCAGTCCCATCCGGCCTTGCGGGGCACGCTGAAGCCACGCATGGTCTTGTACCGGGGGAAGAGGTCCTTGAAGACGCGCGCCTCGACGTGGTGGACGCCCGGCAGGCCGTTGGCGGTGGGCGGGCCCTCGTAGAAGACCCAGGTGGGGGCGCCTTCGTTCTGCTCGACGGAGCGCTCGAAGATCTTCCCGTCCCGCCACCGGTCGAGGACCTCACGCTCGAGCGCGGGCAGGTCGACCTGCGCGGGTAGAGAGCGGAAATAGTGGGACATCTCGGGCGGGACCTCCACGTGTCAGGCTCGGTGACGGTGTGAAGGGACGAAGCCGTACGGCTCCGCGGTACCACCCCTCTTGACCCCCGCAGGGACCCACTTCATTTGGTCTGCTGCCGGTTCTAGTGAGCTCTGGCGAGCCGTTCTTCCGGCGGCTCGGGAGTGATGCCCCTGTGATGTGGACCACAGGGCTCCGTCAACGCCTCGCAGGCTAAAACCATAACGCAGAGTGGAGGCTGCCTGCTTCCCGTTTGTGCAGCGCAGCAAATGGCGACAAAGAACCGGGAATGGATGCTTATGGTGAGGAGTTGATTGGTCGAGGCGGGATAGTACGGGAGGGGTAATCCGTACGGCGGGTCGTTTGCCGGGTCGTTATCGACGGCCTATGCTGCCCGCACCGTTTGAGCCTTGATCAGCATGGAGGCAGCCATGGCGGCAGTCACGCAGACCGCGACCCCTGCGATGTGGTCGGCAGAGGAGCTGGCCGAGGTGCGCGAGGCGCTCGCGCAGGAGATCGCCGATCTCGAGGCGGACATCCTGCGGCACGAGTCCGAGATCGCCTCTGGAGATGTGACGCAGGGCGCCGGTGACGACCAGGCCGACGCCGGGGCCAAGACCTATGAGCGCGAACGCGAGATCGCCCTTACCCTGAACACACGCGACCTGGTCGCGCAGAACGAACGTGCGATCGCCAGGATCGACGCCGGAACCTATGGAGTGTGCGAATCGTGCCACAAGCCGATCGGCAAGGAACGCCTGCAGGCGTTCCCGAGGGCGACGCTGTGCGTGTCGTGCAAGCAGCGGGAGGAGCGCCGCTGAAGGCCGATGGTGAGACGAGCGGAAGGCCGGTCGGGCGACGCCTGATCGGCCTTCTCGCGTTGATCGCGGTCGTGATCTACGCCCTCGACCTGCTCACCAAGACGCTGGTGCTGCGGTCGCTGGAAGGCGGCCCGCCGCTGGTGATCATCCCCGACCTGCTGCAGTTCAGGGTCATCTTCAACTCGGGGGCCGCCTTCAGCATCGGCACCGGGATGACCTTCGTCTTCACCATCGTCGCCTCCGGCGTGGTCATCGCCATCCTGCGCACCGCGCGCAAGCTGCGCAGCCTGCCGTGGGCGATCACGCTGGGCATGCTGCTCGGCGGGGCGCTCGGCAACCTCACCGACCGGCTGCTGCGCTACCCCGCCGGCTTCGGCCGTCCCGCCGCCGGCCAGCTGCAGGGCCACGTGGTCGACTTCATCGAGACCTTCCCCGGGTACTTCCCCGTCTGGAACGTCGCCGACTCGATGATCGTGTGCGGCGGCATCCTGGCGGTCTTCCTGGCCTGGCGCGGCTACCAGATCGACGGCACCAGGGAGGTGTCCGGCAAGAATGGCTGAACAGCGCAGCCTGCCCGTCCCCGACGGGCTCGAAGGAGAACGCCTCGACGCGGCCCTGTCGCGGCTGTTCGGCTTCTCCCGCACCCGGGCCGCCGAACTGATCGGCTCGGGCGACGTCCTGGTCGACGGCGCCACGGCCGCCAAATCCGACCGGGTGCACGCCGGCGCGTGGCTCGACGTCACGCTGCCGCCCCCGCCGACCACGCCCATGCCCGTGGCCGAGCCCGTCCCCGGCATGACGATCATCTACGAGGACGACGACATCGTCGTGGTCAACAAGCCGATCGGCGTCGCCGCCCACCCCACCGTGGGCTGGACGGGCCCGACGGTGATCGGCGGCCTGCTCGGCACCGGCCACCGGGTGGCCACCAGCGGCGCGGCCGAACGGCAGGGCATCGTGCACCGCCTCGACGCCAACACCACCGGCGCGATGGTCGTGGCCAAGAGCGAGCACGCCTACTCCGTGCTCAAGCGCGCCTTCAAGGAGCGCACCGTCGACAAGCGCTACCACGCGCTGGTGCAGGGCCACCCCGACCCCTTCAGGGGCACGGTCGACGCGCCCATCGACCGCCACCCGTCGGGCGACGGCAGGTTCGCGGTGGTGGCCGGCGGCAAGCCGTCGGTGACCCACTACGACACCGTCGAGGCGTTCAGGGCGGCGTCGCTGCTCGACATCAAGCTGGAGACGGGGCGCACCCACCAGATCCGCGTCCACATGGCCGCGTTGCGCCACCCGTGCGTCGGCGACCTGCTGTACGGCGCCGACCCCACGCTCGCGGCCCGGCTCGGGATGACCAGGCAGTGGCTGCACGCGGTCTCGCTCGGCTTCGAGCACCCGTCGAGCGGCGAGTGGATGTCCTTCAGCAGCGACTACCCCGACGACCTGCAGAAGGCGCTCGACACCGTGCGGGCGGAGTCCTAGGCCCTGTCCTTGTCCCTGTCCTTTGCCTTGTCAGTGGCCTTGGCGCCGTCCTTGGTCGTGCTCCTGTCCTTGGCGTGACCCCTGTCCTGGGTCCTGCGGGCCATGCCGCCCAGGCCCTCGTCGGGCTCCACCTGGCCGGGAGCGCTGTCCGACGGCTCCTGCGTCCGCGTCTCGGCGGGTGGCGCGGAGGTCTTCTCCTTCGACTTCGTCGGTGACGGCCGGTCGGCGTCGGACGGGCTGGAGCGGCTGTCGGGCGGCGCCTCGGGCGAGGCGTCGCTCGTGGCGGGCGGGTCCCGCCGCTCGTCGTAGGTGCCCGTGCTCCGGCGGTCCTCTGACACCGAGCGGGTCCGCGCGGGCGCCGGCACCGGCGCGGCGGTCGCCGTGGGCGTGGAGACGATGAGCGGCACGGAGGCCGGCTTCGGCTGCTGCCGTTGGGGGCCGGGGTCACGGCTCGACATCCAGGCCATCCCGCCGGCGGCCAGCGCCACCGCGACCGCCGCCGCGGCGAGCGCGACCAGCGGGGGCCGGCGCCGGGCGGGCAAGCGGCCGCCCTGGCCCGCTCCGGCCCGCGTGACAGCCGGTACGGCCGGCCGCGAGGCCGTGTCCGCCGCCATCATGTCCGCCGCCATCGCGACCGGCGCGGTCGACTCGGGCGCGATGCCCAGCACGATCATGCGCATGCGCCGCTCGGCCTCGTCCAGGCCCATCCGCTCGGCCGGGTCCTTGCGCAGCAGCCCGGAGATCACCGGAGCCAGTGGCCCCGCCGTCGACATCGGCAGCGGCTCCTCGTGCATGACGGCCGCCATCGTGGCCAGCGGGTGGCCGCGCTGGAAGGGCGAGTGCCCCTCCACGACCGTGTAGAGCGTGACCCCCAGCGACCACAGATCCGAGGCGGGCAGCGCGGAGCCGCCGGCGGCCCGCTCGGGCGCGATGTAGGCCGGGGTGCCGACCAGGACCCCCGTCCTGGTCACGGGGACGTCGTCCTCGGTGGTGGCGATGCCGAAGTCGGTCAGCACCGCCCTGCCGTCCTCGGCCAGCAGCACGTTGTCCGGTTTGACGTCGCGGTGCAGCACGCCCACCGCGTGCGCGGCCCGCAGCGCCCCCAGGAGCTCCACCCCGATGGCCGCCACCCTGGCGGGCTCGAGCGGCCCCGCGTCGCGCACCATGGCGCCCAGCGTGCGCGAGCGGACCAGCTCCATCACGATCCAGGGGTGGCCCGCGTCCTCGACCACGTCGTAGACGGTGGCCACTCCTGGATGGGCGACCCTGCCGGCGGCCCTGGCCTCGCGCAGGGTGCGCACCGTGAAGACCTCGCGCTCCGGCCCCGGCAGATCAGGCGGCGGCACCACCTCCTTGACCGCCACGTCGCGGCCGAGGACCTCGTCGTGGGCCTGCCACACCGTCCCCATGCCGCCGCGGCCGATGGTCTTGAGGAGGCGATAGCGTCCGCCGATGATCTCCGAGGATTCGGACATGAAGGACGGACTACCCCGTAATTGCCGGAGCTCACGTGGGCTGGAAGGTCTTCACGAACGTGTCGAAGAACGCCAGGCCCTTCCGCCACGAAGCCTCCGGCGTCTCCCAGTAGATCGCGTACGGCCGGCCGTCCTCGAGCCTGAACCCGCGGTTGACCACGTGGATGGTCTCGCCGTCCCTGATCCTGGTGAACTCCCAGTCGGCGGCGGACACCCCGAGGTAGGTGAGCGGCCGGATGTCCAGTCGCCGGTAGCCCGCGAACTGCCCCTTGGCGCGGATCTCCTTCTCCAGGCGCTGCCATGCCTCGACGGGGTCGCGCACCGGGTCGTCCGCCTCGGTCCACTCGATGATCAGCGTGCCGGGAGCGCCGGGACCCGTCACGCTCACGCTGTCGCGGCCGGGGGTCTTCTTCGCGGTCCACCCGGCGGGCACCGAGACGGAGAAGCGGCCCAGCTTGCTGGTCAGCTCGCGCCAGCCGGGGCCGGCCGACGGACTGCCGGCAGCGGAGGGAGTGCTGGAGGAGGTCGGCGTACCGCTGGTCGGCGTGGGCCGCGCGGTGGGTGAGGGGGGTGAAGCGTCGGGCCGCATCGCCAGCCAGACGCCGCCACCGGCCAGCGCGGCGGCCAGCACGGCGCTCGGGACGGCCCACAGCAGCGGCGAGCGCCGCCTGGCCGGCCGCGTGGTCGTGGCGGCGTCGCGGGCCGCCGGAGGGGTGCGCGGCGCGTGGCCGGCCTGCCCGGTCCCGGGCTCGGTGAGCGTGGCGGGCGGCCGGGTCGCGGGCGGCCCGGCGGCGTTCTCGAGCCCCCGCTGCATGGCGGGCTGGACGCCCCGCGGCCCGGCGGGGTTGACGTCCTGCGGCCCGGCAGGGTGGACGTCCTGCGGTCCGGCGGGCTGGCCGTCCTGCGGTCCGGCGGGGTGGAGGCTCTGCGGTCCGGCGGGGTGCAGGCCGTACGGCGCGGCGGGCTCCAGTCCCGGCGGCCGGGCGGGGGGCTCCAGCACCGCGAGCCTCGCGGCCACCTCATGGGCGCCCATCCGCGCCGCAGGGTCACGTCGCAGCAGCCCCGTGATCACGGGAGTGAGCGGGCCGGCCAGGCGCGGCGGCTCGGGCGGGTCACGCAGGACCGCCGCCACCGTCGCCGCCCACGAGTCCCGCCGGTACGGCGCGTCGCCCTCCACCGCCGTGTGCAGCATGGCGCCCAGCGACCACAGGTCGGAGGCCGGGGTGGCGGGCAGGCCGTTGAGCCGCTCCGGGGGCATGTAGGCGGGCGTGCCGACCAGGTTGCCGGTGGCGGTCAGGCCCGCCTCGGCGTCGACGGCGGCGATGCCGAAGTCGGTCAGCACCACCCGGCCGTCCTCGGCCAGCAGCACGTTCTCCGGTTTGACGTCGCGGTGCAGCACGCCGGCCGCGTGCGCGGCCCGCAGCGCGCCCAGCACGGCGCCGCCGACCCTGGCCGCCTCCGGCACGGGCAGCGGACCCCGCTGCCTGATCACCTCGGCCAGCGACCGCGAGCGCACCAGCTGCATCACGATCCAGGGCCGGCCGTCCTCCTCGATCACGTCGTGGATGACGATCACGTTGGGATGGTCGAGCCGACCGGCCGCGCGCGCCTCCCTGATGGTGCGCTCGTTGAGCTGTGCGCGTTTCTGCTCGCCGATCCCGGTGTAGCGGACTTCCTTGATCGCCACCGTCCGGTCGAGCAGGTCGTCGTAGGCGCGCCACACGATGCCCATCCCGCCCTCGCCGATGGGTTCGATCAGGCGGTACCTGTTGCCGACTCGCACCACCGAAGCCTACTTGGCGGGTTTGAAACTCGCCGCGAAGGCGTCGAAGAAACGCAGGTCACGCTTCCAGTTCTCGTCAAGGGTGTGCCAATAGATCGCGTAGCCGCGGCCGTTGTCGGTGACGAACCCGCGGTTGCGCACCCTGGTCTTGCCGGTGTTGGTGTTCCAGGTGAACTCCCAGTCGGCCGCGGCCTTCATGTAGTCGACCTTCTTGATGCGGAGCAGCTTGTAGCCGCCGAAGTTGTACTTGGCGCTCGGCTCCTGCTTCTTCCAGTCGCCCAGGGGATCGTCGCCGGGGTTGGTCGCCTCCTCGATCATGACGTAGGAGTTGGACGAGGCGCCCGGTCCGCGGAAGTAGACCTGGTTGCCCTTGCGCTGGTAGGTCTTCCACTCGGGGGGCATGCCGATCGAGAAGCCCATCTCCTCGTCCTTGTACATCCGCCAGCCCTCCGGAAGCGCCTCCGCGGTGGCCGAGGGCGTCGGGGCAGGGGTGGCAGGCGGGGTCGCCGCCGCCGAGGGCGCGGCGGCGGTGGTCGTCGTCGCCGTCGCGGTGACCGTGGTGGTCACCTTCTGGGCCGGCTCCTGCGAGGTGCGGGGGGATTCGTTCTCGGCGGAGCGCAGCCCGAGCAGGCCGGCCACGCCGCCGACGACCAGGATGGCGATGGCCACGGCGACGAAAGGGAGCACGCGGCGGGCCGGCGTCGCCGGCTCGGGGACGACCGTGGGCGTCTCGGGCAGGCGCATGCCCGTCTCGAACAGCTCGGCCGGCGAGTCGGACGCGGCCGGCAGCGCCGCGGTGGGCGGGGGAGCCTCGGGCGCGGCACCGGCGGCCCTGGCGGACGCGGCGGAGCCGGTGGGCGCGGTGCGCGCCGTGGGCCTGGCGGGCTTGGCGGTGGGTGTCCCCGCCTTGGCCGGCGCGGATCCGGTCCTGGCGGCGGCCGCGCTGGAGCCGGCCGGTGCGGGGCGCTTGGGCGCGGCCGGCCTGTTCGTGGCCGTCCTGTCCCGCGCGGTCTTGGGCGGGGAAGACTTCGTGGCGGCGGGTTTGGCTCCGGCGGGCGGCTCGATCGCGGGCAGGCTGGGGTCGGTGGGGGTGTCGTCCACGTCGGGTACGGCGGGCGGGCGCGCGACCCTGACGGTCTCGTTCTGGGTCTGCTCGATGATCCTGCGCAGCATCCTGGCCGTCTCGTCGACGGACAGCCGCTGGACCGGCTCCTTGGCCAGCAGGCCGTCCAGGACCGGCTCGAGCGGCCCTGCCTTGGCGGCGGGCGCGGGGTCGTCGTTGAGCACCGCCATCATGGTCGCCATCGCCATGCCGCGCTCGTGCGGGGCCTTGCCCTCGACCGCGGTGTAGAGCGTGGCGCCCAGCGACCACAGGTCCGACTCTCGCCGGGCGGGCAGGCCCTTGAGCCGCTCGGGCGCGATGAACGCGGGCGTGCCGGCCAGGCCCGTCATGGTCAGCGCGGTCTCGGTCTCCAGCGTGGCGATGCCGAAGTCGGTCAGGACGACCCTGCCGTCCTCGGCCAGCAGCACGTTCTCGGGCTTGACGTCGCGGTGCAGCACGCCTGCGTCGTGGGCGCCCTTGAGCGCCTCCAGGACGGCCAGGCCGATCTCGGCCACCCGCCGGGGCGGGAGCGGCCCCTCGGTCTTGATCGCCTGGCCCAGCGAGCGGGAGGGGACCAGCTGCATGACGATCCACGGCCGGTCGTCCTCCTCGATCACGTCGTGGACGACGATCACGTTCGGATGGGTGAACCGGGCCGCCGCACGCGCCTCGCGCATGGTGCGCCGGTTGAGCAGCTGCACCTCGTCGCCCAGCACGGCCGCGTAGCGGACCTCCTTGACCGCGACCTCGCGGTCGAGCAGCTCGTCATGGGCGCGCCATACGATGCCCATGCCGCCGCGCCCGATGGGCTCCTTCAGGTGGTACCGGCCGGCGACGCGGCGTCCGGCGTGCTGCTGTCCATCCGACATCAACGGCCTCAAACCCCCTTCTAAGCCTAGAAATACTCCCATAGGGATCGGGTAGCAGCGACCCGTGTAGTCTTAGATCCATGACTCCTCGCTACACGTTTATCGAGCCGGCTCCCGGAGGGCCGGTCATGCGGTAGCGACCACCTGGAGCCGGCGACAGGCAGAGACCCGAGGTCTCTGCCTTTTTTCTTTCCTGGAGACCGCCGGCTCCGCACGGACCGGCTTGAGCGTTGGGATCGAGATGTCTTCCACCCTCGAAAAGCGTCCCGCCGTCACCCGATGGATCAGCCTGCGCCCGCACCACGGGCGGGTGCGGGTGGAGGACGTGCTCGACGGCCCGGTGTACGTCGAGCCGTCCTCGGCCGACGACCTGCCCGCCATCGCCGAGCGCGCCGCGGGCGTGGTGGTGGGGGCGGCCTGGATGCGGGACCTCCCGCTGGTGCGGGCGGCGGCCAGGCTCGGCCTGCCGGTGATCGTCCAGCGCGGCCACGCCGCGACCCTGGAGGAGTGGCTGGCCGTCGCCGACTCCTGCGCGGCCGAGGGCAACGACCAGGTGGCCCTGTGCGAGAGCGGCGGTCAGACCCCCGCCGGCCACCTGGCCCTCGACCTGTCGCTGCTGCGCGCCGCCAAGGCCCGCTCGGGACGGCCGGTGCTGGCCGAGGTCTCCGCCGACCCCTCCCTGGCCGGCGCCGCCGTCGCGGCGGGCGCCGACGGCCTGCTGCTGTCGCCCTCGGCCGCCGACGAGGAGGTCGCCCAGGCGCGCGAGGCGGCCACGCTCTTCGGCGCGCTGGCGCGCCACGACACCCCCGAGACCCTTGCCGAGGCCCGAGCCGCCGTCGACAGGGTGGACGCCGCCCTCGCCACCCTCCTCGAACGGCGGGCCGAGCTGGCCGGTGTCATCCAGTCGCTCAAGCCCGTCGGCGGGTTCGCCGGCCGCGACATGGAGCGGGAACGTCAGCTGGTGGCCAGGATGGCCGAGCGCGCGCCCAGGCTCGGCGTCGAGCGCCTCGCCCCGATCATGAACGCGGTCATCGAAGCGGGCCTGCACCTCGCCGAGGAGAGCTGACCACCTTCCACCCGAGGGCGATGGCCGCGGCGAGCACGGGGATGAGGAAGAAGGCCACCCGCTGGTCCTGGTCGGCGAAGGCCATCAGCACCACCACCAGCGCCAGGAAGCCCAGCGTGAACCAGTTGGCGTACGGCGAGCCCGGCATCGGGAAGCTCGAGCGGTGCCCGGTACGCCGCAGCAGCAGCTGGCAGTACACCAGGGTGCCCCACGTGGTGATCACGCCGAGCGAGGCGACGGCGGTGGCGATGGCGAAGGCCCGCTCGGGGAGGAAGTAGAACAGCACGACCCCCGCGAGGAAGACCGCCGCGGTCATCAGGATCCCCCCGTAGGGGACGTGGCGGGAGCTCAGGTTGCCGGTGAAGTGCGGCGCCTCGCCCTTCAGCGCCATGGCCCGCACGATGCGCCCGGTCGAGTACAGGCCCGAGTTCAAGGAGGAGGTGGCCGCCGTGATGACGACGAGGTTCATCGCGTCGGCCACCCAGGGCACCCCCAGGTGGTCGAAGACCGTGACGAACGGTGACTCGTCGGCGCTGTAGGCGGTCCACGGCAGCACCATGGCCAGCAGCAGGATCGAGCCCACGTAGAAGACCGCGATGCGCCACACCACGCCGTTGATCGCCCTCGGCATGACCTGCCGGGGGTTCTTGGTCTCACCCGCCGCGATGCCCACCAGCTCGATCGAGGCGTAGGCGAAGACGACCGCCTGCAGGCTCATCAGCACGACGGGGAAGCCGTTGGGGAAGAACCCGCCGTGGGCCACGAGGTTGGCCGCGCCGGCCTGGGTGCCGCCCACGTTCGCGCCGGTGATCACCAGGAACAGGCCGGCGACCAGGAAGGCGCAGATGGCAAGCACCTTCAGCAGGGCGAACCAGAACTCCAGCTCGCCGAAGACGCGGACCGACAGCAGGTTGACCGTCAGCACGAAGCCCAGCGCGATCAGCGCGGTCAGCCACTGCGGGAAGCGTGGCGCCCAGTAGTGGACGTAGGTGGCGACCGCCGTCAGCTCGGCGATGCCGGTGAAGGCCCAGTTGATCCAGTACATCCAGCCGCTGGTGAAGGCGGCCCACGGTCCGATGAACTCGGCCGCGTACTCCACGAAGGAGCCCGAGGTGGCCCGGTAGAGCACCAGCTCGCCGAGCGCCCGCATGACGAAGAAGGCGGCCAGGCCGGCCACCGCGTACGACAGCACGAGCGCGGGCCCCGCCGCGGCCAGACGCCCGCCCGCGCCGAGGAACAGCCCGACGCCGATGGCACCGCCGATCGCGATCATCTGCACCTGGCGGTTGCCCAGCGCGTGGGAGTACCCCTCTTCCAGCTGCGCGCACACCGTGTCTCCTTCGTCACAAGAACGATATATGCGCAGGCTGGAAAGGTTCGCGAGGGCTCGCCGGGCAACCTGTAGCCGAGGCCGTACACCTCGTCAGACGGTGGCGTCGACGGCCGGAAAAGTCGGTGCGGAGCACTAGGCTCGAAGCCTGCACATCCGCTCTCGATCGAGGAGGCGCCGCTCCATGTCGTCCAGCGACTCGTTTGTACACCTGCACGTACACACCGAGTACTCCATGCTGGACGGGGCCGCGCGCCTCAAGCAGATGTTCAAACAGGTCGGCGAGCTGGGCATGCCCGCCATCGCCATCACCGACCACGGCAACATGCACGGCGCCTACGACTTCTACAGGCAGGCGACCGCAGCCGACATCAAGCCGATCATCGGCATCGAGGCCTACGTCGCCCCCGAGCTGCGCCACAACAAGCGGCCGGTGCTCTGGGGCGAGCCGCACCAGAAGAAGGACGACGTCTCCGCGGGTGGCTACTACACCCACATGACGATCTGGGCGCGCAACAGGGCGGGCCTGCACAACCTGATGCGCCTGTCGTCGCGGGCCTACACCGAGGGTTTCGTGCGCAAGTGGGCGCGCATGGACGCCGAGATCCTCGCCGAGCACGCCGACGGCCTGATGGCCACCACCGGCTGCCCCTCCGGCGAGGTGCAGACCAGGCTGCGCCTCGGCCAGTACGACGAGGCCGTCAAGGCCGCCGCGAGGTTCCAGGACATCTTCGGCAAGGACAACTACTTCCTGGAGATCATGGACCACGGGCTCGACATCGAGCGCAGGGTCCGCGACGGGCTGACCAGGATCAGCAAGGAACTGGGCATCCCCCCGCTGGTCACCAACGACTCGCACTACACCTACGAGTCCGACGCCGCCTCCCACGACGCCCTGCTGTGCATCCAGACCGGCAAGCAGCTGTCCGACCCCGACCGCTTCCGCTTCGACGGCAGCGGCTACTACATCAAGTCGGCCGACGAGATGCGCGCCGTCGACTCCTCGGACCTGTGGGCCGAGGGCTGCCGCAACACGCTGCTGGTGGCCGAGAAGGTCGACCCGACGGGGTTCTTCACGCACAAGAACCTCATGCCGACCTTCCCCATCCCCGACGGGATGACCGAGGAGGAGTTCTTCCGCCAGGAGGTGTGGAAGGGCCTGGAGCGGCGCTTCCCCGACGGCGTGGACGAGGAGCACCGGGCCTGGGCCGAGAACGAGCTCGGCGTCATCCTCCAGATGGGCTTCCCGAGCTACTTCCTCGTGGTCGCCGACTTCATCATGTGGGCCAAGAACAACGGCATCAGGGTGGGTCCCGGCCGTGGTTCGGCGGCCGGTTCGCTGGTGGCCTACGCGCTCGGCATCACCGACCTCGACCCGATCCCGCACGGCCTGATCTTCGAGCGGTTCCTCAACCCCGAACGTGTCTCCATGCCCGACGTCGACATCGACTTCGACGAGCGCAGGCGGGCCGACGTGATCCGCTACGTCACCGAGAAGTGGGGCGCCGACAAGGTCGCCATGATCGCCACGTTCGGCACCATCAAGGCGAAGGCCGCCATCAAGGACGCCGGTCGCGTGCTGGGCTACCCGTACGCGCTGGGCGACCGGGTGTCCAAGGCCTTCCCGCCCGCGGTGATGGGTAAGGACATCCCGCTGTCGGGCATCTTCGACAAGGACCACCCCCGCTACGCCGAGGCCGGCGAGCTGCGCCGCCTGTACGAGGAGGACGTCGACGTCAAGGCGACGATGGACCTCGGCAGGGGCCTGGAGGGCCTGATCAGGCAGACCGGCGTCCACGCCGCCGGCGTCATCATGTCCGCCGAGGTGCTCACCGACTACATCCCGATCATGCGCCGCGACTCCGACGGCGCGATCATCACGCAGTTCGACTACCCGACCTGCGAGACGCTCGGCCTGCTGAAGATGGACTTCCTGGGCCTGCGCAACCTCACGATCATCGACGACTGCCTGAAGGCCATCGAGCTCACCAGCGGCGAGAAGATCGAGCTGCTCGACCTGCCGCTCGACGACGTCAAGACCTACGAGCTGCTGGCCCGCGGCGACACCCTCGGCATCTTCCAGCTCGACGGCGGCGGCATGCGCTCGCTCATGCGGCTCATGCGCCCCGACAACTTCGAGGACATCTCCGCCGCCCTCGCGCTCTACCGGCCCGGCCCGATGGGCGCCAACTCGCACACCAACTACGCGCTGCGCAAGAACGGCCAGCAGGAGATCACCCCGATCCACCCGGAGTTGGAGGAGCCGCTCAAGGACATCCTCGACACGACCTACGGCCTGATCGTCTATCAGGAGCAGGTCATGGCCATCGCCCAGCGGGTGGCCGGCTACTCCCTCGGCGGCGCCGACCTGCTGCGCCGCGCCATGGGCAAGAAGAAGAAGTCCGAGCTGGACAAGCAGTACGAGTACTTCGAGAAGGGCATGAAGGACAACGGCTTCTCGCCGGCTGCCATCAAGGCCCTGTGGGACATCCTGCTGCCCTTCTCCGACTACGCCTTCAACAAGGCCCACACCGCCGGCTACGGCCTGGTCGCGTACTGGACCGCCTACCTCAAGGCCAACTACCCGGCCGCCTACATGGCCGCGCTGCTCACCTCGGTCAAGGACGACAAGGACAAGTCGGCCCTCTACCTCAACGAGTGCCGCCGCATGGGCATCAAGGTCTTCCCGCCGGACGTCAACGACTCCGACTTCGACTTCACGCCGCACGACACCGACATCCGCTTCGGCCTGTCGGCCATCCGCAACGTCGGCGGCAACGTCGTCGACGGCATCCTGGCGGCCCGCAAGGAGAAGGGCCGCTACGCCGACTTCAAGGACTTCCTGCGCAAGGTGCCGGCGATCGTCTGCAACAAGCGGGTGATCGAGTCGCTGATCAAGGCGGGCGCCTTCGACTCCCTCGGCCACGTCCGCAAGGGCCTGGTCATGGTGCACGAGCAGGCCGTCGACGCGATCATCGACATCAAGAAGAACGAGGCCATCGGCCAGGACTCCCTGTTCGGCGCCGTCGACGGCGGCGAGGACCAGACCTTCGACGTGCAGATTCCGGTCGGCGAGTGGGACAAGAACACCCTGCTGCAGTTCGAGCGGGAGATGCTCGGCCTCTACGTCTCCGACCACCCGCTGTTCGGCGTGGAGCACATCCTGGCCTCCGGTGCCGACTGCTCGATCGCCTCGCTGCAGGACGAGAGCCGCGCCGACGGTCAGGTCGTGACGGTCGGCGGCATCCTGTCGGGCGTGCAGCGCAAGGTCACCAAGAAGGGCGACACCTGGGTGCTGACCCAGCTGGAGGACCTCGAGGGCGCGATCGAGGTGATGATCTTCCCGTCGGCCTACCAGCTGTGCTCGACGATCCTGGCCGAGGACGCCATCGTCTTCGTCAAGGGGCGCATCGACAAGCGCGAAGACGTGGCCAAGATCATCGCGATGGAGGTGACGGCGCCCGACCTCACCCAGGAGGCGGGCGGCCCGCTGCTGGTCAGCCTGCCGCTGAGCCGGTGCACGCCGCCGGTGGTCGGCCGGCTGAAGGAGATCCTGACCACCCACCCCGGCACCTCCGAGGTGCACCTGCAGGTGCACAACGGCCCCAAGACCACGGTCATGCGGGTGGAGGACCGGCTGCGGGTGACACCCTCACCGGCCCTCATGGGCGACCTCAAGCAACTCCTCGGCCCCGCCTGCCTGGGCGGCTGACACCGGCACCGGCGGCCCGCCCTCGTCACCCGTCCGGTCAGCGGCGGCGGGCCTGGTGTCTGGTCATCCACCGGTAGAACCGGCGGTACCGCTCGCGGTACTTCTGCACGTAGCGGCGGATCTCGGCGCGCCGGGCCGCGGCCTCCGCCTTGGCCAGCCCCGGGGTGTGCCCGCCGCCGAAGCGGCTCATGTCGGGGCGGGTGAACGACGTCGGGTCGGTGTCGCGCAGCGCCGACTCCATCGAGGCCACCCAGATCGGCCCCGGCAGCGACGCGCCCTGCACCGAGCCGTACGACTCGTCGCCGATCGTCACCCCCTGCAGCGGATAGCGGTAGGAGCCGCGGATGTCGCCCACGCTCACCGCCGCCGCGAGGTCAGGGGTGTATCCGGCGAACCAGGCCGCGGTGTAGCCGTCGGTGGTGCCGGTCTTGCCCGCCGCGGGCCTGCCGATGCCCTGCCCCTTCATCGTGCCCTTGGTGAACACCCCGGACAGCACGTGGTTGACCGCGTCGGCCACGTCCCGCTCCAGCGCCTGCGAGCAGGTGGGCCGCACGGTGGTGCGCAGCCCCTGGCTGTCGGTGATGTCGACGAGCGCCATCGGACGGCAGTAGCGCCCGCGGGCGGCGAAGGCGGCGAAGGCGGCGGCCACGGTGAGCGGGTCCATCTCGTTGACACCGAGCGTGAAGGTGGGCACCTCGCGCAGCGGAGTGCCGTCGGCCCTGACGATGCCCAGCGACTTGGCCGTCTTGACCACCTCGCACAGGCCGACCCTGCGCTCCAGCATCATGTAGAAGATGTTCACCGAGTTCCACGTGCCCGTGGACAGGCTGTGCGGGCCGCCCTTGCCCTCGCCGCTGGCGTTGTAGATCGTGGTGGCCGGCGCGTTGACCGGCCGGCCCGCGCAGTTGCGGTAGCCGTCGGCGGGGACGAAGCTGCCGGGCGTCTTGAAGCCCTGGTCGAAGCGCCAGCCCTGCTTGAGCGCGGTGGCCAGGGTGAACGCCTTGAACGTCGAGCCGGCCTGCAGTCCCATCCCGCCGCCGTGCTTGACGTCGGCGGGCAGGTTGAAGGTGGTCCTGGGCCCGTTCTTGCGGTCGCCGGGATTGCGGCCGAACCTCTTGCTGGCCGCCAGCGCCCTGATCCTGCCCGTGCCGGGCTCGACCATCGCCTCGGCGGCGACCTCGGTGTCCACGGGGTGGACCCGCTGCCTGATCGCCTGCTCGGCGGCGCGCTGCGCGACGGGGTCGAGCGTGGTGCGCAGCACGAGCCCGCCCATGGACAGGCGGCGCTCCCGTTCGGCCGTGGTGTCGCCGAAGACGGGGTTGGTCAGCAGTTCGCGCTGCACGTAGAGGCAGAAGTACGGGTACTCGCTCTCGGCGCACCCGCCGGGTTCGGGCCGCAGCCTGATGTCCAGCGGCTGCCGTTTGGTGGCCGCCGCCGTCTCGGCGGAGATCATGTTCAGGCTCGCCATGCGGTCCAGGACGATGTCGCGGCGCTCCAGCAGCCGCGCCCGCCGTTCAGGGCCCAGTGAAGGATCGGTGGTGTACGGCAGGCGCACCGCCCCCGCCAGCGTCGCCGCCTGGGCCAGCGTGAGGCTGCCGGCCGTGGTGGAGAAGAAGCGCCGGGCCGCAGCCTCGACCCCGTAGGCGCCCGCCCCGAAGTAGGCGATGTTGAGATAACGCTCGAGGATCTCGTCCTTGCGGTACTTGTCCTCCAGCGCCAGGGCGTAACGCAGCTCGCTGATCTTGCGGGACAGGTTGGGCGCGCGGGCGGCCTGCCGTTCCTTCTCGGTGTCGGCGTTCTCGACCAGGATGTTCTTCACCAACTGCTGGGTCAGCGACGAGCCGCCCTGCTTGATGCCGCCCGCCTGGGTGTTGGTGATGATCGCGCGCAGCGTGCCCTTGATGTCCAGGCCGGCGTGCTCGTAGAAGCGGGCGTCCTCGATGGCCACGATGGCGTCGCGCATCGCCGGCGCCACCTGGGCGAGCGTCACGGGCGTCCGGTTGGCCTTGTAGAACTGCGCGAACGGCTTGCCGTTCTTGTCCAGCAGCGTGGTGACCTGCGACAGCGGCTCCTCGCGCGGGGCGGGTGGCAGGTCGGTGAAGGTGGCGGCGGCTTCGCGGACGGCGATTCCGGCCCCGCTGACCGCCGGGACCGCCACCGCCGCGGTCAGCACGCCGCCGATCGCGCCCGCCATGCCGAGCCCGACGACGCATCTGAGCACAGTCACTCAGATGATCTGCAACGCGGACGAGGGCGCCAAACGCCTGCTTCAGCAGCCTTTGCGATCTGCAAACGCGCTCATGGAACGCGCGCCGCGCCCGATCGGCCCCCTCTGTCCGGTTAACGGCCGTGCCCGGTCACCCTCCTCTGTGTCCCCGGTTGACGGCCGTGCCCGGTCAGCCTCCTCTGTCCGGTTGACGGCCGTGCCCGGTCAGCCCTCTCGGTGGAGGTCCAGGCCGAGCGAGCGGAACTGCTCGAACGGGCGGTGGTAGCCGCGCTCGATGTGGTGCACGCCGCGCAGCCTGGAGGAGCCGTCGGCCACCGCGGCGGCCAGCACCGCCGAGAAGCCCGCCCTGATGTCGGGCAGCATCACGTCGGCGCCGCGCAGCTTGGACACCCCGCGCACCACGGCCGAGTGCTTGGCGTTGGTGTCGTGGTAGCGGCAGGCCGGACCACCGAGGCACTGGTCGAAGACCTCGATCTCGCAGCCCATCTGCTGCAGCGCGGGCACGTAGACCAGGCGGTTCTCGAAGACCGTCTCGTGCAGCACCGACATGCCCTGGCTCTGGGTGAACAGCACCATCAGCGGCGTCTGCCAGTCGGTCATGAACCCGGGATGGGTGTCGGTCTGCACGGCCGCCGAACGCAGCCCCTCGGGCGGCGCGGTGGCGCAGATGTAGTCGTCGTTGATGTCGAACTGGGCGCCCATCCTGGCCAGCGTGGTGATCGCGGTGACCAGGCGGTCCTGCGGGCAGCCGTGCACCCGCACCTCGCCCCTGGTGATGAGGCCCGCCGCCAGGTAGGAGAAGGCCTCGATGCGGTCGCCCGCGAGCCAGGTCTGCGCGCCGTGCAGTTCGGGCACGCCCTCGATGACGATCCGCCGGTCGGGGGACAGCTCGATCCTGGCGCCCATCCGCTGCAGGAACAGCGCCAGCTCGACCACCTCGGGCTCCATGGCGGCGTTCTTGATGACGGTCTTGCCCTCGGCGAGCACCGCCGACATCAGGATCGTCTCGGTCGCGCCGACGCTGGGGTAGGGCAGCTGGATCCTGGCGCCGCGCAACCTGGTCGCCTTGGCGTGGATGCCGTCCTCGCCCACCTCGACCTCGGCGCCCATGGTGCGCAGCGCCTCGACGTGGAAGTTGACCGGCCTGCGTCCGATGGGGTCGCCGCCGACCAGCGGCACGAACGCCTCGCCGGCCAGGTGGAGCAGCGGGCCCAGCATGAGGATGGGGATGCGGTTCAGGCCGCTGAAGGCGTTGGGCACGCGGGGCTGGATCTCCTGCCCCTTCGCGATCCTGATCTCCTTCTTGGTGATCTCCACGTGGATGCCGAGCGCTTCCAGCATCGCCGCGGTGATGCCGACCTCACCCACCTCGGGGGCGTTGTGGATGGAGCTCTCACCGGTGCCGAGCATGGCCGCCACCATGTGCTTCGACACCGCGTTCTTGGATCCGCGGACCTCCACATCGCCACGCAGCGGACCTGAGGGCTCGATCAGCCAGACCTTGTCTTCAATCACGGCATGAGCCTAGCCGGGGGATACCATCGAGCAGGTTCGGACACACTTGTGAGGGGGAGTGGCCTCGTGGGGCATGTGCGGGCTTTCGCGGTGACCGTTCTGGCGCTGGCCGCCCTCGGCGTCCCCGCGGGTCTGGCCTGGTCCCTGCTCGCGCCCCGGGCGCCCTACGCGATCGTCAACGGCCGGCCGGTGCTGGCCGACCCCTCCACCCAGGCCCTCATCGCCGCCGACGGCTGGTTCGCCGTGGTCACGGGCGGCATCGGGCTGGTCTGCGCGGTCGTGGCGTGGAACCTGGCCCGTGACAGGCGCCTGGAGGTGCTGCTCGGGCTGGCGGCCGGTGGCGCCGCCGCGGCCTTCGTCGCGCAGTGGGCCGGCACGACCTTCACCCTCGCCACGGTCACCGTGGAGGCCGCCGCCGCCGTGCCCGGCGTGAAGGTGGTGGCCGGAGCGCTCGTCCTGACCGCCAAGGGCGTGCTGGTGGCCTGGCCGCTGCTCGCGGTGGGGCTCTACGGGACGATGGAGGCCGTGGTCGCCTACCGCGAGTCGCCGCTGCGCCGGCCGTACGGGGAGATCGAGGGGCTCTAGACCGCTCTTCAGGCCGCGCTACAGGCCGGGCTACAGATCGGGGCGGCGCGAGCCGTACCCGGTGGCCTGCTCGAAGGCGCGGGCCACGCGCAGCACCCTGGCGTCGGCGAACGGCCGGCCGACGATCTGCACGCCCACCGGCAGCCCCGTCGAGGTGAAGCCGGCCGGCACCGAGGCCGCGGGGGCGTGCAGGACGCTGATCCAGTACGCCGAGCGCATCCAGGCCAGGTAGTCGGGCAGCTTCACACCGTTGATCTCGTCGACGTAGGGCCGCTCGACGGGGAACGGCGGCACCTGGCTGACCGGCGCGACCAGCACGTCGTAGGTGTTGAAGAAGGCGGCCATGCGCTGGTAGAGGCCGCTGCGCAGCTTCTCGGCGCGGGCCAGGTCGGCGCCGGTCACCGTACGGCCCTGCTCGACGTTCCAGGCGGTGTTGGCGCCCAGCCTCTCCAGCTCGCCGAAGCTCAGCGCGTAGTACCAGGCGCGGTAGGTCCTGAAGGCGTCGTCGGCGTCGGACAGGTCGAGGTCCACGCGCTCCACGACGGCGCCGAGCCGGTCGAGCACCCGCACCGCCGCCTCCGTGACCGCCGCGGTCTCGGGGTCGACGGGCAGGCCGCCGAGGTCGGGGCTGAAGGCCACCCGCAGGCCGCGCACGGAGGTCTCCGGGGCGGGGGTGTACGGCTCGGTGATCGCGTACGGCGAGCGCGGGTCGAAGCCGGACATCACCGACAGCATGAGCTCCAGGTCCTCGACGGTCCTGGCCATCGGCCCCGAGACCGCCAGCGTGTACCAGGCGGCGGTGTCGGAGATGTCGGGAACGCGGCCCGGCGTCGGGCGCAGGCCGACCACGTTGCAGAAGCTGGCCGGGTTGCGCAGCGAGCCGCCCATGTCGGAGCCGTCGGCCAGCGGCACCATCCCGGTGGCCAGCGCGGCCGCGGCGCCCCCGCTGCTGCCGCCGGCGGATCTGGACAGGTCGTAGGGGTTGCGGGTGGCGCCGAACACCTCGTTGACGGTGTGCGAGCCGGTGCCGAACTCGGGCGTGTTGGTCTTGCCCACCGTGATCGCCCCGGCCTTCCTGAGCCGCTCGACCAGCAGGTCGTCCTGGCCGGGGACGTGGTGGGCGAACAGCGGCGAGCCGTACGTGGTCCTGATGCCCGCGGTGTCGACGAGATCCTTGTGGGCCACGGGCACGCCGTGCAGCGGGCCTCGGGGCTCGCCCGCGTCGGCCGCCTTGGCCTGGTCCAGCGCCCGCTCGGCGACCAGCGTCACGATGGCGTTGACGGCCGGGTTGACCTGCTCGATGCGCGCCAGGTGGGCCTCGAGCAGCTCGACGGCGCTCACCTCGCGGGCCCGCACCAGGCGGGCCATCTCAGTGGCGGTGAGGTAGTGCAGTTCGGTCACTCTTGCGATCCTGCCGCATGCGCCCGCGCCCGGCGATGGCAAGGATTGCCAGCTGACCGGCCCTCAACCGGTCTTGGCGATCGGCGCGGTGGCCGCCCCGGTGAGCTCGACCAGGTTCGCCGGCGCGGTCTCGATCTGCAGGCCGCGCTTGCCGGCCGAGAAGTAGATCGTCTCGAAGCTCAGCGCGGAGGCGTCGACCACGGTGGGCAGCCGCTTGCGCTGCCCGAGGGGGCTGATGCCGCCGACCACGTAACCGGTGACCCGCTCGACCTTCGCCGCGTCGGCCATCGCGGCCCGCTTGCCGCCCAGCGCCGCGGCGAACGCCTTCAGGTCGAGCTTGCCCGCCACCGGCACGACCGCCACCGCGAGCCCGCTCTCGACCTCCGCCACCAGCGTCTTGAAGATCCTGTCGTACGGCAGGCCCAGCGCGTCGGCGGCCTCCTCGCCGTAGGCCTGGGCGTTGGCGTCGTGCTCGTAGGGGTGGAGCGTGAAGTCGACCTGTGCCTTGGCCAGCGCGACCGTCGCGGGGGTGCCCTGCCCGCCCTTCTTCGCCTTGCTCACGGTGCCGATCGTAGAGGATCGGCGGCCACGCCGTGCCTGCGGAAATGCCCCGCCATGCATGGAGAAATACGGCGAATGCTCTGGCTGTCCCGCAATATGGACAGAAGCGGTTGTGCCTGAGACTGTCCGTAGACTGTATGGGTGATTTCCCGTATCGACCTGCGCGGCTCTCTGCCGGAGAACCTGCGCGACGTGCTGCCCCGCGCCGAACTCGACGTCGAGGCCGCCCTGGAGAAGGTGCGGCCCATCTGCGACGCGGTGCGCCATCGCGGGGCGGCAGCCGTTCGCGAGCTGACCGCCAGGTTCGACGGTGTCGAGATCACGTCCGCCAGGGTTCCCGCCGAGGCGATCCGGCAGGCGCTGGACGACCTTGACCCCAAGGTCAGGGCCGCCCTCGTCGAGTCGATCACGCGGGCCAGGAAGGTGCACCGCGACCAGCGGCGCACCGACACCACGACCCAGGTGGTCCCCGGCGGCACGGTCACCGAGCGGTGGGTGCCGGTCGAGCGCGTCGGCCTCTACGTGCCGGGCGGGCGCGCGGTCTACCCCTCCAGCGTGGTCATGAACGTCGTCCCCGCCCAGGAGGCGGGCGTCGAGTCGCTGGCCGTCACCAGCCCCGCGCAGAAGGAGTTCGGCGGGCTGCCGCACCCCACGATCCTGGCCGCCTGCGCGCTGCTCGGCGTGGACGAGGTCTACTCCGTCGGCGGGGCGCAGGCCGTGGCGATGTTCGCCTACGGCACCGAGGAGTGCCCGGCCGCCACCATGGTGACCGGACCAGGCAACATCTGGGTGGCCGCGGCCAAGCGGCTGCTCAAGGGCGTCATCGGCATCGACTCCGAGGCGGGCCCCACCGAGATCGCCATCCTCGCCGACGCCACCGCCGACCCCCGGCACGTGGCCGCCGACCTCATCAGCCAGGCCGAGCACGACGTCATCGCGGCGGCCGTGCTGGTCACCGACAGCGTCGAGCTGGCCGAGGCGGTCGAGAAGGAACTGCCGGGACAGGTCGCCGCGACCCGCCACTCCGAGCGGATCTCCGAGGCGCTGGCCGGCCGGCAGTCGGGCATCGTGCTGGTCGACGACCTGGCCGCCGGGCTCAGGGTCGTCGACGCCTACGCCGCCGAGCACCTGGAGATCCAGACGGCCGGAGCGGCCGAGGTGGCGGCCAGGGTGCGCAACGCCGGCGCGATCTTCGTCGGTCCCTACAGCCCGGTGAGCCTGGGCGACTACCTCGCCGGCTCCAACCACGTGCTGCCCACCGGCGGGTGCGCCTGCCACTCCAGCGGGCTGTCGGTCCAGTCGTTCCTGCGCGGCATCCACGTGATCGACTACACCCGCGAGGCGCTGGCCGGGGCGGCCGAGCACACCTGCGTGCTCGCCGACGCCGAGGACCTGCCCGCCCACGGCGCCGCCATCCGCGCGAGGTTCGACTGGGAGATCCCCTCATGAGGTTCGACGACCTGCCGATCCGCGACGACCTGCGGGGGCGCAAGCCGTACGGTGCTCCCCAGCTCGACGTGCCGGTGCAGCTCAACACCAACGAGAACCCCTACCCGCCCTCCCAGGCGCTGGTCGACGACCTGGCCGAGGAGATCAGGCGCGGCGCGGCGGCGCTCAACCGCTACCCCGACAGGGACGCCCTGGCCCTGCGCCAGGACCTGGCCGACTACCTGGGCCACGGGCTGACCCGCGACATGGTCTGGGCCGCCAACGGCTCCAACGAGGTGCTCCAGCAGATCCTGCAGGCCTTCGGCGGCCACGGGCGCACCGCGATCGGCTTCGAGCCGTCCTACTCCATGCACCCGATCATCACCACCGGCACCAGCACGGAGTGGATCTCGGGCGCGCGCGAGGAGGACTTCTCGCTCGACCCCGGCAAGGCCGTCGCCGCGGTCGAGGAGCACCGGCCCGACATCGTCTTCCTGACCTCGCCCAACAACCCGACCGGCACCGCGCTGCCGCTGGAGACCATCGCGCGGGTCGCCGCGGCCGCTCCCGGCATGGTCGTGGTGGACGAGGCCTACGCCGAGTTCGCCCGCACCGGCACGCCGTCGGCGCTGACGCTGCTGGCCGACCACCCCCGGCTGATCGTGACGCGGACGATGTCCAAGGCGTTCGCCATGGCGGGCACCCGCCTGGGCTACCTGGCCGCGCACCCGGCCGTGGTCGAGGCGATGCTGCTGGTCCGGCTGCCGTACCACCTGTCGACGGTCACGCAGGCCACGGCCAGGGTCGCGCTGCGGCACCGGGCCGAGCTGCTCGGCACCGTCGACACGCTCCGGCGCGAGCGCGACGACATCGTCGAATGGTTGCGCGGCAAGGGCTTGACGGTCGCCGATTCGGACGCGAACTTCGTGTTGTTCGGCCGGTTCGGCGACCGGCGCACGATCTGGGAGGGGCTGCTCCAGCGAGGCGTCCTGATCCGCGAGGTCGGGCCGCCCGAGTGGCTGCGGGTGTCGATCGGCACCACTGAGGAGATGACGGCATTCCGTGCAGCCCTGGAGGGGGTCCTGTGAGTGAGCGCAGCGAGCGAACCGATCGACACAGCTCGGCATCGAAGGTGGCCGACGAAGGCGGCCGCGCTCGAGTCGGACGTGTCGAGCGGGTGACGAAGGAGACGTCGGTCCTGGTCGAGGTGAACCTCGACGGCACCGGCGTGGTCGACGTCGCCACCGGGGTCGGGTTCTACGACCACATGCTTGCCCAGCTCGGCAAGCACGGTCTGTTCGACCTGACCGTCAAGACCGAGGGCGACCTGCACATCGACTCGCACCACACCATCGAGGACACCGCGCTGGCACTGGGCGCCGCCTTCCGCGAGGCGCTGGGCGACAAGTCCGGCATCAGGCGCTACGGCAACGCGTCCTGCCCGCTGGACGAGGCGCTCGCCGAGGTGACCGTCGACCTGTCCGGACGCCCCTACCTGGTGCACTCCGAGCCCGACGGCATGGCCCCCATGATCGGTCCCGAGTACGACACGACGATGACCCGGCACATCCTCGAGTCGTTCGTCGCCCAGGCGGCCGTCTGCCTGCACGTGCGCGTGCCGTACGGGCGCAACGCCCACCACATCGTCGAGGCCCAGTTCAAGGCGCTGGCCAGGGCGCTGCGCGAGGCCAGCGAGCGCGACCCGCGCGCCATCGGCGTCCCGAGCACCAAGGGCGTGCTGTGACCGAGTGCCGCCGGACGACCGGGCCGGCGCGGGGGGAGGCCGCATGAGCGACAACTGGACGGCGATCGTGATGGTCTTCATCGGCCTGTTCCTGGTCGGCGGCGTGGTGTCGTTGATCAAGCAGGGCCTGCGGATCGGCGCGGTGGTCTGCGGCGTCGGCGCCGCGATGGCGCTGGTGGCGGGGGTGTTGTGGTGGTGAGCAAGAACGTCGTCGTCCTCGACTACGGTTCGGGCAACCTGCGCTCGGCCGAACGGGCGCTGGCCAGGACCGGCGCCCAGGTGACGGTCACCGCCGACTACGACGCCGCCATGGCCGCCGACGGCCTCGTCGTGCCGGGCGTGGGCGCCTTCGCGGCGTGCATGGCGGGGCTGAAGAGCGTCATCGGCGACAGGATCATCGGCCGCCGCCTGTCGGCCGGCCGTCCCGTGCTGGGGATCTGCGTCGGCATGCAGATCCTGTTCGAGCGCGGCGTGGAGCACGGCGTGGTCACCGAGGGGTGCGGCGAGTGGCCCGGCACGGTCGAGCACCTGGAGGCCCCCGTGCTGCCGCACATGGGGTGGAACACCGTCAAGGCGCCCGATGGCAGCGTGCTGTTCGCCGGGATCGACGCCGACACCCGCTTCTACTTCGTCCACTCCTACGGCGTGCGCGAATGGGAGCTGCATCCGGGCGAGGGCTTCGCCCCACCGCTGGTCACCTGGGCCGAGCACGGCGTGCCGTTCGTGGCCGCGGTGGAGAACGGCCCGCTGATGGCCACCCAGTTCCACCCGGAGAAGTCAGGGGACGCGGGTGCGGCCCTGCTGAAGAACTGGGTCGGCACGCTGTGAACGGGCCGCGGTGATGGCGCCCCCGCCCACCGGCAGGTCGGGGGCGGTGCCGTGAGCAAGGAACGGGCCCGGCGCCGGGCCGCCCGCGAGGCCGAGCGCGAGCGCGCCGCCCTGCTGAACGCCGAGCGGATGGCGCGCAGGTCGCGCCGCAGCGCCCTGCTCGCCCGGCTGGTCCCGCGCCCGGTCCGCTACGCCAGGCAGGGCGGGCTCATCGCCCGCCGCCAGCGGGCGCAGAACGGCCTCGTCGCCGTGCTCTTCCTCGTCGCCCAGCTGCTGGTCTGGCTGCTGTGGTCGTCGTGGCAGGTCAGCCTGGCCGTGTTCGTGCTCTCCCTGCTGTTCGTCCCTGTGATCGTCACGCTCGCCTTTGACCGGAGGACCTGAGGAACATGTCGTTCGTACTGCTGCCCGCCGTGGATGTCGTCGACGGCCAGGCCGTACGCCTCGTGCAGGGGGAGGCCGGCACCGAGACGGGCTACGGCGACCCGCTGACCGCGGCACTTGCCTGGCAGGAGGCGGGCGCCGAGTGGATCCATCTGGTCGACCTCGACGCCGCCTTCGGCCGCGGCTCCAACAGGGAGCTGCTGGCCGACGTGGTCGGCAAGCTCGACATCAACGTGGAGCTGACCGGCGGCATCCGCGACGACGCCTCGCTGGCGGCGGCGCTGTCCACCGGCTGCCGCAGGGTCAACATCGGCACCGCGGCGCTGGAGAACCCGGACTGGTGCCGCCGCGTCATCGCCGAGCACGGTGACAAGATCGCGGTCGGGCTCGACGTGCGCGGCACCACGCTCGCCGCCCGCGGGTGGACCGAGGAGGGCGGCGATCTCTGGGAGGTGCTCGACCGGCTCGATGCCGACGGCTGCCCCCGGTACGTGGTGACGGACGTGACCAAGGACGGAACACTGCGCGGACCGAACCTGGACCTGCTGCGCCAGGTCTGCGATCGAACCGACAAGCCCGTCGTCGCCAGTGGAGGGGTCTCCTCCCTCGACGACCTCGTCGCCCTCTCCTCTCTCGCGCCCCACGGCGTGGAGGGCGCGATCGTGGGCAAGGCACTGTACGCGCAGGCTTTCACGCTGGAAGACGCCCTGGCCGCGGTACGCGGCTAGGACCTGAGGGAGGGACGCGTGATGGGCCAGGCAGGCTGCGTGCGCGAAGGGACGAGGATCTTCTCCGGCGGCGTCTGGGAGGACAGGTACGGCTACGCCCGCGCCGTCGTGGCGGGGCCGCGGGTCGTGGTCTCCGGCTGCACGGCCACCGTCGACGGCGAGGTGCAGCACGAGGGCGACCCCTACCGGCAGGCCATGACCGCCTTCGACATCGCGCTCGACGCGGTGGAGGCGGCCGGGCTGACCAGGGAGGACGTGGTCATGGTGCGCTACTACGTGGTCGACGACGGCCACTACGACGCGGTCGGCACCGCGCTGTCGGAGGTGCTGGGGCACGTCAGGCCCGCGTGCACGGGCGTCAGGGTGGCCGGGCTGATCGACAAGCGGATGCTGGTGGAGATCGAGATCGAGGCGTTTCGAGCATGACTGTCGCGGTTCGAGTCATCCCGTGTCTGGACGTGGACGCGGGACGGGTGGTCAAGGGCGTCAACTTCGAGAACCTGCGCGACGCGGGTGATCCGGTGGAGCTGGCCCGCCGCTACGACGAGGAGGGCGCCGACGAGCTGACCTTCCTCGACATCACCGCCTCGTCGGGGGAGCGGGAGACGATGTTCGACGTGGTCCGCAGGACCGCCGAGCAGGTCTTCATCCCGCTGACCGTGGGTGGCGGCGTCCGTTCGGTCGACGACGTCGACAGGCTGCTGCGCGCCGGCGCGGACAAGGTGTCGCTCAACACCGCGGCCATCGCCCGGCCGGAGCTGCTGACCGAGGCCTCCCGGCGGTTCGGCGCCCAGTGCGTCGTGCTGTCGGTCGACGCCCGCAGGGCGCCGGGCACGCCCTCGGGCTTCGAGGTCACCACGCACGGCGGGCGGCGCGGCACCGGCATCGACGCGGTCGAGTGGGCGGCGCGCGGCCAGGAGCTCGGTGTGGGGGAGATCCTGCTCAACTCCATGGACGGCGACGGCACCCTCGACGGCTACGACCTGGAGATGCTGCGCGCCGTGCGGACCGCGGTCAGCGTGCCGGTGATCGCCAGCGGCGGCGCCGGGCGGCTGGAGCACTTCCCGCCGGCCGTCGCCGCGGGCGCCGACGCGGTACTGGCCGCGTCGGTGTTCCACTTCGGCACGCTGAAGATCTCCGAGGTGAAGGACAGCCTGCGCCAGGCCGGCCACCCGGTCAGGTAGCCGGCCGTCCCACGGTCGCGGACGGCCGGCGCCCTGACGGCCGGCCGTCCTAGAAGACGCCCATGTGCCGGGCGACCTCGAAGGCCGCGTCGCGCTCCTTGAACGCGGCCGCCTCGGAGCGCTTGACCGCCAGGTAGGCGCCGGCGCGCAGCGGTCCGAGCGCCGCCATGAGCAGCGGGTCGGCCTCGAGGGCGTCGAGCGCCTCGTCGAGGGTGGCGGGCAGCCGCGGGTAGGCCCCCGGCCTGGTGTCGGGGTCGACGAGCACGGGGTCGCCGGGGTCGAGCTCCCGCCGGATCCCGTCGAGGCCGGCGTGGATGACCGCGCCGAGCGACAGGTAGGGGTTGGCCGAGGAGTCGGACGGCTTGAGCTCCAGGTTGGCCGTGCCCTCCTCGCCGACCGGCGAGCAGACCCGCACCGCGGCCTCCCTGTTGTCGGGCCCGTAGACGGCGTAGGCGCTGGACCACATGCGCGGCGCCAGCCGCCGGAAGCTGTTGACGCTTCCGCAGGTCAGCGCCGTGAGCGCGGGCATGTGGGCGAGCAGCCCGCCGACGAAGCGGCTCATCAGCTCGGGCCGCTCGTCGAACAGGTTGGTGTGCAGGGAGGGGTCCCACAGCGACATGTGCAGGTGGGCGCCGTTGCCGGCCTGGTCGGCGATGGGCTTGGGAGCCAGCGACGCCCACAGGGACATGCGCGTGGCCACGCCGCGCACCGTCTCGCGGTAGAGGACGTGGTTGTCGGCGGCCCTGAGCGCGGGGGCGTGCCGTATCGACAGCTCCTGCTGGCCGTGGCCGAGCTCGGGGTGGTAGTGCTCCACCCGCAGCCCCTGGGTCTCCAGCGCGCGGACCAGCGTGATGGCGTAGTCGTGGGCCAGGTCGAAGCCGGTGGTGGAGTAGCAGAGGCTGTCGTCGAGCGGGACCAGCCGGTCGCCCCCGCCCGCCGGGTCGGGCAGGCGGCGGCCGAGGGTGAACTCGGGTTCGAAGGCGGCCACGAGCGCGTAGCCTTCGCTGCCGAGCTCGGCGATCGCCTCCTTGAGGAAGGTGCGGGGGCAGGCGCCCCACGGCGTGCCGTCCAGCTGGACCAGGTCGGACACCATGGCGGCGGCGCCAGGAGAGTAGGGGAGAGGAACGAACGTCGACGGGTCCGGCATGATCCGGACCTCACCGACCGGCCCGAACTGCTCGACCTCCTGGAGCTGGTCGAGCATGTTCATCGCCATCATGGCCACCGTGTGACCGATGCCGGAGGCGAGCCGCTCGCCCAGCCGGGTGCGGGACACCGCCTTGCCGCGGATCACCCCACCGTGGTCGGCATAGAGGAACCGGACGAGCTCGACGCCCTCGGTCTCGGCCCGCTCGATGACGCTTCGGCGATCTCTCATCGATCGACTCTACGCTCTTCGATCTCAGGTCGGTGGCAACACGCGCGACCCGTGGTCAAGACGGGTCGGCACGTCTGTCAGGTCACGACGTTGGTGAAGAAGACGGCCAATTGATTGGCTCCGTTGACGATGCCGTCGAACACACTGTTGACCGCCGCCGCCGCGTTCCTCGGCTGGGTGAACAGATAGAAGACGACGAAGGCCACGGCGAGATACGTGAGGACCTTCTTGACCTGCATGGGGGGCCTCCTGCAGTCCATTCCCAGCCGTATATACCCGGATCTGGGCGATCACTGGCATCTTCTATGAAGATGTTCTTGATCATAACCGGGGGGCGTCTTTACCTGGCCATCGTACGGCCATCGACCCCGATTCGGGCGGCGGACTCGCTGCCGGATACGGAAATCCAGCCCTGGGGACGGCCTCGTGTGGGATGGATCACCACGTGCGCCGCCGACTAAGATAGTCCTGCTATCCAATAAGGGGGCTGGAACACGTGCGAATGGCGGAGCTGAGCGAGGCGACGGGGATCCCCGTCCCGACGATCAAGTTCTACGTGCGGGAGGGGTTGCTGCCGCCGGGCCGCCCGGTCGGTCGCAGGCAGGCCGACTACGACGGGGGGCACGTGCGCAGGCTCAGGCTCGTACGGGCGCTGGCCGACTACGGCGGGCTGCCGATCGCGACGATCCGTGAGCTGGTCGGCCACCTGGACGGCGGCGACCGCTCCGGCTACGACCTGCTCGCCCTCACGCAGATGGCCATGACCGGACGCCAGGAGCCCCGGGGCGGCCCGCACCTGGCCGCGGCCGAGCGGCTGATGGGCGAGATGATGACCAGGAGGGGATGGAGCAGGTCCCAGGCCGCCCATCCCGCGGTGCGGATGGCCGTCGGGGTGCTGGCCGCGCTGGGGGAGCTCGGGCGGCAGGACATGATCGCCGCGCTCGACGCCTACGCCGCCGCGGCCGACCGGATCGCCGCGGTCGACCTCGGCGTGCTGGGGCCGGCCGACGACAGGGAGCGCGCGATGGAACTGGTCGTGGTGGCCACCTCGCTCGGGGACGCGCTGGTCGCGGCGTTGCGCAGGATCGCCCAGGTGGAGAGGTCGCAGCCGCTCCGGACGGCCGGGCCCGCCGCCTGCTGAGCCCGCCCCGCGCGCGCCGGGCCCGGTCAGATGCCGAGCGGGGCGCGGGTGAGGCGGGCGACGGCGTCGGCGTCGCCGGTCAGGTCGACCCTGGTGTGCTCCTGGCGCCCGAAGCAGAACAGCAGCAGCTCGCTGCCCTTGCCGGTGACCTCCACCTTGGGGCCCTCCTTGGCGCCGCCGAGGGCCACCCCGCCGCCCAGGCGGTGGAGGACCACCCCGACCGGCGACCGGCGCAGCATGATCCTGGCCCCCATCTCCAGGCGCCGCCACAGCAGGCGCTCCAGGTCGTCGGGCAGCTCACGCGGCTCCCATCCGGGCTGGGCGCGGCGCACGTCCTCGTGGTGGACGAAGTACTCCAGCGTGTTGACCGCCTCGTCGAGCGGGGGCAGCAGGCCGTACACGCCGCCTGGCCTGCGCACGAGGCCGACCAGCTCGGAGAAGGAGTGCTTGGCCTTGAGGCCCTCCTGGACCGAGGCGGTGTAGCCCGCCAGCGGCTTGAGCGCGATGCCGGGGTTGGCGTCGATCCTCCGCTCGCGCAGCACGAGGTGGGCGGCCAGGTCGCGGGTGCTCCAGCCCGTGCACAGCGTGGGGGCGTCGGGGCCGAGCGTGTCGAGCAGGTCGCACAGTGCGGCGCGTTCGCCGCGGGCGTGAGTCACCAGACGATTCTACTGGGGCGGGGAATAAGCAGATGATCGACCATGATAGGGACTTAAGTACAAATATCCCCAGCGGAAGGATCTCCCTCGAGTGGCGACCAAGGTCACCTCAGCCGTGATGCGCCAGGGACTCCGCGTTCTCGGGGTCGCCATCCGCACGGAGAAGACGGTGTTCACCGCCGCCGTGCTGAGCAGCGCCCTGTACGGCGGCATGACCGTCGCCTCGGCCTGGGCGCTCGGCTGGGCCACGGAGAACGCCGTCCTGCCCGCCTTCGCCAAGGGCGAGGTCACCGCGGGCGCGCTGTGGATCTCGGTCCTTCTCATCGTCGGCACCGCGCTGCTCAAGGCGCTCGGCGTGGCGGGCCGGCGCATCCTGGCGGGCGTCCTGCAGTACCGCATGCAGGCCCGCTCGCGCAGGGACGTCACCAAGCAGTACCTGCGCCTGCCGCTGTCGTGGCACCAGCAGCACCCCACGGGACAGCTGCTGTCCAACGCCAGCGCCGACGCCGAGGCCGCCTGGGCGCCGCTGGCGCCGCTGCCCATGGCCGTGGGCGTGATCGTCATGCTGGTCACCGCCGCGGTCGCGATGGTGATCACCGACCCGGTGCTCGCCCTCGTCGGCTTCCTGATCTTCCCGGCCATCGCCGTCCTGAACCTGGTCTACCAGCGCAGGCTCAGCCCCCTGGCCACGCGCGCCCAGCAGCTGCGCGCCGAGGTCAGCGAGATCGCCCACGAGAGCTTCGACGGCGCCCTGGTCGTCAAGACCCTCGGCCGCGAGGACCTGGAGACCGCGCGGTTCGAGCGCAGGGCGCGCGAGCTGCGCGACGCCAACATCGCCGTCGGCCGGGTGCGCGGCCTGTTCGACCCGATGCTGGAGGCGCTGCCGACGCTCGGCGTGCTCATCGTGCTGATGGTCGGCGCGCTGCGGCTGTCGGCCGCCTCCATCACCTCGGGCGAACTGGTCCAGGTCGCCTACCTGTTCACGCTGCTGGCCTTCCCGATCCGCGCGCTCGGCTGGGTGCTGGCCGAGCTGCCCCGCAGCGTCGTCGGCTGGCAGCGGGTGCAGGCGGTGCTCGACGCGACGGGCTCGATGGACTACGGCCGCTCGAGCGTGCCCGGTTCGGGCGCCGTGGGGCTGGCGGTCTCCGGCCTGTCCTACTCCTACGGCACGGCCGAGGTGCTGCACGACGTCACCTTCGAGGTGGCGGCGGGCCGTACCGTGGCGCTGGTCGGGCCCACGGGCTCGGGCAAGTCCACGCTCGTGCAGGCGCTGGGACGCCTGGTCGACCCGGACAAGGGCGAGGTGCGCCTGGACGGCGTCGACCTGCGCGACATCGCCTACGGCGGCATCGCCGACACGGTCGCGCTGGTACCGCAGCAGACGTTCCTGTTCGACGACACCGTGCGCGGCAACATCACGCTCGGCCTCGACGTCTCCGAGGACCAGGTCTGGGCCGCCCTGCGCCTGGCCCAGGCCGACGGCTTCGTCGCCAAGCTGCCCGCCGGGCTCGACACCAAGGTCGGCGAGCGCGGCACCACCCTGTCGGGCGGCCAGCGCCAGCGCATCGCGCTGGCCCGCGCGGTCGTCCGCCGCCCGCGCCTGCTCATCCTCGACGACGCCACCTCCAGCGTCGACCCCCAGGTCGAGTCCAAGATCCTGTACGGCCTGCGCCACCTGAACGCGGCCGCGACCGGCGAGCAGGACACGGCCGGCCGGCCGGGCGACGCCTCGACGGTGGTCGTCATCGCCTACCGGCTGGCCACGATCGCGCTGGCCGACGAGGTGGTCTATCTCGACAGGGGCAACGTCGTCGACCGCGGCAGCCACGAGCAGCTGCTCGAGCGCTGCCCCGGCTACCGGAACCTGGTCACCGCCTACGAGCGCGAAGAGGCCGAGCGGGCCGCGATCACGGCGGAAGAGGAAGAGGAAGAGGTCGTGGCATGAGCGTCGCTTTCCAGGACTCGGGGCGGTCGGCGCTCGCCACCGTGCGCCACGGGCTCTCGCTGACGCCAGAGTTCCGCAAGGGCCTCGCGGGCACGCTCGTCCTGGCCGTCGTCGCCACCATCGGCAAGGTCATCGTGCCGATCGCCGTGCAGCAGACGATCGACACCGGCCTCAAGACCGGCACGCCGGACATCTCCTACATCTCGCGCGCGGTCCTGCTGTGCGCCGCGGCGGTCGTCATCACCGCCCTGTGCGGCTACGTGATGAACGTCCGCCTCTACAAGGCCACCGAGGCCTCCCTCGCCACGCTCAGGGTCCGCGGGTTCCGGCACGTCCACGACCTGTCCGTGCTCACCCAGAACTCCGAGCGCCGCGGCGCCCTGGTCTCCCGCGTCACCAACGACATCGACCAGATCAGCAACTTCATGCAGTGGGGCGGCCTGATGATCATCGTGGCGTTCGGCCAGCTGCTGGTCGCCACGGTGCTGATGTTCGTCTACTCCTGGCAGCTGACCCTGCTGGTCTGGGTCTGCTTCATCCCGCTGATGATCGCCCTGCCGCGCTTCCAGCGCTGGCTGTCGAACGCCTACACCATCGTCCGCGAGCGCACGGGCGACATGCTCGCCGCCGTGAGCGAGTCGGTCGTCGGCGCGGCCGTCATCCGCGCCTACGGCGCCGAGCGCCGGACCTCCGACCGCATCGACGCCGCGATCAACGCCAACCGGAGCGCGCAGGTCAGGGCGCAGAAGATCGTCGGCCTGGTCTTCCCGCTGACCGAGATCGTGGCGGCCGCGGCCATCGCAGGGATCGTCCTGCTCGGCGTCAGGCTGGGCCTGTCGGGCGACATCACCGCGGGCCGGCTGGTCGCCTTCCTGTTCCTGGTCACCCTGTTCGTCTCGCCGCTGCAGATCGCCACCGAGGTGCTGAACGAGGCGCAGAACGCGGTCGCCGGCTGGCGGCGCGTCCTCGGCGTGCTCGACACGCCGCCCGACGTCGCCGACCCCGGCGAGGAGGGCGTCAGCCTGCCCCGCGGGCCGATCTCCGTGGCCTTCGAGGACGTCCACTTCGCCTACCCCGGCGGCGCGCCGGTCCTGCGCGAGCTGTCGGTCGCCATCCCCCCGCGCGCCCGCGTCGCGGTCGTCGGCGAGACCGGGTCCGGCAAGACCACCTTCGCCAAGCTGCTGACCAGGCTGATGGACCCGGTGGACGGGCGCGTCACCGTCGACGGCCACGACCTGCGCGACGTGCGCTTCTCCTCGCTGCGGGAGCGGATCGTCATGGTGCCGCAGGACGGCTTCCTGTTCGACGGGACACTCGCCGACAACGTCCGCTTCGGCAGGCCGTCGGCCACCGACGAGGAGATCGCGCTGGCGCTGACCGAGCTGGGCCTCGCCGACTGGCTGGAGGGCCTGCCCGAGGGGCTGTCCACCACGGTGGGACAGCGCGGCGAGTCACTGTCGGCGGGCGAGCGCCAGCTGGTCGCCCTCGCCCGCGCCTACCTCGCCGACCCCGACCTGCTGCTGCTGGACGAGGCGACCTCCGCCGTCGACCCGGCCACCGAGGTACGGCTCGCCCGTGCCCTCGACGGGGTCACCAGGGGGCGGACCGCCATCTCGATCGCGCACCGGCTGTCGACGGCCGAGAACGCCGACGAGGTCTTCGTCTTCGACGCCGGACGCCTCGTCCAGCGCGGCCCGCACGCCGACCTGGTCCGCGAGCCCGGCGTCTACGCCGACCTGCACGCCTCCTGGGTCTCCGCCGCCCGCTCCTGACCCGCCCCTGCCCGCGAGGCGCAGGGGCACCGGCCGCCGCCCGCGGACGATGGGCGGCGGCCGGTGCCCTGCGAGGGCGGAAGGACGGGCGGGCGCCGGTGCCGCATGAGGCGGCGGGACGGGCGGGCGCCGGTGCCGTATGGGGGTGACAGGACGGCGGGCGCCGGTGCCGGTTCACCGGCGGTGGCGGTGCGCCGGGGTGAGGGACGGCATCGCCGCCCGTGCCTGGTTGAATGGCCGCATGTCCCTCGACCCGAAGGTCGCCTCGCGACTGAAGCGCAATCCCGACGGGCTCGTGCCCGCCATCGTCCAGCAGTACGACACGGGCGAGGTCCTCATGCTCGCCTGGATGGACGACGAGGCGCTGCATCGCACCCTGACCACGGGCAGGGCCACCTACTGGTCGCGCAGCCGCGCCTCCTACTGGGTCAAGGGCGACACCTCCGGCCACGTCCAGCACGTCAAGTCCGTCGCGCTCGACTGCGACGGCGACACGATCCTGGTCAAGGTCGACCAGGTGGGCGCCGCCTGCCACACCGGCGACCGCACCTGTTTCGACGCCGATCCGCTGCCCCTGTCGTGAAACGAGAGCTCACCCTCTGGCTGCTGCTGTGCGCGGCGGGCGCCGGCCTGTCGCTGCTGGCCGCCGGCCGCGTCTGGACCACCGTCACGTACGGCGCGGGCGCGCCGGTCGAGCTGACCGGCGGCGAGCTGGCGCCGGCCGCGCAGCCGCTGGCCCTGGCCGGACTGGCGGCGGTCGTGGCGCTGTTCGCGACCAGGGGCGTGTGGCGCAGGGTCGTCGGCGCGGTGCTGGCGCTGTGCGGGCTGGGCGTGGCGCTGTCGGCCTGGGTGGCGACGGCGGGTTCGGCGGCCCTGGAGCTCGCCGCCCGGCGCAATCCCGTCGGGGCGGCCACGCAGGACGCCGTGGCGATCGCCCACACCGCCTGGCCGTACGTGGCGGTGGCGGGCGGCGTGCTGCTCTGCGCGGGCGGCGTGCTGGCCGTGCTGCGCGCCACGGGGTGGGCCGGCATGTCGGCCCGCTACGACCGCCCGGGGCCGGCCGCGGGGCCCCGCGACGACAGGTCGCTGTGGGAGGCGATCGACAGGGGAGACGACCCGACCGAGGAGCGCTGACGGGAGCCGGGCACCCTTCCGCGCGGATCCCGGTCCGGACCGCGGTGGGACGGCGGTGCGGATCGCCGTGAGAGCCCGGCGCGGATCGCCCGGCGGCTCGGTCCCCGTGCGTCTCGGCCTGGCGCCGGTCGCGGGGCTAGGCTGCTGGGGAGGGCTCGGCGAGACGGCAGGGGGTCACGGTCGGCACGATCACGTAACCGGTGGGGCTCGGCGAGCGGCACGCCTGATCGCAGGATCACAAAAGGCCCACAAAACAGCGGCTTCTGCGCGTGGCGGACAGCTTCTCGCTAAGCTCGGCGGGCAATTCGCTATTCATGAGGAGTCGTCGGTATGAGCTACGGAAACCAGGGCGGTAGCGGGGGCTACGGCGAACAGCCGCCCGGGGGTGGCGGTTACGGCCCGCCGGCGGGTGGTCAGGGCTCCGGTGGTTACGGCGCGGGTCAGGGCTCGGGAGGGTACGGGGCCGGCTCGGGCGGTTACGGCGCGGGCCAGGGTTCCGGTGGTTACGGCGCCGGCCAGGGCTCGGGCGGGTACCAGCAGGGTGGTTACGGCTCGGGTGGTTACGGAGCGCAGCCCGCCGGCGGCTACCCGCCTCCTCCCGGTGGCGGCTACGACCCCTACGGCTACGGCGGTCCGCAGCCGACGAAGACCAACGGCATGGCGATCGCCGCGCTGATCAGCGGCATCGTGGGTCTGATCACCTGTGGTGTGGCCTCCATCGTCGGGGTGATCCTCGGCCACATCTCGCTCGGCCAGATCAAGAAGACCGGCGAGGAGGGCAGGGGCATGGCCCTGGCCGGTCTCATCCTGTCCTACGTCGGCATCGCGGGCTGGGTGCTCTTCCTGATCTTCTGGATCGGCCTCTTCGGCTGGGCGGCCTCGGTGAGCGCCACCTACTAGGAACGTGGGAAGCGTGTTCACCGGCACACGCGGCCGGAAAGCCGTCCTCGCACCGCTGGGCGTGGCCCTGGTGGCGGGGGCGGCTTTCGCCTACGTGGGGCTGGTCGACCCCAACCAGCCCGGCCACTATCCGGCGTGTCCCTTCCTCGCGCTCACCGGCTGGTACTGCCCGGGTTGCGGCGGGCTGCGGGCCGCCCACGCGCTCGCGCACCTCGACCCGGTGGCCGCGCTCGGCCTCAACCCGCTGATCGTGCTCGCGGTGCCGGTCCTGGCCTACTTCTGGACCAGATGGCTGGTCGCCGGATGGCGAGGGCGGCCCTGGCGGCCGCCCGCGCCGCGGCCCCTCCTGATCTGGTCGCTGCTGGCGCTCATCCTGGTCTTCTGGGTCGTCCGTAACCTGCCTTTCGGCGCGTTTCTTGCCCCGTAGCAGGGGGGCTGTGGCGAGGTGACCTCGGCGCGGCCGATACCATCGCAAGACAAGAAGGGGAGCGGACGCCGGCGCGAACTCCTCGTCGCCCCCACCACAGCCGACCGGAGGGATCTTGATCGCGTGAACGAGCGGAGCCTGAGCGGGACCGTTCTCGACGACATCCTGGCCGGTGTGCGAGAAGATCTTGCCGAACGGCAGAAAGCGGTGTCGCTCGACGAGCTGAAGGAGCGCGCCAGGCGCGCCCCGGCCGCCAAGGACGCCTACGCGGCGCTCGGCGGCGACAAGGTCTCGGTCATCGCTGAGGTCAAGCGGTCGAGCCCGTCCAAGGGCGCGCTGGCCGCCATCGCCGACCCCGCGGCGCTCGCCGCCGACTACGAAGAGGGCGGCGCCCACGTCATCAGCGTCCTGACCGAACGGCGCCGCTTCGGCGGCAGCCTCGAGGACCTGGCCTCGGTCCGCGCCAGGGTCGACATCCCGATCCTGCGCAAGGACTTCATCGTCACCTCCTACCAGCTGTGGGAGGCGCGGGCCCACGGCGCCGACCTGGTCCTGCTCATGGTGGTCTCGCTGGAGCAGCCCGCGCTGGTCTCCCTCATCGAGCGCGCCGAGTCGATCGGCCTGACGCCGCTCGTCGAGGTCCACACCGAGGAGGAGGTGGAGCGGGCGGTCGCGGCGGGCGCCAGGATCATCGGCGTCAACGCGCGCAACCTCAAGACCCTGGAGGTCGACCGTGACGTCTTCGCCAAGCTCGCGCCCAAGATTCCCGACGGGATCATCAAGATCGCCGAGTCGGGCGTTCGCGGCCCGCACGACCTGCTAGCGTACGCGCGGGCGGGGGCTGACGCGGTCCTGGTCGGCGAGAGCCTGGTGACCGGCAAGGACCCGCGCAAGGCGGTCGAGGCCCTGGTGACGGCCGGCGCCCACCCCGCGACGCGACCCGACCACGGATCAGAGGGATGAGATGACTGTCCTGACCGCCGCCGACCTGGCTGGCAACGGAGCCCGCGGCGACGACCCCGACGCCGCCGGCAAGTTCGGCATCTTCGGTGGCAGATTCGTCCCCGAGGCGCTGATCCCGGCCCTCGACGAGGTCGCCGCCGTCTACGCCGCGGCCAGGACCGACCCGGCCTTCATCGCCGAGTTCGACCAGCTGCTGCGCACCTACGCGGGCCGCCCCACGACGCTGACCGAGGTGCCGCGCTTCGCCGAGCACGCCGGCGGCGCCAGGATCGTGCTCAAGCGCGAGGACCTCACCCACACCGGCGCCCACAAGATCAACAACGTGCTCGGCCAGGCGCTGCTCACCAAGCGGCTCGGCAAGAGCCGGGTGATCGCCGAGACCGGCGCGGGCCAGCACGGCGTGGCCACGGCCACGGCCGCCGCCCTCATGGGCCTGGAGTGCGTGATCTACATGGGCGCCGTCGACTGCGAGCGCCAGGCGCTCAACGTCGCCAGGATGAAGCTGCTCGGCGCCAGGGTCGTGCCCGTCACCAACGGCAGCCAGACCCTCAAGGACGCCATCAACGAGGCCTTCCGCGACTGGGTCACCAACGTCGACACCACGCACTACCTGTTCGGCACCATCGCGGGCCCGCACCCCTTCCCCGAGATCGTCCGCGACTTCGCGCGGATCATCGGCGTCGAGGCCCGCCGCCAGATGCTCGAGCTGACCGGTGGGCTGCCCGACGCGATCTGCGCCGCGGTGGGCGGCGGGAGCAACGCCATCGGCATCTTCCACGCCTTCCTCGACGACCACGACGTGGCCCTGCACGGCTACGAGGCCGCCGGCCGGGGGCTGGAGACCGGCGAACACGCGCTCACGCTCACCGCGGGCTCGGTCGGCGTGCTGCACGGCTCGCGCACCTACGTGCTGCAGGACGACGAGGGCCAGACCATCGAGTCCCACTCCATCTCGGCGGGGCTCGACTATCCCGGCGTCGGCCCCGAGCACGCCTGGCTCAAGGACACCGGCCGCGCGACCTACCACGGCATCACCGACGCCGAGGCCATGGACGCCTTCGCCCTGCTGGCCAGGACCGAGGGCATCATCCCGGCCATCGAGTCCTCCCACGCCCTGGCGGGCGCGCTGCAGCTCGGCCGCGAGCTCGGCCCCGAGGCCACGATCCTGGTCAACCTGTCCGGCCGCGGTGACAAGGACATGGGCACCGCCATGAAGTACTTTGGGCTGTGAGATGACGACTCTTCAGACGGTGTTCGCCAAGGCCAAGGCCGACAACAGGGCGGCGCTCGTCGGCTACCTGCCCGCGGGGTTCCCGACCAAGGAAGGCGCGGTCGAGGCCGCCACCGCCATGGTCGAGGCCGGTTGCGACGTCATCGAGATCGGCCTGCCGTACTCCGATCCGCTCATGGACGGCCCGACCATCCAGGATGCGGTGCACCGGTCGCTGGTCAACGGCACGCGCATCGCCGACGTGCTGCGCACGGTCGAGGGCGTGGCCAGGACCGGCGCGGCGACGCTGGTCATGACCTACTGGAACCCGATCGACCGCTACGGCGTCGAGCGCTTCGCCCGCGACCTGGCCGACGCCGGCGGCGTGGGCACCATCACGCCTGACCTCACGCCCGAGGAGGCAGGCCCGTGGCGGGCGGCCTCCGCCGAGGCGGGCATCGACACGGTGTTCCTGGTGGCCCCCAGCTCGACGGAGGAGCGCATCAAGGCCGTCGTGGAGTGCTGCACGGGCTTCGTCTACGCGGCCTCGCTGATGGGTGTCACGGGCGCCAGGGAGACCGTGAACGTGGCCGCCGAGGGCCTGGTGGCCCGCACGCGGGCGCACACCTCGCTGCCCGTGTGCGTGGGCCTGGGCGTCGGCACTGGCGCGCAGGCGGCCGAGGTGGCCGGCTACGCCGACGGCGTCATCGTGGGTTCGGCCTTCATCCGCCGCCTGCTCGACGCGCCCGACCAGGCCGCCGGCCTGGCCGACGTGCGCACGCTGGCCGCCGAGATGCGCGCGGGCGTCGCCGCCCGCTGACCCGCTCGCTACCGCGGGAGGCGACCGGCCGTCCCGGCGCGCCGCCGTCCCCTCCGTGGGGTGCCGCCACGCCGACGGCGACCGCCGTCACGCCGGCATGGAGATGGCTCATACAGCTCGCATGGAAGTAACAGATGCGACGCGGCTGTCGTAACAAGACAGCCGCGTTTCTGTTTCTGTGCGATATCGCCGCCCTCTGAACACGTAAGTGCAAGGGCTGCTCATCGTTTGTCCATGGCTCCCGACCGGCACGCGGGCCAAGGTTACGGGCATCGGACGCGGGTGGTGCACCCGCGTGGCCTGGAGGGAAAGACGATGGGCAAGTCAAGGACGATCCTGGGCGCCGCGGGCGCGCTGGTCTGTGTGTCGCTGGTGGCCGCGTGCGGCGGGCAGGCGGGAACCGCGAGCTCGGCGGCGCCCTCCGCCGCCGCGCCGACCGGCGCCAAGGGCGGGCCCGTGACGCTGGAGTTCTGGGGCTGGGCGCCCGGCTACGAGGACGCCGTCAAGGCGTGGAACGCCACCCACCCCGACGTCCAGGTGACGTTCACCCAGACGCAGCCGGGCTCGCAGGGCGGCTACCAGCGGATGCTCGCCGCCGTGAAGGCCGGCAACGCGCCGTGCCTGGCGCAGGTGGGGGCCGAGACGCTGCCCAGCTTCCTGGTCGAGGGCGCGCTCGAGGACATCACCGCCCACGCGCAGCCGTACAACGCCAAGTTCCAGCCCTGGACGCTCAAGACGGTCACCTTCGGCGGCAAGCAGTTCGGCGTCCCCGTCGACTCGGGCCCGATGGGCATGTTCTACCGCAAGGACATCTTCGACAAGCACGGCATCGAGGTGCCGAAGACCTGGGACGAGTTCGCCGCCGCCGGCGAGAAGCTGCGCAAGGCCGACCCCGAGGTCTCCATCACCACCTTCACCCCCGACGACATGTACCTGTTCGCCGGGTACGCCCAGCAGGCCGGCGCCAAGTGGTTCGGCATCGAGGGCGACGCCTGGCACGTCAAGATGAACGACCCCGCGTCGGTCAAGGTCGCCGACTACTGGCAGGGCCTGATCGACAAGAAGGTCGTCGACGTGCTGCCAGGCTGGTCCGACGCGATGTGGAAGAACTACGCCGACGGCAAGAGCGCCACGGTTGTCGGCGCCGTCTGGATGACCAAGGTCCTCGAGGACTCCGTCCCCAAGACCACGGGCAAGTGGGCGGTCGCGCCGATGCCGGTGTGGGACCCGGCCAGCCCCGCCGTCGGCAACGCGGGCGGTTCGCCCAGCGCCGTGCTGAAGGGCTGCCGGAACGTCAAGGAGGCGGTCGACTTCGCCGCCTGGATGTCGACCGACGCCGCCGCCTTCGACGGGCTGATCGCCAAGGGCGGCCTGTTCCCGGTCACCGTCGACGGCGCATCGCTGCCGAACATGAACGCGGGCCGGCCCTTCTACGGCGACCAGAAGGTCTTCCAGACCTTCGCCGAGGCGAGCAAGAACGTCAGCCCCGACTTCGGGTGGGGCCCGACGATGCCGGCGGTGAACGCCGTCTTCGGCGAGGAGTTCGCCAAGGCCGCCAACGGCAAGGGCGGCACGCTCGGCTCGGCGCTGGCGACCATCCAGGACAAGGCGGTGGCCACCGTGAAGGACAAGGGCCTGACCGTCGCCCCCTGACGCGCCGCCCGCACCCCCCGACGACACCCCACAGCTTCGACCGTGCGAGACCGTCACCGCCCCGACCGGCGGTGACGTGGAGGACCGATGGCAGCAATCCAGCTCCGAGCCGACGAGACCAGAGCCGCCCCCGCCCGCAGACGCGGCAGGCCGACCAGCAACAAGGCGGCGTTCGTCTTCCTGCTGCCGTTCACGGTGCTGTTCGTCGTCTTCTTCCTGGTCCCGATCGGCTACGCGATCAACGAGAGCTTCTACCGGGTGAAGCGCTCGGGGCTCGGCTTCGGCACCCCGGAGCGGGTCTTCTCCGGGCTGGACAACTTCACCGCCGTCTTCGCCGACGGCAGCTTCGTGGCCGGCGTCGGCAGGCTGCTGCTGTTCGGCGTCGTCCAGGTGCCGATCATGCTGGGTCTCTCGCTGGTGCTGGCCCTCCTGCTCGACAGCGCGAGCGCCCGGTTCAAGGGCTTCTTCCGGCTGACCTACTTCCTGCCGTACGCGGTGCCGGGCGTGATCGCCGCCATCGTCTGGTCGTTCCTCTACACCCCCGACATCTCCCCGGTGGCCGACCTGCTCCCCTTCGACCTGCTGTCGGACAACGTGGTGATGTGGTCGATGGCCAACATCGTCACCTGGACCTGGGTCGGCTTCAACATGCTGGTCATCTACGCGGCGCTGCAGTCGATCCCCTCCTCGCTGTACGAGGCGGCCGAGCTGGACGGCGCCGGCGGCTGGAAGACCGCCTGGTACGTCAAGATCCCGCTGGTGCGCCCTTCGCTGGTGCTCACCGGAGTGTTCTCCATCATCGGCACCCTGCAGCTGTTCAACGAACCGATGGTGCTCAGCAGGATCACCCCCGCCGTCGGCAGGGACTACACGCCGCTGATGCGGTCGCTGCAGGTCGCCCTCGACAACAACGACTACGGCCAGGGCACGGCCATCGCGCTCACGCTCGCGGTGCTCGCGGCCGGCCTGTCCTACCTGTTCATCCGACTGTCGGCCTGGCTGACCGCCCGGGGAGTGAACCGATGAAGCCGACCGTGCGCTCGCGCACGCTGACCACCGCGTTCATGTTCCTCGTCGCGGTCTACATCCTGTTGCCGATCTGGTGGCTGCTGGTCTCGGCCACCAAGTCGGGCGGCGACCTGTTCGACACGCCAGCGCTGTGGTTCGGCGACCTCAACCTCGGCACCAACCTCGCCAGGCTGATGGAGCAGGACGGCGGCGTCTACCCCCGCTGGATGCTCAACACGGTCGTCTACTCCGTCGGCGGCGCGCTCGGCGCGACCGTGATCTCCGCCATGGCGGGCTACGCGCTGTCGAAGTACCCCTTCAGGGGACGCGGCGCCGTCTTCGCCACGATCATGTTCGCGGTGCTCATCCCCGTCCCGCTGCTGGGCCTGCCGCTGTACCTGCTGCTCACCCAGATCGGCCTGCTCAACACCATGTGGGCGGTGCTGCTGCCGAGCATGGTCAGCCCGTTCGGCGTCTACCTCGCCAGGGTCTACGCCGACGCGGCGGTGCCCGGCGAGCTGCTGGAGGCGGGCCGGCTGGACGGCGCCGGCGAGCTGCGCATCTTCTTCACCGTCGCCATCAGGCTGATGGCCCCCGCCCTCGTCACGCTCTTCCTGTTCCAGTTCGTGGCGATCTGGAACAACTTCTTCCTGCCGAATATCGTCCTGAACGACGAGTCGCTGTGGCCGATCACGCTCGGCCTGGTCAAGTGGAACAGCCTGCGCTACGGCTTCTACCGCGACATGGTCATCACCGGCGCGTTCGTGTCCGTCATCCCCGTCATCCTCGCCTTCATCGGCCTGCAGAGGTTCTGGAAAGCGGACCTCGCCGCGGGCGGCGTCAAGCTCTGAGCCTGCTCCACCCCCTTCTCACCCCCAACACCCCCCTTACACCCCCCTAACGCGCAGGAGCGATGCCCATGCGTCTGCTTTCGGCTGCCCTGGCGGGCGGCCTCACGCTGTCCGGATTAGCACTCACGCCCCCGGCCGCCGCCGAGGAGGTGATCACCCTCACCTCGCCGGAGCTCACCGTCGCCGTGGCGAGCGACTTCCCCCGCGTGCTCGGCTACACCGCCCCCAGCGGCGACAAGCTCGGCGGCTCGGCCGCCCCGGTCACCGACGTGGTGCTGAACGGCAAGCCGTACCCGGTCAAGGGCGTCTCCATCGGGAGCGACGCCGCGGCGGCCCGGTACCGGCTGACCTTCGACGCGCTGCCCGGCGTCGAGCTGGAGGCCAGCATCGCCCTGGACGGCCGGACCACCACGTTCAGGATCGACGCCGTCAAGGACACCGAGGCCTTCAGGGTCGGCACGATCGACATCCCGGGGCACGACCTGGTGTCGGTCTCCAGCGACCAGGCGGGCGCCGCCACCGCCTTCACCAGGCTCGACCCCGACTCCACCCGCACCGCGGACAGGTTCGCGCAGGTCACCCCGGCCACCCCGGCCGAGACGGCCCCCGTGGGCGCCACCTACGCCATCGTGAACACCGGCGGGCTCGCCGCCGCCATCGAGTCGAACTCCAGCTACGACCAGCCCTCGGGCCCCACCAACGTGGACGCGGCCAGGTTCTGGCACCAGGCCCGCAAGGACGCGGCAGGCCGGGTCACCGTCGGGGTGTGGAGCGGCCAGTGGACCTACCGGGCCGCGGGCGCGCCGTTCACCGAGGAACTGCCGTGGGCCAAGGTCGTCGTCACCCCCGACGCCAACGGCGACGGCGGCGTCGACTGGCAGGACGGCGCCGTCGCCTTCCGGGAGATCGGCGTCAAGCCGCCCGGCGCCGATCAGACCCGCGACCGCGTGGCCATCCACATCCCCTTCAACTTCGCCAGCCAGGCCACCCACCCGTTCCTGCGCACGCTCGACGACGTCAAGCGCATCTCGCTGGCCACCGACGGGCTCGGCCAGCTGGCCATCCTCAAGGGCTACCAGTCGGAGGGCCACGACTCCGCCCACCCCGACTACGGCGGCAACTACAACAAGCGCGCGGGCGGGCTGAAGGACCTCAACACGTTGCTGCGCGCCGGCAAGAACTGGAACGCCGCCTTCGGCGTGCACGTCAACGCCACCGAGGCGTACGCCGAGGCCGGCGCCTTCGACGAGAACCTGGTCAACAAGAACGCCCGCGGCTGGGACTGGCTCGGCCAGTCGTACTACATCGACCAGCGCCACGACCTGGCCACGGGCAACCTGGCCAAGCGCTTCAAGCAACTGCGCGAGGAGACCGACCGCAACCTCGCGCTGCTCTACCTCGACGTCTACTACACCCACGGCTGGGTGGCCGACCGCACCCTGGCCGAACTGCGCGAGCAGGGCTGGCAGGTCTCCAGCGAGTGGGCCGACAAGCTGGAGCGGGCCTCGCTGTGGTCGCACTGGGCCGCCGACCTCAACTATGGCGGCGCCACCAACAAGGGGCTCAACTCCCAGATCATCCGCTTCATCCGCAACCAGGAGAAGGACGTCTGGAACAACCACCCCATCCTGGGCAACGCCCGCATCGAGGAGTTCGAGGGCTGGACGGGCGAGGTCGACTGGACCCCCTTCTACCGCAACATCTGGGAGAACAACCTCCCCGCCAAGTACCTCCAGCACTTCCCGATCATGGACTGGAACGCCGACGGCATCGTCTTCGGCGACGGTGTGCGCGCCACGGCCGTCGGCGGCAAGCGCGAGGTCTACGCCGGCACCGCCAAGGTGATCGACGGCGGCACCTACCTGATCCCGTGGGAGGGCAGGTACTACCACTACAACCCGGCGGGCGGGACAACCACGTGGGACGCCACCACCACGATGCGCGTCTACAAGCTCACCACCCAGGGCAGGGTGGAGGCCGGCACCGTCACCCCGGTCGACGGCAAGATCACCCTGACCGCCGAGGCGGGCGTGCCGTACGTGCTCTACCCCGGCAAGGCGCCCGAGCAGGACCGCCCGCGCTGGGGTGAGGGCAGCGGCGTCGCCGACCCCGGCTTCAACGGCGACCTCACCGGCGCGTGGGAGACCGGCGGCGCGGTCAGCGTCGAGACCACCGCCACGGGCCAGCGGGTCGCGCTGCTCGGCGGCGGCGAGCGCGCCGAGCTGCGGCAGCGGCTCAAGGGCCTGACCCCTGGCGCCACCTACAGCCTCTCGGCGTGGATCGAGGTCCAGCCGGGCGCCTCGCGGCGCACCACGCTCACCGTGGACGGCGGTCGCGGGCTGAACGTCTCCGCCTCCCTCGACCGCTCGGCCGTCAAGAACCACGTCGCCGCCGACGAGAAGCACGACACCTACTTCCAGCGGGTCAAGGTGGTCTTCACCGCGCCCAAGGACAAGGCGACCGTGCACGTCACCGCCGAGGCGGGACAGGCGGCCGTGCGCGTCGACGACGTACGGCTGGTGCGGGCCGAGCCCACCGGCAAGGTCGAGGACTTCGAGCACGTCGACCAGGGCTGGGGCCCGTTCGTCAAGGGCGACGCCGGCGGCAGCACCGACCCGCGCACCCACATCGCCCAGAAGCACGCCCCCTACACCCAGGCCGGCTGGAACGGCAAGGCCGTCGACGACGTCATCGGCGGGCAGGAGTCGCTGAAGGCACACGAGGAGCGCAGGGGGCTGGTCTACCGGACCGTGCCGTGGAGCACCAGGTTCGAGCCGGGACACGCCTACGAGGTGTCCTTCCGCTACCAGAACGCGCTGCCGAACACCTTCGCCTGGGTGACCGGCTACGACAAGGCCGGCCAGACGGTCGAACTGCGCCAGACCCCGCTGGAGCAGAAGCTGACCACCGCCACGTTCACCGAGCGGGTCGTCGCGGGCTGCGGCGACGTCTGGGTGGGCCTGCGCTCGCTGCAGGCCGAAAGGGACGGCGCCGACTTCGTCCTCGACGACTTCTCCGTCACCGACCTCGGCCCCGCCCAGGACCAGCTCGCCTGCGCCTCGCTGGCGGTCCGCCCGGCCGCCGAGACGCTGGAGCCCGGCCTGCCCAACGACGTGACCACCGTGTTCGCCAACCTGGAGGACACCGCCGCGCGTAACGTCTCGGTACGGCTGACCGCGCCGCAGGGCTGGACCGTCACCGGCGAGGGCACCGCCGCCGCCGTCGAGCCGGGCCGGCAGCTGTCCACCGCGTGGAAGGTCACGCCGCCCGTCGACGCGCCGTACCAGCCCTACCAGCTCAAGGCGACCCTCACCTACGAGGTGGGCGGGGTCGTCAAGACGCTGGAGGCCGGCGCCGCCGTACGGACGATGCCGCCGCCGCCCACCAGCGACGTGTACGTCAGCGACATCGACTGGACCGCGGCCACCAACGGCTGGGGGCCCGTCGAGCGCGACCAGTCCAACGGCGAGCAGGGACAGGGCGACGGCAGGCCGATCACGATCGGCGGCCGGTCCTTCGCCAAGGGCCTGGGCACCCACGCTCCCGCCACGATCACCTACTTCCTCGGCGGGCGCTGCACCGCCCTGTCCGCCTGGGTCGGCGTCGACGACGTGCAGACCACGCGCGGGTCGGTCCAGTACTCCGTCGTGGCCGACGGCACGGTGGTGGCGCAGAGCCCGGTGCTGCGCGCCGCCGACCCCGCCTACGAGCTGAAGGCCGACGTCACCGGCGCCAGGAACGTGCAGCTGCGCGTCGCCGACGGCGGCGACGGCAACGGCAACGACCACGCCGACTGGGGCGACGCCAGGCTCTCCTGCCGCTGACCCCTGACACGCGCCGGGCCCCAGGGGAGGTTCCCCTGGGGCCCGCCTCATGTGACCGCTAGCCCAGGTCGGGCTCGGGACGCAGCTCGAGCTCCGGCGACCCCGCGCGGTCCAGCTCCAGGATCACCACCTCGTTCGCGCCCGCCCGCAGCAGCGGCCACGGCACGTACAGCGTGCGCTGCGGGCCCCTGTCCCAGTAACGGCCGAGCAGGAAACCGTTCACCCACACGTATCCCTTGCCCCAGCCGGGCAGGGCGAGGAAAGCGTCGGCCGGCTCGGCCGCCTCGAACGCGCCGCGGAAGAAGGCGGGCACCTGCGCGCCCGGCCCCTCCCCGAACGGCAGGGCGGGCAGCTCGTCCAGCGGGATCGGCCTGGCCGTCACGCCGTGCAGGTACTGCCGGTCGTGCATGGGCGGCGCCATGAGGCCCTTGCGCTCGCCGAGCGCGGGCCCGTAGTTCGTCCTGCCCATCGACTCCACCAGCAGCTCCAGCCGCGCCGGGCCCGGCACCTCCAGCACCGGCTCCTCGCCGTCGCGCTCCAGCACCGCCGCCAGCTCGCCGTCCACGTACAGGTGGGCGCGGTCGTGCACGCTGCCCACCCGCAGCCGGTACGGCCTGCGCGGCCCCGGCACCTCCACCTGGTACAGCACCAGACCGTGGGCCAGCCCGAGATCCTCGAACGACGGCGGCAGCGGAGCGGTCACCGCGGGACCCGCCACCTCGTCCAGGACGTCGCGCAGCCGTACGGACTCGGCCAGCGGCACCACGGAGGGCGGGAGCACGGGAGGCAGTCCGGGCACGTCCGGCGGCGACGGGTTGTACCGGGACAGGATCTCGCGGAAGCGCCAGAACTTCTCCGTCGGGGCGCCGCGCTCGTCGATCGGGGCGTCGTAGTCGTAGGAGGTGACCGTGGGCCGGTACTCGCCGCGGGCCAGCTCGCCGACCCGGTTGGCGCCGGCGGTGGTACCGAAGTTGGTGCCGCCGTGGGCCATGTACAGGTTCACCGACGCGCCCGCGCCCAGGATCCGCTCCAGGTTGTCGGCCGCGTCGGCGGCGTCGCGGGTGACGTGCGGCTGCCCCCAGTGGTCGAACCACCCGCACCAGAACTCCATGCACATCAGCGGGTCGTCGGGGCGGTGCTCGCGCAGCTTGGCGAAGGCCGCCTCGGGACCGGAGCCGAAGTTCACGGTCGCCAGCACGCCGGGGACGGTGCCGCCGGTCAGGTAGAAGTCGTCGGCGCCGTCGGAGGTGAACAGGGGAACCTCGACGCCGTGCGCGATCAGGTCGTCGGCCAGGTGGCGCAGGTAGACGGCGTCGCTGCCGTAGGAGCCGTACTCGTTCTCGACCTGCACCATGATCACGTTGCCGCCCCTGGTGACCTGCCGGTCGGCGATCAGCGGGACGACCTCGTCGAAGAAGCGCTCGACGTGGGAGAGGTACTCGGCGTCCCTGGTGCGCACCCGGGGGCCGAGCTCGGCGGTCAGCCACGAGGGCAGGCCGCCGTTGTCCCACTCCGCGCAGATGTACGGCCCGGGCCTGACGATGGCCAGCAGCCCCTCGGCCGCCGCGGCGTCGAGGAAGGCGCCCAGCTCGTCGAGCCTGCGAAACTCTCCCTTGCGGGGCTCGTGCAGGTCCCACGGCACGTAGGTCTCCACCGTGTTGAGGCCCATGGCCCTCAGCATCCTCAGCCGGTGGCTCCACTGCTCGGGGAGGACGCGGAAGTAGTGCAGGGCGCCTGAAAGCACCCTGAACTCCTCGCCGTCCAGCCGAAAAGCGCCCCCATTTATCGTGAAATATCGCATCTTGCCCCTTGGGATAGGATTCCGCGCGTAGCAGCTTGCCGATTCCCCAGCTCAGGGGCCATGGACAAAGCTGGTGAAGTTGTTGGACGGAAGGGGGGAGCGGATGGCCGAAGACTTCCGGCGGTGGATGCACTACCTCACCCCAGGCCCCGCTCACCGCAGGCTCGGCCTCGTCTGCCTCGGCGTCGGCCACCTGGAGGGCCGGCTGCCCACCGTGGGCCCGCGCGCGCTCGACCACCACGTCGCCGTCGTCGTCACCCAGGGCAACGGCTGGTTCTCCCATGCCGGCGGCGTACCCGTGGAGGTCACCGCCCCGTCGGTCCTGTGGCTGCTGCCCGGCGTCAAGCACCACTACGCGCCGCACGACACCGGCTGGGTCGAATGGTTCGTCGACTTCACCGGGCCCGCCGCCACCGCCTACCAGGACCTCGGCTTCGTCGACACGGCCACGCCCGTCACCCCGCTGACCACCGCCGAGCCCGCCGCGCACGCCATCGGCCGCATCGCGCAGGCCATCCGCAGGGGCAGCCCCTACCTGGAGGTCGAGACCTCCGCGCTGGTCCACGAGGTTCTCGTCGCGCTCCGGCACGCCAGGGCCGACGAGGACGCCACCGGCCACCCGGTGTTGGCAGGCCTGGCCAGGGACGCCTGCCTGCCCATCTCCGTCGCCGAGCACGCCAAACGGCTCGGCATGACGGTCGGCGACCTGCGCGTGGTGGTACGCCGCCTGGCCGGCTGCAGCCCCAAGGACTACCTGCTGTCGATCAGGCTCAACCGGGCCAAGGACCTGCTGGCCGGCTCGGAGCTGCCGGTCGCCGCGATCGCCAGGCGGGTCGGCTACGACGACCCCGCCTACTTCACCAGGATCTTCACCCGCAGGGCGGGCCTGCCGCCCAGCGAGTTCCGCGCTCAGCAACACGGCGGTCTGGTGACCGCCGACCTTAGTTGAGCCTTATTCAGCACGTGATCAGATGACACCCAGGTACTGTGCGCATTCCCAGGTGCGACAACAGAGGAGAGGCATGTGACCGCGTTGCAACCGCTACAGCGTGCGAGGGTGGCGATACCCTGGGTGACGACCGTCGCTCGACTGGTCCTGGGTGGAGTGCTGATCGTGGCCGGCGGCCTGAAGATCGGTAGTATCTACAACTCCGTCCTGGCCGTCAAGGCCTACCAGCTGCTGCCCGAGGCGATCGCCACGGCAGTGGGCTACGCCCTGCCGATCGTGGAGATCGTCGTCGGCGTGCTGCTGGTGGCCGGCCTGCTCACCAGGGTGGCCGCGGTGGTGGGCGGGCTCCTCATGCTGGCCTTCGTCCTCGGTATCGCGTGGGCGTGGGCCAACGGGTTGCGGATCGACTGCGGCTGCTTCGGCGGCGGCGGCGAGCTCAAGGCGTGGGAGGAGCCGAGCTACCTGCTCGACATCGTCCGCGACTTCGGCCTGGTGCTGCTGGCCGCGTGGACCGTTCGCTTCCCTCCGGGGCGGTTCGCCCTGGACGCCGCCCTCGGGCTGGCGGGGGGAAGCGGGCACAGTGATGATTTCGAAGGGGACGACGATGAGTAAGGCCCAGCGGGAACAGTCCGCGCGGGACAGGATCAAGGCGCAGCGCGAGGCCGACAAGAAGCAGGACCAGCGCAAGCGCATGGCCACCTACGTCACCGTGGGCGTCGTCGCCCTCGCGGCCGTCGGCGCCGGGTGGCTGTACGCGGCCAACCAGAGCCAGTCGGAGCAGGCCGGCGACAACCTCGCGCCCATCGCGCTGCAGAGCGACGGCACGGCCGTGATGGCCAACCCGGGCGTGACCGCCCCCGTCATCGACATCTACGAAGACTTCCAGTGCCCCGCCTGCAAGCAGCTGGAGAAGACCAGCGGCGCCACGTTCAAGAACCTGGCCGCCGAGGGCAAGGCCAAGGTCGTCTACCACCCGCTGACGATCTTCCCGCCGCAGATGAACAAGGGCATCACCCGGAACAACTCGGTACGCGCCGGTGCCGCGGCCCGCTGCGTCACCGACGGCAAGCAGTGGATGGCCTTCCACGACAAGCTCTTCGAGAAGCAGCCCCAGGAGCACGTCGAGGGCTTCACCACCGCCGAGCTGGTCGAGCTTGGCAAGGAGGCCGGCGTCACCGCCCCCGACTTCGCCACCTGCGTGACCTCGCAGAAGCACGCCCAGACCCACATCGCCGACAGCGACAAGGCGCTCGCCGCTGCCAAGATCGAGGGCACGCCGACGGTCAAGCTCAACGGCACCAAGATGGAGCAGGACGTCGCCTTCGTGCCCAGCGAGCTGCGCAGGGTCGTTCTCGATGCCGGCAAGTAGCCCTCGGCTCGATGCCGCCAAGTAGCCCTCGGTCCGCTACTCTCCACTGACATGCCCCTTGCCTCGATTCCCAGCCCCTCCCAGGGGGTCTGGTACCTCGGCCCGATCCCGATCAGGGCCTACGCGCTGTGCATCGTCCTGGGCGTCATCGTCGCGGTCTGGATCAGCGAGCGTCGCTGGCGGGCTCGCGGCGGCACGCCCGGAACGATCGTCGACATCGCCGTCCCGGCGGTGATCTTCGGCCTGATCGGCGGCCGCCTCTACCACGTGATCACCGACTGGCAGCTCTACTTCGGTGACCGGGCGCCCAACGAGCCGTACGAGGCGCTGTTCATCTGGAACGGCGGGCTCGGCATCTGGGGGGCGATCGCGCTCGGCGGCGTGGGCGTCTGGCTGGCCTGCCGTAAGCGGGGGCTGTCACTGGGCGCGGTGGCCGACACCATCGCGCCCGGCATCGCCTTCGCCCAGGCCATCGGCCGGTGGGGCAACTACTTCAACCAGGAGCTGTTCGGCAGCCCGACGACGCTGCCCTGGGGGCTGGAGATCGAGCCGGGCAAGGCGGGCACGATCGAGGGCTACACCGGCCTCTACCACCCGACGTTCCTGTACGAGTCGCTGTGGAACGTCGCGCTCGGCTTCCTGCTGATCTGGGTGGGCAAGCGGTTCACGCTGCGCCACGGCAGGCTGTTCGCGCTCTACGTGGCCGGCTACACCCTCGGCCGGTTCTGGATCGAGGGGCTGCGGGTCGACCCCGTCGGCGGCGTCGACCACGCCGTCCACTTCCTCGGCCTGCGCATCAACCAGTGGACCGCGCTCGTGCTGTTCGTCGGCGCCCTGGTCTACTTCTGGGCCACCAGGAACAAGGACACCGAGGAGACCGTCGTCTCGCCCTCGGCCGACCCGTCCGGCGGCGACACCGCCGCCGAGCAGGCGCCGCCCGCCGGTGAGGAGGACAGCGCGGGGAGCGAGCGGAACGACGACGAGGACAAGGCGCCCGACGGGGAAGGGGACGGCAAGGCCCAGGCCGTACCGGAGGAAGAGAAGTCCTGATGAGCGGGCGCGCGGAGATCCACCACCAGCATCGTGACGTCAACGGCGGATGGCTGCGCCCGTCGGTCTTCGGCGCGATGGACGGGCTGGTGTCCAACTTCGCGCTCATCGCCGGTGTCGCGGGCGGCACCGGCGACACCAAGGTGATCGCGCTCGCCGGCATCGCGGGGCTGGCCGCGGGCGCGTTCTCCATGGCGGGCGGCGAGTACGTCTCGGTGGCCAGCCAGCGCGAGCTGGCCCTCGCCGAGATCGACGTCGAACGGCGCGAGCTCGCCCGGCATCCCGAGGCCGAGCAGGAAGAGCTCGCCCAGGCCTACATCGACAAGGGCGTCGACCCGGAGCTCGCCGCCGAGGTGGCCAGGCAGATCTCCCGCGACCCGCACCGGGCGCTGGAGGTCCACACCCAGGCCGAGCTGGGCGTCACCGCTGCCGACCTGCCCTCACCCAAGACCGCCGCGGTGTCGTCGTTCCTGTCCTTCAGCGTGGGCGCGCTCCTGCCGCTGCTGCCGTACCTGCTCGGCGTCACGAGCCTGACCGCCTCGGCCGTGCTGTCGTGCCTGGCGCTGTTCGGGGCGGGCGCGCTGGTCTCCACCGTCACCGCCCGCAGCTGGTGGTACTCGGGCCTGCGCCAGCTCGTCGTCGGGGTCGTCGCGGCGGGCCTCACCTTCGGACTCGGCCACCTGATCGGAGGAACGGGCGGGCTGTGAGCACCAGGAAACGCCGGAAGACACCGCCGCCCGACTGGAACCTCCCCCTGCTCACCGACTGGGGGCTGAGGCCGGAACAGCAGCGCCTGCTGGTGATCATCGCCTGCGTCGCGGGCGTGCTCGTCGCCGCCGTGACGCTCACCTCCGTCGTCGCCGCGCTCGGCGCCGACGCCAGGACCGAGCCGCAGCAGGCCGCCGGGCTGACCGTCGAGGGGCTACGGCCGGAGCGGTTCGAGGGATGGGCCTCGCCCAAGGTGTTCGAGCCCATCGCCGAGCGGGCCAAGGACGCCAAGCCGTTCACCGCCAAGGAGCTGTTCCCCGGCAGGACCCTCACCGGGGCGCACAAGGTCACCTTCAAACTGTCGGAGAAGGTCGTCGACGCCGACTGCGCGGCCGCCCTCTGGGGCGCGGAGCTGGTCACCGAGGCCGCCGAGGCGGGCTGCTCGCAGGCCGCGCGCGCCGCCTACACCAGCGCCGACGGCCGCTACCTGGCCCAGTTCACGCTGCTCAACCTCAACGACGCCAAGGTCGCGGGCGAGCTGGTCGAGTCGCTGAAGTCGCTGCACAGGGGCGGCTGGGTGCGTCCGGTCACCGCCTTCCCCCCTGACGCCTACACCGAGGGCGGCGCCTACGCGCTCGGCCACTACGTGGCGCTGGTGTGGCTGGCGCGCGCCGACGGCGCCGAGCCCGCACCCAGGGACGACTTCGCCAACCTCGCCCTGACCGTGCGGGCCGCCGAGAAGGCTCTGTTCAAGCGGGTCGTGGCGCTCACCGGCACCTCCTAGGCTTGATGACCGTGCCGCGCCGCGTTCTCATCCCCGTCCTGGTCGCCCTGGTGGCGCTCGCCGCCGCCACGGCCTATCTCTTCCTGCGCGGCGACGGGCCGCGACCCGGGGTCTTCACCGGCGAGCGAACCTCGGCGCAGTACGCCGTCATCGACACCGCCGCGCTCGACCCCACGCCGCTCACCGTGGCCGAGGTTCTCGGCCCGCAGACCACGACGCTCGCCTCGGGCGGGGTCACCATGGTGCGCGGGTCTTCCGGCCTGCTGGACGACTGCGGCGAGATGCTGGCGGGCGTGGCGGCCGAGGGCTGCACGCAGGTCCTGCACGCCGCCTACACCAGCGCGGACCGGACGGTCGCGGGCCAGTTCCTGCTGTTCAACCTGACCGACGGACGGGCCGCCGACGCACTGGTGTCCGCGCTGGGATCGAGCGGTTTCGTCCGGCAGACGGTCGCCTTCGACGCCGCCCGCAGCAGGGCGCAGGCCCGGGCCCTCGGCCACTTCGTGACGGTGAGCTGGGTCGGGCCGGTCGGCGGCGGCGACCACGACCTCGTCCACCCGCAGATCGCGCTCGACGGCCTGGCCCGCGCGGTCGTCGCGGACCGCGTCATCGCCGCCACCTGAGCACGCCTGAGGGCCCGCCACCTGAGCCCGCCTGAGCCCGCCTGAGCCCGCCCCACCTGAGCCGCCTGAGGCCGCCGCCCGGTCGCGCGACCTGAGCTCGGTGCGGGGCCGCGCCGCCCGGCACCTTGTCCCGCGGCGGAGGCGGGCGCCGGGCCCGTCAGCGGGGGAGGGCCGCGAGGGTGGCGGCGACCGCCTCGGGCAGCGACTCCAGGCGGTGGAGCGGCAGCTCCAGCACGGTGACCGACTCCACCCACGGGGCGGCCGCCCGGATGAGCGCCCTGGCGTCGTTCTTGGTCAGCGTCACGCCCCTGGCCGCGGCGGCGGCGATCAGCCCCTCCCGCCAGGTGTTGGCCGCCTTGCCGTGGGCGTTGTCCAGGACCCGGCGCACCAGCCGGCCCGTCTCGTCGGCGGGCGGCGGCAGCCGTACCGCGTCCAGGACCGGGCCGTCCATGGTGATCTCGTAGACTTCCGGGAGCCGCGGCAGGTCGCGCGGCGGCTGGGCCAGGTGGACCCGCACGCGCGCCGCGCGCCCGGCCAGCAGCAGGCGGGGGAGCGCGGCCTCGAGCCCCGCCGGCACCGCGATCGCCACCGTCGAGGGCGCGGTCGCGTGCGGCTTGGTCAGCCAGGTGGCCAGCCTGGCGCGCGGCTGGGGCAGCTCCTTGGGCCAGTCGCCGACGAGCAGGTCGGGCGCGAACCCGGGCGCGAGGTCGGGCCCCGTGCCCGGACCGCCCTGGGGTTTCTCGGCCCCCTTGGGCGCCGACTCGATCGACTGCGGCCCGTGGGTGTAGATCGCGGTCGCGAGCTTGTCGACGCGGGCCGCGACGGCGGGGCGGGTCTTCGTCGTGGGCCGCAGGATGTACAGGTCGGCGGCCGAGCCGATCGCCTCCGCGCCGAAGTAGCGGTTGAAGTCGGGGTAGACCGCCTCGTAGGCGAGGTTGAGTGCCGACAGCGTGTGCTGCACCTTGAGCGCGAGCATGGGCGTGCGCTCGCTCGCGCCGTAGGCCAGCAGGATCCGGCCGTCGTCCTTCAGCCCCTCGACGGCGCGGCCCACGAACAGCCCCACCCCCTCCGGCGTGTACGGCGGGTCGGTGACGGCCAGGTCGTGCTCGCGCACCGAGGCGGGCAGCCCGAGCCGCAGGTCGGCCCACCGCGTGGACACGCCCAGGTCCTGGGCGTCGATGTAGGCCAGGATGCGCTCGTCGATGTCGACCACCGTCACCTCGGCCTCGGGATGCACCAGCCGTACCGCGAGGGAGGTCAGGTCGTGGTCGCCGACGCACAGCACGCGCGCGCCCGGCAGCCAGAACCTGGCGCCGAGCAGCAGGGCGCGGCGGACGACGGTCTCGGCGGTGGCGGAGACGTGGTCGAGCGCCTGCCGCGCGGCGGGGGCATGCCTGATCAGGTGGTGCATGCGCTTGACCACGTGCTCGTAGTGGGGGAGCAGGTGGGCGACGGGGTCGGCGGGCGGCTCGCTGACCGCGAACAGGTCCTGGTAGTCGGGGGTGTGGGGGAGCGGCACCCGGAAGCGCTCGCCCTGCCGTTCGAGCCTGATCTCGCGCAGGAGCGCCTCGACGGAGCGTCTGGAGGTGGCGCTCGCCCTGACCAGGTCGGCCAGGGTCCACCACTGGCTGTCGCACACGAGCATGAGGGCGTGGCGCAGCCGTTTGCCGTCGGCGCCCGCGCTCGCCAGCAGGGCTTCGAGGCCGTCGCGTTCCATGGAGCAACCTTAGCCGCGCGACGGGGGAGCGCCTGCGCGCCCGGCACCGGCGACTGGGCGGACATCAGTGAGGAATATGTGGAAGGTATCGCGTGTTGGGACACCTGAGTCCACATGCCGAAATATTGTGAATGTTCGCGATGTGGACCGGGTGGGCACTAATCCGGCAGGGTGCGATACCCTCTACCCACCGAACAGCAGCAGGGCCAACGTCGTCCCCGCCTGCAACACCAAAGCAGACGATGACGACGGGAGGGATTCAATGCCTGCTGCCCACCTCGGGTTCCCCGCCCCCCAGGGCCTCTACCACCCCGCCAACGAGCACGACGCCTGCGGTGTCGCCATGGTCGCGGACGCGAACGGGCGCCGAGACCACGGGATCGTCGTGAAGGCCCTGACGGCGCTGTGCAATCTCGACCACCGGGGGGCCAAGGGTAGTGAGCCGGACACCGGCGACGGCGCCGGCATCCTGACGCAGATCCCCGACGCCTTCCTGCGGGCCGTCACCGGCTTCCCGCTGCCCCAGCCCGGCCACTACGCCGTGGGCATGGCCTTCCTGCCCGTCGACGGCCAGGCCCGGCAGAGCGCCGTGCGGCTCATCGAGGAGATCGCGGCGCAGGAGGGCCTGACGGTCCTCGGCTGGCGCGAGGTCCCCGTGGACACCTCGAACGCGGGCCCGAGCGCCCGCGCCGTCATGCCGCACTTCAGCCAGCTGTTCGTCGCCGACCCGAACGGCGGCAGCGGCCTGGAGCTGGACCGGCTCGCCTTCTGCCTGCGCAAGCGGGCCGAGCACGAGGCGGACGTCTACTTCCCCTCGCTGTCCAGCCGCACCCTGGTCTACAAGGGCATGCTCACCCCGCTGCAGGTCGAGCCGTTCTTCCCCGACCTGTCCGACGAGCGCTACGACACCGCCATCGCGCTCGTGCACTCGCGCTTCTCGACCAACACCTTCCCGAGCTGGCCGCTGGCCCACCCCTACCGCTACGTCGCCCACAACGGCGAGATCAACACGGTCAAGGGCAACCGCAACTGGATGCGCGCCCGCGAGGCGATGCTGGCCTCCGACCTCATCCCCGGCGACCTGGAGCGGCTCTTCCCGATCTGCGACCCGGACGGCTCCGACACCGCCTCCTTCGACGAGACGCTGGAGCTGCTGCACCTGGGCGGGCGCTCGCTGCCGCACGCGGTGCTGATGATGATCCCCGAGGCGTGGGAGAACCACACCGAGATGGACCCGCAGCGCCGGGCCTTCTACGAGTTCCACTCCTCGATGATGGAGGCCTGGGACGGCCCCGCCTCGATCACCTTCACCGACGGCACGCTGGCCGGAGCCGTCCTCGACCGCAACGGGCTGCGCCCCGGCCGGTTCTGGGTGACCACCGACGGCCTGGTCGTGCTGGCCTCCGAGGCCGGTGTGCTCGACTTCGCGCCGGAGGACGTCGTCCGCAAGGGCCGCCTGCAGCCCGGCCGCATGTTCCTCATCGACACCGCCCGCGGCAAGATCATCGAGGACGACGAGATCAAGGCCGAGCTGGCCTCGGCGCACCCGTACGAGGACTGGCTGCACGCGGGTCTGGTGCGCTTCGAGGAGCTGCCCGCCCGCGCTCACGAGCTGCCCACCCATGAGACGCTGGTCAAGCGGCAGCAGACCTTCGGCTACACCGAGGAAGAGCTGCGGATCATCCTGGGCCCCATGGCCAGGACCGGCCAGGAGCCGATCGGCTCGATGGGCACCGACACGCCCGTCGCCGTGCTGAGCGAGAAGCCCAGGCTGCTGTTCGACTACTTCAGCCAGCTGTTCGCCCAGGTCACCAACCCGCCGCTGGACGCCATCCGCGAGGAGCTGGTCACCTCGCTGGCCAGCACGCTCGGCCCCGAGGGCAACCTGCTCGAGCCCGGCCCCGCCTCGTGCCGGCAGCTGGTCCTGCCGTACCCGGTGATCGACAACGACGAGCTCGCCAAGATCATCCACATCAACGACGAGGGCCACCTGCCCGGCTTCCACCCCTATGTCGTCAGCGGCCTGTACGAGGTGGCCGGCGGCGGGCAGGCGCTGCGCGACCGGCTGGCCGCCATCTGCGCCGAGGTCTCCGAGGCGATCGCGGGCGGCGCGCGTGTCATCGTGCTGTCCGACCGTGGCTTCTCCGAGCGGCTCGCGCCGATCCCGTCGCTGCTGCTGACCGGTGCCGTCCACCACCACCTCATCGCCGAGAAGACCCGCACCAAGATCGGCCTGGTCATCGAGACCGGCGAGGCGCGCGAGTGCCACCACATGGCGCTGCTCATCGGGTACGGCGCCGGCGCCGTCAACCCCTACCTCGCCATCGAGACCGTCGAGGACATGGTCGACACCGGCATGCTCCAGGTCGACAAGCCCAAGGCCGTGCGCAACCTGATCAAGGCCTACGGCAAGGGCGTCATCAAGGTCATGTCCAAGATGGGCGTGTCCACGGTGGCCAGCTACACCGGCGCGCAGATCTTCGAGGCGCTCGGCCTGGGCGAGGAGGTCGTCGACACCTGCTTCGTCGGCACCACCTCGCGCCTGGGCGGCGTCGGCTTCGACGTGCTCGCCGAGGAGGCCGCCGCCCGCCACCGCCACGCCTACCCGCGCGTCGAGAACGCCCACCGGCGGCTCAACGTGGGCGGCGAGTACCAGTGGCGGCGCGAGGGCGAGCCGCACCTGTTCAACCCCGAGACGGTCTTCAAGCTGCAGCACGCCACGCGCAGCCGCCGCTACGAGATCTTCAAGGAGTACACCGGCCTGGTCGACTCGCAGGCCGAGAAGCTGATGACGCTGCGCGGCCTGTTCACCTTCAGGTCCGACCGGGCGCCCGTGCCGCTGGAAGAGGTCGAGCCGGTCTCGGAGATCGTCAAGCGCTTCTCCACCGGCGCCATGTCCTACGGCTCCATCTCGATGGAGGCGCACCAGACGCTCGCCATCGCGATGAACAGGCTCGGCGGCAAGTCCAACACCGGTGAGGGCGGCGAGGAGCCCGAGCGCCTGTACGACCCCGCCCGGCGCAGCGCGATCAAGCAGGTGGCCAGCGGCCGGTTCGGCGTGACCAGCGAGTACCTGGTCAACGCCGACGACCTGCAGATCAAGATGGCCCAGGGCGCCAAGCCCGGTGAGGGCGGCCAGCTGCCCGGCCACAAGGTCTACCCGTGGATCGCCAAGACCAGGCACTCCACGCCCGGCGTCGGCCTCATCTCGCCGCCGCCGCACCACGACATCTACTCCATCGAGGACCTGGCCCAGCTCATCCACGACCTGAAGAACGCCAACCCGGTCTCCAGGGTCCACGTGAAGCTGGTGGCCGAGGTCGGCGTCGGCACGGTCGCCGCGGGCGTCTCCAAGGCGCACGCCGACGTCGTGCTGATCTCCGGCCACGACGGCGGCACCGGCGCCTCCCCGCTGACCTCGCTCAAGCACGCGGGCGCCCCGTGGGAGCTCGGCCTGGCCGAGACCCAGCAGACGCTCCTGCTGAACGGCCTGCGCGACCGCATCGTCGTCCAGGTCGACGGCCAGCTCAAGACCGGCCGCGACGTGGTCATCGCCGCCCTGCTCGGCGCCGAGGAGTACGGCTTCGCCACCGCCCCGCTGGTCGTGTCCGGCTGCGTCATGATGCGCGTCTGCCACCTCGACACCTGCCCCGTGGGCGTCGCCACCCAGAACCCCGAGCTGCGCAGCCGCTTCAGCGGCAAGCCCGAGTTCGTGGTGAACTTCTTCGAGTTCATCGCCGAGGAGATCCGCGAGTACCTCGCCGAGCTGGGTTTCCGTTCGCTCGACGAGGCGATCGGGCACGTCGAGATGCTCGACATGAGCGCGGCCGAGGACCACTGGAAGGCCAACGGCCTGGACCTGTCGCCGATCCTGCACCGGCCCGAGCTGCCCGAGGGCACGCCGCTGCGCCGTACCGTGGCCCAGGACCACGGCCTGGAGCAGGCGCTCGACAACACGCTCATCGCCCTGGCCGAGGGTGCGCTGGAGCACGGCACCCCGGTCACGCTCGACCTGCCGATCCGCAACGTCAACCGCACCGTCGGCACCATGCTCGGCTACGAGGTGACCAGGCGGTACGGTGGCGCGGGCCTGCCCGACGACACGATCGACGTGAGCTTCACCGGCTCGGCGGGCAACTCCTTCGGCGCGTTCGTGCCGCGCGGCGTGACCCTGCGGCTGACCGGCGACGCCAACGACTACCTGGGCAAGGGCCTGTCCGGCGGCCGGATCACGCTCCGCCCGCACGACACCGCCCCGCTGGACGGCCACATCATTTCCGGAAATGTCGCCTTGTACGGCGCGACGTCGGGAGAGGTGTTCATCCGCGGCGTGGTCGGCGAGCGCTTCTGCGTCCGCAACTCCGGCGCCACCGCGGTCGTCGAGGGCGTCGGCGACCACGGCTGCGAGTACATGACGGGCGGCAAGGTCGTCGTGCTCGGCCCGACCGGGCGCAACTTCGCCGCCGGAATGTCGGGCGGCGTCGCCTACCTGCTCGACCTGCGGGCCGAGCGGGTCAACCGCGAGATGGTCGCCATCGAGCCGCTGACCGACAAGGACGCCGCCTTCCTGCACGAGACCGTCGGCAGGCACTTCGAGGAGACGGGCTCCCCCGTCGCCAAGGAACTGCTGGCCGACTGGGACGGCGCGCTCACCAGGTTTGGCAAGGTCATGCCGACCGACTACAAGCGGGTGCTGCAGGCCGCCGAGGCCGCCCGCATCGAAGGCAGGGACATCGACGAGGCGGTCATGGCCGCCGCGGTTCAGGGTTAAGGAGGCGCACACCATGGCCGACCCCAAGGGTTTCCTCACGCACGACCGGGAGCTGCCGGCGCGCCGTCCCGTCGACGTCCGCATCCGCGACTGGCGGGAGGTCTACGAGGACTTCCCCGCGCCGAAGCTGACCAAGCAGGCCGCCCGCTGCATGGACTGCGGCATCCCGTTCTGTCACAACGGCTGCCCGCTCGGCAACCTCGTCCCCGAGTGGAACGACCTCGTCTACCGCCACGACTGGCGTGAGGCGATCGAGCGGCTGCACGCCACCAACAACTTCCCCGAGTTCACCGGCAGGCTCTGCCCCGCGCCGTGCGAGGCGGCCTGCGTGCTCGGCATCAACTCCGACCCCGTGGCGATCAAGCGGGTCGAGGTCGAGATCATCGACCGCGCCTTCACCGAGGGGTGGGTGACGCCGCAGCCCCCCGCCGTGAAGACCGGCAAGAAGGTCGCGGTCGTCGGCTCGGGCCCCGCGGGCCTGGCCGCCGCCCAGCAGCTCACCCGCGCCGGCCACGACGTCGTGGTCTTCGAGCGGGCCGACGCCGTCGGCGGGCTGCTGCGCTACGGCATCCCCGAGTTCAAGATGGAGAAGCGCCACATCGACCGGCGCCTGGAGCAGATGCGCGCCGAGGGCACCGAGTTCAGGACCTCGGTGAACGTCGGCGTCGACATCACCGCCGCCCAGCTGCGCGAAGAGTTCGACGCGATCGTGCTGTCGGGCGGCGCCACCGCCTGGCGCGACCTGCCGGTCGCCGGACGCGACCTCAAGGGCGTCCACCAGGCGATGGAGTACCTCCCGCCGGCCAACAGGGACTTCGACGACTCCCCGATCAACGCCCGCGGCAAGCACGTCGTGGTGATCGGCGGCGGCGACACCGGAGCCGACTGCATCGGCACCGCGATCCGCCAGGGGGCCGCCTCGGTGACCCAGCTGGAGATCATGCCCCAGCCGCCCGCCGCGCGGCCCGGCTCGCAGCCCTGGCCGACGTTCCCCATCCTGTTCAAGATGGAGAGCGCCCACGAGGAGCTGGCCGACGCGGACGGCGGACGGGTCTACGCGGTCTCCACGACCGAGTTCGTCGGCGACGCCGACGGCAACGTCAGGGCACTGCGCCTGGTCGAGGTCGAGGGGCCGCAGGCAGGCTTCAAGCCGATCCCCGGCACCGAGCGGGAGATCCCCGCCGAGCTGGTCACCCTGTCGATGGGCTTCGTCGGCCCCGAGAAGGGGGCGCTGCTGCAGGACCTCGGCGTGGACTACGACGCCAGGGGCAACGTGGCGCGCGACAAGACCTACATGACCAACGTCGACGGCGTGTTCGTCGCCGGGGACATGGGACGCGGCCAGTCGCTCATCGTGTGGGCCATCGCCGAGGGGCGGGCGGCCGCGTCCGGCGTGGACCGCTTCCTGACCGGCGAGACGGCGCTGCCGTACCCGATCCTGCCGACGACGCGCCCGCTGGTGTGACGCGGCCGAGGTGAACGACGAACGCCCGCCCGGGCTTCCCGGGCGGGCGTTCTCGTCGCCTTCCGTACGACGCTGCGCCGCCGCCCTCGCCATCGCGGTGGCCGGCGCGGCCCCGGCGGGTTCGTCCGGCGCACACCACGGCAGTGATCGGCAGCCCGCTTTCTTCGGGGGTCGCAACCCGCCTGACCTGCTCCGACGAGCCCGGTGCTTCTGCTCCGGCGCGGGGTTGTGCGGCCCTGGTGGCGTTGACCGGCGTGCGGCCCGTCCCATGGCGTCTGCTCTGGCGGGTTCTGTGCGCCCCTGGCGGGGCCGTTCGCCGGTGTGTGCCTGTTATGACGCCTGGTGCCGCAGAACCACCGGAACGCTCCTGGCGCCCGCTCGCGCACATCCCCGGCGGCGTGGTTTGGCCGTGCCCACCATGGCGGCCGCCGGTGTGCGCCGGTCCGTCGCATGCTCCAGCAGGTGATGTGCATCCCGGCGGCGTGGCTGGCCGGCGCGGGCCGTGGCGGGGCTCCATCTGTGCGCGTCGAGTGCCACCGCAGGTCGTGGCGTATCTCCCCGGCGGTACCGTGCAGTGGTGTGCGATCCCGTCCATGACGCCTGACCTGGTGCCGTTCAGTGGCCTGTCACCCCATCCGTGGCTGGCGGCAGGCCGCGTCGTCCAGACGGTGCCGTTCAGTGCCTGTCACGCCGTCCACGGTGCCTGGTCCGGCAGGTCGCGTCGTCAGGGCGGCGCCGTTCACCGGCGTGGCCCTTCCACGGCGCCGGCAGGTTCTGTACGCCTTGGCGGCGTGGCGCGCTGGCGTACGTGACCAACATGCGGCAAAGATCGCGATAAAGCACACAAAGGGGTGAATAAGTTGCAGACGGGGAATGGTCTCGACAAGATGCTCCCCTCGTATGCGGCGACCGAAAACGGGGGTTTCTATGCGGCGTATCACCTTGGGACTTCTCGCGGCGGCGATGGCGATGTCGGTGACCGCATGTACCACCGCCGCCACGCTCGCGCGGCCGGTCTCCTCCGCTGACGCCGACTACCTCGTCTTCTACGCCGCGGGCAGGCAGGCCCAGGCCGTCGCCGCGATCGCCGCCCACGGCGGCCGTGCCGTGTCGGTCGAGCCCAAGCTCGGATACGTGGTGGTGAAGGGAACCGAAGGCGCGTTCGTCGACACGCTCGCCCGTGACGCGGCGATCGTGGGAGTCTCCAGCGACCGCCCGATCGGCTTCGCCTCGGCCGCCGCCCAGGACCGATGGGCCGCCCTCCACCCCGAAGCGGGGCGCGCCGACGTCTCCGCCCGGGACCAGTGGGCCGCCCTCCACCCGGGACAGGCCGGGGTGGCAGCCGGACGCGCCGACGCCTCCGCCCTCCCCGCCCGGCCCCTGTCGGCCCGCGCCTCTGTCATGCCGGACATGAGAGCGCACGGCACCCGGGCCGCCGAACCGCTGGCCTCCCGCCAGTGGGACATGAAGATGATCGGTGCCGACCGTGCCAACGCGATCGCGCCCGGCGACAAGAAGGTGCTCGTCGGCGTCATAGACACCGGCATCGACGGCAAACACCCCGACATCGCCCCCAACTTCAACCGCGAGCTCAGCCGCAACTTCGTCACCGACCGGCCCAAGGACCCCAAGGGCCAGCCCCTCGACGGACCCTGCGAGGTCAAGAGCTGCAAGGACCCCGTCGACGTCGACGACGACGGGCACGGCACCCACGTCGCCAGCACCATCGGCTCCCCGATCAACGGCAAGGGCATCGCGGGCGTCGCCCCCAACGTGCAGCTGCTCAACCTGCGGGCGGGCCAGGACTCCGGCATGTTCTTCCTCAAGCCCAGCCTCGACGCGCTCACCTACGCCGCCGACGCCGGCGTCGACGTGGTGAACATGAGCTACTACCTCGACCCGTGGATGTTCAACTGTCCGAACAACAAGGCCGACAGCCAGCGCGAGCGGACGGAGCAGCGCGCCATCATCACCGGTATGCAGCGCGCCATCGACTACGCCCGCAGCAAGGGCGTCACGGTGATCGCCGCTCTCGGCAACGGCTCCACCGATCTGGGCCACCCGCGCACGGACGACAAGAGCCCCAACTACCCCAAGGACTCCCAGCGGTCCCGCACGATTGACAACACCTGCCTGAACGTGCCGGTCGAGTCGAACGGCGTCATCTCCATCGCCGCGCTCGGCCCGTCGGGACGCAAGGCGGTCTACTCCGACTACGGCATCGAACAGACCGACCTGTCCGCGCCCGGCGGCGACTCGCTCGACGGCGGCGGCATCTCGCCCACCAGGTCCATCCTGGCCGCGGCACCTACCGCCGCGATGCGCGCGACGAACAAGATCGACGCGGCGGGCATGCCCAAGACCGCGGAGGTCGTCCGTGACTGCCACGACGGCAGGTGCGCCTACTACCAGTACCTGGACGGCACCTCGATGGCCGCGCCACACGCCACCGGCGTCGCCGCGATCCTCATCAGCCGCTTCGGCCGGCCGGGCCCCGGCGGGGTGACCATGGACGCGGCCTCGGTCGAGCGACTGATGTACTCGAGCGCGACACCGAAGCCGTGCCCGTCGCCGCGCGCCTTCCAGTACAAGTACTTCGGGCAGACAGAGACCCACGTCTGCGAGGGTGACACGGCGAAGAACGGGTTCTACGGCAGGGGCGTCGTCAACGCCTACAAGGCGGCGACGATCGCGCCCTGAAAGACGCTCGCGCCCTGGATGAAGCTCGCTGCCCTGGATGAACCTCGCGCCTTGGATGACGCTCGCGCGTTGGAAGACGCTCGCGCTGGGGAAGACGATCGCGTCTTGAAACGGGCGCGGATCTGATCTGGCACAGACGGGGCGCGAGGCGGGCCGGCGAGGTAGAACATGAGGTAAGGGTTCGGTTTCCGACCTGACGTCTTCACGGTCGCGGTCTCCTGGGTCGCGGTCCCGTGATCCGGCGGACCGGTGACCTCGGCGATCCGGCGATCTCGGCGGCTCGGCGACCCGACAGCCCGGCGATCTCGGCGGCTTGGCGGCTTGGCGATCTGTCGGCTCGGCAGATCCGGGCCCCTTCGGTTCGGCGGTTTGCCGGTCCGATGGAGAGTCCGGTAGTCCGGTAGTCCGGCGGCCTGAGGCCTGAGGCCTGAGGCCTGACGGCTGGTGGGCTGGCGGCTGGATGGTGCGGCGTCCGATCGTTTGGCGGCTCGGCGGTCTTTTGGGCGCGGTCCCGGTGGTCGCACGGTCCGGTGGATCAGCGGCTCGGTGGACCGGCGGCCCTCCGTCCGGCGGTCCGTGGATCGTGGGTTAGGTGGTTCGCGGGTTACGTGGTCCGGGGTCCGTGGGTTCGGCGGTCCGTGGTCCGGCGGCCTGGCAAGTCCGTGGGGTCGGCGGCACCTGGACCGGTGGGCTGCGGATTCATTCGGTCCGTGGTCCGGCTGCCCCGTGGTCACGCGCCCCGGCGGACCTCGGTTGGGGGTCTCCGGCTCGCGGGCCCCGACTCGACGGCTCGCGAGCGGTCAGCCCCGTGGACCGCGACACCGGTGGACTCACCGGCGTGGCGGATCGCGGGTCGGTCGGCACACGGGCCAGGCGGTCGGCGGATCCGTGGTTCGTTCGGCGCACGGCCAGGCGATCGGCGGGTGATGTGACGGCGGCCCGCCGTCGCGCCCGAGTGGCGTCGACCGGGCAGACGTCAGCCGGTGACCACGGAGGAGCTATCTCGTGCTTGCCGTACTGGATGGGACGCTACCGGACGGGACGCTGCTGGACAGGACCGTACTGGACGGCACGCTGTACCGGCTGCTCGCGGACGCCGCGATGACCACGCACTTCCTGTTCCTCGCCTACCTGGCGGTGGGCGGCTTCCTCGCGTGGCGGTGGCCGCGCTCCATCTGGGCGCACCTGGCGGTCGCCGGCTGGGGAGTGCTGTCGATCATCACCGGCGTCGAGTGCCCGCTGACCGTCGCCGAGGACTGGGGGCGGCGCCGGGCCGGGATGGCGGGGCTGCCGCCGTCCGGGTTCATCGACCACTACATCGAGGGCGTCATCTATCCGGAGAAATACACCAATCTCGTACGGCTCGGCGTGGCCGTCCTTGTAGTTATCTCCTGGGTCGGGTACCTGTGGAGACGTCGTCACCGGGATTTCTCCCGCGCGTGACTGCCAAGTGGTCTGTACCAATTAAGGTAGGACACGTGACTCGTCGCGCGAAAATCGTCTGTACCCTCGGTCCTGCCACCTCCACGCCCGACCGGCTCCGCGAGCTGATCGGCGCCGGCATGGACGTCGCCCGCTTCAACCTCAGCCACGGCTCCCACGAGCTGCACAAGGAGGTCTTCGACCGCGTGCGGGAGGTGGCGGCCGACCTCGGCCGCGGTGTAGGCGTGCTCGCCGACCTGCAGGGCCCCAAGATCCGGGTGGGCAAGTTCGAGGAAGGCCCGGTGCGTCTGGGCTTCGGTGACGTGTTCACCGTCACCACCGAGGAGGTCCCCGGCGACCGCGAGCAGGTCTCCACGACCTACAAGGGCCTGCCGAACGACGTGCGGCCCGGCGACACGATCCTCGTCGACGACGGGCGTGTGGTCCTGGAGGTCACCCGCGTCGACGGCCCGCGCGTCACCACCCGCGTCGTCATCGGCGGCATGATCTCCGACAACAAGGGGCTCAACCTGCCGGGCGTCAACGTCAGCGCCCCCGCCCTCACCGACAAGGACGAGGCCGACCTGCGCTGGGCGCTGCGCACCGGGTTCGACATGATCGCCCTGTCGTTCGTGCGCCGCCCCTCCGACGCCGACGTGGTCCGCAACATCATGGAGCAGGAGGCCGTACGGCTCCCGCTGCTCGCCAAGATCGAGAAGCCGCAGGCCGTCGAGCGGCTGCCCGAGATCGTCGAGGCGTTCGACGGCATCATGGTCGCCCGCGGCGACCTCGGCGTCGAGCTGCCTCTCGAAGAGGTGCCGATCGTCCAGAAGCGCATCATCGAGCTGTGCCGCGAGAAGGCCCGCCCGGTCATCGTGGCCACCCAGATGCTCGACTCGATGATGAACGCCCCGCGTCCCACCCGCGCCGAGGCCTCCGACGTCGCCTACGCCGTCATGGACGGCGCCGACGCGGTCATGCTGTCCGGCGAGACCTCGGTCGGGAGCTTCCCCGTCGAGTCCGTCGCCACCATGGACCGCATCGCCTGCGCCGCGGAGAAGTCGTCGCTGCGCGCCACCCACAGCCTCGACCGTCTCCCCGAGACCACCGGCGGCGCCATCGCCCGCGCCGCGGCCGAGGTCGGCGCGATCGTCGGGGCGAAGGCGCTGGTCGCGTTCACGATGTCCGGCGAGACCGCGCGCCGCCTGGCCCGCTACCGTTCGCCGATCCCGCTGCTGGCCTTCACCTCCGCGCCCCACGTGCGCGGACAGCTGTCGCTGACGTGGGGGGTGGAGACGTTCCAGGTGCCGTTCGTGCACCACACCGACGACATGGTCAGGCAGGTGGAGGCGTCCCTGCTGTCAACCGGCCGGCTGGAGAAGGGCGACAAGGTCGTCATCGTCGCGGGTTCGCCTCCCGGCACGCCCGGCTCGACGAACGCGCTGCGCGTCCACACGATCGGCTCCGCCGTCTCCCACGCCCACTGACAGCACGCCCTTCACCCGGCGCCCGTGCCGTCCCGATACAGACGGGATGGGCGGACCCCAGGCGAGCGGTACGGTCACCCGCCCGGCGCCCTCGGCTGTGTCTCCCCGGATGCGCATCCTCCGGGGAGCCGCCGCGCAGGCGCGCTCCTCAGGAGTGTGCTGTCGCGCTCCCGCGGTGCCTCACGCCTTCCTCGAAGGCAAAATCGATAATCCGCCATGGGTCTCACCCTTGAACGACCTGGTCTCGGCGCTGCCGGAGGCCGCCCGCAAGCATCTGGAGGAATTGATGGCTGTGGGAACCTACGAGTACAAGAGCGACTTCGCTCGGAAGTATCAGGCCGAAGGGAAGGCCGAGGGGAAGGCCGAAGCCATCCTGAAGATCCTCGCCAGGCGGAAGCTCGTCGTCTCGGAGCAGGCGCGGGAGCGGATCCTCGCCTGCCACGATCCCGGTCTCGCGGACGCGTGGATCGACCGGGCGTTCGACGTCACCACCGTGGACGAGTTGTTCGACTGACGTCGCCGACCGGCCATGACTCCGGTCGGCGACACAGAAGGGTCCGGGGTCAGTCGTTGGCGTGCAGGGCCGCGTTCAGCTCGATGCCCGTTCCGGTGCGCGGAACCGCCTCCACCGCTCCCGTCTGCGAGTTCCTGCGCAGCAGCAACCCGCTCGAGCCGGACAGCTCCTTGCCCTTCACCACGCGCCCGTCGGGGAGGGCCACCTTGGTGCCGGCCGTGACGTACAGCCCGGCCTCCACCACGCAGTCGTCGCCGAGCGAGATCCCGATGCCCGCGTTCGCGCCGAGCAGGCAGCGCTCGCCGATCGAGATGACTTCCTTGCCGCCGCCGGACAGGGTGCCCATGATCGAGGCGCCGCCGCCGACGTCGGAGCCGTCGCCGACCACGACGCCGGCCGAGATCCGCCCTTCGACCATCGACGCGCCGAGCGTTCCGGCGTTGAAGTTCACGAAGCCCTCGTGCATGACCGTGGTGCCGCTGGCCAGGTGGGCGCCGAGCCGTACCCGGTCGGCGTCGGCCACGCGCACCCCGGACGGCACCACGTAGTCGACCATCCGCGGGAACTTGTCCACGCCGTAGACGGTCACCGTGCCCTTGGCGCGCAGCCGTACCCTGGTCTGCTCGAAGCCGTCGACGGCGCACGGGCCGTGGTTGGTCCACACGACATTGGCCAGCTTGCCGAACACGCCGTCCAGGTTCAGCCCGTGCGGGCGGACCAGTCGGGCCGACAGCAGGTGCAGGCGCAGGTAGGCGTCGTAGGCGTCGGCGGGTGCCTCCGACAGCTTGGCGATGCCGGTGCGGACGGCGACCACCTCGACCCCACGGGCGTCGTCCCTGCCGGTCAGCGCGGCGAGGTCGCCGGCCTCCTCGGCGGACAGGCGCCGCGTGCCCACGGAGGGCGGCTCACCCAACGCGGGGGCGGGGAACCAGGTGTCGAGAACCGTGCCGTCGGCGGCAATCGTGGCAAGCCCGACGCCGTACGCGCCGGTGCTGGTGGGATCGATAGCAGTCACATGGCACAAAATACCGGAGCGTCAGATGGTGCCCAGGTCAGCTGACAGCCAGCGCTCGGGACGCATGTGGAAGGTCACGAGCGCCGAGAGGTTCGACTGGGCGACGTAGCCCTCGACGGCGTCCTCGTGCAGGTAGCGCGCGGCGATCTTGGCCATCTCCTCCACGGTCGTCGGGTTGGCGGAGATGACGGGGCCCTCGACCGAGACGTAGCGGTAGGTGGGGATCATCCGCTGGGCGAGCATGGTGAACCGCCCCGCCTTGGTGATCAGCGCGGCTTTGCGGGAGTCGCCGTCGGTCAGGAACGCCACCTCGCCGCCGGGCGTGTAGTGGTACCAGACCGGCACGGCCAGCGGCCCGCGCCCTTCCTCCTCATGTACGGCCAGCGCCCCGATGTGCGGTTCTGCCAGGAACGCCTCACGGTCCGACACGGTCAGCGTCATCCCTGCCCCCCTCCAGTGATCACGTCGATGGAGAACATCCCCGCCCAGCGCGATCCCAACCGAGCCGCCGCCGACATCTCGGGGCGCAGAACCCCGCGCCCAGCGCGATATGTCGCGATATAGTCGCTGAATAGTACAGATATATCGGAGAGGGGTGCCGTGAACACCATCACCCGCGCGCTGCGTTCCCGGCTGTTCGTCACCGGTGAGATCGTGGCGGCCGAACAGGTCGCCCCCAGGATGCGCAGGCTCAGGATCGCCGGGCAGGCCGCCGCCGGCCTGGCCTGGACACCGGGACAACACGTCCGCGTCCTCGTCGACTCCCCGCTGACGCTGCGCACGTACTCCGTCTGGCAGCACGACCCCACATGGGAGTGCATCGACCTGATCGGCTACGACCACGGCGCCGACACGCCCGGCGCCACCTGGGTCAGGACCGCCCGCCCCGGCCAGGAGGTCGCCTTCACCAAACCCGAAGGCAAGCTCACCGTACGGCAGGGCGCGCCGTACCACCTGTTCGCGGGGGAGGAGACGGCCGCCGTGGCGTTCGGGGCGATGCTGCGTGCCGTACCGGCGGACGCGGCGGTCTTCGGCGCGGTGGAGGCCGAGGAGGGCGGCGACCATCTCGACCTGCCGCGCGACCTGGTCAGGGTGTGCAGGAGCGGCGTCCCCGCGGTCGGCTCCGAGACGCTGGTGAAGGCGGTGGCGGCGCTGGACCTGCCCGACGCGCCCGGCGTTGCCTACCTGGCGGGCGAGGCGCGCACCATCCAGGCCGTCCGCGCGCACCTGGTCGGCGAGCGGGGCTGGCCGCGGCGGGACGTCATCACCAAGCCGTTCTGGACCCCGGGCAGGAAGGGTCTCGACTGACCGGGGGCCGCGGGCGAGCCCCGACCAGGGACCGCGTCCGGGCTGCCGGTCGGCCCGGGCGCCGCCGGCGCAGGGCTCAGTACTTGGGGCCGACATGAAGATCCAGCCGAGCGACGGCCTCGCGCCTGGCCACCGAGATGTCGTTGCGGTTGCTGTAGCGCCATGCCACCCGCAGCAGGTCGAGCGCTTCCCCGCAGAGCCGGAGGATGTCGGCCGACTCGTTCTTGAAGTGGTAGCGCGGATATTCGTACCACCGAACCCCGCTGGGAAGCACGCGCCTGACCCGGTTGACGCCGCGGCAGCCGTCGGCGTGCATCAGCCCCCGCACGAACCGGCCTGGATGCGCCTCGACGATCTCCTTCTGCCAGGGGACCAGCACGATGGCACGCAGGTGCTTGGGGCCGGGCCCGTGCTGGGGGAACAGACACGCCCAGTGGGTGGACTGGCTCGTCACCTCCGTGCAGCCTCTGCGTGAGCGACGGTGGACCGCCGAGGTCGGCATGACACGTGACATGACCGAGGCCGTCTCCTCGATCAGGCCGGGCCAGTCGTCGGCACAGGAGATCGACAGCCGGTAGACCCCTTTGCGCCCCAGGGCGAGGTGGCCGTCGCCCAGATAGAGACCGAGCAACTGGGCGTAGGCCGTGACGTCCATCGGGCGGTCGTGACATCGCGGGCAGTCGCGGCGCCGCCATCGGTCGGCCTCGTCGCGGGCCCGCCGCTCGCCCGTGCGCCACTTCCTGACGGCGCCGACGGAGACGCCGCATCGCGCGGCCACCTCCCTGTCGCTCACGCCCTGGGCGGACAGGGAGAGTGCGCGGTCCACGGTGTCGCGAGGGTGCATGCCGCCAGCATGGCAACCGTCACCGACAGTTTCGGGATGGTGGCTCTACGGAGGGGCGGGATCGGAGGGTCGGCGGTGATGGTGCCCCGAGTGGGATTCGAACCCACACTCGATGGTGTTTGAGACCATTTCCTCTGCCATTGGGATATCGGGGCATTTTTCGGACTTGTCCGGTTCTGCTGTCCAGAGTCTACCCACAGCGGTGGATCAGCCCCGGACGCCAGCGTGGATCTAATCTAGCGGACGTCGGTAGGCTTCTGCTCGTGAGTACGCAGCGGCGAGTGGTGATCGCGGAAGACGAGGCGCTGATCCGCCTCGACCTCAAGGAGATGCTCCAGGAGGACGGCTACGTCGTCGTGGGCGAGGCCGGTGACGGCGAGCACGCGATCAAGCTGGCCACCGAGCTCCGTCCCGACCTGGTGATCCTCGATGTGAAGATGCCCATCCTCGACGGCATCTCCGCCGCCGAGCGGATCGTGGCCGACAGGGTCGCGCCCTGCCTCATCCTCACCGCCTTCTCCCAGCGTGACCTGGTGGAGCGGGCGCGTGACGCGGGCGCCATGGCCTACCTGGTCAAGCCGTTCACCAAGGCCGACCTCGTGCCGGCGATCGAGATGGCTGTCAGCAGGCATGAGGAGATGGTGGCGCTGGCGGCCGAGGTGTCGTCGCTGTCGGGCCGGCTGGAGACCCGCAAGCTCGTCGAGCGAGCCAAGGGTCTGCTGATGGCCCAGCACGGCTGGAGCGAGCCCCAGGCGTTCAGGTGGATCCAGAAGGCCTCGATGGACCGCCGGCTGAGCATGCGCGAGGTGGCGCAGATCGTCGTGGACGACGCCGCCAAGCAGGGGTGAGGAATCGGCCGGATTCCCGACCGCCACAGCGTCATCCGCCGGCCGATTTCACATCAGCATGCCCTCTGATGTGCGGAAGTGTCTACTGGTCGTTTCATACTGTGGAACGTTCCTTTGAGGTTGTTTGACCTTTCAATTCGCTGCGGTAGCCGTAAAGGATCGGTGTAATAACGAAGCGGTAACGAGGCTGTTCGCTGTACCAACCCGTGACATCTCCTGGCTGTACTAACCGTCACAACCCCCCTGGGTCAGCCCAGCATGGGTATGACTCTGTGATTCCGGTCCTGACAAAGGATCAGGCGAAAGGAAGGCAGCCTTGCGGCCAAAGATTGCTCGCTTCGGCGGCGCGCTTGCCGTTGGTATGGCTCTCACGCTCGGTCTCGCTGCGTGCGGCGGCGGCTCCGACGCTCCCGCGGGAGCGCCCACTGGTGGCGGTGAAGCGGCGCCCACCACTGTCAAGATTGGCTTCATGGGCGACCTGACTGGCTCCAACGCGGGCATCGTGATCCCGCCCAGGAACGGCGCGAAGCTGGCCATCGACCAGTACAACGCGACCAACCCCAAGGTCAAGATCGAGATGGTGGAGTACGACAGCCAGGCTGACGCCACCAAGGCGGTCGGCCTCGCTCAGCAGGCCATCAAGACCGACAAGATCGTGGCTCTGGTCGGCCCCGCGTTCTCCGGTGAGTCCGCCCAGGTGGCTCCGGTGCTTGAAGAGGCCAAGATTCCGAGTGTCTCGGCTTCGGCGACCAACGCCGCGCTGGCACAGAACGGCTGGAAGTACTGGCACCGCGTGCTGCCGAACGACAGCGTGCAGGGTCCCGGCATCGCCGACTTCATCGCCGGCGCCGCCGCGGCCAAGAACGTCTTCGTGATCGACGACAAGTCCGAGTACGGCAAGCCGCTGGCCGACGCTGTCCGCGCGCAGCTGAAGTCCAAGGGCGTGACCGTCACCGACGACTCGCTCGACCCGGCGGAGAGCGACTTCTCCTCGGTGGTCAACAAGGTGGCCGCGGGCAAGCCCGACGCCATCTTCTTCGGCGGCTACTACGCGGCGGCCGGTCCGCTGCTCAAGCAGCTGCGTGACAAGGGTGTGAAGGACGCCAAGTTCTTCAGCGGCGACGGTTCGCTGGACAAGGGTCTCATCGAGGGCGCCGGCGCGGCCAACGCCGAGGGTGCGCTCGTGGGCTGCCCCTGCTACATCGCCACGCCTGACGTGACCGACGAGAAGGTCAAGAAGTTCGCGGCCGACTACAAGGCCGCCTACAGCGCCGACCCCGCCATCTACGCCACCGAGGGCTTCGACGCCGCCTCGGTCTTCATCGAGGCCGTCAAGGCCGGCAAGGTGACGCCCGAGGACATCAACACCTTCATCCAGACGGTCGACTTCCCCGGCGTTTCCAAGCAGGTGAAGTTCGAGTCCAATGGTGAGGTCGTGGCCAAGGACATTTACATGTACCAGGTCAAGGGTGGCAACATCAGCCTGCTCGGCAAGGCTTCCGAGGCCAAGCTCGGGTAACGGTCTCCCGCCTGTCTCTCAGGTGAGATCGGGTAGCTGATGAACGCGGGGAGCGGGATCGCCGCGAGCGGTCCCGCTCCTTTCGCGCATTCGCTACCGGCAGTGCTGGAGAACCCTCGCCTAGAAGTGGTTATCGTCAAGTGTTCAATGACTTCTTTGCTCAGTTCTGGCCGCAAACCATTGACGGCCTTGCCTTCGGATCCATTTACGCGCTGATCGCGCTCGGATACACGATGGTGTACGGCGTGCTGCGGCTGATCAACTTCGCGCACTCCGAAGTGTTCATGATCGGCACTTTCGGCGCGATGTACGTGCCGTTCGCGCTCGGCATCAACTCGCCCCTGACCGGTGTCGCGTTGGTCGGCCTCGTCGTGGCCATGATCGCGGCCGGTGCGCTCGCCTCGGCGGGCACCGCCGCGGCGCTCGAGCGGATCGCCTACCGCCCGCTGCGCAAGCGTGGCGCCTCCCGCCTGGCCGCGCTCATCTCGGCCATCGGCGCCTCCATCTTCCTTCAGGAGCTGTTCGCGCTCCTGATCATCCCTACCGTCTTCGACAGGCCTGAGCGCGGCCGCATTCAGATGGGCCTGCCGCGCATCATGGAGCGCACGGAGCTGTTCTCGATCTTCGGTCACAAGGTGATGGCTCACCAGGTGTTCGTGGTCGTGTCCGCGCTGCTGATGATGATCCTGCTGGAGCGGTTGGTCAACCGGACCAAGATCGGCCGTGGTATTCGCGCGACCGCGCAGAATCCCGAGGCCGCGGTGCTCATGGGCGTCGACATCAACAAGATCGTCCAGATGACGTTCTTGATCGGCGGCGCGATGGCCGGTGTGGCCGGCGCGCTGTATCTGCTCGCGTACGAGAACACCAACTACTACATCGGTTTTCTCTTCGGCATCAAAGCCTTCACCGCGGCCGTTCTCGGCGGCATCGGAAACCTTCGTGGCGCCTTGGTCGGCGGAATCGCGCTGGGGTTGGTGGAGAACTACGGCGCCATCATCTTCGGCTCCGACTGGAAGCACGTGATCTCGTTCACGGTCCTCGTCTTGGTCCTGATGTTCCGGCCCACCGGTCTTCTCGGTGAATCACTCCAGCAGGCGCGCGCATGAACCAGAAGAACGCAATGTCAAACATCCGTTCCGCGTGGGGCGGTTTCACCGACCGCCTGCACCACGCGTGGGCCGTGGCTCCCTGGTGGCAGCGCTGGGCGGTCTACATCCTGCTCATCGTCGCCGCGCTGCTCCTCCCGTCGGACTCGCTGGCGCCGATCATGTCGCCGTACTCCGACTGGGCGAGCGTGCTGTTCTTCCCGATCGGCACCTTCGTGGTGCTGGCGATCGGCCTCAACGTGGTGGTCGGCCAGGCCGGTCTGCTCGACCTCGGGTACGTCGCCTTCTACGCGGTGGGCGGCTACGCGATGGGCCTGCTGGGCACCAGGCTGGGCTGGAACTTCTGGGAGATCCTGGTCGTCGGCATCCTCATCTGCGCCCTGTCCGGCGTCGTGCTGGGAGCACCGACGCTGCGGCTGCGCGGTGACTACCTGGCGATCGTCACGCTGGGCTTCGGTGAGATCATCCGCATCACGGCCCGCAACACCGACGCGATCGGCGGCCCGAACGGTATCCGCGGCATCCCGCACCCGCCGAGCATCGAGGGTGTGGAGCTGTTCGGCATCCAGATCTTCAAGTACGGCGTGCTGGACCCGCGGCCGTACTACTACATGCTGGTCGCGCTCGCGGTCGTCGTGATCATCCTGGTGAAGCGCTGGGAGAAGAGCCGTGTCGGCCGGGCCTGGGCGGCCATCCGGGAGGACGAGGACGCCGCCGAGGTCATGGGCGTGCCGACCTTCAGGTTCAAGATGCTCGCCTTCGCCATCGGCGCCTCGATCGGTGGCGCGATGGGCGTGGTCTGGGCGGCCAAGGTCATCTCGCTGAACCCGAACGACTTCCTGTTCCTGCTGTCGGCGACGATCCTGGCCGCGGTGGTCATGGGTGGCGCGGGCAACCTTCCGGGTGTCATGCTGGGCGCGTTCATCGTCGCGTGGCTGCCCGAGCGCTTCCGTGGCCTGCAGGAATACCGCATGCTGATCTTCGGTGCGGTGCTGGTCGCTCTGATGATCTTCAGGCCGGAGGGTCTGCTGCCCTCCAGACAACGCAAGGCCGAGCTGAAGGAAGGTTCGGGCGGCATGGGCAGTCTCGGTGCAGAGGTCGCGGGGCCCGAGGCCAAGCCCGAGGTCGTTGAGGGGGCCAGCAAGTGAACCAGGAGAAGAAGGCCCTGCTCGAGCTGCGAGGGCTCACGATGCGCTTCGGCGGCGTGACGGCGCTGCGCGGCGTCGAGCTCACCGTCAACGAGGGCGAGATCTTCGCGCTGATCGGCCCGAACGGCGCCGGCAAGACCACGGTGTTCAACGTGGTCACCGGCGTCTACCAGCCGACCGAGGGCGAGGTGCGCTTCGAGGGCGAGAAGATCAGCGGCCTGAAGCGCTTCAAGATCACCAAGCGGGGCATCGCCCGTACGTTCCAGAACATCCGGCTGTTCCACAACATGTCGGCGCTGGAGAACGTCATGGTGGGCGCCGACGCGCACCACAGGTCGGGCATGGTCAGCGTGGCTCTCGGCCTGCCGTGGCACCGCAAGGCCGAGCGCGAGGGCCGCGAGCTGGCGATGGAGCTGCTGGAGTTCTGCGGCGTGGCCAGCCGGGCCGGCGACTACGCCAAGAATCTCGCCTACGGTGACCAGCGCCGGCTGGAGATCGCCAGGGCGCTGGCCACCAAGCCGAAGCTGCTGCTGCTCGACGAGCCCGCGGCGGGCATGAACCCCGCGGAGAAGGAGTCGCTGCAGCAGCTCATCAGGAAGATCCGGGACGCGGGGCGCACCGTCCTGCTGATCGAGCACGACATGAGCCTCGTCATGGGCATCAGCGACCGCATCGGCGTCATCGACTTCGGTCAGAAGATCGCGGACGGCCTGCCCGACGAGGTGCGGAACGACCCTCGGGTCATCGAGGCGTACTTGGGGGCACCCGCAGATGCTTCTTGAGGTCAAGGACATCCACGTCCACTACGGCAAGATCGAGGCGATCAAGGGCATCTCGGTCGAGGTCAACGAGGGCGAGATCGTCACACTCATCGGCGCCAACGGCGCGGGCAAGACGACCACGCTGAAGACCATCTCGGGCCTGCGCCCGCTGTCGTCGGGCTCGATCGTCTTCGACGGCAAGGACATCAGCAAGCTGGCCGGCCACAAGCGGGTCGAGGCGGGCCTGGGCCAGGCGCCCGAGGGCCGCGGCATCTTCCCCGGCATGTCGGTCCACGACAACCTGCTGATGGGCGCCTACTCGCGCAGCGGCGACATCGCCCCCGAGCTGAACGAGGCCTACGAGCTGTTCCCCAGGCTCGCCGAGCGGCGCAACCAGGCCGCGGGCACGATGTCCGGCGGTGAGCAGCAGATGCTGGCGATCGGCAGGGCGCTGATGGCCAAGCCGAAGGTGCTCCTGCTCGACGAGCCCTCGATGGGTCTGGCGCCGCTACTGGTCAAGCAGATCTTCGACATCATCGAGGAGATCAACCGCAGGGGCACGACGGTCCTGCTGGTGGAGCAGAACGCCCAGCAGGCGCTGCAACTGGCCCACCGGGCCTACGTGCTGGAGACCGGGAAGATCGTCAAGAGCGCTCCGGCGCACGACCTTCTCAACGACCCGGCCGTGCGCGCCGCCTATCTGGGCGGCGACCTGGGCGAGACCAGCCCCAACGGCCAGCAGCACTGACGTACGGCGCGGGCGGGGCCGTCCAGGTTCCGCCCGCGCTCACCTCACCCTCACGTGAGCGCCACCCGGACGCCGTCGGTGGTGGGATAGCCGATGGGCGGGTCACCGTACAGTTTGACGGCGGTGGGTCTGGCGTCCTTGGGGATGTCGAACCAGAGGTCCATCTCCATGCGCACGCCGGCGCCCACCGGGATCTCGACGGGCTGGCGTTTGGTGATCTGCGCGGTGTCGCTGATGGGGAATTCCCGCCCGTCGGCCGTGACGAGCCGCTGTTTGCGCGCGTCGAACCGGGACGTGGATCTTCCCGGGTTCTCCACCACGACACGGACAGTGACGAACTGCCCCTTGGCGGGCCACTCCGCGTGGCTGCCTGAGAGGCTGGCCTGGCCGGTCTGCAGGCCGATCACCTGGAATCGCGTGTCGCCGTCGGTGACGGGCGCCGCGTGGATCGGCACCTCGTTGACGCGGACCGGGCGGGCCGGCAGGTCGTAGGTCGGGCTGGCCTGAGGCTTCGCCGGTGGAGGTGCGGGGCTGCAGGCGGCCAGGAGGGCGCTCAGCGCCACGAGGGCGCACGCGGTGAGGACGGGTCGGCGCACGTCGCCACCGTACGAGGAGGGCGGGCAATGTGACAGGTGTCCGCCGCAAGAGATGTTGAGCCGATATTCGGTCTTCATCGAAAGACTTACGCTTGTAGGAAGTTGTCCGATTGTGTCTGAGCGGTGATCTGCCTGGTGACAAGCTTGCGGGAGCATCTCTGCGACAAGACCAGGAACCGAAGGGGACCGTTGTGAGTATGGGTACTCTTTCCCGCCGCGCGCTCGCGGCTGGCACGTTCGTCGTCGCGGGCGCGCTGACGCTCACGGCCTGTGGTGGCGGAGGCGGCACCACTGCCGCCAGTCCGGCGGCCACGGCGGCAACCGGGGCCTCCTCGGCGGCGGCCAGCCCGCAGAGCACGCTGGCGGCGATGGTGCCCGACGCCATCAAGTCGGACGGCAAGCTGATCGTCGGTGTCGACGCCTCCTACCCGCCGAACGAGTCGGTCGACCCCGCCACGCAGAAGATCGTGGGCTGGGACGTCGAGCTGGTGGAGGCCGTCGCGGGCAAGCTCGGCCTGACCGCCGAGTTCCAGAACGCCGGCTTCGACACGATCATCCCGGGCCTGCAGTCGGGCAAGTACGAGCTGGGCGCCTCCTCCTTCACGGACAACAAGGAGCGGGAGAAGGTCGTCGACTTCGTCACCTACTACTCCGCGGGCACCTCCTGGGCCACCCAGACGGGCAACCCGAAGGCGGTCAACCCCGCCGACGCCTGCGGCAAGAAGATCGGTGTGCAGCAGGGCACCGTGCAGGTCGACGACATCAAGGCCAAGAGCGAGGAGTGCACCAAGGCGGGCAAGCCCGCCATCGAGCAGGTCGTGCGCAAGCAGCAGACCGAGGTCAACGCCGACCTGGTGTCGGGCAAGATCGACGGCATGCTCGCCGACTCGCCCATCGTCGGCTACGCGGTCAAGCAGACCGGCGGCAAGCTGGAGATCATCGGCCAGGCCTACGACACCGCGCCCTACGGCTACGCCATCGGAAAGAACTCCGCGACCTTCAAGGACGCGTGGCTCGGCGCGCTGAAGGAGCTCATCGCGGACGGCACCTACAAGTCGATCCTCGACAAGTGGGGCGTCGGCGACGGTGCCATCACGGACCCGGTCATCAACGGAGCACAGGGATAACCCATGAGCGACACGGAGAGGGCACGCCCTGAGGTGATCAGGGCCGTGCCCGTCCGGCACCCCGGCCGGTGGGTGGCGGCGGCCGTCATCGTGGTGCTCGCCGCGATGCTGGTGAGCAACCTCATCACCAACCCGAACTACAACTGGCCCGAGCAGTGGCGGTACTTCCTGTCCGCGCCGGTCCTGAACGGCGTGCGCAACACGATCTGGCTCACGCTCGTGGCCATGGTCGGCGGCATCGGCCTGGGCGTCGTGCTCGCGCTGATGCGGATGTCGCCCAACCCGCTGATGCGCGGCACGGCGTGGGTGTACCTGTGGATCTTCCGCGGCACCCCGCTCTACACCCAGCTGCTGATCTGGAGCGCCATCGGGGCGCTGTTCCCGACGTTGAGCCTCGGCATCCCCTTCGGGCCGGAGTTCATCAGCTTCAGCACGCAGTCGCTGGTGGGGAATCTGGCCCTGGTGGCGGCGATCGGCCTGATCCTGAACGAGGCCGCCTACATGGCCGAGATCATCAGGGCCGGCATCGTGTCGGTCGATCCCGGCCAGCAGGAGGCCTCCCAGGCGCTGGGCATGACCCGCATGCAGACGATGCGCAGGATCGTCCTGCCGCAGGCGATGCGCGTCATCGTGCCGCCGACGGGCAACGAGGCCATCTCGATGCTGAAGAACACCTCGCTGGTGGCGGCCGTGCCGTACCTCGAGCTGACCTTCACCGCGCAGACGATCTACGCCTCGACCTATCAGGTCATCCCGATGCTGATCATGGCGTGCATCTGGTACCTGATCCTTTCCTCGATCATGATGGTGGGGCAGTACTACCTGGAGCGCCACTTCGCCAGGGGAGCGCACCCTGGCGGCGGCCGGGTCAGGATCATAGGCGGTGCGGCGTGAGCGATGTGATGGTCAGGGCCGAGCAGGTCTGCAAGAACTTCGGCCACGTCGAGGTGCTCAAGGGCATCGACCTCGAGGTGCGCAACGGCGAGGTGATGTGCGTCATCGGCCCGTCGGGATCGGGCAAGTCCACCTTCCTGCGCTGCATCAACCACCTGGAGAAGATCAACGCCGGCCGCCTGTGGGTCGACGGCAAGCTGATCGGCTACCGCGAGCACGGCGGCAAGCTGCACGAGCTCAAGGAGAAGGAGGTCGCCGCGCAGCGCAAGGACATCGGCATGGTGTTCCAGCGCTTCAACCTCTTCCCGCACATGACCGCGCTGGAGAACGTCATGGAGGCGCCCCAGCGGGTCAAGCGGGAGTCCTCGGCCGCCGTCCGCGCCAGGGCCGCCGAGCTGCTGGAGCGGGTCGGGCTGGGCGCGAAGATGCGCAACTACCCCGCCCAGTTGTCCGGCGGCCAGCAGCAGCGCGTGGCGATCGCCAGGGCGCTGGCCATGCAGCCGAAGCTCATGCTCTTCGACGAGCCGACCTCCGCCCTCGACCCCGAGCTGGTCGGCGAGGTCCTCGACGTCATGAAGGGACTGGCGCGGGAGGGCATGACCATGGTCGTGGTCACCCACGAGATGGGCTTCGCGCGCGAGGTCGGCGACTCGCTGGTGTTCATGGACGACGGCGTCGTCGTCGAGAAGGGGGCGCCGCGCGAGGTGCTGGGCAATCCGCAGCACGAGCGGACGAAGCTGTTCCTGTCGAAGGTGCTCTAGCCGTAAGGGGCAACCCGGGGGGGCCTTTGGGACCGTGCAGGGCTTCCCCGGCCCCACACGTTTTCTACTCGGCCTCCCCGCGGGTCTGTCGGCACCACCGTAGCGATCCCCGGGGCGGGCGCGCAAAGAATAGGCACAAGTCGCGCCTGTGACTCACGCGTCCCGCAGCATGCAGGTGATGCGCGAGGTGCACACCCGGCGGCCCTGCTCGTCGGTGATCACCACCTCGTAGCTCGCCAGTGACCTGCCGCCGTGCAGCATGGTGCCCACGCCGGTCACGTAACCCTCGGTCGCGGACCTGTGGTGGGTGGCGTTGATCTCGATCCCCACCGCGATGCGCCGGGGTCCGGCGTGGATGGCCGCGCCGATCGAGCCGATCGACTCGGCGAGGACCACCGAGGCGCCGCCGTGCAGCAGGCCGTACGGCTGGGTGTTGCCTTTCACCGGCATCCTCGCCACCACCCGCTCGGCGGCGGCCTCGAGGAACTCGATGCCCATGCGCTCGCCGATCGTGCCCTTGTTCAGCTCGTTCACCGCTGCCACGTCGAACGTCAAGGGGACGCCTCCTGTACCTAGAGCTCACGTTTTCTGTCGCACATGGAGACTAGGCTGCGAGTGTGCCGAAGAGTGAAGTGACCCCCGCCCGTCCGTGCCTGTTGCTCCTGGATGGGCATTCCCTTGCCTATCGGGCGTTCTACGCCTTGAAGGATGCCAACCTGATGACCACCGACGGTCAGCACACCGAGGCGGTCTACGGGTTCACCTCCATGCTGACCAACATCCTGCGGGATGAGCAGCCGACCAACGTGGTGGTGTGCTTCGACCGGTCCGAGCCCACGTTCCGGCATGCCGAGTACGCCGACTACAAGGCCAACCGCAGCGAGACGCCGGAGGACTTCCGCGGCCAGATGCAGCTGATCTTCGAGCTGCTCGACACGCTGCGCATCCCGCGGCTGTCGCTGGCCGGCTACGAGGCGGACGATTTGATCGCCACGCTGGCCACCCGCGCCGCCGCCGAGGACATGAACGTCCTGATCGTCACCGGCGACCGCGACGCGCTCCAGCTGGTCAGCCCCGCGGTCACGGTGCTGATGACCCGGCGCGGCATCAGCGACATGACCCGCTTCACTCCCGAGGCCGTGCAGGAGAAGTACGACCTGACCCCGCAGCAGTACCCCGACTTCGCCGCGCTGCGCGGCGACCCCAGCGACAACCTGCTGAGCATCCCCGGCGTGGGCGAGAAGACCGCGGCCAAGTGGGTGCGCGAGTTCGGCTCGCTGACCGCCCTCATCGACCGGGTCGACGAGGTCAAGGGCAAGGTCGGCGACAAGCTGCGCGAGCACGTCGCCCAGGTCCTGATGAACCGGCGGCTGACCGAGCTGCTGCGCGACGTGCCCGTCGAGGCCGACCTGGCCGAGCTGCGGCAGGGCACCTGGGACCGCGAGGAGATCAACAAGCTGTTCGACTCCCTGCAGATCCGCGGCGAGCTGCGCGAGCGCGTCTTCAAGGTGCTCGGCACCGGCGAGGCGGAGCCAGAGCAGGGCTTCGAGGTCGAGACCGTGATCCTCGGCCCCGACAGGGTGGCCGGATGGCTGTCGGCGATGCCCGAGGGCCGCGCGGGAGTGGCCTTCCGCGGCGCCTACGGCAGCGGCCGCGGCCGCATCGACGGCATCGCGATCGCCTCGCCCGACGGCACGGCCGCCCACATCGACCCCACACGGCTCACCGAGGCCGACGAGAGCGCCCTCAGGGCGTGGCTGGGCGACGAGGCGAGGCCGAAGGCCGTCCACGACGCCAAGGGGCCCATGCTGGCCCTGTGGGCCCAGGGGATGGAGCTGAAGGGCCTGTCGTGCGACACGGCGCTGGCCGCCTACCTGGCCATGCCCGGCCAGCGCACCTTCGCCCTCGAGGATCTGGCCCGCCGCTACCTCCACCGCGACCTCAAGGTCGAGGAGGAGTCCGGCGGCCAGGCCGCGCTGTTCGGCGACGACGAGGACGCGCCCGCCAAGGACCTCGCTCTGCGCGCCCACGCGGTGCGCGAGCTGGCCGACTCGCTGGAGTCGTTCCTGGCCGGGCGGGGCGGCACCCAGCTGCTGGAGGACGTCGAGCTCCCGCTGCTGAGCGTGCTGGCCGAGATGGAGCGGGCCGGCATCGGTGCCGACCGCGCCTACCTCGCGGGCCTGGAGGCCGAGTTCGGCGCCGCCGTCAAGCAGGCCGTCGAGGAGGCGCACCGGGTGGTCGGCGAGCCGTTCAACCTCGGCTCGCCCAAGCAGTTGCAGGAGATCTTCTTCGTCAGGCTCAACCTGCCCAAGACGAAGAAGACCAAGACCGGCTACACCACCGACGCCGACGCGCTCGCCTGGCTGGCCACGCAGACCGACCACGAGCTGCCGGTCATCATGCTGCGCCACCGCGACCAGCAGAAGCTGCGCACCACCGTCGAGGGTCTGATCAAGGAGATCTCCGACAACGGACGCATCCACACGACGTTCAACCAGATCGTCGCCGCCACCGGGCGCCTGTCGAGCGAGAAGCCCAACCTGCAGAACATCCCGATCCGCACGTCCGAGGGCCGCCGCATCCGGCAGGGCTTCGTCGTCGGGGAGGGCTACGAGACGCTGCTGACGGCCGACTACAGCCAGATCGAGCTGCGGATCATGGCCCACCTGTCGGGCGACGAGTCGCTGATCGCCGCCTTCGAGTCAGGCCACGACTTCCACCAGGCGACCGCCGCACGCGTCTTCGACCTGCCGCCCGAGCAGGTCGACGGCGAGCTGCGGGCCCGCATCAAGGCGATGAACTACGGCCTGGCCTACGGGCTGTCCGACTTCGGCCTGTCGGGCCAGCTCAACATCCCCGTCGCCGAGGCCAGGGCGCTCAAGGAGGAGTACTTCGAGGAGTTCGGCGGGGTCCGCGACTTCCTGCACGAGATCGTCACCCAGGCCCGCAAGGACGGCTACACCGAGACCATCATGGGCCGCCGCCGCTACCTGCCCGACCTGACCAGCGACAACAGGCAGCGGCGGGAGATGGCCGAGCGGATGGCGCTCAACGCGCCGATCCAGGGCTCGGCGGCCGACATCATCAAGGTCGCGATGCTCCACGTGAGCCAGGCGCTGCGCGAGGAGGGGCTGCGCTCGCGCATGCTGCTGCAGGTGCACGACGAGCTGGTCTTCGAGGTGGCCCCTGGCGAGCTGGAGACGCTCCGCCAGGTCGTCTGCGACCAGATGAACTCGGCCTACAGCCTGCGCGTGCCCCTGGAGGTCTCCGTCGGCGTCGGCCGCACCTGGGAGGACGCCGGCCACTGACCGCCGGGCGTCCGGCCGGGAATGCCCGCCGGGCGCACCGACGGGCGTGCCTGTACGGCACGCCCGCGAGAGGCCACCGCGCCCGTTTCACGGGACAGGCTCCCGTGCCTGTACGGCACGCACGGGAAGGGCCCCATGCCTGTACGGCACGCGGGGGAGAGGCCACCCTGGGCACGGGGCCGGCGCCCGTCCATCACGCCACTCCAGCCCCGCGGGGCCGGGGTGGCGGACGCCGGGGTCGTCGGCCGCCTTCTTCGGACCGCGGGCGGACGCTCGCGCGCGGCCTGCCGTGGCCGCTGCCGATGCCGCCGGCCACGGGGGGCTGGCTGACGGGCTTTTCGTCTCGGGGGAGCGGCGCTTCCCGCGCCCTCGGCACGGCGCCTGTCCGCCGGCGAACGACCTGCCCAGGTTGTCCTGCCGGAGGCCCGTGCGTTCCGTTTGGGCCTGGCGGGTGTCCTTCCGGAGGCCCGTGCGCTGCGTCCGGGCCGGGCGGGTGTCCTTCCGGAGGCCCGTGCCCTCCGTCTGGGCCTGGCGGGTGTCCTTCTGGACGCTCGTGCGCTTCGTCCGGCGCGTGGCCGTCCGGATGCGCGGCGCTCGGCGTGACTCGGTCGGCGTGACTCGCTCGGGATCCTGACCTCGCCCGTGACCCGCCCGCTGAGGATGCGCCCTGCTCGTGACGGGTGGATGCCTCGGCTGGACAGGGCCGGCCTGTGCGGGAAGCGCTCGGCGCGGGGTTGCGGCCGCCGGCGGCGGGCAGCGGCAGGAGAATGTGACCACCGGGCGGATCGATCATGAAAGCCTCTGAGCCGTTCTGGTCTAGGCTGAGATGGTTGGTCTGCCCCCGATCGGCACGGGAGTTCAGTGCGGAATTCAGCGTTGCTCACGCGGATCATCGGGATAGCCAACGTCGTGGTCATCACGATCGCGATCGCCACCCTCTTACTGCTGCCCACAGCCGGCGAGCCCACCGTCGGGCAGGCCGCGACGGTCGGCACGGCCAAGCCGTCAGGGAACGCTCCTGCGACCCCCGAGGCGGAAGCGGACCTGCCCAGTTCCGACCGGCCGCCCCCGGTCACCGCCACGCCGGAGTTCGCCAAGCAGGTGAAGGCCAACGAGCTCGGCCTGGTCCCGGCGATCATGTATCACCGGATCATGAAGAAGCGGTTCGCGTCGATCGACCGCACGCCCTCGCAGTTCCGCCAGGAGCTGGAGAAGCTGGCCAGGCAGGGGTACGTCCCGATCACCGCCAAGGAGTTCGTGACCGGCGACATCGCGGTGCCGGCCGGCAAGTTCCCCGTCGTGCTCACCTTCGACGACGGCCACCCGAGCCACTTCGCGCTGGACGGTACGGGCATGCCGAAGAAGGACACCGCCGTCGCGATCATCTACGACGTGGCCAGGAAGTACCCCGGCTTCCGGCCCGTGGCCACCTTCTGGGTCAACCGCCAGCCGTTCGGGCTGCAGCGGCAGGACGACCAGGCCAGGGCCGTGCGGTGGCTGACCGACCACGGCTTCGAGGTGGCCAACCACACCTGGGGCCACCCCAACCTGGCCGTGCTGCCGGACAAGAAGGTCAAGGAGCAGATCGTCAGGCTGCAACGGCTGCTGAAGAAGTTCGGCGCGCCGGAGGGCGACACGCTCGCGCTGCCGTTCGGCTCCATGCCGCACCCCAAGAAGATCGCCAGGGCCGGATCATGGAACGGCACCGGATATGATTTCGCCGGCGTCTTCCTCGCAGGAGCGGAGCCCTCCGTTTCGCCTTACGCGAAAAATTTCGATCGGGGTGCGATCCAACGCATCCAGAGCAACGGCAAACGGGGCGAATGCCGGAAGTGGTGCTCGGAGTACTGGCTGGAATGGCTGAACAAGCACCCTGGTGAGCGCTACGTCTCCGATGGAGACCCACAGCGGATCTCCATCCCACGGAAATCTGCGGGTAATATCGCTGCCAAGCGGAGAGCCCAGCTCAACGCCTACTAGGCGGCCTCACGCGGCTTTGCGCCCGTTGCACTCCCGTGTCCTCGGATTGACCCCGCCCGCCAGGTCTCATATGCTGATCGCTGCGCTGTGGGCTCGCGCGCGCCTCAGACGGAGCGGGCTCGCGCTCGGTCTCGTCGATGACGTCATCCTCGGCTTGATGCGGAAGAGAGCCTGCTGCGCATCCGCCACATCGACATCTGTCCGCGTTCGGAGCAATTCCACACATGACGAGCAGCACCGAGGCCACCTCGAGCACCCCGCAGGTAGCGGTCAACGACATCGGTTCCGAAGAGGCCTTCCTCGCCGCGATCGACGAGACCATCAAGTACTTCAACGACGGCGACATCGTCGAGGGCACCGTCGTCAAGGTCGATCGAGACGAGGTCTTGCTCGACATCGGTTACAAGACCGAGGGTGTCATCCCCTCGCGTGAGCTCTCGATCAAGCACGATGTCGACCCGGCCGACGTTGTCGAGGTCGGCGAGCACGTCGAGGCCCTCGTTCTCCAGAAGGAGGACAAGGAGGGTCGCCTGATCCTGTCCAAGAAGCGCGCCCAGTACGAGCGCGCCTGGGGCACGATCGAGAAGATCAAGGACGAGGACGGCATCGTCACCGGTACCGTCATCGAGGTCGTCAAGGGTGGTCTCATCCTCGACATCGGCCTGCGCGGCTTCCTGCCGGCGTCCCTGGTCGAGATGCGCCGTGTTCGCGACCTGCAGCCCTACGTCGGCCGCGAGCTCGAAGCCAAGATCATCGAGCTGGACAAGAACCGCAACAACGTGGTCCTGTCCCGCCGCGCCTGGCTCGAGCAGACCCAGTCCGAGGTCCGCCAGACCTTCCTCAACACCCTCCAGAAGGGCCAGGTCCGCAAGGGCGTCGTGTCCTCGATCGTCAACTTCGGTGCGTTCGTGGACCTCGGCGGCGTCGACGGTCTGGTTCACGTGTCCGAGCTGTCCTGGAAGCACATCGACCACCCCTCCGAGGTCGTCGAGGTCGGCCAGGAGGTCACCGTCGAGGTTCTCGACGTCGACATGGAGCGCGAGCGCGTCTCCCTCTCGCTCAAGGCGACGCAGGAAGACCCGTGGCAGCAGTTCGCCCGCACCCACCAGATCGGCCAGGTCGTGCCGGGCCGCGTCACCAAGCTGGTGCCGTTCGGTGCGTTCGTCCGCGTCGAGGAGGGCATCGAGGGCCTGGTCCACATCTCCGAGCTGGCCGAGCGCCACGTGGAGATCCCCGAGCAGGTCGTCCAGGTCGGCGACGAGATCTTTGTCAAGATCATCGACATCGACCTCGACCGTCGTCGCATCAGCCTCTCGCTGAAGCAGGCCAACGAGGGCGTCGGCGCCGAGGTCGAGTTCGACCCGACGCTGTACGGCATGGCGGCCACGTACGACGACCAGGGCAACTACATCTACCCCGAGGGCTTCGACCCGGAGACCGGGGAGTGGCTCGAGGGCTTCGACAGGCAGCGTGAGGAGTGGGAGCGCCAGTACGCCGAGGCGCAGACCCGCTTCGAGGCCCACAAGAAGCAGATCGAGGAGGCCCGCAAGGCCGAGGCTGAGGCCGGTGAGGTCCCCTCGTCCTACAGCGGCGAGACCCAGGCCCCGTCCAGCAGCAGCTCGTCCTCGGCTCCGGCCGCGGGCGCGCTCGCCTCGGACGAGGCCCTCGCGGCCCTGCGCGAGAAGCTCGCCGGCGGGCAGAGCTGACGCTCTACCCTCGCTCGACCTGAGCTAGCCGAAAGGCCCCGCACGACCTTCGTGCGGGGCCTTTCCCGTTCCCGCGCTTCTTTCTTGTGGTTCCGGTAGGGCGACTCGCTTTCTTCCCCGTGCGGCGCGTTGCCTTCGTTCCCCGTGCGGCGGGTTGCCTTCCTTCCCGTACGGCGGGGCGCTTTTCTTCCCGTACGGCAAGCCGTGCCACGCGCCACCCTGGGCACGGGGCCGGGGCCTGTCCAGGGATACGCGTCACCGAGCGCACGTGGCCGGCCGCCCCGACGGACCAGGCACACCGAGCCACCCTCGTTCGACGGGTCCGGCGACCGGGCCGGGAGAGCAGCGAGTAGCCGGCATCCGGTAGCCATCGGCACGGCGCGGAAGCCTTACCGGGTGCGGGGAAGCATCGGCCCGGGTGGCATCCGGTGGGTCGGTGTGGGTGGTGTTGTCAGCTCAGGGTCAGCGGCGGCGGGTGATGACGTGGCGGCCGAGGCGCTGCAGGGGGGACTCCACGCAGCGGTAGGTCAGCCAGCTGGCCCCCAGCACCAGCACCACATACAGCGCGGCCATCCCCGCCTGGACGGGCAGCGCGGCCCGGCGCAGATCCCCCGTCACGACGACGAAGGCCTTCAGCAGCGGATGATGCAGCAGGTAGAGCGAATAGCTGATCGTTCCGAGCCACGCCAGGAAGCGGAACGAAAGGCGCCGCCGCAACACCATCGCCCCCGCGAACGTCGCGGCTGCCAGGGCGATCGTGGTGATCCACACGCCGGGCCGTACCCACCACCAGCCGGCCTGGGTCGCCCACGCGGGTGCCACCGCGACGAGGGCGGCCGTGACCGCGACGGGCCACAGCGCGCCCTCGCCCCGCTCCCACCGCTGGATGGCGGTCCCGGCGAACATGACGGCGAGGATGGCCAGCCCGAACCACGGCACCCTGCTCGTCAGCACCAGCAGAGCCAGGGCGCCGGCACCCATGACCCAGGCGGCGGGCTTCACGAACCTGCCGCTGACCAGGCACGCGAGACCGACACCGAAGACCGCGAACGCCGACCACGAGGGCCAGGGGCCCGGCGGGACCGGCGCGGCGGCCATGACCAGTCCGCTGACCACGGCGGCCGCGCCGAACACGATCGCGATCGGGCCGCTGCGGCGGTGCCCTCGAGCGACGAACAGCATGGTGACCACCAGGTAGAAGACCATCTCGTAGGCGAGGGTCCACATGGTGTCGACCAGGGCGGCGGTGCCGAGGACGTCCTGGAGCATCGTGGCGTGCGCGGCGACCGAGGACGGCTCCCGCGGGACGTCCACGCGGACCGGGATCCACCACGAGGTGGCCAGCACCACGGCGATCACGGTGAGATAGAGCGGGTAGAGGCGGAAGATCCTGCCGATCCAGAAGCCGCCGACGTCGCCGCGGCGTTCGAGGGAGGTCGGGATGATGTAGCCGCTGACGAGGAAGAAGACCAGCACGCCGTACATGCCGAGGTTGAACCAGTACGGCCGCAGCGACGGGATCACCCACGGCAGCATGTGCTCGGCCAGTACGGCGACCGCCCCGATGCCGCGGAGCGCGTCCAGCCACGCCAGACGCGACAGAACGGGAGTTCCGCTCGGTGGCGCCAATGTGCTGGCAAAGGACATTTAGCCAACTTATCGGACCTGCCCGGCCAATCGCCCCCAACCAGGGACACGTCTCCCGTACCGACGATCGATTCCCTGGACGCAGGAAAGGGCCCTCGCTCACGGCCGATCGACCTTCTCCGCGGTGGATGCGCTTCCCGATGCCCGGCCCGATGCCCGGCCCGATGCCCGGCCCGATGCCTGGCCCGATGCCTGGCCCGATGCCTGGCCGATGCTCGGTTCCGTGACCGGGGCCGAAGGGCTGATCGGCACGGCTGGGTTCTCCGGGATGGGGTTCAAGAGGCTCTCGCCAGGCTCGCCCTAGGCATCCCGCAGACCGTCGACGTCTCCGCCTTCGCCCCCGACCGCTTCGCCCAGGGAGAGCCGATCTCACCCCCGTACGGGTACACCGCCGACCGGACCCAGCTCCCTGCGGACGGGCAGCAACCGGGCCAGCAGGGCCGTGGCCAGCCCGGCGATCAGCGCGGCCTCCAGCATGCGCTCCAGGATGAGCATGTGGATCATCCACGGCAGCGCCGCCCTCATGGGGAGCACCACCAACTCCAGCACGAGGGCGTACAGCACCGCGGCGGCCAGCCCTGTCACCATGCCCTTCGCGACCGGCGACGTCCCGGACAACCCGGCCACGCCGGCCGCGAGGGCGGCGCCGAAAGCGGCTCCGGCCGCGATGAAGCCCGACAGGGTGGTGCCAGGGCTCTGGAAGACGTAGCCGTTGACCGTGCCCGACACCAACGCCGTGATCACCGCCGCGGCGGCTCCGCAGCCCAGAGCCAGGGCGATGCGGCCATTGCGGCGGGGCATCGGCGGCCGGCGTTCGCCGAGGGTGGCCAGACGTACCGCCATCGGGGCCAGCATGAGCAGGACGATGGCGATCAGCAGCAGGACGCCCGGCGACAGCCGGGTGTCCAGCACGATCTGCGCGCTGATCAGGACGTGTGCCAGCGGGTCGGAGACGGCCGGATATTTCTGGACATGGGCGATGATGATGTCGGTCTGGATGCCGTAGAACGTCCGCGCGCTCAGCGTCACCACCGCCGCGATCAGCAACAGCAGCGCCAGCGCCGACCACAGGCCCTGCACCCGCGGCGCCCACACTCTCGCCACCCACCGCACCCAGACCCCCAGCAGCAGGCCCGCCACCGCCAGCACCACCAGCCCGGCGAGCTGCACCGACACGGGGAACGGGGCCAGCGCGTGGTCCGTCATCCTGCTCGGGGCCAGAACCCAGCCACCCGCCAGCCCCACGGCCAGGCCCAGCGGCACGTGCACGGCGTCGCTCTCCGCCCCCACGGCCCGCAACGCCCGCAACCCCAGCGCGACGGCCAGCAGCAGGGCGAACACCTCCGCCGGCCACGGCAAGGTGTTGGTGCGTCCCTGCGCGGTCAGCGACGTGGCAGGATCCATGGTCAGGGAGAAGCAGCCGCCCAGGGCCAGCGGAAAGACGAAGCCCTGGCGTACCAGCGGCGCCTGATCGTCCAGTGCGGCCCGGCGTACGGCGAGATGCGGGTGGGTGCGCACCCGCAGCGACACCGGCCACCGGCGCGGAGCCGGCGCCTCCTCGAACAGGCGGCGCAGCGGCGTCGCGTCCTCCTGCCACGACAACACGCGGGCGTCGGCCATCAGCTCACGCGACTGCAGCACCACCGAGCGGGTCAGCCACGACAGCACCGCCAGTCCGGCGATCTGGGCGGCGAACAACCACGACAGCACCACGTTCGAGCCGAACGGCATCTGCTCGGACCGCAGGAACGGCGCATGCTCCGACAGCACCCCGATCACGGCGGCGAGCAGGCCCGGCACGAGGATCACCGCGGCGTACGACCGCCACATCGCCAGCGTCACCGCCGTGATGTCCAGATCCCTGTTGCGCACGTGCGCCAGCTCGTGCAGTACCACCGCACGGAACAGCGGCCGATCGCGCTCGAACAACATCAAGGTGCCCCGGCTGATCACGACATACCTGTGCCCGGCCCGGCCGAACGCCAGCCCGGCCACCGCGGGGTTGAGCACGTCGAGCAGGAAGACGACCCGGCGGCCGCCGAGCACCTCCTCGGACATCCGCCGCAACTCATCGTGGACCTCGCCGACGACCGGACGCAGCCGCCGGCGGCGGATCCGCCAGGCCGGGCCGAACCAGTACTGCAGCCCTGTGAGCAGGATGAGTGTCGCGAAACAGAGCAACGTGCCCGGTCGGAGATCCTGGTCAGCCGCACGGCTCATCACCTCGCACGCGGGATCGTCCCGGCCCTTCAACGCCGCCAGCAGGCACGCCTCCCTGACCTTTGCCGCGACCTCCGGCCCATGCGTCGACAGCAGGTCGAACACCCCTGGCCGGTAGATCGCGGTCGTCGCGAACGCCAGACTGATCAGCAGGACGAACGCGGACGCGGTGGCCGACGGGATGCGGCCGTTCATGACGGCTTGCGGGCGAGCTCACTCACCACCGCATCGGCCAGTGCGTCGGCCTGTGCCTCCGACATGCCCATCCGGCGCGCCTTCCGGTACGCGACCTTCCGGATCTCCGCCAGCCGGGCCGGAGACAACGGCGGCGGGCCCTCGGGCAGCTCCCTCGGACGACGGCGCAACCGGCCGATCAGCCGGCCGGTCCACGAGCCGACGTCCTTGCCCACATCCATGAGCACCGTGGTCACGACGCCGGAGACGATCGCCGTCACCAGCATCTCGTCCACCCCTGGCAGCCCGAACCCGAGCGGCTCCCGATGAGGCCTCGACCTGTTCCTGCCGCCGAGCGCGTCCCAGGTCTGATCGAACAGGGGCGATTCGGAGGGAGCGATTCTCATCACGACTCGACGGCTGAGATCCTTGGCGAACACATCGGACACCTGGGCCTCCAACGCGGGAATTCTGGTCCCTGAAATATAGGCAGCCCCGAGGTCCGCTGTCTGGTGAATCATTACGCGCTGGACCAGCTCGCACTCTTCGCCGCTTTTACCGCATAGCGCACCCCGGGGCTTGCGGCAAGACCCGGGGCATGCTGCCTCATCGCGCGGGCACGAATGGTCGTGCTCTCGCTGGGGCCTGGTGAAGGGACGAAAAACTACGTCCGGGTATGCCCCCCGGGCCGAAAGAAATCGGCTGGTCCCCTGGCTCCCCCGAGTCGACCAGCCGAGGAAACAAGCGCCGCTGTGGACCTCGGGCTCGCTGCCCGGGTCGGTGCGCGATCTGAAGGCCGTTCGCATCCGGGGCATCCTGCGCCGTCTGGCCGCCGCCGGGCTGGTCACGCTCGCCGACAAGGGTTACGTCGGCGCGGGTGAGCATGTGCGTGTGCCGGTACAACGGGAAGAACAAGCCCGCCTCGCAGAAGGGCGCGAACTCCGCCCACGCCAAGCTGCGCGGCCCCGGCGAGCGCGCCAATGCGCGACTGAAGACCTGGCGTATCCTCCGCGAGCTCCGCTGCTGCCCACTTCGCGCAGGCCGTCAAGGCGATTCTCGTACTACAGCTTCTCGAGACCGCTGAAACGGGCATCACGACGCCGGTAAGGGCGCGACCGGAGCACGAATGTGAATACGCACTTTCCCGTCCCGTCATCGCGGTGAAAGGCCGTGACAACGTGCGACCTCAACCGGGAATGGCGGCTGCTGGAAGTAGGGATTCGTCAGCCGCGTACAGGCCCGGTATATCCACGCGATGCCCGATGGGCTTCACCGGGTACGGCGGCTCCGGGTCGTCGGGTCAAGCTCATCGCAGGCGTGACCGGTACACCTGCCTGGCCCGCTCGTACACGGCGAGGTGGTCGGCGTGCTGCTCCTTGCTCTCGAACCGGCCGAACTCCGCGATCAGCTCCTCCAGCCGGTCGAGCCACGCCAGGCACCAGCGCACGTCCGACTCCCGGGCCACATGGTCGCCCGCCACGTCCAGGTAGACGGGGCTGGTGTGCGCGTAGGCGCCGCACCGGGCCTGCGAGCGTGGGTGCGGACCGCCGCTCGCGACGGCCACCACGTAGGTCGGCTCGCCCACCGCCAGCGTCGTCGTCAGCCGGCCGGGCGGTCCTTCGGCGACGACGCCGTCGGCGGTGCGGATCTCCAGCCGCTCCACCTCGGGCCCGATGGACACCACCTCGATCTCCACCCGGGTTCCCGGCGCCAGGTCCAGCGTGTCGCCAGGCTCGTGGCCGTTCACGGTGAGCCCGAGCCACGGCCCGGTGGTGGCGAACGTGCGGCCGAGCAGTACCGCCTCCATGTACGACTCCGCGGTGAGCGGCCCGTCCACGTGCGCGTACACCCGGGCCCAGCCTGGAGGGCCGGATGCGGTGCCGCGCCGGCAGAAGGACAGCACGGCGTCGGTCCCGGCCGTGACCGCGAGCCGATTGCCGGCCCCGACCAGGTGGCGGTAGACCACCGCCGTCCCCTGGATCGACGAGTGGTTGAGCACGTCGAGCGTGTCGACCAGTCCGAGAGCGGCGTCGGCGACGATCTCCCTGGCGGAGCAGTCACGCCCGCGGTCGAGGACCGCCTCGGGCGGGTCGTCGTCGGAGACCGGCTGGTGGAACGGATGGCCGTAGCCCGTCATCGCGCCCAAGGCGCGAAGTTCCTCCAGCGCCGTCGCGTTCGGCGGCCAGTCGGCCTCGCCCGCGAAGCCCGAGTGGTAGCGCTCGGGCAGGCCGCGCGGCCCGAACGCGCTGAAGTGGCCCACCAGGTCGTTGCGGTACTCGACGCCGAGCCGGGCGATGTGCTCGCTGTCGGACCACGGCAGGTCGCGGCCCACCCAGTGGGCCAGCGCCTCCAGGTCGTAGACCCGCCGACCCGCCACGTTGCCCGCGACCAGCCCGAGCACGTGCAGGCCCTCGCCGTGCTGCGCCGCCGCCGCCAGCCGGGGAGCGGCGGGCTCCTCTCCCATCCAGTTGAGGTGGACGTGCAGGTCGCCGCCGTACCAGCCGTGGGCCGCCGCGTCGTAGAGCCGCTCGGGTGTCAGCTCCACCAGCGTCTCCTCTCCCGCGGCAGGCGTGAGCGACACACCCGACTCGGTGTACTCCATGCCGCGCGTGACGCGCACCCTGACCGGCTCGGCCGGCACCTCCACCACCAGGTCGTCGCCGTGGAAGTACGGCCGCAGGTGCGCGTCCACCTTGTGCGGCGCACCCTCGGGATACCAGCCCTGCCCGTCCACGCCGGTGATGCTCCACCGGCACGGCAGGCCGGCGCGCAGCCGTAGCCTGGCCGCAGGCGCCCGCCTGGCTATCGGCGCGAGGTCCACCGCCTGGCCGCCGACCCGTACCTCGCGTGCGGCCTCGACCACCTTGGCGCCGCGCGGGGCCACCTCGTGGGCGACGCCGTCCACGACGACCGTGACCGGCTCCTCCCGGCTGGAGTCGAGCAGGAGGGCCGTCCGGAACGGCGCGTCGCCGAGCACGACCCTCGTGCGGGCCTCCAGGGTGACACCTTCAGGTGTGAGGCGCAGCGCCGGCAGGTGGCCGAGCACGTCGCCCCCGAGCCCGTCGCGCACGGCCCTGTCCGCGTCCACCTCGCCGAGCCGGTCCTCCAGCTCGCCGGGGGAGGCGCCGGGGTGCCGCTCGGCGAGCTGCCGCAGGGCGGCGGTCACGTAGTTGTAGCGCCGGTCGAGGAAAACGGTGGCGCGGGCCTGGACGACGTACCCCAAGGGTGCCTCACCCCAGGTGAGGCCGTGCCTGTCGCGCAGGTCGCGGTAGTCGGCGACCGCGCGGGCCACCGGCTCGGGAAGCATCGGATCGTCACACATGCGTCACTCCTGGTCGACGGAGCATCTCGATCTTCATCAGGTGCCGGATGGTCGAGGCCGGGCAGCGTGGCCCTTGCCGCTCGGGTTCTGGTTCATGATCGTCATGTGGATGCGTTGCACCCGGCTCAGCGGCCCGTGATCGCGACCCGGCGTCGCCAGGTTCTCATGAGGGGGAGGGCGGCGATAGTGCCCGCCACTCCGTACATCGCGATCGCGGCCGACGGTCCGGCGAGATCGGCAAGCGGGCCGCTGAGCGGCACGCCCAGCTCCTGTACCGCGGTGAGCACGGAGGTCGCCACGCTGACCGCCTGGCCGCGCCGCTCGGCCGGGGCGATGCGGACGAACGCTGCGCGGGGGCCGGGGTGGCGGGGGCTGCCTGCCCTGTCCGGAGGGTGGGTGGCCGGTAGGGTGGGCGCATGATCGTGCGGGCGGTGGCACGCGATGCGGGACAGATCCTGACGGTGCAGCGGGCGGCCTACGTCACCGAGGCCCAGCTGTACGGTGACCCGTTCATCCCCCCGCTGGTCGAGTCGGTGGAGCAGGTGCGCGCCGCGATCGAGTCGGCCGTGGTGCTCAAGGCGACCGACGGCGAGCGGATCGTCGGCGCGGTCAGGGGCCGGCTGGCCGGCACCGCCTGCCGGGTCGGGCGGCTGGTGGTCGCGCCGGACGCGCAGGGCCGCGGCGTCGGCACCGCCCTGCTGGAGGCCCTGCATGATGCGGTGCCGGAGGCGGCGGCGTTCGACCTGTTCACCGGTCACCTGTCGGAGGGCAACCTGCGCCTGTACCGTCGCCTGGGCTACAGGGAGACACACCGGGAGCGGATGGACGATCACCTCACGCTGGTGCACATGCGGCGAGACTGATCTGCGGGGCCCGCGCGGCGGATAGGCTCTGCCTGTGCTGAAAGTGGGTCTGACCGGCGGCATCGGGTCGGGTAAGAGCGAGGTCTCCAAGCGGCTGGCGCAGCGCGGCGCCGTGGTCATCGACGCCGACAAGATCGCGCGTGAGGTGGTCGAGCCCGGCACGCAGGGGCTGGCCAGGGTGGTGGCCGCGTTCGGCGAGGAGATCCTGCGCCCGGACGGCTCGCTCGACAGGGAACGGCTGGGCTCGATCGTGTTCGCCGATCCCGACAAGCTGGCCACGCTGAACGGGATCGTCCATCCCCTGGTGGGTGAGCGCGTCGCGCGGCTGCAGCAGGACGCGCCCGACGACGCCGTGGTGGTCTACGACGTGCCGCTGCTGGTGGAGAACAAGCTGGCCCCCATGTACGAGGTGGTGATCGTGGTCGACGCCGCCGACGAGGTCCGGCTCGAGCGGCTGACCCGGGTGAGGGGCATGTCCGAGCAGGACGCGAGGGCGCGGATCGCCGCCCAGGCCGGCAGGGAGGAACGGCTGGCGGTCGCCGACGTCGTGATCCCGAACGAGGGCTCGCTGGACGACCTGGACGCCCGGGTCGCCGAGGTGTGGCGGCGGCTCACGGGTTGACCGTCGCGACGTGGTCGCGGTAGGGGTCGAGGTGGTCGAGCGCGATGCGGGTGACCTCCAGCAGGTCGGCCGGGGCCAGGTCCACGGCCACCCCGAGGGCGGCGAACAGCTGGTGGGCCTCCTCGACGGTGGGTGTGTCGCCGAGCGGGGTGGCGCGCTCCAGCGGGAGCCGCCGGGCCTGGCTGAGGCTGTTCTCCAGCTCGGTGGCCCACAGGTTGTAGTGGGGGCTGCCGCGCGGGATGGACACGGCGGGGAAGGCGGGGCCGCGCTGGGTGATGATGAGGCGGCTCCACGACAGGTCCCAGCGGAACAGCGAGAGGGTCTGGGAGACCCGGACCTCGATGTCGAGTAACTGCCGGTTGCGCTGGCGGTACCAGCAGGCGGCCAGGATGGTGGCGTACAGCTCCTGGCGGGTGCCCAGGTCGGTCCAGGTCTTCTCCTCGGTGCCGGCCGGGGCGAGGTCCCGGTGGAGGCGGGTGTAGGCGGCGCACAGGTCGAGGTCGGCCGGGTCGAGGATCTCCAGGCGGAAGGTCAGCTTCCTGCGCTGGCGCTGGGCGTGCTCGACGCACTCGGGCAGGGTGACGGCGCGGGTGAAGGTGCCGGTGCTGCCCTTGAACAGCCAGCGGTCGGTCTCGGCGCGGGCGGCGGTCAGCTCCCTGCTGATGGCGGGCCCGGTCAGCGTGATGACCGACTGCCCGCTGGTGAGCAGCGACCACATGCCGTCGGTCGTGGTGGCCACCTTGGCCAGTTGGTCGGCGACGCGGCGCTGGCGGTGGCGGTCCCTGATCCACACGAAGGCGAGAGCCGCCAGCACCGGCAGGATGACGCCGTCGGCCTTGCCGTCCTCGATGACGTTGAGGAGGTCGAGGCCGCCGACCACCATGGCGACCACGAAAACCACGATGATGTCGAGGTTGCCCGCGATGTCGCGCAGCCGCGCGGAGATTCCCATAGGACGCCATCTACCACGATCAGAATTCGGCGTCCAGGGCGACCGACCGGACGGCGGGCAGGTGCGGATCCAGCTCGCCCAGCTCGAATCTGGCCGTCCCGATCACGTGCCAGAACTGCCCGGCCACCTCGCCCTGGAACTTGTAGCGCCCGTCGGGCGCCAGCGCCGCCCAGCCCTCGGGCAGGCCGAGGAGCGTGGCCTGCCGTACGCCGTCGCGCCAGAGGATGACCACCCCGTCGTCGCCGGCGCTGGCCAGCAGCCCGTCGGGGGAGAAGGCGACGGTCAGCACCCGGCGCGTGTGGCCGGTCAGCGTGTGCAGCAGCCGTCCGGTGGCGACCTCCCACACCCGCACGGCCAGGTCGTCGCCGCCGGTGGCCAGCAGGTCGCCCCCGGCGGAGAAGTCGGCGCTCCACAGCCGGCCCGCGTGCCCGCTGAGCGTGTGCAGCAGCCGGGGATTCCACGGTTTGCCCGGGCGCAGCTCCCAGATCATCGCCCTGCCGTCGTTGGAGGCGCTGGCCAGCAGGCGGCCCGTGGGGTCGAAGGAGACGGAGTAGACGCGGTCGGTGTGCCCTTCCAGGGTCGCCACCCTGCCGCCCGACTCGACGTGCCAGACGCGGACCAGCCGGTCGTCGCAGCCGGTGGCGACGAAGACCCCGTCGGGGCTGAAGCCGATCGAGCGCACCCTGCCCTTGTGGTCGGCCAGGTCGCTGACCAGGCGGGCGGTCGGCCGGTACCAGATGCGGACGCTGTCGTCGTCGTTGGCGGTGGCGATGTGCCAGCCGTCGGGGCTGAACGCCTCGGCCCACACGTGGTCGGTCTCGACGTTCAGCTCGCGCTCGTGGTCGCCGGTGACCGCGTTCCAGAAGTGGACGCCGCCGTCGTTGCTGGCGGTGGCGAGGACGGGCCCTGCGGGGGAGAAGACGGCGGAGATCAGGCGGTCGGCGGCGCCGGTGAACTCCCGCAGGCGGCGGCACGTGCGCGGCTCCCAGATCCGTACCGCGCCGTCGTTGCCGCTGGTGGCCAGCATCGAGCCGTCGGCGCTGAAGGAGACGGAGGAGATGCGGCGGCCGTGGCCGCGCAGGATGCGGGTGCACTGGCCGGTCACGGGATCCCACAGACGGGTGGTGCCGTCGTTGCTGCTGGTGGCCAGTTGCGCCCCGTCGGGGCGGAAGGAGAAGGGCCACACCGAGCTGCGGTGCCCCGACAGCTCGGTCCTGCGCGGCCCGCCGATCTCCTGCACGCGGACGGTGCCGTCGGAGTCTCCGGTGGCCAGTAGCTCGCCGGTGGGGGAGAAGGTCACCTGGTAGACGGCGGCCCGGTGGGTGGTGTGCAGGCCGCGTGAGTGGCCGGAGCGCGGCTCCCACAGCAGGACGGCGCCCTCGGTGTCGCCGGTGGCCAGCAGGTCGGCGTCAGGTGAGAAGGCGACGCAGTAGACCCGCCCCTGGTGCCCGGACAGCGTGTGCAGGAGCTCGCCGTTCCGCCACACCCGCACCGTGCCGTCCTCGTGGCCGGTGGCCAGCAGGTCGGCGCCGGCGGCGGCGCGGTAGACCGCGCCCTGCCCGGAGAACAGCGTGCGCACGTGCCGGCCTGAGCGGGGGTCCCACACCCGGACGGTGCCCGCGGAGTCGCCCGTGACCAGCCCGGAAGGGGTGAACGCGGCGGTGAAGATGGGCGCGGTGTGGCCGCTCAGCCGGTGCAGGAGCGCGCCGGTCGAGGTGGACCAGATCCGCACGACGCCGTCCCCGCCGCCGGCGACGATCAGGTCGCCCGCGGGGCTGAAGCGCACCGGCCACACCCCGTCCGCGTGGCCGCGCAGCGTGTGCAGCGGCCGGCCGGTGAGCGGGTCCCACAGCACCACCGTTCCGTCGCTGGCACCGGTGGCGAGCAGGTCGTCGCTGAAGGCCACCGCGTAGACGCGCCCGCTGTGGCCCTGCAGCGTGCGGACCGGCAGCCCGCCGGTGGACAGCAGCACGCCGCCGTCCTCGTTGCCGACCGCCAGCAGCGCGCCCGAGGGGCTGTAGGCGATCGGCTCGGGCAGGCGGCTGGTCTGGAAGTGGTACCCGTACGGCACGCCGATCGCCGCGGGCGCCAGCTCCACCTCGACCGGGTCGCCCGGCACGACGGCCGCCCCGCGCAGCGGCGGCAGCGTCCCCTTGGTGTTGATGAGCGCGGCGCGGTGCCAGCGGCTGCCCTCGACGGAGACGTCGCTCAGGTCGGTGCCGAACAGCCGGGCTCCTGACAGGTCGGCCCCCCGCAGGTCCGCGCCGGACAGGACGGCGCCGTCGAGCCGGGCCCCCTGCAGGACCGCGTCGCGCAGGGTCGCCCTGGACAGGTCGGTGCCGGCCAGCGTCGCCCCGTCCAGCCGCGCGCCGGTGAGGTCGACCTCGCGCAGGTCGCGCCCGGACAGGTCCTCGCCCTGCAGGTTCGCGCCGCGCAGGTCGGCCTTGGCGGGGGTGCGCAGCCGCGCCAGGATCTTGACCGCGTTGGCCCTGACCACGTCGTCGGTGCCGGGGTCGGACAGCACCGTGGCCACCCAGTTCTGGGTGGCCCTGATGTCGGCCAGGTCGCACAGGAACTCCACCATCAGCGCCGACAGCGGGCGCCTGGCCAGCAGCGACGAGTCGGGCAGTGAGGCGGCGACCTGCCGGGCGATCAGCCACTCCATCACCGAGGCGTGGATGAAGCCGAACATCCCCTCGTCGGTGCGCACCATCAGGCTGCCCGTGCCGACCGCGTGGGCCGCCTGCACGCCGGTCAGCTGCCCGTCGGCCAGGTCGGTGAGCGTCTCGGCGATCTCGGTCAGCTCCGCCAGGCCGAGGAAGGACTCGCCGGTGTCCCACAGCCGCAGCGCCAGCGCCGTGACCGCCCGCCACAGCTCCCCGGCGGTCAGCGGCGCGGGAGCGCCCGGCACGCTGGTGCGCCGCTCCTCGAAGGCGAGCCAGGAGGTGAGGATCTCCTCGTACAGCAGGGCCGGACTGATCGTGTGGCGCGCGGTGGCGACCGTGCGCAGCCGCTCGGCGTCGAGATCGGCGATGAAGCTCAGCATCCTGGGGTTGCGCCCGAGGTCGAGCAGGTCCTTGATGCCTTCGAGCAGCGACAGGCGGGCCTGCGCCTCGTCGCTGTCGGTGAAGCGGTTGGCGAGGTAGGCGCGGATCTGCCCGTGCGTGAAGTCCTCGACGCTGATGACGCGCCGCTGCGGCAGGACCCCGACCATCTCGCCCAGCGTGGTCAGCACCTGCCCGTGGGACTTGAAGTGCTGGGTACGGCTGGCCACGACGATCTTCGCCTTGTCCTCGGCCGCGGCCAGCAGCGTCGTCAGGTGGTCGGCCGCCCGGTCGTAGGTGACGCGGGTGACCAGCTCGTCGAACCCGTCGAACAGCAGCACGATCCGGCCCTGCCGGAGCAGGTAGTGGAAGGCCTTGAGGTCGATGAGCTCCTCGCCGTGGTTGGCCAGGTGCGCGGCCACCAGCCCGTCGACGGAGTGCGCCTTGTCCAGGGCGCGCAGCTCGATGAGGATCGGCGTCAGGTGCGGCAGCTCGGTGGGGATGCGCCTGGCCAGCTCCCGCAGGGCGAACGTCTTGCCGTGGCCGAAGTCGCCGAGCAGCAGCAGGAACCTGCCGTGGTCGGCCGACAGCAGCCGCATCAGCTCGTCGGTGAGCCCGTCCTTGGTCTCGGGCGTGGGGCGGTCGAGCTCGCGGTAGCGCTGGGGCACGTACAGCTCGGGCGGGTAGCGGCGGTCGGCGCGCAACCTCATGGACTGCTCGGCGACGTACTCCGACAGGTCGAGCAGGCCCTGGAACTCGGTGAAGCTGCGCACCCGCACGCCCCTGCGCATCAGGTCCTCGCGCAGCACCCTGGGGGGCGGCGGGCCCTGGTAGACGAGTTCGAGGGCGAGGGTGGTGGCGTGCGCCTGCCGGACGAGGGCCTCGGTGTGCTCGGCGGACAGCTCGCCCACGTGGGCGGCGATCATCGACTGGCGGACGAAGCCGTCCTCCGGGTAGGTCATCACCAGATGGGTGTCGAACCTGCGGATCTTGACGCGCTCGTGCCTGGCCTCGCACACCTCGGCGATGCGGTCGAGCAGCAGCTGCGCGGGGCTCGGCTGGCGCTCGACGACCTCCGGGGTCTTGGCGGGGCCCGGCGCGGCCTCGCCGGTGAACGTCGACCGGGCCGCCTTCCACCGGTACGGCGTGCGCTCCGGCTCCCCGTCGGGCCGCCAGAGCCGGATGCCGGTGGGGGTCAGCTCGACGACCTGGTGGCGCCTGGGCGCGCCGACCGTGCCCTCGGCGGTGGGGCCGGGCCCGTGGAAGAGCAGGTTCAGCCGGTGCCCGATCAGCCGCTCCATCGTGGTGATGTCGCGCAACCCGCTGGGCGCGTGGCCGATCGCGCCCAGGCGCATCCAGGAGCGCTCCTCGTACTCGCGCAGCCGTTCGGCGAACCAGGCCGCCTGCGCCTCGCCGACCAGGCCGTAGGCGTCCTTCTCCAGGTGGCTCATCGCCATGGTGGAGTTGAGCCCCGCCACGGCCAGCCGCAGCTCGGGCAGCTCGAACAGGGTCCACGGCTGCCCGCCGTCGAACACCGCCCCGTCGTGGTGCAGCTCGGCGAACATGCCCGCGTAGTGGCGCCACTTCGGCCAGTACGGCGGGTGCGGCCGTACGTCGTCGGCCTCGCAGGTGGCGAAGTAGGCCTTGGCGGCGGCCTTGGTGACGTCGCGCGGGCCCGGCACCACGACCAGGCGGCGCGGTTCGAGACCGAGCAGCACGCGCAGGCTGGTCAGGAACTGGGTGGCGTGACCGAACTGGGTGAGCGTGCCCGACTCGGTCAGGTCGCCGGTGACCAGCATCAGGTCCGGCTTGGGCATGCCCTTGTCCTGCATCCTGGTCAGGTCCGCCCAGATGCGGGCCTGCAGGTCCTCCGGCGTGAACGGCTCGCCGGGTTCGGGCAGCGCCCGCCCGAACCTGGTGCCGCCCAGGTGTAACACGCTGAGCGTGTCGCGGGTGCGCTGCTGTGCCGGGCCGAGCGGGAACGACGGGGCGGTCCGCGGGGTGCGCCTGGCCCGGTCGAGGCGCTCCCTGGAGGGCGCCTCGTGCGGGGGCTCCGGCTCCGGCTCGCGCTCAGGCTCGGCCGCGCCGTGCGGGAAGGCGGGCGGCAGGTGGGGCTTGGCCCGCCCGGCGACCGCCTCGGCGATGCGGTTGAGCAGCAGGCCGCGCGCCGTGGCCTGGTCGGTGACGCCCACCAGGTCGACCCAGGTGATGGTGGACAGCAGGCCCCCGAGCGGGACGTCCTCGAGGCGGACGGTGATCAGCTTGGCGGAGGGGTTGTCGGGCACGGCGCGCAGCGCGGCCTGCCACTCCATGCGGCCGTAGCGGGAGCCGAGGTAGTTGCGCGACAGCACGGCCACGACGACCTGCGCCTCGCTGACGCCTCTGTCCATGAAGTCGATGAAGTTCGTGCCGGGCACGAAGTCCCATGCCTGGATCATCGTCCGGTAGCCGGCCGCCTCGAGCTCCCAGGCGATCCACGTGGCCCAGGCCGTGTCGGCGGGGGAGTAGCTGACGAAGATGTCGGTGGGCCTGCCGTCACGCGCCATTGCGCCAGTATCCCCGCTACGGACGCGGTTGTGGAGGGTTACGGCACGCGACACGATCAGTTCGTCGACTCGGGTCCATGTGCGAAGATCGACCCGTGCTGAGCCGACTGGGCGTCCTGGACTGGATCAGGATCGGGCTGCTCGCCCTCGGGCTGGCGTTCGTGGCGACGGGGCTGCTCCCCCTCGAGAGGGCCGTCGAGGAGCTCGACGGCATCTGGCCGCTGATGATCTTCCTGGTCGGGGTCATCGTGCTGGCGGAGCTGACCAAGGAGGCCCGGGTCTTCGACGTCATCGCGGGCAGGATGGCGGTGCTGGCGCGGGGCAGCAACGTCGCCCTCTTCCTGCTGTGCGTGCTCTTCGCCTCGCTGGTGACGATCTTCCTCAACCTCGACACCACGGCGGTCCTGCTGACGCCCGTCATGCTGGCCCTGGCGCCACGCGCGGGCATCGCCGCGCTGCCGCTGGCGATGACGACGATCTGGCTGGCCAACACCGCCAGCCTGCTGCTGCCGGTCTCCAACCTCACCAACCTGCTGGGCATGGCCAGGATCAACCTGTCCACCAGGGAGTTCGCCGGGCACATGTGGGCGGCCCAGCTGGCGGCCATCGCGGTGACGATGGTGTTCCTGTGGGTGTTCTACTGGCGGGGCAACCGGCGCTACACCCCTCCCGTCCTGGAGCCGGTCGCCGACCGGGTGCTGTTCTGGGCCGCGTCCGTGGCGTGCGTGCTGTTCGTCGGCGCGCTGCTGCTGGAGGTGCCGGTCTCGGTGGCGGCACCGGTCGCGGCGGCCATCGTGGTGGTCGCCTTCTCGGTCAGGGACCGGGCCAAGCTCACCTGGGGCCTGGTCCCGTGGCAGCTGCTGATCTTCGTCACCGGGCTGTTCCTCGTCGTGCCGACACTGAGCGCGCACGGGCTCGGCACGGCCATGTCGTGGCTGCTGGGCGAGGCCCAGGACCCCTATCGCACCGCGTTCGTCGGCGCCGGCCTGGCCAACCTGATCAACAACCTGCCCGCGTACAAGGCGTTGGAGAGCGTCGTGGCCGACCCGCTCGCCCTGCTCATGGGCGTCAACGTGGGGCCCGTCGTCACCCCGTGGGCGTCGCTGGCCACGCTGCTGTGGTTCGAGTCGTGCGCCAGGCACGGGGTCAAGGTGCCCATGGGCCGCTTCCTGCTCACCGGCGCCGGGCTGGCGGTCGCCGGGATCCTGGCCGGCGTCGCCGCGCTGACGGCCTCCTCAGGCTGACCCGATCAGCTCCAGCAGCGCGGGGATCGCCCGCGGGTGCCCGGCGACGAAACTGCGGTCCTCGGGCGGCCCCTCCAGACTCCAGGGGAACGGGCCGCCGTCCAGCGCCCTGATCTCGATGCCGGCCTCGTGGGCCAGCAACGCCCCCGCGGGCAGGTCCACGGCCTCGGCGCAGTAGCCGACGAACCCGTCGATGTCGCCCCTGGCCAGCATCGCCCACGACAGCAGCGGCGCCCACAGCTGCAGCACCCGCCGGGCCCCCAGGTCCAGGCGCATCTTCAGCGGGTGCGCCGCGGCGCGCGAGACCCCGTGACCCTGCGTCCACGCCACCACGGGCCCGTGCCGCCAGGGCCGGTACGGCGGCGCCAGCCGTACCCCGGCAGGGCCGTAGGCTCCGCTCCCGCGGAGGGCCGACCAGGTGCGGTCGGCGACCGGCTCGTGCACCACGCCCACGACGGGCCGCCCGCGGTGGCACAGCGCCAGCCCGACGACGTAGGCGGGCAGGCCGATGGCCACGTTGTTGGTGCCGTCGAGCGGGTCGATGAGCCACGTCCACTCCCCGCCCGCCGCCCCCACCAGCCCCGACTCCTCGGCGATCACCGAGTGGGCGGGGAAGGCCGTCAGGATCCGTTCGAGCAGGAGCTTCTCCGAGGCCAGGTCGAGGTCGGTGACCACGTCGCCGTTGTCGCCCTTCGGCCGCACGGCGGGCGCGGGCCCGCCCTCGCGAAGGATCCTCCCGGCGGCTTCGGCGGCCTGCACCGCCACGTGCCGAGCGTGCTCGAGATCCACGGGATCCTCCCTAGATGAGGTGCTCGGCGATCAGCCTCGCCGCGCGGGCGGTCTCGGCGGCGTCGAGATGCTCGCGGATGGTGTGGTGGGCCGACGTGCCGAGCGGGCCGAGCGACAGGTCGTGGCTGCCCGGCCGGCCCCTGCCCAGGGCGATGGTGGCCGCCTCGCCGTCCTCGGGGATGACGCTGGCGTGGAAGCGGTCGGCCGGCAGCATGTAGGTCTCGCCCTCGCCGAACACCTCCACCAGGCTGGTGCGGTGCCGCACGGTCCGCTCGGTCGGCTCGATGCGGTCGCCGCCGGGGTCGCTGACCACCTTGAACACCCGGTGCGTGGCGTCGTCGGCGGCGTCCTCGACGATCACGTGGACGTTGCGCACCTGGCCGTACAGGACGTGGCTGACCAGGTCCCAGCTGTGGCAGTGGATCTGTGAGGTGGTGGCGTCGGCGTGCGGGAACGCCTTGGACCACAGGTGCAGGCACACGCCGTCGCCGCCGTCGCGCTCGAGCGGCAGGCAGACGAAACCCAGCGGATGCCGTACGGCGCGCAGGTCGCCCAGGCCGGCCAGCGCCTCCAGCGCCCACCGCCGGGCGCCGCCGCGCAGGATCTCCTCGTACACCGCCTGGTGGCTCATGACCCGTAGGGGTCCTTGGCCTGCAGGGCCTTCCTGGTGACGTCCACGACGTCGTGCTCGGTGTAGGCCTTGGGCAACGGTAGCTCGATCCGCCTGAACAGCTCCTCGACCTCCTCGACCGTGGGCTCGTCGCTGAGCGGCACCGCCTTGTAGCGCTCGACGGGGACCCGCCGGGCCTGCTCGAGACTGAGCCGCAGCTCCGAGTCGCAGTTCTCGTAGTAGAAGGTGCCGGCCAGGGCGCTCATCGCCCTGTTCGGGTCTTCGACGGTCATGACCAGCCGCGTGGCCGACAGGTCCCAGCGGAAGGTGGTCATCGTGCGGGACAGGCCGACGCCGATGTCGAGCAGCCCGTAGCGCTGGCGGTGCCAGAAGACGGCCAGGATCGTCGCGTAGGACTCCTTCCTGGCCCGGTCGGTCGACCATCGCTCGCCCGTGCCGTCGGGCAGGTCGGACAGCGAGCGCCGGTAGTGCGCGTAGGCCTCGCAGACGTTCTCGTCGGTGGGGTCGATGATCTCGATCGTGATCGTGAGATGCCGCCGCACCCGGCGCGCGGCCGCCACGCACTGCGGCAGCGTGACGGCCCGCAGGTAGGTGCCCGTGCCGCCCTTGAAGCTCCAGCGTGTGGTGTCCCTGCGGGCGGCGGCCAGCGCCTCGGCGATCTCCTGCCGGCTGCCGAGCACCCTGACCAGCTGCAACTCGTCGAGTGCCCGCCGGGTGCCGGCGACCAGCGACTCCAGGTGCTCCAGGCGCTGCAGCCGCTCGGGCAGCTGGGCGAGGGCGCCCGAGGTGATGGTGCGCTCGACGGGGGCCTGGCGTACCCGGTCCCTGAGCAGCGCGGTGGCGACGAGGGCCAGGATGACCAGCGTCGCGGAGCTGATGAGCTGGGTCTTGACGGTGTCGAGGATGACCGGGTCCGGCATGATGCCGAGCACGCCGACCACGACCGCGAGCGTCAGCGCGATGGCGCCGTCGGCGTTCTGCGCCGCCCAGGGCGCGGCCCGCTTGATCCCCGTGACGAGCCGCCTCATGGTGTGCCCCGCACCTCCTCATGACTCCCCACGCCATGGTAACGAGCGCGTCACGCGATCACCAGCGCACGGTAATACCAGGGGAGGAGGCGGACCCGACTTCCGGCCGATGTCACGACATATCGCCCACCCCTACGGTCGACGGACGGGGCTCACGGGGGTGGGATTTGTTCTTCGGCCGGTACGGCACGCGCGCGCTCAGCCTGTTCGTCGGCGGCGCGCTCATCGTGCTGGCGGCGTTGCCGGTGGCGGTCCGCCCGGACCGGTGCCTGTCCGGCCGGCCCCCGGAGGGGGAGCGCTACGTCCAGGTGGTGGCGCACCCCGACGACGACCTGCTGTTCATGAGCCCGGACCTGTTCGCCGCCGTGGTGGCGGGCTGGCCCACCATGACGGTGTTCCTCACCGCGGGGGAGGGGACGGCGGGCCTGGACGACGATCACGATCCGCACGAGTACGCCCGGCGACGGCAGGACGGCATCCGCGCCGCCTACGCGTGGCTGGCCGGGGTGCCCGACCGGTGGCACGGCCGTACGGAGCTGGCGGGCGGGGTGCCGGTCAGGACCGAGTGGCTGGTCGCCAGCCCGAGGGTGCGGCTGGTCTTCGCCGGGTTACCCGACGGCGGCGACCCGCGCGCCGACGGCGGGCCGGACGCGCTGTCGCGGCTGCTGTCCGGTGTGACGCGCTGCGTGCGGGCCTTCAGCCTGCCGGGCAGGTGCCTGTCGAAGGCGGACGTGGTCGGCATGCTGGCCGCGCTGCTGACCGGGTTCGGGCCGACCGAGCTGCGCACGCTCGACCCCGACCCGTCGGGAACGCCTGCCGACCACCACGACCACACCGCCTCGGCCAGGTTCGCCAGGGCCGCGGCGGCGGGAATGCGGGTGCGCGTGCGGTCCTACCGCGGGTATCCGATCACGTCGGCGCCGCCGAACCTGCGGGCGGGAGCCGCGTGGCTGAAACGGGTGGTCTTCCAGATCTACCGGCGCCACGACTACCGGACCCGCGGCGCGCCGCGCTACGGCGACTGGGTCGGCCGGATGTACACCGTCGCGCCGCCCGAGCGGTAGGCGGGGGCGGGAGTGAGGGGCCGGGCAGCCCCTCACTCCGTGCCGTACCCCACGGGCTAGAACCAGCCGCGGCGCCGGGCCATCTGCTCCAGGCCCGCCTGCAGCGCCTGCTCGGCCGCGCCGGGGTGGTCGCCGTAGCGGACGGTGAAACGGTTGTAGGTGTCGTGGCTGGAGGTCAGGAAGCCGCCACGCTTGTCGGCCTCCAGGATCACGTCCATCTGGGTCGGACCCGCGATGAACGTCAGCTCCAGCTCGTTGAAGTGGCCGCGCCACTGGCCGCCGGCGTAGTACTCGATCTCCTGGAAGAACGGCATCGTCGAGCCGTACAGCGTGCCGCGCTCCAGATCGGCCTTCTTGAAGCGGAAGCCCATCCGGTCGAGCGCGGCCAGCACGTGCTCCTGGGCCGGCAGCGGCGTGACGTACAGCGGGTCGAGGTCGCCCTTGTCCATCGCGCCGGCCAGGGACAGCTCGGTCTGCACGCCCAGGCGCATCCCGTGCAGCGGGTGGTTGCCGATCGCGCTGATCGGCGTCTCCCACGGCACCGGGATCTGGAACGGCTGCTGGTGGGCGGCCCCCCCGGCCAGGTGGAACGGCCCGGCCACCTGCTGGCGCAGGAAGCTGTAGGTGGTCTTGAACTCGTGGTCGCCGCTCTCGACCTCGACGACGGCGGTCAGGTCGATGGTGATCCCGTCGACCTTGTAGTCCGAGCTGCCGCTCTTGAAGTTGACCACGCCGCGCAGGGCCTCACCCGGCCGGACAGTGGTGTTGTGCAGAACCGTGTCGACCTCGACGCCTGCCCCGAAGGCGGCCTTCAGCTTGCGGAACACCATGAGCGTTCTCCTTGAGGTTTTTACTGGCCAACGGGCGGGTTGGCCGGGCCGTTCCCCGCGATCCTGGGCAGCAGCTGGGCCAGGAGCAGGGTGGACAGCGCCGAATCGCCCTGCCCGCTCGCCGTACGGACGACGAGCGGCTGCGGGGCGTTCTCGGCCAGCTTGGCCCCCACGTCGAGCCGGCGGCGAGCCAGCTCGTACTGCAGGACCGCGCGGTTGTCACGGTAGGAGTCGGCGAGCCTGCGCAGTGCCTTGGCCTCGTTCTCGGCGGCGGTGAGCTCGGCCCTGCCGCGCGCCTCGATCTCCCATCGCACCCGCTGGGCCTCGGTCTCCTGCTCCTCCAGCATACGGGCGACGTCCTTGCGGGCGGTGTTGTGCGCGGCCTTGACCTCGACGACGCGGGCGTCGCGGGTCTTCTTCGACCGCTCGATCTCCATCAGCAAGGTGTCGATGCGGCGCTTGCGCGTCAGCTCCCACTCCCGCTCGTAGGCCGACAGCTCCTTGGCGACCTTCTCCCGGGTGGCCAGGTGCTGCTGGTACTGGTCGGGCAGCTGCACGTCCGGGATGTTGGCGCCGGTGACGCGCACGCCGTAGCGGCCGAGCTGCCTGTTGAGCGCCTCCTGCATGTCGCCCACGTCGGAGCCGCGCAGGTCGTAGGCGCGCTCGGTGTTGACCCTGCGGCTGCGCTGCCTGATGGCGTCCTGGACGGCGCTCGACAGCACCAGGTCGAAGTTGCCCGCGCCGATCGTGCGGACGAAGGCCACCGGGTCGACGATGCGGAACTTCAGGAAGAACTCGATCGACTTCAGCGGCACGTTCTCGGCCGTCGGGCAGGCGGAGATGGGCGCCGAGTAGGGGATCTCGGTGGAGGTGTCGACGACGGCGTCCACCTTGTCCCAGGGCAGCCACAGGTAGTGGCGACCGGGGGGAAGCACCCCGGTGATCGCGCCCCACCTGCTGCGCACGCCCGTGGTGCCCTCCTCGATCTCGATGATGGCGCCCCGCCACACCGAGATCAGGGCGATCAGCAGGACGGCGATGGCGGCCAGGACCGCCAGCAGCTCGCCGGTGAAGACGGCCATCAGCGCGAAGTACAGGGCGAGGAACACCAGGGTCATCCACGCGAAGCCGCGCCTGTCCTTGGGGATGACCACGGGGACGAGCTGGCCCTGCTCACCGCCGCGCAGCAGCTGGCGGATCTCGGACCAGGCGGCCAGCGACTCCTTGATCTTCGAGAACTCGCGGCTCATCGGGCGTCATCCTCCTCGTTGCCCTGGGGCTGCCGGGCGGGCCAGACAGGGGTACCGAGCGGGCGCGGCTCGGGCGGCGGCGCGGGCCGGCCCCCGCCTGACGGGCCGGGGGCGGGCGCGCCGGGAACCGAGCCGGGTGCGGACACGTCGGGGAAGCCCGGCGTGGACGGGCCGGGGACGGCCGAGCCGGGGGCGGGCGGCGGGGGCACGGGCCGCTCGTAGGAGGGCAGCGCGCTGGGCGCCGAGGGAGGCGCCGGGTTGGGCAGGCGCATCGGGCGCTCGATCGTCGTCTCGGCGTCGACGTCCGCCCAGTCGGGGCCGCCGGCCGCCGCGCGGGGGGAGCCGGCCGCGCCGTCACCGGGGGCGGCGCTACCGAAGGCGCCGCTGCCGGCGGCACCGGGGGCGGCAGTGGCCGCGGCGGGACGCGCCGGCTCGGCGGGTGCCTGCGCGATGGCGGTGATCACGGCGTCGGGGACGGCCGCGGGCTCGGGATCGGCGGCGGTCGCCACCTCGTCGGCGGCGCGCTTGAGCAGTGCGGTGACCTCGTCCTCGCGCTGCTCGACCCGCTGCGCGATCTCGGCCAGCCTGGCCCTGATGGCCGCCATGTCCTCGGGCGAGAACAGCGCCGCCCCCTTGCCGCCGACCAGTTGCTGGGCCAGCGCGAGGAAATCGATGTCGGTCTGCTCGCCCACCTGCACCACCTGCGGCAGGCGCGCGGCCACCGACTCCAGCTTGTCCAGCAGGTCCTGCTGGAAGCGGTAGTCGAGGATCTCGGGCGCCTCGGCCGCCGACAGCGCCCTGATGTCCAGCGCCTGGGCCTCCAGCAGCGCCGCGTTGGCGTTGGCCGTCGACTCGGCCTCGACGAGCCGCTGCCTGGCCTGCGCCTTGGCCTGGTGCGAGGCCCGCTCCAGCGCGGTGTCCATGCGCGCCTGGTAGGAGGCGATCTCGGCCTGGATGGCGCTCAGCGTCTCCTGCAGGCCGGCCAGCTCCTTGACCAGGTCGCCCTCGTTCTGCTCCTTGCGCAGCTGCAGCTCGTACTCGTAGGTGTAGGCCTCCTTGGCCACCCGCACCATCTCGGGGGCCGCCAGGTCCATCCGGTACTCCTGGCTGGACGGCTCGGCGTGGGTGATGTTCACGTCCGTCAGCCGTACGGCGGGCAGGAACTGCTGGTTGAGGCTGTCGAGCATGCCGAGCGTGCTCTCGCCCACCAGGTCGTAGATCTCCTCGGCGCGCTGCGCGTAGATGAGCGAGCGGGTGACCTCGCTGATGGCGTTCTGCAGCTTGGACTGGAAGCCGCTGACCGAGCCGAGCACGAAGATGAACTCCGCCGGGTTCTCGATCCTGAACTGCAGGAACAGGTCGACGCTCGCCTTGACGCCCTGCTGGGTCGGCGCCTCCCTGATGGGCGCGTTGAACGGGTACTCGCGAGTGGTGTTGACGATGTAGCTGACCCGCTTCCACGGGTTGAACAGCGTCACCCGGCCGGGATCGGCGATGTGCACCAGCTTGCCGAACTTGGTGATCAGCGCCTTGCAGCCCTCGGGCACCATGACCACGCTGCGCCGCCACCACAGGAACGCGGCGGCCAGCACCAGCACCACCCAGTAGTGCACGCCGAACAGCACGTCGACACCGGGCACCACGTTGCCGAGGGCGCCGACGAGCCCCAGCACGACCAGGATGGCCAGCGGGATGAGCACCTTGGCGGTGCTGCCCTTGGGGATCACGACGGGGGAGATGACGTGCAGGGGCTCGCCGTTCGGGCCGCGTTCGGTGAAGCTGCGGCTGACGATCTCACCGGCCTCGCCCAGCGTCGCCGACCGCGCCTCGATGATCGTGCCGACGGACGCGCCGCCGTCACGGGCGGCCAGGAAGTCGCGGGGGTTCAGCTGGAAGCCCGGTGCCTGCCCTGCCAGCTGCCCGACCTGGCCCACGGCCTGTTCGACGGCCTGGCCCATCGCCTGCCGTACGTCTCCGCCCTGGGCCACGGCCTGAGCTATGCCCTGACCGGCTTGGATCAGGGCTTCTCGTGGTCGAGACATCGCACCTCTCTTGTCGAACCGGGGGGAATCCGTACCGTATCGGGCAAGCCTTGATGATCGCTTGCAAAAGAGTGTCAACAGCCCGTGACGGTCGAAGGTCTCGGCCGGTGCCCGAGGTGTCGTGCTGGGACGGTGCGGACCTCCCTAGGAGATACCCGAGGAGGCGCCCCGGTGTAAACGGCCTGTTACCTCTTCGTGGCTCATCGCGACGCGATCGTGAGGTCGACGACCGTCAGCTTGCCGTCGAGCTCGTAGGCGAACACACCCGGAGCGCGGCGGTCGAGCGTCGGGGAGGCCCATCCGCCCCTCTTCTCCGCCCTGATGCCCAGATCACCCGCCCTGCCGGTGGCCAGGTCGTACAGCTGCGTGTGCTGGAGCCGTAGGTCCTCGACCTTGGTGGCGAGCACGAACCGGTCCATCGCGGGCACGTCCCAGGCACGACCGCTCAGGAGGCGTTCGCGCGAGCCGTCGCGCGTCAGGGCCCGCTCGCCGGCGACGCACCAGGTGATCCCGCAGTTCACCGGCCGGTCCTGGCTGATCGCCGGAGCCGCGCGCCGCTCGCCGGTCAGCACGTTCACCAGCTCGCCGAAGGGCGGCTCCGGCTGCTTCTTCGTGCGCGGATACTGGAACGCCGCCGCCCACGGCCAGCCGAGCAGATGCAGCCCCTCGGTCCCGCCGATCCTCCTGGGAGCGCCGCCGCTCAGCGGCGCCTCGTACAGGCCGCCGTCCCCGCCCAGCGACCAGACCACCTTCCCTTCGGCGACGGCGAAGTGGCCGATCTCCCCTCGTCCCGGCGCGCTCTCGAAGGAGGTCACCCTGCGCTGCGCGCCGCCCTTCACCGGAGCCGCCCAGATGTCGGTCACCCGGCGGGCGCCGTCCTTGCGCAGCGTCCACCAGACCAGCCGGCCCTCCCCGGCGGCGGTGAACGCCCAGCTCACCACCGTGCCCTTCGGCGGCTGGACGGCGACCAGCCTGGTCAGCGCGCCGGACTTCACGTTGTAGGACCACAGCCCGTCGGGGCGGTCGGGGTTGCCGTCCTTCGTCGTGCGCACCAGCAGGGTGTCCCGGTCGAGGAACCTCTCCACCTGGTACGGCCTGCCGTCCGGCAGCGTGCGCGGAAGGGTGTGGACCGCTTGCGGCCACACCTTCCTCAGCGGTTGCGGGTCGCCGGAGGCCGTGGCCGGCGCGGCCGGTTCCGCCGGCCGCGCCGGCGTCAGCGAGGACGTCACGAGGAAGCCGGTCATCGTGACGGCGACCACGGCAGCCGCGGCGGCCGCGCCCGCCACCGCCGTGCCCCTGCGACGGCGGCGGCGGGCGGCGGCGTCCACCCGCTGGAGGAGGTCGTGGGGGGCGGCCGGCGCGCGGCCCGCCGAGCGGGACAGGGAGTCCTGCAGCAGGGTTTCCAGCTCGCTCATCGTGTCCTCTCCGTTTCTCGGGGGATGGGTCGCGCCGATCCGGGACGCTTGGCGCGGCGGCCGGGAGATCGGCGTGCGCCGGGGCGCAGGCCCGGCCCGCGGCTCGCGGGGGCAGGGCCGGTGACGGTCATGGGGGTAGGCATGGTGACGGTCATGGAGATGGCCATGGAGATGGTCATGGGGCGGCCGAGGGGGTGGTCAAGGGGAGCGCTCATGTGGTCGGCTCGGGCTCGGGGAGCAGGGTCAGGCTCGACCTCAGCTTGTCCAGCGCGCGGGAGGCCTGGCTGCGGACCGTGCCCTGGGAGACGCCCATGATCGCGGCGATCTCCTCGTCCGACCGGTCCTCGTAGTAGCGCAGCACGATCACCGTGCGCTGACGGCGGGGCAGCTTGGCCAGCTCCCGCCACAGATCGGAGTCGAAGTCGGCCCACGCCGACGGGACGTCGGCCGTCTCCCTCTCCGGCGGGTCCCACGCCAGATGCTCGCGCCGCCGCCGGCGCCAGACGTTGATGTGCAGCCGGGTCATCGACACCCGCACGTAACTCTCGGGGTCGTGCTTGCGGCGCACCCGCGACCAGGAGCCGCGCAGCCGCACCAGCGCCTCCTGCACCAGGTCCGCCGCGTCGTGCGGGTTGCCGGTCAGCGCGTACGCGTAACGGGTCAGCGCGTCGGCCCGGCCGGCGACGAACGATTCGAACAGCGCATCGTCGGTCATGTGGTCCCTTCCATCCCGGTATAGACGGGGAGGGAGGCGCTGATGTTGCACGGCGGGCGGGAGAAAATCAGCCCGATGCGACCGCGTGTACCAGGAGTCCCGCCGGAGTGGCCGGGCAGGCGTCAGCGGGCGGGCTTGCCGTGAGAAATGTCAGTCCCACCACCTACAGTGAATGACATGCGGCCGGTAACAGATTTGCAGCGCAAGGTGGCGCCCTTCGAGGTCGTCACCGAGATGACCCCCTCCGGCGACCAGCCGACGGCGATCGCCGAGCTGGAGCGCAGGGTGAAGGCGGGGGAGAAGGACAACGTGCTGCTCGGCGCCACTGGCACGGGCAAGACCGCCACGGTCGCCTGGCTGATCGAGCGCCTGCAGCGGCCCGCGCTCGTCATGCAGCCCAACAAGACACTGGCCGCGCAGTTCGCCAACGAGCTGCGTGAGATGCTGCCCAACAACGCGGTCGAGTACTTCGTCTCCTACTACGACTACTACCAGCCTGAGGCCTACGTGCCGCAGAGCGACACCTACATCGAGAAGGACTCCTCGATCAACGACGAGGTCGAGCGGCTGCGCCACTCGGCGACAAACTCGTTGCTCACCAGGCGCGATACCATCGTGGTCGCCTCGGTCTCGTGCATCTACGGCCTGGGCACGCCCCAGGAGTACGTCGACCGCATGACCAGGCTGCGCGTCGGCATGGAGGTCGACCGCGACCAGCTGCTGCGCCGCCTGGTCGACATGCAGTACACCCGCAACGACCTGGCCTTCACGCGCGGCACGTTCCGGGTGCGCGGCGACACGATCGAGATCATCCCGAAGTACGAAGAGCTGGCCGTGCGCATCGAGATGTTCGGCGACGAGATCGAGAAGCTCTCCACGATGCACCCGCTGACCGGCGACGTCATCACCGAGGACGAGGAGCTCTACATCTTCCCCGCCTCCCACTACGTCGCGGGCGAGGAGCGCATGGCCAGGGCCGTCGAGGGCATCGAGGCCGAGCTGACCGGGCGGCTGGCCGAGCTGGAGCGGCAGGGCAAGCTGCTGGAGGCCCAGCGGCTGCGCATGCGCACCACCTACGACATCGAGATGATGCGTCAGGTCGGCACCTGCGCCGGCATCGAGAACTACTCGCGCCACATGGACGGCCGCGAGGCGGGCAGCGCGCCCAACACGCTGCTCGACTACTTCCCCGAAGACTTCCTGCTGGTCCTCGACGAGTCCCACCAGACGGTGCCGCAGATCGGCGCCATGTACGAAGGCGACGCCTCCCGCAAGCGCACCCTCGTCGACCACGGCTTCCGCCTGCCGTCGGCGCTCGACAACCGGCCGCTGAAGTGGGAGGAGTTCCTGGAGCGGATCGGCCAGACCGTCTACCTGTCGGCCACGCCGGGCACCTACGAGCTCGGCAGGGTCAAGGGCGAGGTGGTCGAGCAGGTCATCCGCCCGACCGGCCTCGTCGACCCCGAGGTCGTCGTCAAGCCGACCAAGGGCCAGATCGACGACCTGGTCCACGAGATCCGCGAGCGGGCCGACAGGGACGAGCGGGTCCTGGTCACCACACTCACCAAGAAGATGGCCGAAGACCTGACCGACTACCTCCTCGAGCTCGGCATCCGGGTCCGCTACCTGCACAGCGAGGTCGACACGCTGCGCCGGATCGAGCTGCTGCGCGAGCTGCGCATGGGCGAGTTCGACGTGCTGGTCGGCATCAACCTGCTGCGGGAGGGCCTCGACCTGCCCGAGGTCTCGCTGGTGGCCATCCTCGACGCCGACAAGGAGGGCTTCCTGCGCTCGGAGACCTCCCTGATCCAGACGATCGGCCGCGCGGCCCGCAACGTGTCCGGCCAGGTCCACATGTACGCCGACAAGATCACCCCGTCGATGGAACGGGCGATCGAGGAGACCTCGCGGCGCCGCGCCAAGCAGATCGCCTACAACGAGGCCAACGGCATCGACCCGAAGCCGCTGCGCAAGAAGATCGCCGACATCCTCGACTCGCTGCAGCGCGAGGACGCCGACACCGAGCAGCTGATGGGCAGCGGCAGGCAGCAGTCGCGCGGCAAGGCGCCGGTGCCGGGCTTCGCCGCGCAGCGCGCACTGCGTGCCTCCGGCGCGACCCCGGCCGGCCAGCACGCCAAGGCGATCGCGGGCGAGATGCCGCGCGCCCAGATGGAGACGCTCATCGACTCGCTCACCGAGCAGATGCACCAGGCGGCGGCCGACCTGCAGTTCGAGGTGGCGGCCCGGCTGCGCGACGAGATCAAGGAGCTCAAGCGCGAACTCCGCGACATGCGCGAGGCCGGGGTGAAATAGCCCCGCCGGTATGTCCAGGGTCCCTCGCCGACCTGCGACGGGGCCCTTACCCCGGCGTCCGCGGGGTGTCGGTCGGCGTCCCCTGGGTGTCTGTAGCGGGGCGTTCCTGGGGTGTCGGCCGATATCCGTGGGGTGTGGTCGGGGCCGCTGGTGGGTGCCCGCCCGTACGGCAAGCGGGGTCACGGCCACCGTGGTCACCGGTGGCCGCCCGTCCATCACGCGTACTCCAGCGGGACTCCGGCTGATGTCCCCGACGCCGGCTCTGCGGGCTGATCGTCAGGGTGAGCGCCTGCCGGGTTGGTGACGGACTCAGGGTTGTGGGCGACCTGGCCAGACCGGACCGCCTGTCCGCGGTTCGACGCCGCCCAAGAGGAGCATCCGGCCGGCCCGAAGGGGCGCATCACGCACCCCGAAGGGCCGTATCACGCATCCACCCGGAAGCGCCGTATCACGCATCCGAAAGGGCCGCAGCACGTATCCACCCTGGAAGGGCCGCATCACGCTGCCACCTGGGAAGGGCCGTATCACGCATCCGAAAGGGCCGCAGCACGTATCCACCCTGGAAGGGCCGCATCACGCTGCCACCGGGAAGAGCTGCAGCACGCATCCAGAAGGGGCACGACACGCGTGTCCTGCGGTGGTGAAGGGGCGGGTGTGCCCGGTCAGGAGGCGGGGATGTGCGACATCATGCGTTCCATGCCGTTGATCCAGTTGTCGCGCAGCGCCTCGCCGGCCTGGGCGAGATCGCCGGTCATGAGGAGTTCGGCCACGCGGCAGTGTTCGGCCGCCTCGCGTTCGAGGGGCGTCTCGTCGCCGGCGAGCAGGTGGGCGTAGCGGCGCATCCCGGCCTTGACGCTGGTGATGAGGTCCAGCAGCCGCTCGTTGCGGCAGCCGCTCAGCAGCAGGTCGTGCCACTCGTCGTCGTGCCGCTCTATCTCCTGCTGCTCCGCGATCCGGTCGGGGAAGTCGCGGGCCAGCTCGAGCAGCTTGGGGCCGATCTCGCGCAGGTAGGCCGGGTCGGAGCAGTCGAGCGCGAGCGACTCCAGCGCGGCGACGATCTCGCAGAGCTCCCTGAACTCCTTCCTGCTCACCGGGGCGAACCGGAACCCGCGGCCCTGGTTGCTCTCCAGCACGCCTTCACCCGCCAGAGTGATCAGCGCCTCGCGCAGGGGGGTGCGGCTGACGCCCAGGTCGGCGGCCAGCGTGACCTCGTTGATGTCGGTCCCCGCGGCGAAGTCGCCTCGATCGAGCCTGCTCAGCAGCTCTTCCCTGATCTGCTCGCGTAGCGGTCGCCGGTCGATCGGCATATCACTCCTTCGGTTCGGCCCTGATCAGCTTAACCCTTGACGGCATGCAAAATACAGCACTATGAATTCTGTATACAGATTTCGGATGTCCGGAAGGAGCGATCAGTGCGCCTGACCCGAGTGCCGGGACTGCTGTTCGGCGGTGACTACAACCCCGAGCAGTGGCCGGAGGAGGTCTGGGCCGAGGACGTGCGGCTCATGTCCGAGGCCGGGGTCACGATGGCCACCGTCGCGGTTTTCTCCTGGTCAAGGCTGGAGCCCCAACCAGGCGTGTACGAGTTCGGCTGGCTGGACCGGGTCCTCGACCTGCTCCACGAGCACGGGGTGACCGCCGACCTGGCGACCGCCACCGCCACCCCGCCGCCTTGGCTGGTTCGGGAGCATCCGGAAATCATGCCGGTGGACGCCCAGGGGGTGCGGCTGGAGTTCGGGTCCCGGCAGGGGTACTGCCCGAGTTCGCCGATCTTCCGTGAGCACGCCGTGCGCCTCGCGACGGCGATGGCCACCCGGTACGCCGATCATCCGGCGCTGGCGATGTGGCACGTGGGCAACGAGTACGCCGACCACACGCTCGAATGCTTCTGCCCCGAGTCGGCCCGGCACTTCCGCGCCTGGCTCGAGGCCCGCTACGGCACGATCGGCGCGCTGAACGACGCCTGGGGCACCTCCTGCTGGGGCCAGCACTACACGGGTTTCGGGCAGATCGAGCCGCCCCGCAAGGCGCCCGGGCCGGTCAACCCCGCCCAGCTGCTCGACTGGCGCCGCTTCTGCAGCGCCGCCCTGCTGGAGCTGTTCACCGCCGAGCGGGACGCGCTGCGCGAGGTGACGCCCGCCGTACCCGTCACCACGAACTTCATGAGCATCCTGCACGGCCTCGACTACTGGGCGTGGGCCGCGGCCGAGGACCTGGTGAGCGACGACGCCTACCCCGACCCCGCCGACCCGCACTCGCACGTGGCGATCGCCCTCAGCTACGACCTCATGCGCTCGCTCAAGCAGCGCCCCTGGCTGCTGCTGGAGTCGGCGCCCTCGGCGGTGTCGTGGCGCGAGGTCAACGTGGCCAAGCCGCCCGGCATGATGCGCCTGCACAGCCTCCAGGCGGTGGCCCACGGCGCCGACGGGGTGATGTTCTTCCAGTGGCGCCAGGCCAAGTACGGCCCGGAGAAGTTCCACTCGGCCCTCCTCCCGCACGGCGGCACCCGGACGCGCGGCTGGCAGGACACGCTGCGGCTCGGCGCCGACCTGCGGCGACTGGCCCAGGTCGCGGGCACCGCCACGCGCGCCGAGGTGGCGCTGGTCATGGACTGGGACAGCTGGTGGGGCCTGGAGGCGCCGGAGTCGATGCCCTCCAACCGCCTCAAGCTCAAGGATCTGCTGCTGGCCTGGTACGCGCCGCTGCACGCCCGCGGGATCGCGGTCGACCTGGCGCCGCCGGACCGCGACCTGTCGGCCTACCGCGTCGTGATCGTCCCCAACCTGTACCTGTGCACGGCCGAGCAGGCCAAGGCCCTCGCGTCGGTCACCGGCGAGCTGGTCGTCGGCCCGTTCAGCGGCGTGGTCGACGCCTCCGACCAGGTCCACGACGGCGGCGCCCCCGGCCCGCTGCGCGACCTGCTGGGCGTCGCGATCGACGAGTTCTGGCCGCTGCCCGACGGGACCGCCCAGCCGGTACGGCACGCCGATGGCACCCCCGGCCTCGCCCGCACGTGGGCCGAATGGCCGCGCCTGGTCGGCGACGCCGTCGAGGTGCTGGCCCGCTACGAGGGCGGCGACCTGGACGGCCTGCCCGCCGTCACCCGCAACGGCACCGTCACCTACGTCAGCTGCCTGCTCGACGACGTCACGCCCGTCCTCGACCGGGTGCTTCACGGGGTGGAGGCGATCGACGTCCCCGCGGGCGTGGAGGCCACCCGGCGGGAGAACCACCTCTTCCTGCTCAACCACACCGCCACCCCGCAACAGGTCACCCTCCCGAGGCCGGGCAGGGACCTGCTCACCCAGACCGACCTGCGAGGCACCATCCAACTCGCCCCGCGCGACGCCGTCGTGCTGAGGATCGAAGGAGACACGTGACGCACCCCTACATCCCGAACGCCGAGCCCGGCGTGCGGGCGGAGATGCTCGCCGCCATCGGCGCGGCGAGCGTCGAGGAGTTCTACGCCGACATCCCGGCGGAGCTGCGGCTGGCCAGGCCGCTCGACCTCCCGGAGCCGTTCCCGGCCGAGCGCGACCTCGTGCGCCACATGAAGGGCCTGCTCGACCGCGTCACCGACACCGAGCAGGCGCTGAGCTTCCTCGGGCACGGCTGCTACCCCCACCACGTGCCGGCCGTCTGCGACGAGGTCAACTCCCGCAGCGAGTTCCTGACCGCCTACGCCGGCGAGCCGTACGAGGACCACGGGCGTTTCCAGGCCCTGTTCGAGTACGTCAGCATGATGGGCGAGCTGCTCGAGATGGACGTGGTCAACGTCCCGACCTACGACGGCTTCCAGGCGGCGGGCACGGCCCTGCGCATGGCCTGCCGTTACACCGGGCGCTCGAAGGTGCTCCTCAGCGCGGCCGTCAGCGCCGACAAGCTGAGCAAGCTGCGCGACTTCCTCAGCCCCGACATCGAGATCGTCCTGGCCCCGGTCGGGGACGGCGGCGAGATCTCCGTCTCGGCGTTCGACGACTCCTACGCGGCCGTCTACCTGGAGACGCCCAACGTCTACGGCGTCGTCGAGACCCGCGGACGGGAGCTGGCCGACCTCGCCCACGCCCACGGCGCGCTGCTCGTGGTCGGCGCCGACCCGATCTCGCTCGGGGTGCTGGCCCCGCCGGCCGCCTACGGCGCCGACATCGTCTGCGGCGACATCCAGTCGCTCGGCATGCACCAGAGCTACGGCGGCGGCCACGCCGGCTACATCGCCACCCAGGACCACGAGCCGCTGGTCGCCGAGTTCCCCTCCCGGCTGTTCGGCATCGCGCCCACCAAGGTCCCCGGCGAGTACGGCTTCGGCGACGTCTACTACGACCGCACCTCCTTCGCCCTGCGCGAGGAGGGCAAGGAGTGGGTCGGCACCGCGGCCGCCCTCTGGGGCATCACGGCGGGCGTCTACCTGGCGCTCATGGGGCCGGAGGGCATGCGCGAGCTGGGCGAGACCGTCCTGGCCCGCACCCGCTACGCCATGGACGCCCTCGCCGGATCCGTCACCGTGCTGCACAGGGACGCGATCCACTTCCGCGAGTTCGCCATCGAGGTGCCCTCCAGCCGGGCCCTGCTCGACGGGTTGCGCGCCCGCGGCATCTACGGCGGCGTCGCCCTCGACGACCGCACAGTGCTGGTCTGCGTGACCGAGCGCCACTCCATCGCCGACATCGACCGCCTCGCCGCAGCCGTCCAGGAGGTGCTGTGAACACCGGTGAGTCCTTCGCCGAACTCCCCGTCGCGCCGAAGCCGCCGCTGCGCCGCTTCCACCAGGCCCGCTGGGACGAGCCGATCATCTTCGAGCTGTCGGCCCCCGGCCGCCGCGGCCTGGCCGTGCCGGAGCCGGGCGCGCCGCGCGTGGAGCTGCCCGAGTCCGTACGGCGCGCCGAGCCCCCGAAGCTGCCCGAGATGGCGCAGCTGCACGTGCTGCGGCACTACCTGCGCCTGTCGCAGGAGAACCTCGGCGTCGACCTGAACATCGACGTCGGCCAGGGCACCTGCACGATGAAGTACAGCCCCAAGGTCAACGACAGGTTCGCCGCCGCGATCGCCGAGGTGCACCCGCTGCAGCACGAGGAGACCGTCCAGGGCGTCCTGGAGATCTACTGGCGGCTGGAGCGGATGCTGGCGGAGATCTCCGGCATGTCCAGGGTCTCCCTCCAGCCCGGATCGGGGTCGGCGGCCATCTACGCGAACATCGCCATGATCCGCGCCTACCACGCCGCCAACGGCGAGGGCCACCGCGACCAGGTCATCACCACGATGTTCTCCCACCCGTCGAACGCCGCCTGCGCCAAGACCGCCGGCTACGAAGTGATCACCCTGATGCCGGACGCCGACGGCTATCCCGACATCGAGGCGCTGCGCGCGGCCGTCGGCCCCCGCACCGCCGCCCTGATGATCACCAATCCGGAGGACACCGGCATCTTCAACCCCCGCATCAGGGAGTTCGTCGAGCTGGTGCACGGCGTGGGCGGCCTGGCCTGCTACGACCAGGCCAACGCCAACGGCATCCTCGGCATCACCAGGGCCAGGGACGCCGGATTCGACCTGTGCCACTTCAACCTGCACAAGACCTTCTCCACGCCGCACGCCTGCGGCGGCCCCGCGGCGGGCGCGTGCGGCGTCTCCGAGGCGCTGGAGCCGTTCCTGCCCGGCCCCGTCGTCAGCTTCGACGGCTCGGCCTACGGCCTGGAGACCCCGTCCCGCTCGATCGGCAAGGTGCGTCCCTTCCTCGGCGTGACCCCCAACATCGTCCGCGCCTACGCCTGGATCATGGCCCTCGGCGGCGAGGGTCTGCGGCAGGTGGCCGAGACGGCCGTGCTCAACAACAACTACCTGATGCACAAGATCCTGCAGATTCCCGGCGCGTCGGCGCCCTGGGACAAGCGGCGCGTCGAGCAGGTGCGCTACTCCTGGCAGGAGCTGTCGGAGGAGACCGGGGTCCACTCGGAGGAGATCGGCGTCAGGGCGGCCGACTTCGGCGTCCACTACTGGACCAGCCACCACCCCTACCTGGTGCCGGAGCCGTTCACGCTGGAGCCCACGGAGTCGTACTCGAAGGAGGACCTGGACGAGTACGCCGCCATCCTGGCCCACGTGGCCGACGAGGCGCGCCGCGACCCCGAGTTCGTCAAGGGCGCGCCGTACAACCAGAGCGTGCACAAGATCGACCCGACGCCGCTCGACGACCCCAAGGAGTGGGCGCCCACCTGGCGCGCCTACGTCCGCAAGCACCTGTCATGACCGCCGGCCTGCCCGCCCCGCGCCCGGCCCGCGCCGCGGTGGTCGGGCTGATCGTGAACCCGGTGGCCGGGCTGGGCGGGGCGGCGGGTCTGAAGGGCAGCGACGGCGCGCGGATCCAGCGTGAGGCCCTGGCCAGGGGCGCGACGCCCAGGGCGGGGGAGCGGGCGGCGCGCGCCGTCCGCGCCCTGCTGGCCCGCCGTCCCGGCACCCGCGTGGTCACGGTGCCGGGTCCGATGGGCGAGGACAGCGCCCGCGCCGCCGGAGCGTCCTTCACCCTGGTACGGCCGGCCCCGGCGGACGCCGGAACGCCGGAAACCGACCTCCCGGCGGGCATCGGAACGCCGGGAGCGGACCTCTCGGCGGGCGCCGGAACGCCGGAGACGGACCTCCCGGTGGGCGTGGCCACCACTGCACGTGACACGCGGCTGGCGGTCGGCGCGCTCGCCGACGTCGACCTGCTGCTGTTCGCCGGCGGCGACGGGACCGCGCGGGACGTGCTCGACGCGGTCGGCGGGCTCGGCGACCAGGCGCCCCCGGTGCTGGGGATCCCGGCGGGGGTGAAGGTCTACTCGGGCTGCTTCGCGGTCAGCCCGGCCGCGGCGGGACTGCTCGCCGCCGACCATCTCTCTGCCGCCGAGGCCGGCCTGCGGCGCGGCGCCGGGACGGCGGTCCCGGCGGACCCGGACCCGGCGGACCCGGACCCGGCGCAATCGGTCCCGGCGGCACCAGGCCCGGCGACACCAGGCCCGGCGACACCAGGCCCGGCGACACCAGGCCCGGCGACACCAGGCCCGGTGGTACCGGGCACGGCGGCGCCAGGCCCGGAGGTACCGGGCACGGTGGAGGCCGAGGTGGTGGATCTCGACGAGGAGCGCTACCGGCAGGGACAGGTGAGCCCGCGCCTCTACGGAATCCTGCGCGTCCCCGCCGCCAGGGCCGGCCTGTCGGGCCGGAAGGCCGGATCCAGCGGGATCGGCCCGGCCACCGTCGAGGGCATCGCGCGGGAGGTCGTGGCCCGCATGCGGCCCGGCGTCCGCTACGTCCTGGGCCCCGGCGCGACCACGCAGGCGGTCGGCCGCGCCCTCGGGCTGGCGACCACGCTGCTCGGGGTGGACGTGGTCGAGTCCGGTGAGACGGGCGTGCTGGTGGCGGGCGACGTCTCCGAGCCGGAACTGCTGGCTCTCGTCGCGGGCCGGGAGGCGGTCGTCGTGCTGTCGGTGATCGGCGGGCAGGGGTTCGTCCTCGGCCGCGGCAACCAGCAGATCTCGCCCCGGGTGCTCGACGCGGTCATCGGGTACGGCGACGCCGCCGCGCGGCGCCTGCTGGTGGTCTCCACCCCGCAGAAGCTGGCCGCGTTGCGGGGCCGGCCACTGCTGGCCGACAGCGGCGACGAGGACCTGGACCGCAAGCTCAGCGGCCACGTCCAGGTGATCACCGGATACCGCGAAAGCACGATTTACCAGATCTGTACAGCAAGTGAGGAGTTCCACGGATGAAGACGCTCGAGGGCAAGGTCGCGATCGTCACAGGCGGTGCCTCGGGCATCGGGCGGGCGACGGCGCTGCTGTTCGCCCGCGAGGGCGCCCAGGTGGTGGTCGCCGACCTCGACGGCCCCGGAGCCGAGGCGACGACCGAGCAGATCGCGGCCGAGGCGGGCGACAAGGCCGCCGTGGCGGTGCGGGCCGACGTGTCGGACCCCGACGACTGCGCACGGATCGTCCGCACCGCCGTCGACACCTTCGGCGGGCTGCACGTGCTGTTCAACAACGCCGGCATCATCCGCCGGACCACCGCCCTGGACCTCGACGTCGAGGAGTGGGACCGCGTCATGGCGGTCAACGTGCGGTCCGTCTTCCTCATGTGCAAGCACGCCATCCCGGCCATGACCGAGGGCGGCTCCGTCATCAACACCGGCTCCGGCTGGGGCCTCAAGGGCGGTGGCAACGCCATCTCCTACTGCGCCTCCAAGGCCGCCGTCGTCAACATGACCAGGGCCCTGGCCATCGACCACGCCAAGGCCGGCATCCGCGTCAACTCGGTGAACCCCGGCGACACCGACACGCCGATGCTGCGCGACGAGGCCCGCCAGCTCGGCGAGGACTGGTCGGCCTTCGAGGCCGACGCGGCCGACCGGCCGATGGGCAGGTCCGGCACCCCGGACGAGATCGCCCAGTCCGTGCTCTTCCTGGCCAGCGACGCCGCCAGCTACATCACAGGATCGGCCCTCGTCGTCGACGGCGGCGGCCTCGCCTGACCCCCCGGGCCCGTCCCCCGGGCCCCGAATCGCCTCACCACCCCCCGAAAAGCCTGAAGGAGCCACCATGAAGCGTGCGCTAGCCCTCCTGGGCGCACTCGCCCTCGCCACCACCGCGTGCAGCGGCAGCGGCGGCGGCAACGTTCCCGGCACGAGCGGCGGCCAGGTCACCGTCCGCTGGTCCACCTGGGGATCGGCCGAGGACGTGAAGCTGTACGAGAAGTTCACCGAGGACTTCCACAAGCGCCACCCCGGCATCCGGCTCAAGATGGAGTCGGTCGCCAAGTACGAGGAGTACCACCCCAAGCTGCTGGCCCAGCTCACCAGCAAGACGGCGCCCGACGTGTTCTTCGTGGGCGACGACAACATCGGCAAGTTCGTCTCCGCCGGCGTGCTCTCCCCGCTCAACGACCAGCTCGCCGGGGCTGACTCCAAGAGCAAGCCGGAGGACTTCTTCGAGGGCGTGTACGGCGGCGCCAAGCGCGACGGGAAGATCTACGGCGTCCCCAACGACACCAACCCCGAGGTCCTCTGGTTCGACAAGCAGGCCCTGAAGGACGCCGGGATCACCGAGGACCCCGCCGCCCTCCACGAGGCCAAGCAGTGGACCATGGCCAAGTACCTGGAGATGAACACCAAGCTCAAGGCGGCGGGCAAGGCCGGTTCGATCTTCTGGAACTGGTACGGCTCGACGTACTCGATGATCAACGGCTTCGGCGGCAAGGTGTGGGACGGCGGCAAGTTCGTGGCCACCACCGACGCCAAGTCCCGCGAGGCGTTGCAGACGCTGGCCAAGGGCTACCAGGACGAGACCTTCCTCAGCGCCGACACGCTGCCCGACAGCAACGGGCCCAGCACGCAGTTCCTCAAGCACAAGGCCGGCTTCTACGCCGGCGGCCGATGGATGATCGACTCGCTCAGGAAGGGCGGCGACCTCGGCAACTACGACGTCGTGCCGTTCCCCTCGCCGACCGGTGAGCCGATGCCCGGCGCGGTCGCCGCCTCCTACCTGGCGATCAACAAGGACACCAAGCTGCCGAAGGAGGCCTTCACCTTCTTCACCGAGTTCGTCGGCAAGGACGGACAGCTGCTGCGGCTCAAGGACGGCGGCGCCGTGCCGTCCATCAAGGGCGCCGAGCAGGTCGTCCTGGGCGACAACTACCCCGCCCACGCCCAGACCTTCCTCGACGTGCGCGACACCGGCTTCGCGAACTATTCCGAGGAGGTGTCCGTGCCCGGCCTCACCGCCGACATCAACGAGCACCTGATGAAGGTGTGGACCGGTAAGGTCGGCTTCGACCAGGGCATGGACGAACTGCAGAAGCTCGTCGAGAGCAAGCTGGGCTAGCCGTGGCCATCGTCACCGAGGCGCGCCCCCGGGCGGCCGCCCGGGGGAAGCAGACCATCAGGAACAGGGACGGCTGGTGGGCCGCGTTCTTCCTCGGGCCGCAGCTCGTCGCGCTGGCCCTGTTCCTGGTCTTCCCGCTCGGCTTCGCCGTCGTGCTGGCCTTCATGCGATGGGACGGGCTCGGCGAGAAGGACTGGGTGGGCCTGGACAACTTCGCCGCCCAGCTGTCCGACCCCGAGTTCGGGCTGGCCGTGTGGAACACGATCAAGCTCGCGCTGCTGACCGTCCCGTTCGGGCTCGCCCTGGCGCTGCTCATCGCGATCGCGCTGAACAGCGTCAAGGGCAGCGGCTTCTACCGCGTGCTGTACTTCATGCCGGTGGTCACCAGCTCGGTGGCCGTCGCGCTGATGTGGCAGATCATCCTGGCCGGCGACGAGTACGGCGTGCTGAACACCTCGCTGCAGCGCTGGTTCGGCATCACCGCGCCCGACTGGCTGCGCGACCCCGGCTGGGTGATCGTGGCCATCGCCGTCGTGACGATCTGGTCGACCCTCGGCCTCAACGTGGTGATCTTCCTGGCCGGGCTGCAGACCATCCCGCCGCAGATCGTCGAGGCCGCCAGGATGGACGGCGCGGGCAGCCTGCGCATCTTCCGTTCGGTCACCCTGCCCCTGCTCTCGCCCACCATCTTCTTCTCGACGGTGGTCGCGGTGATCAGCTCGTTCCAGGCCTTCGACCAGATCTACGTGCTGGTCAACCCGAAGTACAACGAGGGCGCCCGCACCATCGTCTACCAGGTCTACGAGCTCGGCTTCCAGGACTTCGAGTTCGGCATGAGCAGCGCCGCCTCGCTGATCCTGCTGGTCCTGACGCTGCTGGTGACCCTTGTCCAGTTCGCCGCGCAGAAGCGCCTCGTCCACTACGACACGTGAGGGAGCCCGGATGCGACACCGGCAGGTAGCCCTGCACGCCGCGCTCACCATCGGCGGGCTGGCGATGCTCTTCCCGTTCGTATGGATGCTGCTGACGTCCTTCAAGGGCGTGCGGCAGATGCTCAACAACCCGCTCGACTGGCTGCCCGCCCCGTGGCGGTGGGAGAACTATCCCGACGCGCTGGCGGCGATGCCGTTCGGCACCGCGTACTGGAACAGCTTCTACATCGCCGTGCTCAACGTCGCGCTCACGCTGCTGACGTCGGCCATGGCCGCCTACGCCTTCGCCCGGATCAGGTTCAAGGGTTCAGGCGTGCTGTTCGTGGTGTTCCTGGCCACCCAGATGGTGCCGGTGCAGGTCACGATCGTCCCGCTCTACCTCATGCTGGCGGAGTTCGGGTGGATCGACTCGCACCTGGCGCTGATCGTGCCGACGATCGCGAACCCGTTCGCGGTGTTCCTGCTGCGCCAGTTCATCAGGGCGGTGCCGGTGGAGCTGGAGGAGGCCGCCAGGATCGACGGCGCGGGCCGCTGGCGGTGCTTCTGGAACGTCGTGCTGCCGAACATCCGCCCCGGCCTGGGCGCGCTCGGCATCATCGCCTTCCTCGCCTCGTGGAACTCCTTCTTCTTCCCCCTGATCTTCCTGAACTCGCCGGAGCTGTTCACGGTGCCGCTGCTGCTCAGCCAGTTCTCCGGGGAGCGCACGGCGGTCGACTACGGGCTCATCCTGGCGGGGTCGGCGATCGCGGTCGTGCCGACGCTGATCGCCTTCCTGATCGGCCAGCGGAAGATCATCAATTCGATGGCGGCTTCCGGACTGGGTGGACGCTGATGCTGGATCTGAGAGAACGGCCGTTCACCGACCGGGGCTCCCGGCTGCTGGTGATGGCGGCCGACGACGGCTCCCTGTGGATCGCCAGAGCCCTGTACGAGACCCGGCTGAGCGACACGACCGTCCTCACGGGCCTGCGGGTCCTCGCCGGCGACAGGCAGCTGCCGGTACGGCAGGCGCTGCCGGACCGGATCGACTTCGCCGGCGGCGTGGCGATGGCCTTCGCCGGGCCCGACACCATCGTGCTGACCGGCAGGGACGCGCGGGCGGTGTGGGACGGCGGCGAGGCGGACATCGACGGCTGCCTCACACTGGTCGGCTCCCCGACCGGCGACGGTCCCGGCGTGCTGGTGGCCGCCGCCGCGCGCTGGCGTGACTGGTTCGCCGCCATGCCGTCCGTGCCGCAGGCGTTGCGCGAACGCGCCGAACAGGCGTGGTGGACGCTCGGGGTGAACCTGGTACCGATCAGGGGCAGGCAGTCGCTGATCCCCTCCAAGTACGGCTACGTCGGCCTGTGGAACTGGGACTCCTACTTCCACGCCATCGCGCTCAGGCACGCCGACCCCGCGCTGGCCAGGGAGCAGATCCGCATCCTGCTCGACAACCAGCGCCCGGACGGCCTCATCCCCGACGTGGTCCACGACCACGGGGTGCTCAGCGAGACCACCGACCTGCCCCGCTCGGACCTGGCCCGCCTGGCCCAGCACGTGGGCGGCGAGCCGGTCCGCGAGGTCGTGCCCGTCACCAAGCCGCCGCTCACCGCCTGGGCGGTGTGGAAGATCCACGAGGTGGACCCGGACCCCGACTTCCTGGCCGAGGTCTTCGAGCCGCTGGTCCGCTCGCAGGAGTGGTGGTTCACCCACTCCGACCCCGACGGCGACGGCTTGGCCGAGTACCTCCACCCGTACTCCTCGGGCCTGGACGACAGCCCCGTCTGGGATCACGGGCCGCGCGCCGAGCCCCCCGATCTCAACTCCTACCTGGCCCTGCAGTACGACCGGCTGGGCGACATCGCCGGCGCGCTCGGCCGCGACCCGTCGCCGTGGCGGGCCAGGGCGCAGGAACTGGTCGACCGCATGGTGGCGCGCCGCTGGACCGGCACGCGGTTCGCCACCAGGGTCGGCGGGCAGGAGGTGGCCGTGCGCACCCCGCTGGAGCTCATGCCGCTGCTGACCGGCAGGCTCCCCTCGGACATCGCCGCCCGGCTCGTGGCGGACCTGCGCTCGCCGAGCTTCTGGGGCGAACGTCCCGTGCCCACCGTCGCCTTCGACGACCCGAGGTTCGACCCCGACGCCATGTGGCGCGGGCCGGTCTGGCTGAACATCAACTACCTGCTGATCGAAGGGCTGCGCCGGTCCGGCCACCCCGGGACGGCCCGCGAGCTGCGGCGGCGCACGCTGGCGATGGTCCGCGACGGCGGCGGCCTCTACGAGTACTGGAACCCGCTGACGGGCCGCAGGGCCGGCCGGGCGACCAGCGGGTTCGGCTGGTCGGCCGCGCTCTTCCTCGACCTGGCCCACGAGGACCTCCTCGATCCGGCCCGCGAGGAGACGGCCGGCGCGGCGCAGTGACCGCACCGGGGGCGCCGTCCCGAGCGGGAGGCGCCCCGTAAGGTCACGCCAGGCCGGCCTCGCTGCGCAGCAGCGCCGCAAGGGCCTCCCCCGAGACGGGCAGGCCCTTGTGCGCGAACCAGGTGGCCACGTTGCGCGCGTCCCGGTCCAGGAAGTCGGGCCCCGTCGGGTGCGCGATCACGTCGACGATCTGCGGCAGGTCGATGATCACCAGCCGGCCCTCGTGCACCAGCAGGTTGTACGGCGAAAGGTCGCCGTGCGCCAGCCCCTCCCCGGCGAGCGTCACCATGGCCGCCACCAGCTGCTCCCACAGATCGTCGAGCCCCTCGTCGACGGTCGCCAGCCGGGGCGCGGCATAGCCGTCGGCGGTGCCGACGAACTCCTCCAGGATCTCGGTGCCGAGGATCTGCACCGGATACGGCACCGGCAACCCCAGCTTCCACAGCCGCACCAGCGCCGCGAACTCCGCCTGCGCCCACTGCCCGGCGATCACCTGCTTGCCGAACGCGGTCCGCGAGGCCATGGCCCTGCTCGCCCGCGAGTCGCGCATCCGGCGCCCCTCCAGATATCCGGCGTCGCGGTGGAAGAGCCGGTGATCGTTGGACCGGTAGCGCTTGGCGGCCAGCAGGCACACCCGGTCGGTGTCGGGAACGCCGCGCGAGATGAGATGGACGTCGGCTTCCTTGCCGGTCTTGAGGATGCCGAGCTCGGTGTCGACGGCGGCCAGCTCGGTCACCAGCCAGTCGGGATGCGGCCGGGGGCCGCGCTCGGTCGGGGTGCTGAGATCCCAGGTGGACCAGCGGTCACCGGCGGGCGGCCCGTCGAGGTCCACGGGGTTGTTCTCGAGCCACTCGAGGTCGTCGGCGTCGAGACGGTTCTTCTTCGGCACGGTGGTGTTCTCCTGATGAGAATGCCCACCGGCGCGCGATCAGGTCGGAAGCTGACCGGTGGGGAGGAAACAGGACGCGAAAAACGGCATGCGAACAGTCGTCGTCACGGTTGACCCTCCTTCCGGTCGAAGCTCCGACGAGTGTGCCGGAGCGAAAACCGGCGGCGCAACGTATTTTCGGCCGCCTACCATCGCGGCATGGAAAGGTGCGCGGAGTGCGGCCGGCTGCCGTACGGCGGAGCGCCGGGCTGCGGTCGCTGCCTGGCGCTGGTCGACCGCATCGTCGAGGACGGCTACCAGGCGTTTCTGGCCGAGCAGGGGTTCGAGGACGACCCGGCTCTGGCCGAGATGATCGTCGATGAGATCAAGGGCTACGACTGGCGGGTGGTCGACGGCGCCTTCGAGCGTCTGACCTGCGCGCAGTGCGGCAACCGGCGGGGCAGGGGGCCGACCGGCTGCCCGCCGTGCGACCTGGACGAGGGGTTCCGCTACGCCGCCCGCGAGGTGGACCGGCCCGGTGTGGCGCCGCGCAACGAGCACGCCGTGCGGGTGGGCGCCGCCGTGCTGCGCAACGGCCACCGGCACTCGCCGCGGGCCCTGCTCAGCTGGCAGATCAGCTTCCCGCTGGTGATGGGCGGCGCGATGCTCACCACGCCGCAGGCCCAGGCCCTGCGCGCCCGCATCAACAAGGGCGCCGCCTACGAGGAGCTCGCCACCGAACTCGTCATATGACCTGGTCGAGATCGAGGTCGATGTCCACGTCGAACCCGACATAGGTGTGGAGCTTCTCGCGGTGGATGCCGGTGGGGACGTAGGCCTTGACCGCCGGTTCGAGCTCGAAGGTGTAGACGACGGGCCGGTCGTCTTCGAGTTCGATCCGCCAGAAGTACTTGATGCCCGCGTCGGAGTACTTGATGGGCTTGGTCTGCCGGTCGCGATCTCGGGATTCGTCCGAAACCACCTCGACGACCAAGTGGACGTCTTCCCGCTTGAACGATGTGACGTTGCCGACGATCGCCGATCTGTTGACGACGAGGACGTCCGGCTCGGGGCGCTGGCGCAGGCCAAGAGTGACGCTCATCTCTCGGGCGACCGCAAGATGAGCGGGCGGCCTGATACCCAGCTGCCGGTCTCTGAGCAGGTCGATCACGAGCATATGGCGGTAGGTCTGCGGCGACATCATGACGAGGGACCCATCGATCAGCTCGACGTGCTTGGGCGCGTCGGGGGGGAGACGATCGAGCATGTCAGCGGTCCACCCGCCTGGAGGACCCGGCCAGAACCACTCGGGAAGTGCGGTGGTCATCGGGTACCTCCTCCGGGGGGATCACGCGACGGATCCATGATGACACAGTCGGTGACCGTCAGGTCTGGTCTCGGCGCTCCTGCAGGGTCTTGCGGTAGAGCTCGTCGATCTCGTCCAGCGGGTCGACCGTGCGGCGGCGCGACTCGATCTCCAGCTCGGTGCGGGCGTGCAGCTCGTCGATGCCGGTGCCGGCGTGGTGGACCTGGCTGTCGAGCAGATCGGCCCTGATCCTGGCGCACATGGCGGTCAGCTTGGCCTGGTGCTCGCGCAGCCGGTCGAGCGTGACGTGGTCGATGTACGGCGACACGCGGCGCTGCTGGGCGTAGATCCCGAGCTGGGTGTCGTGCACGTCGGCCTGGCGCGACAGCTCGCCCATCAGGTGCGGCAGGTCGCCGAGGCTCCAGCCCTGCTGCGTCGCCGCGTCGATCGCCTGGCGGGTCATGGAGACCTCCCGGCGCAGGTCGAGGCGGAGCCGCTCGACCTCGGCCGCGTCGCCCACACCCATGGCGTTGACGTGGGTGGCCAGGCGGGCGGTGACCTGCCGGGCCGACCGGCTGGCCCGCTTGCCGACCTTGACCAGGGCGTAGACGGCCACACCCGCGAGCGCCAGGAAGATCAGGACGATCGCGAGCAGGATCAGAAGGAATGTGCTGATTGGAGGGACCTCCCGTCCGGCCTTTACCTGAGAGGATAAGCGATCCTTGGCGGCCGGGCGCGGCTCGTTCGGAGGCGGCGACGGACGTGCGGGCGCCAGGGCGGGGGCACGTCGCCCGCACGTCGTCCCGTCGAAGGCTAGGGGCCGGGCCGGGTCTTGGGATCAGCCTGCCGGGTGAGATCGTCTCACCTCCTCGACGGACTGCGCACCTTCCTGAACAGCCGCCACGCGAGCACCGCCATCCCGATCATCAGGAACAGCACCAGAACCGGCAGGAAGATGGCGACCAGGCTCACGCCCAGCGAACCGGCGTCCTCCACCGTGCTGGCCACGGGGCCGCCCAGCCCTCCGGTGGTGGCGTTGACGACCGGCCTGGCCGTGGACTTCAGCACGTGCACGGCCAGCGCGGTCACGATGCCGATCAGCCACCCGGCCCACGGGTGCTCCGCCATCCAGGTGGAGTTGTCGAACTCGGCGGCGGCCGCCGTGGCGCTGAAGACCACGCCGCCGGACGCGGGCCGTATCGCGGTCTGGATGGCGTCGTTGACGCTGTCGACGACCGGCACCTTGTCCAGCACGAACTCGGCGAGCAGCAGCACCGCGATGATCGCCAGCACCCACCAGTCGGTCAGCCACGCGTAGCCGTCGGGCAGCTTGACCGCGTCCGTGATGTTGGCCAGCACCCCGACGACCAGCAGCGGGATGTAGGCGTTGAGCCCGGCCGCGGTGCTCAGGCCCAGACCGGTCAGTGCTGCGAGCATGGTGTTCCCCGTCCTGTACGGCCGGCACCCCACAGCCCGCCGCGGTCATTGCGTGACCCTCCGTCCTTCACGCTAACGCCGGCCGAACCGCGGTGCTCGCCATGGCGTCGCACCCGACGCCGGATCTTCCCCGTACTGTGACCCGTGACCCGTGACCCGCGGGCCTGTGGCGCCTGCGGCCCGTGACCCGCGGTCTGCGGCCGTGGTTTGCGGCCCGTGGTCTGCGGCCCGTGACACCTGACCCGTGGCGCGTGGCCTGCGGTCTGTCTGCGGGCCGTGGTCCGGTCAGCCGGTGATGGCCGACAGCCGTTCGACGGCCGCGGCGAACTCCTCCATCATCTCGTGCACCACCCTGCGGGCCGGCTTCACCTGGTCCAGCTGCCCCACCACCTGGCCGACGAAGTAGTTCGCCAGCTCCACCGCCCCCGGCTCGCCCCGTTCCGCGGCCCGTACCACGTGCGCCATCGCCGACTCGGCCAGCAGCATCTGCGAGGGCATCCCCAGCGGTCCCGGGCTGTCCTCGCCGCCGTCCCAGGCGGCCGTCCACGCCGAGGCCAGCTGACGGGCCGGCTTGCCCGTGCGCGAACGGGACCTGACGGTGTCGAGCGACGAGGCCGCCAGCATCTTGCGCTTCACCGACGGCGGCGTCTCGGCCTCCTCCGTGGTCAGCCATACCGACCCGCACCACACGCCCTGCGCGCCCAGCGCCATCGCCGCCGCCATCTGCCGTCCCGACGCGATGCCGCCCGCCGCCAGCACGGGCACCGGGTCCACGGCGTCCACGACCTGCGGCACCAGCACCATCGTGGCGATCTCACCGGTGTGGCCGCCGGCCTCGGTGCCCTGCGCGACGATGAGGTCGGCGCCCGCCGCCACCTGCCTGCGCGCGTGCTCGACGGTGCCCACCAGCGCGGCGACGGGCACGCCTGCGTCCCTGGCCATGGACACCATCGGCGGCGGAGGCGGCCCGAGCGCGCTGGCGATCAGGCCGATCCTGTGCTTGAGCGCCACCTCGACCAGTTCGGTGGCACCCCTCGCGGTGACGCGCTCGCCGAGCCCGCCCACCGGGCCCGCGTACGGCACGCCGTACCGCTGGAGCAGTCCGGCGGTGAAGGCGAGGTGAGCCGGAGGGATGGCCGGGCGCGGACCCTCGGTCCTGCCGGGAACGAGCACGTCGACCCCGTAGGGGCGGCCGCGGACCTGGGCGTCGAGCCGGCTCAGCTCGGTCTCGAGCTGCTCGGCGGTGTAGGCGACGGCGCCCAGGACGCCGAAACCGCCTGCGTTGGTGACCGCGGCGACCACGTCGCGGCAGTGGCTGAAGGCGAACAGGGGGAACTCGACGCCGAGGCGTTCACAGATCGCGGTCCGCATGACGTGACGCTAACCCCGGGGCCGGGCGGCTGCCAGAACCCCGGGGCCGGGCCGCCGGCAGAACCTCCGAGCACGGGCAGCCGGCAGAACCCCGGCCCCGGCTCCCGGCGGGTGGTGCGGCGGGCGGGGTCAGGCGGTGGCCTGGCGGTCGAGCGGGGTGACGCCGGGCGGGTGCCAGCCGAGCTCGGGCGTGTAGCTCCTGACCACCTTGGCCGGAACCCCCGCGATCACGCTGTGGTCGGGGAACTGCCCCCGCACCACCGCGCCGCCCGCCACCACGCACTGCCGTCCGATCCTGGTGCCCGGCAGGATGATGGCGCCGGTGCCCAGCCACGACCCGGCGCCGATCGAGACCGGATTGTTGCGCGGCCACTGCCGGCCGATCGGCGTCTCCGGGTCGTCGTAGACGTGATTCTGGTCGGTGATGTAGACGTAGGGGCCGGTGAAGACGTGCTCGCCGATGTCGATCGACTGGTGGGCGACGATGTGGCTGCCCCTGCCGATCGAGCAGCTCCCGCCGATCCGCAGGATGGAGGCGGGGCCGAGGTCCACGCCGGGGCCCATGCCGCACGACAGCGAGACCCGCTCCCCGATGAGTGTGTGGTCACCGATCTCGATCCACCGCTCGCCGAAGATGGCGCCCACCGGGAAGGCGATGCTGACGCCCTCGCCGAGCCTGCCGAAACGGTATCCGGCGGGGGTGGCGGGCGTGATCGCTCCCGCGGCGCGGATGGCGGCGTAGGCGCGGTGAACGAGGGAGCCGACCGCCCGCCGTACAAGTGACATAGGGCCCAAAGTTACTCTCTGGTACGCCGTTAGGGCATGTCGGGGCGCCGTTTGATATCCTGAGAGCCCGTGGACGTCAACGCCACACCTCGAGCCACGGGAGACTTCTTGCGCAGCGCATCGCAAACCAAGCATCTGTTCGTCACCGGCGGTGTCGCCTCCAGTCTCGGCAAGGGACTCACGGCCTCCAGCCTGGGCCGCCTGCTGAAGGCCCGTGGGCTGCGGGTCACCATGCAGAAGCTCGACCCCTACCTCAATGTCGACCCCGGCACGATGAACCCCTTCCAGCACGGAGAGGTCTTCGTCACCGACGACGGCTCGGAGACCGACCTCGACGTCGGCCACTACGAGCGCTTCCTCGACACCGACCTGCACGGCTCGGCCAACGTCACGACCGGTCAGGTCTACTCCAACGTCATCGCCAAGGAGCGGCGCGGCGAGTACCTCGGCGACACCGTCCAGGTCATCCCGCACATCACCAACGAGATCAAGGACCGCATCCGCGGCATGGCCGGTCCCGACGTGGACGTGGTCATCACCGAGGTCGGCGGCACCGTCGGCGACATCGAGTCGCTGCCCTTCCTGGAGTCGGTGCGCCAGATCAGGCACGAGGTCGGCCGCGACAACGTCTTCTTCCTGCACGTCTCGCTGCTGCCGTACATCGGGCCGAGCGGCGAGCTGAAGACCAAGCCGACCCAGCACAGCGTGGCCGCGCTGCGCAGCATCGGTATCCAGCCCGACGCGATCGTGCTGCGCTCCGACCGCCCCGTCCACACCTCCATCAAGCGCAAGATCAGCCTGATGTGCGACGTCGACGAGGACGCCGTGGTCAGCGCCGTCGACGCCGCCTCCATCTACGACATCCCCAAGGTGCTCCACTCCGAGGGCCTCGACGCCTACGTCGTGCGCCGCCTCGGCCTGCCGTTCCGTGACGTCGACTGGAAGGAGTGGGAGCAGCTGCTGCGCCGCGTCCACCGTCCGGCCAAGGAGGTCACGGTCGCGCTCGTCGGCAAGTACATCGACCTGCCCGACGCCTACCTGAGCGTCACCGAGGCGCTGCGCGCCGGTGGTTTCGCCAACGACAGCCGCGTCAACATCCGCTGGGTCAAGTCCGACGACTGCGAGAGCGAGGAGGGCGCGGCCCGCGAGCTCGACGGCGTCGACGGCGTGCTCATCCCCGGCGGGTTCGGCGTGCGCGGCATCGAGGGCAAGATCGGCGCCATCCGCCACGCCCGCGAGAAGAAGATCCCGCTGCTCGGCATCTGCCTCGGCATGCAGGGCATGGTCATCGAGGCCGCCCGCAACCTGGCCGGCGTCGACGACGCCAACTCCGCCGAGTTCGATCCCGACACCAAGCACCCGGTCATCTCCACCATGGCCGACCAGGAGGACGTCGTCGCCGGCGAGCGCGACATGGGCGGCACCATGCGCCTGGGCCTCTACACCGCCAAGCTCGGCGAGGGCACGCTGGCCCGCCAGCTCTACGGCGGCAAGGCCAAGGCCGACGAGCGCCACCGCCACCGCTACGAGGTCAACAACGCCTACCGCGAGCAGCTGGAGAAGGTCGGCCTGGTCTTCTCCGGGCTGTCGCCCGACGGCCGCCTGGTGGAGTACACCGAGCTGCCCGTCGAGCAGCACCCCTTCTTCATCGGCACGCAGGCCCACCCCGAGTTCCGCTCGCGGCCGACCCGCGCCCACCCGCTGTTCAAGGGCCTCATCTCGGCCTCGCTCGCCTACGCGGCGGGCCGCTCGCCCAAGGCGGCAGGCAAGTGAGCTCCGACGCCGGCCTGCCCGTGGCCGACTCTCCCGAGGAGTGGCCGGTCGTCGACTCGCGGGAGCACTTCAGGGGATACGTGATCGGCGTGCGCACCGACACCGTGCGCATGCCGCGCGACGAGGTCGCCCAGCGTGACTACGTCGTCCACCCCGGCTCGGTGGCGGTCCTCGCGCTCGACGCCGACGAGCGCGTCCTGCTGATCAGGCAGTACCGGCACCCGACGCGCCGCCTGCTGTGGGAGCTGCCCGCGGGCCTGCGCGACGTCGAGGGCGAGCCGCTGGTCGCCACCGCCGCGCGCGAGCTGGCCGAGGAGGCGGGCTACAAGGCCGACACCTGGCACACGCTCGTCGACCTCTACACCTCGCCCGGCATGTCCGACGAGCGCATCCGCGTCTTCCTTGCCAGGGACCTGTCCGAGACGGAGATCGACTTCGAACGCCGCCACGAGGAGTTCGACATGCCGGTCCAGTGGGTCCCGCTCGCCGAAGCGGTCGAGAAGACGCTCGAGGGAATGATCCACAATTCCCCGGCCGTGGCCGGTATCCTCGCCGCATATGCGGCGTCGGCCGACGGATTCGCCCACTTGCGGCCCGCCGACGCACCGGAGGCGTGACGGGAGGATCATCCGTGGAGGCAGTGCTCTCCAGCTACCTCGCCCATCTGGCGGTGGAGCGGGGCCTGGCTGCCAACACGCTGGCCTCCTACCGCAGAGACCTGCGCCGCTACGTCGACCACCTGCGGTCGCGCGGCCGGGTCTCGCTGGGCGAGGTGGGCGAGGCCGACGTCCTCGCCTTCCTCGCCGCGCTCCGCGAGGGCGACGGCGAGCACCCGGCCCTGGTGGCCAGCTCGGCGGCGCGCGCCGTCTCGGCCGTGCGCGGCCTGCACAGGTTCGCCCTGCGCGAAGGCGTCACCGGCCACGACCCCGCCCACGAGGTGCGCCCGCCCCGCCAGCTGCGCCGCCTGCCCAAGGCGATCGGCGTCGCCGAGGTCGAGCGGCTCATCGCCGCCTCAGGGCCCGACGGCGCGCCGCTGACCCTCCGCAACCGCGCCCTCCTGGAGCTCCTGTACGGCACGGGCGCCCGCATCTCCGAAGCCGTCGGCCTGGCTCTCGACGACCTCGAGGACGACCAGGTACGGCTGCGCGGCAAGGGCGGGCGCACCCGCGTCGTGCCCGTCGGCCGCTTCGCCAGGGAAGCGCTCGACGCCTACCTGGTGCGGGCCAGGCCGTCCCTGCTCGGCCACGGCAGAGGCACGCCGGCCGTCTTCCTCAACGCCCGCGGCGGCCGCCTCACCAGGCAGGGCGCCTGGGAGGTGCTGCAGGCCGCCGCCGAGCGGGCCTGCCTGGAAGGGATCTCTCCGCACGTCTTGCGGCATTCGTTCGCGACCCACCTGCTCGACGGCGGCGCGGACGTTAGGGTGGTCCAGGAACTGCTCGGCCACGCCTCGGTGACGACCACCCAGGTCTACACGCTGGTGACGGTCGACAAGCTCCGCGAGGTCTACGCCGCCGCGCACCCCCGTGCCCGCCGGTGATCTATAGTCTTTGCGTCGTGCGGTAAGTCGGCGTGCCTTCTTGCCGCCTAAGTGCTGACGCCATAGTGTCCGTCCGGACGGTCCGGTTCGGGACCGTCAGGGAGGTTCGAGCTGGTGACTGTGACCGCCAACGGTTCGACCCCGGGGACCCCTGAGAACCCCTGGGGCGACACGAAGACCGACACGACCGCCAAGGGCGTGAATCTCGGCCCCACCGGGCGGCCGCGCCCGGTGTTCCCCGAGCCGGTGCCGCGCGAGACGCACGGCCCCGCGCGGGTGGTCGCGATGGTCAACCAGAAGGGCGGGGTCGGCAAGACCACCACCACGATCAACCTGGGCGCCGCGCTCGTCGAGTGCGGGCTGAAGGTCCTGCTGGTCGACTTCGACCCGCAGGGCGCCCTGTCGATCGGCCTGGGCATCAACCCGCTCCAGCTCGACCTGACGGTCTACAACATGCTCATGGAGCGCGACGTCGCCGCCGAGGACGTGCTGCTCCAGACCGGGGTCGAGGGCCTCGACCTGCTGCCGTGCAACATCGACCTGTCGGCGGCCGAAGTCCAGCTCGTCACCGAGGTGGCCCGCGAGCAGGTGCTGGGGCGCGTGCTCAAGCCGCTGCTGCCCTTCTACGACGTGTGCCTGATCGACTGCCAGCCCTCGCTCGGCCTGCTCACGGTCAACGCGCTCACCTGCGCCCACGGCGTCATGGTGCCGCTGGAGTGCGAGTTCTTCGCCCTGCGCGGTGTCGCCCTGCTCATGGACACCATCGCCAAGGTGCAGGAGCGGCTCAACGACGAGCTCGAGATCGAGGGCCTGCTGGCCACCATGTACGACGCCCGCACCCTGCACGGCCGCGAGGTGCTCGCCCGCGTCGTGGAGGCCTTCGGCGACAAGGTGTTCCACACGGTCATCAACAGGACCGTCCGCTTCCCCGACGCGACCGTCGCGGGTGAGCCGATCACCACCTTCGACCCGTCCTCGCTGGGCGCCAACGCCTACCGCGAGCTGGCCAGAGAGGTGCTCTCGCGCTGGCAGCAGCCTGCGACAATGGCCAGGTGACCGCGACCTCCCCCACACGCTCCGGGCAGGGGCGGCAGCCCCCGCCCGGGAAGGCCGGCCCAGCCGGCGGTCAGGGCGACGAGCGGCCGCAAGGCTTCCAGGTGCACCTCGACGTCTTCGAGGGCCCCTTCGACCTGCTGCTCGGGCTGATCTCCAAGCACAAGCTCGACATCACCGAAGTCTCGCTGTCGAAGGTGACGGACGAGTTCATCGCCTACATCAGGTCCAAGGGCCCCGAGTGGGACCTCGACCAGACCAGCCACTTCCTGCTGGTCGCCGCCACGCTGCTCGACCTCAAAGCGGCCCGGCTGCTGCCGGCCGGCGAGGTCGAGGACGAGGAGGACCTCGCGCTGCTGGAGGCGCGCGACCTGCTGTTTGCCAGGCTGCTGCAGTACAAGGCCTACAAGGAGGTCGCCAAGGTCTTCTCCGGGCTGATGGCGGAGGAGTCGCTGCGGTTCCCGCGGGCCGTACCGATGGAGCCGCAGTTCGCCAACCTGCTGCCGGAGCTGGTCCTCGGCATCGGGCCCGAGCAGCTGGCGCGCATCGCCGCCAAGGCGTTCACGCCCAAGCTGCCGCCCACCGTCGGCGTCGGGCACATCTACCAACCGCTGGCGAGCGTCAGGGACCAAGCCGCTATCCTTGTGCGGCGGTTGCGGCACCTGCGCACGGCCACGTTCAGGACGCTGGTCGCCGACTGCGAGGGCACCTTCGAGGTGATCGCCCGCTTTCTGGCCGTGCTGGAGCTGTTCAGGGAGTCGGCTGTCAGCTTCGAGCAGGTGGAGCCCCTCGGCGATCTGCACGTGACCTGGACGGGAGCCGACGACGGAGACGTCGCGGTGGGCGACGACTACGAAGAGAGCGCGGAGAAGGCTGCTGATGAGTGAGTTCCCGGCTCCCAGGGACCCGTCGCCGTCCGAGCGCCGGGCCGACGGCTCGCCGGCGCCCCGGCGCGAGCGTCCGCGCGGGGCCGCGTGGGCGGGCCTGCCGGGTTCGGGCGCTTTCGGCGCCGACCTCGAGGACGCTCCGACGGATCCAGCGGCCGCCTCCCGCGTGGACGACCCCGCCCCGCAGACGGCGGCGCCGGACGCGACTGAGCCGCTGGAAGCGCGGGCCGAGCCGGAACCTGCCGAGGAGCCGCTGGAAGCGCGGGCCGAGCCGGAGCCTGCCGAGGTCCAGGGCGGGCCTGACCTGCCGGGGGTGTCCGCTGAGCGGGACGTCCCGGCGGGGCTGGTCGAGCCGGATCGTACGGGCGGGCAGGATTCGTCGGTCCTTCCGGTCGCGCGGGCCACGTCGGACTTTCCGGCCGGGCCGGTCGAATCCGGCCCTCCGGCGACGCGGGTCAGGCCGGGCCTTCCGGCGGCACGGGTCGCGCCCGGCCTCCTGGGGGCCGCGCACGTTCCCGGGGGGCACACCGGTTCCGAGGATGGCGCGCCCGCCGCTCCGGAGGCCGAGCGCATGGCGGTCGCGGCCGAGTTCGCCGCTCAGGGTGTCGACTTCGCCGCTCCGGATGCCGAGTCCGGCGCTCCGGGCGCCGAGCTAGCCGCTCCGGAGAGGCCCGTGGGCGCGGCGGCGGATGAGTTCGCCGCTGCGGAGGCCGGGGATGTGGCTGCGGGGGTGTCCGGTGCCGTTCGGGGTGCCGGCCGTGACGGCGGGGAGACGAGCCCGGGTACGGGTTCGTCCGGCCTGGTCGGGTCGCCGGCCGATGACCCGCCCCGCCCGGACGAGGCGGACTTCGCGCCCCTCGACGCCGGCGAGCCCGAGCCCGGTACGGCCGCGCCGGATCTGAACGCGGCGCTGGAGGCGATCCTGATCGTCGTCGACGAGCCGGTCGACGCGATCACCCTCGCCCAGGTGCTCGAACGCCCCACCCACGAGGTCGAGGCCGCGCTGAATGCGCTGGCGGCGGAATACTCCGGTGCCGGGCGGGGTTTCGATCTGAGGGAGGTCGCAGGCGGCTGGCGGTTCTACTCGCGCGCCGACTGCGCCCCGCTGGTCGAGCGGTTCGTCCGCGACGGCCAGCAGGCGCGGCTCACCCAGGCCGCGCTGGAGACTCTCGCGGTCGTGGCCTACCGGCAGCCGGTGAGCCGCGCCCGTGTCGCCGCCGTGCGCGGCGTCAACAGCGACGGCGTCATGCGGACGCTGGTCGCCAGAGGGCTGGTCGAAGAGGCCGGCACCGATCCGGAGAGCCAGGCGGTGCTCTACCGGACCAGCTCCTACTTCTTGGAGCGACTGGGCCTGAAGAGCCTCGACGAGCTTCCCGAGCTCGCGCCCTTCCTGCCCGACGACGTGGAAAACCTTGAGGAGACAACGAAGTGATCAACAGGCGCAGCACCCCGTCCGGTGATGGACGCGGTCGAGGACGCACCGGCGGTTCCCGGGGCGCGAGCTCCAGGAGCGGCGGCAGTGGGCGTCCCGCCTACCGCTCCGACGACAGGCGCGACTCGCGCCGCGACGACTCTCGTGGCGGTCCCCGCCGCGACGACTTCGGCGGGGGTTCCCGCCGTGACGACTTCCGTGCCGGATCCGACAGCCGGGGCGGCTTCGGCGGTTCCCGCGACTCCATGCGCGCCGACCGCGGCGGCTCCCGTGCCAGGTACGGCAAGCCGCAGTCCCGCGACGAGCGCGGTGGCGGCTTCCGCGACGGCGGCCCGCGCGAGGACCGCGGCTTCCGCGACGGCGGGGGTCACCGTGGCGATCAGGCCCGAGACAACCGGGGTTTCCGCGACGGGCGGGGCGACCGGGACGGCCGGGCCCGTGAGGACCGCGGTTCTCGTGAGAACCGCGGTTTCCGCGGTGGCGAGCGCGGCTCCCGCGACGCCGGCCGCCAGGACCGGGGCGAGCGGGGTTTCCGCGCCGAGCGTGACGAGCGCGGCTTCCGTGCCGGCGACCGTCCGGGCCGCGGGTCCGGCGGTGGCGAGCGTGGTGACCGCCGGTTCGGCGGTGACCGTGACGACCGCGGGTTCCGCGGCGGCGACCGGGAAGGTCGCGGGTCCCGCGAGCGCGGCTACGGCGATCGCGGGTTCGGCGGCGACCGCGGCGGCCGCGGGTTCGGCGGTGGCCGTGACGGGCGTGGATCCGGCGGCGGCGACCGCCCGGACCGCGGGTTCGGCGGCGACCGGGGTAACCGTGGTGACCGCGGCGACCGCGGTGACCGTGGGTTCCGTGACCGGGACGGCCGCGGTTTCCAGGGTGGTGACCGGGCCGGTTTCCAGGGTGGCGACCGGGCCGGTTTCCAGGGCGGTGACCGTCAGGAGCGCGGCGCCTCGGGCCGTGACGACCGTGCGGGCCTGAGGGCCGACAGGGTCGGCAGGCGCGGGGAGAGCTCCACGCGGGCCCGCTACGGCAGGCGCGAGGAGCCCCAGACGATCGGCCGGGTCCCCAGCCGTCCCGCCCCCAAGCGCGAGGCCGGCGCGGGCCGTACCGGAAGGGCGCAGTCGTTCGGCGGCGGCAAGCCGCGCGACGCCTTCAAGTCGGCTCGCCAGCCCATCCGCGACCGCGACTTCTACCCCGACGACTACGCCGACGAGCGCGACACCACCGAGGTGCCGGGCGGCGTGCGGCTGCAGAAGGTGCTCGCCCAGGCGGGCGTGGCCAGCAGGCGGGCCTGCGAGGAGATGATCGGCGAGGGCCGCGTCACCGTGAACGGCCAGGTCGTGCGGAGGTTCGGCGCGAAGGTCGACCCCGCGACGCAGGTCATCCACGTCGACGGCAAGCGCATCCCGACCGCTCCCGACCTGGTCTACTACGCGCTGAACAAGCCCATCGGCGTGGTCTCCACGATGGAGGACCCGCAGGGCCGCCCGTGCCTGGCCGACTACGTGCAGGAGCTGGCTCCCCGCCTGTTCCACGTGGGCAGGCTCGACACCGAGACCGAGGGCCTGCTGCTGCTCACCAACGACGGCGAGCTGGCCAACAGGCTGACCCACCCCAGCTACGGCGTGCAGAAGAAGTACTGGGCGAAGGTGCCCGGTCCCATCCCGCGCGACCTGGGCCGCAGGCTCAAGAAGGGCATCGAGCTGGAGGACGGCCTGGCCAAGGCCGACCACTTCGAGATCGTCCAGGAGCACGGGCAGCAGGCGCTGGTGGAGGTCGTGCTGCACGAGGGCCGCAAGCACATCGTCAGGCGCATGCTGGAGGAGTCGGGTCACCGTGTGATCGACCTGGCGAGGATCGAGTTCGGTCCGGTCAAGCTGGGCCGTACCAAGCCGGGCACGATCAGGGCGCTGACCCTCAAGGAGGTCGGCGACCTCTACGCGGCGGTCAAGCTGTAATCTGGCCGGACGCTGGAGCCCGCGCACATGTGTGCGGGCTCCGAACCATATGGAGGGATTGACATGGTGCGGGCGATTCGCGGGGCGATCCAGGTGGAGGCCAACGACCGCGACGCGATCATCAGCGGGACCACCGAGCTGGTCTCGGCGGTCATGGAGCGCAACCAGCTGACCACCGACGACGTGATCAGTGTGCTGTTCACCGCGACGCCCGACCTCACTGCCGAGTTCCCCGCCCTCGCGGCGCGTAAGCTCGGCTTCCATGAGGTACCGCTCATCTGCTGCACCGAGATCGGCGTGCCGGGCGCGCTGCCGCGCGTGGTCCGGTTGATGGCGCACGTGCAGAGCGACCGTCCGCGCAGCGAGATCCAGCACGTCTACCTGCGCGGCGCGACCGTGCTGCGGCAGGACATCGCGCAGTGACGACCGCGCGTGGACACGCGGGGTCGTGATCGCGTGACGCGCACCTGACAATCGCGCAGTGAGAATGGACACGGAGAAAGTGGACACGGTGAAGCTCGACACCGTCCTCGTCCTCGGCACCGGCCTGGTCGGCACGTCGATCGGACTGGCGCTGCGCCAGCGCGGCGTGACCGTGCTGCTGGCCGACCGCGACCTGGGCGCCGTACGGCTGGCCAGGGAGATGGGCGCGGGCCAGGAATGGCGCCTGGGCGACCCGGTCGACCTCGCGGTGGTCGCCGTCCCGCCGGGCCATGTGGCCAGTGAGCTGCGCGGCCTGCAGCAGCGTGACGCGGCCCGCTTCTACACCGACGTCGCCAGTGTCAAGGCCAGGCCGATCGCCGAGGCGGCCGGGCTCGGCTGCGACCTGAGCACCTACGTCGCCTCGCACCCCATGGCGGGCAGGGAGAAGGCGGGCCCTGGCGCGGCCAGGGCCGACCTGTTCCTCGGGCGGCCGTGGGCGCTGTGCCCGACCCCCGAGGCCGCGCCGGAGGCCAGGGAGGCCGTGCTCGCCCTCATCGAGCTGTGCGGGGCCAACCCGGTCGAGGTGGCGGCCGAAGACCACGACAGGGCCGTGGCGGTCGTCTCGCACGCCCCGCACGTGGCCGCCTCGGCGGTCGCCGCCCGCCTGGCCGAGGCCTCGGACGTGACGCTCGGGCTGGCCGGCCAGGGCGTGCGCGACGTGACCAGGATCGCCGGCGGCGACCCCGGCCTGTGGCTGGGCATCCTGTCGGGCAACGCCGCCCCGGTGGCCGAGGTGCTGGAGGCGGTCTCGCGCGACCTGGCCGACGCCGCCACCGCGCTGCGGGCCATGGCCGCGGGCGACGACGGCGCCGGCCCCGAGGTGACCGAACTGCTCAAGCGGGGCGTGGTCGGCCACGGCAGGATCCCCGGCAAGCACGGCGGGCCCGCGGCGGCCTATGCCGTCGTCCAGGTGGTCATCGGTGACCGGCCCGGCCAGCTGGCCAGGCTGTTCCAGATCTGCGACGAGGTGGGCGTCAACGTCGAGGACGTCAGGCTCGAGCACGCGCCCGGCCTGCCGCTGGGCCTGGCCGAGCTGTCGGTGCAGCCGGACGCGGTCGCCGTCCTGAACCAGGCCCTGCAGGAACGCGGCTGGCAGGTTCCCTAGGAGAGCGCCGTCCTGGTCACTTCTGGGCGACCGCCTGGCTGACGGCGTTGGGGCCGTCGTACTCGCGGTCGGGAATGGACTCCAGCGCCTTGATCATCTCCTTGTCGGCGCCCTGCTCGCGGGCTGCCTTCACCAGATCGTCCCGTTTCGCGGGGTAGTCGACCCCGGACAGGTGCTTCTGCAGCTGGATCGGATTCGGTGTGTTCCCCATCAGGGGCGCGTACCCGAGGCGGGCGGCGGGTAACGGGTCAGGGGAGGCGTTCCAGCAGCACACGGGCCCGTTCCACGTCGCGCGGCAGTTCCTGCCGCAGGGCCAGCGCGCGCGGCAGCCGCCGTACCGCGGCGCGCAGCCCGGCCCGACCGGCGGCGCCGGCGGCGGCAGCGCGCAGCACCGTGCGGGCGACGACGGGCCAGGGCCGGCGCAGCACCGCGGTCAGGACGGCGTTGCGGGCGGCCAGCGCCCTGCGCCCGTGCGGGTCGCGGGCGGGGGAGGGGTGGTGGTGGGCCACGACGTCGGCCACGTAGGCCAGCTCCCAGCCGCGCGCGGCCAGGTCCACCGCGAGCCGTTCCTCCTCCCCGAAGAAGAAGATCACGTCGTCGAAGCCGCCCGCCTCCAGGTAGGCCCGCCTGCGCACCACCGCGCCGCAGGCCAGGAAGCCGAGTACGCCGGGTCCGGCGGAGCCGGGCAGCGGCGAGCGGGCCATGACGGCGCTGACCGGGTCGGTGCGCTCCTCCGGTCCGACGAGTACGCGGGCGGCCAGCACCGCCAGGCGCGGGTGGGCGTCGAGCACGTCGGCGGCCCGGTCGAGCGCGCCGGGGGCCCACCAGGAGTCGTCGTCGGCGAAGGCCACGTAGGGGGTGGCCGCCAGCCGTACGCCGAGGTTGCGCGCGGGAGCGCCCAGGTTGCGTCCCGCCTCCACGACCCGCACGTGCGGGAAGGTGTGGCGGACGAAGGCGGCGGTGCCGTCGGCTGAGCCGTTGTCGACCAGCACGACGGGCCCGGGGTGCCGGGGCAGCGTCCTGGCCAGCGACTCGCGCCGGTCCCTCGTCGCGACGACCACGGTCACCCGATCGTTGCTCATGGGGGAGTTCTATCCGGGAACGCTCCCTTGACGCGTGGCGCGGGCGCGCGTACAAAGACGGTAACAGCGTTACCGCAGAGAAACGGCGTTACCGACCATGACGGCATACAGCGAGGCACAGCAGGTCGGGCAGGAGGCCGTCCGGGCCGCGATCCTCGACGCCACCACCCATCTGCTCGTCGCCGAAGGGCCGGGGGCGCTGACCGTGCGCCGGATCTCGGGCGCGGTCGGCTGCTCGACGAAGGTGATCTACACGCTGTTCGGCGCCAAGGAGGGGCTGGAGGAGGCGCTCTGGCTGGAGGGCTTCGCCAGGTTCGAGCGCGCCCTGCGGACCGGTCGCACCTCCGCCGACCCGCTGACCAGGCTGCACGAGTGCGGGGCCGCCTACCGCGCCTACGCCCTCGCCGAGCCCGAGTACTACCGGGTGATGTTCCAGGGGGCGCTGCCCGGGTTCGTGCCCGACGCCGCCGCGCTGGCCGCGGGCCGCAGGGCCTTCGACATCCTGTACGCCGACGTGGCTGCCTGCCTGGAGGCGGGACAGCTGCGCGGCGACGCCCAGGAGATCGCCGACCTGCTCTGGATGGCCGCGCACGGCGCGACCAGCCTCGAACTGTCCGGGCACTTCGGCCCGGTCGAGGCCGAACAGCGTTTCGTCACGCTGTGCGCCTCGGTGCTCACCCCGTTCCTGCCCGGCCCGCCCGACGAGAGGACACCGTCATGACCACCCCCTTCAGGGGCGGCTTCGCCCCCGTCGCGGAGGAGATCACCGCCTTCGACCTGCCCGTCACCGGGCGCGTCCCCGCCGAGCTGTCGGGCCGCTACCTGCGCAACGGGCCCAACCCGCTCGGCCTCGACGACCCCGCCGCCGCGCACCTGTTCCTCGGCCAGGGGATGGTCCACGGGGTACGGCTGCGCGACGGCAGGGCCGAGTGGTACCGCAACCGGTGGGTCCGCAGCGCCGACGTGGCCACGCGCCTGGGGGAGGAGCCGCGTCCGGGGCCCGTCCACGCCGACTTCGACTTCGCCGCCAACACCCACGTCATCGGCCACGCGGGGCGCACGTTCGCGACGGTGGAGGCGGGCGGCCGGCCGTACGAGCTGACCTACGAGCTCGACACGGTCGGCCCGTGCGACTTCGGCGGCACGCTGCCCGGCGGCTACGCCGCCCACACCAAGCTCGACCCGCACACCGGCGAGCTGCACGCCATCGCCTACTACTTCGGCTGGGACCACCACCAGCACGTGGTCATCGACCCGCAGGGCAGGGTCAGCAGGACCGTCGACATCCCGGTGGCCGACGCCCCGATGGTCCACGACCTGGCGCTGACCCAGCGCTACGTGGTGATCTACGACCTGCCCGTCACCTTCAGCATGGACCACGCGGCCAGGGGGGTGCCGCTGCCGTACAGCTGGAACGACGACCACCCCGCGCGCATCGGGCTGCTGCCGAAGGACGGCGGCGGCCCGGTGCGCTGGCTGGAGGTGGAGCCGTGCTGGATCTTCCACACCCTCAACGCCTACGACGACGGTGACCAGGTGGTCATCGACGTGGTGCGCTACCCCAAGAGGTTCGTCGACGCCCGGCTCGACCTGGGCGGCGTGCCCACGCTCGACAGGTTCACGCTCGACCTCACCTCGGACAAGGTCACCGAGACCAGGCTCGACGACCGGGCGCAGGAGTTCCCCCGCGCCGACGAGCGGCTCACCTCCCTCCCCTACCGGTACGGCTACGCCGCCGCGGCCGACGACCTGGCCGACCTCGTCTACCCCGGCGACAGCGACCTGGAGGACCTGCCCGACACCGCGTTCGGCAACGCGCTCATCAAGCACGACCTGGCGGCCGGCACGCAGGAGACACGCGAGCTGCCCAGGGGCGTCGCCGCGGGCGAGCCCGTCTTCGTGCCCTCCCAGGGCGGCGTGGCCGAGGACGACGGCTACGTCATGGCCTTCGTCAACGACCCCGGCAGGGGCGCCACCGACCTGCTGATCCTCTCCGCCCAGGACTTCACCGGCGAGCCGGTCGCCACCGTGCACCTGCCCGCCCGCGTCCCCCTCGGTTTCCACGGCAGCTGGGTGGCCGACACGGGCGCGGCCTGAGCGCCGGACCGATCCCGTCGCCGTCCCGCGCCGCTCCGTGTCTGTCCGCATGGGCATAAGGCGGTAGCCTCTTGAGGTTGGGAAAACGTGAAGAGGGAGAGGCCGTGACCGCTCTGGTCGTCGCCATGGACGGGCCTTCGGGGTCGGGTAAGTCGAGCGCGTCGCGCGGGGTGGCCCGCGCGCTGGGGCTGCGATACCTGGACACCGGGGCGATGTACCGCGCGATCACCTGGTGGATGCTCCAGCGGGGCGTCGACCTGACCGACCCTGCGGCGATCGCGGCCCGCGCGGGCGAGCCCTCGCTGGTCTCGGGCACCGACCCCGACGACCCCACCATCCACGTCGACGGCGTCGACGTGGCGGGGCCGATCAGGAGCCAGGAGGTGACCGGCGCGGTGTCGCTGGTGGCCGCCGTGCCCGACGTGCGGGCCAGACTCGTGGAGATGCAGCGGGAGATCATCGGCAAGGGTGACATCGTGGTCGAGGGCCGTGACATCGGCACCGTGGTCGCACCCGACGCCACGCTCAAGGTCTACCTGACCGCCAGCGCCGACGCCAGGGCGCTGCGCCGTACGGCGGAGCTCAACGTCGAGACGGGCGTCCCGGACACCACCACGGTGGAGGCGCAGCGCGCCGCGATGGCCAGGCGCGATTCTCTTGACTCGACACGGAAGACCGACCCTCTCTCGATGGCGGATGGCGCCGTCGAGATCGACACCACGCCGCTCGACCTCGACCAGGTCATCGCGGAGGTGCTGAGGCTGATCAGGGAGCGATCGAGCCAGGACGAGTCCTAGCTCGGTCCCGCCCATACACCGAGCGCGCCTGAGGCCAGGTGCGGTACTCAAAGGAACGAGACACGTGACTACGGGGGAGTACGACGACTCCGGCTGGATCGAGGCCGAGCTCGCCGACATGCGGATCCCTGACCACAGCGCCGACGAGCAGGTGGCGCTGCCGGTGGTGGCCATCGTCGGCCGGCCGAACGTCGGCAAGTCGACGCTGGTCAACCGCATCATCGGCCGCCGGGAGGCGGTCGTCGAAGACGTGCCGGGCGTGACCCGCGACCGCGTCACCTACGACGCGAACTGGCGCGGCAGGCGCTTCACCGTCGTCGACACCGGCGGCTGGGACCCGGACGCCACCGGCATGAACCTGCGCATCGCCGAGCAGGCCCAGGTCGCGGTCGAGCTGGCCGACGTGATCGTGTTCGTGGTCGACGCCGTCGTGGGCGCCACCGACGCCGACGAGATCGTCGGCGGCGTGCTGCGCGCCTCCGGCAAGCCGGTCATCCTGGTCGCCAACAAGGTCGACAACCAGCAGATGGAGCTGGAGGCGCACGCGCTGTGGTCGCTCGGCCTCGGCGAGCCGTACCCCGTCTCGGCGTTGCACGGCCGCTCCTCCGGCGACCTGCTGGACGTGGTGCTCGACGCGCTGCCGGAGACTCCCGAGCAGACCTTCGGCCAGGCGAGCGGCCCGCACCGGGTGGCGCTGCTCGGCAAGCCCAACGTCGGCAAGTCGTCCCTGCTGAACAAGCTGGCGGGCGAGGAGCGGGTGCTGGTCGACCCGATGGCCGGCACCACCCGCGACCCGGTCGACGAGCTGATCGACCTCGGCGGCACCACCTGGCGCTTCGTCGACACCGCCGGCATCCGCAGGCGCGACAGGGAGCTGCAGGGCGCCGACTTCTACGCCGCGATGCGCACCCGCGCCGCGCTGGAGAAGGCGGAGGTGGCGATCGTGCTGATCGACGCCTCCCAGCCGCTGACCGAGCAGGACCTGCGCATCATCGGCCTGGTCATCGAGTCGGGCCGGGCGATGGTCGTGGCCTTCAACAAGTGGGACCTGGTCGACGAGGACCGGCGCTACTACCTGGAGAAGGAGATCGACCGGCAGCTCGTCCGCACGCCGTGGGCGCTGCGGGTCAACATCTCCGCCAAGACCGGCCGCCACATGGACCGGCTGGTCCCGGCGATCGAGAAGGCGCTCGACTCGTGGTCCACCCGCGTGCCGACGGCACGGCTCAACGCCTTCCTCACCGAGCTGGTCCAGCAGACGCCGCCGCCGGTGCGGGGCGGCAAGCAGCCGAAGATCCTCTTCGCGACGCAGGCGTCGACCGAGCCGCCCAAGTTCGTGCTGTTCACCTCGGGGTGGCTGGAGGACACCTACCGGCGCTTCATCGAGCGGCGCATCCGCGAGGAGTTCGGGTTCGCGGGCTCGCCGATCGAGGTGACGATGAAGATCCGCGAGAAGAAGAAGGGCGCCCCGGTCAAGAAGTAGGCCGCCGCCCGGCCCGCGCCCCTCTCCGCCCAGGAGGGGGGCGCTTCGCCTTTCCAGGAGACTCCAGGAGACTCCAGGAGACCGGTCCAGAGACCGGCGTGGTCGCGTCCGGGACGAGATCGGCGCGGTCGTGCTCACACCGCCGGGACGGCGACCGCCTGGGCGTGGGCCCGCGCGCCCCGCGACGCCGAGATGGCCGCGCCGAGCAGCAGCACGCCGACGACGGCGTGGAAGCCCAGGACGAACAGGCTCGCGGGCGTGGTCCTGTCCATCGTCGCGCCGGCCAGTTCGGCCAGCGGGAACAGCACGAACATCTGGACGGCGACCAGCACGATCGGCGCGGCGCCGGCGGCGATCACCTTGCCCGGCGCCCGCGCGATGGCCGCGATGATCGTCGTGATCAGGGCGACGGCGGGGATGACGATGAAGCCGTTGGCGACGTGCCAGTTGATGGCCGCCGCGTCCGGGTCGGCGGGCCTCGGCGTCTCGAAGGCGCCGTAGGTGGCCAGGTAGAACTGCAGGACGACGAGGGCGAGCTGGACCACGGTGCAGACGACCAGAACCTTGCGCATGTCGTGCTCCTCGGGGGGGATCGGTCCTGCCATGCTGCGCCCGAGACACCCGGCCGGGCATGAGTAGGCCCATACTCAGCTGTCCGGTAACGCGTGGTACTCTCCTGCGCAACACGTTGAGGGAGACGAGTAACCCGGATCGTCAACGGCCGAGAGAGCCGCCGGAAGCTGGGAAGGCGGTCCCGCGACCCCGGGCGAAGACACTCCTGAGTGCGGGGAGGAAATGCCCCGCCGGGTTGACCTCCGTCACAGGGTCGGATGAGGCCGCTCACGAGGCGGCGAAGGCGCGGTGGCACCGGGAGTTCCCTTCTCCCCCGCGTCCCCAAGGGATCATGCGGCTCAAGGAGTTGTGATGATCTCTCGTGTCCTGTCGGCAGAGCTCGCCGAGCATGCCGGGCAACGAGTGAAGGTCGCCGGGTGGGTGCACCGCCGGCGGCAGCTGAAGTCCGTTTCGTTTCTCATCGTGCGCGACCGCGCGGGTCTCACGCAGGCGGTCACCTCGGGTGACCTGCCGGTGGAGGAGAGCGTCGTCGAGGTCACCGGCACGGTCACGGTCAACCCGCAGGCGCCCGGCGGCGTCGAGCTGACGTCGCCGGAGATCGCCGTGCTGGCCGAGCCCGCCGTCGCACCGCCGTTCGACCTGTACCGGCCGGGGGTCCCGGCGTCGCTGCCCACCGTCCTCGACCACGCGCCCGTCGCGCTGCGGCACCCGGCGTTGCGCGCGCCGTTCGAGATCGCCGCGGCCGGCGTGGCGGGATTCCGGTCGGCGCTGGACGCCCTCGGCTTCACCGAGATCCACACGCCGAAGATCGTCGCCTCGGCCACCGAGTCGGGCGCCGACGTCTTCGGCATCGACTACTTCGGCCGGCCCGCCTACCTGGCCCAGTCGCCGCAGTTCTACAAGCAGGCGATGGTCGGGGTGTTCGAGCGGGTCTACGAGGTCGGCCCCGTCTTCCGCGCCGAACCCCACGACACCGCCCGCCACCTGGCCCAGTACACCTCGCTCGACGCCGAGCTGGGCTTCGTGCGCGACCACCGCGACGTGATGGCCGTGCTGCGGGAGGCGATCGCCGGCATGACCGAGGAGGTACGGCGGCGCGCGGCCCAGGCCGTCGAGACGCTGGGCGTCACGCTCCCCGAGGTGCCGCAGGAGATCCCCGCGATCCACTTCACCGAGGCGCAGGCGCTGACCGGCGAGGACGAACCCGACCTGTCACCCGCGCAGGAGCGGTGGCTGTCGGAGTGGGCGCGGCGCGAGCACGGCTCGGAGTTCCTGTTCGTCACCGGCTATCCGATGGCCAAGCGGCCCTTCTACACCCATCCCGACCCGGAGCGGCCCGGCTACTCCAACGGCTTCGACCTGCTGTTCAGAGGCCTGGAGCTGGTCACCGGAGGGCAGCGGCTGCACCGGCACGCCGACTACCTCGCCGCGCTGGGCGGCGACACCGGGCCGTACGAGGGCTACCTGTCGGCGTTCGCGCACGGCATGCCGCCGCACGGCGGCTTCGCGATCGGCCTGGAACGCTGGACCGCCAGGCTGACGGGGGCCGCCAACGTCAGGTCCGCGACGCTCTTCCCGCGAGACCTGCACCGGCTCGCACCCTGACCAGCAGGGCGACCGCCGCGCCGAGCACGCACAGCGCGGCGGTCGCCACGAACATCTCGCTGTACTCGGTCCGCAGCGCCGCCTGCACCTTCGCGGTGTAGTCGGCCAGCTGCCGGGCGTAGGTCGCCGCGTCGACGCCGAGCGGCAGCGGGGTGTCGAGGTCGGCCGTCAGCGACTGGAAACGGTAGAACCCCCACGCCGACACCGCGGCGATGCCGATCAGCATGCCCATCATCCTGGCCACCACGACCGCGGCGGAGGCGACGCCGTGCTGGGCGGCGGGCATGACGCGCAACGCGGCGGAGGAGACGGGCGCGATCACCACGCCCAGCCCGGCGCCGGCGATCACCAGCTCGAGCGGGCCGGTGAGCGAGCCCGACAGCAGCCAGTAGCCGGCCGTCGCCACCACCAGGCCCGCCGCCATGACCGGCGGCTCGCCGTACCTGCGGGTCAGCAGGCCGCCGGCGAGCGCGCCGGCCACCAGCGCGCCGAGGAACCAGGCCAGCGTCAGCGCCCCGCCCAGCGCGTCGGCCCCGAACAGCGTCTGCGCGGCCAGCTGCACGAACACCATCGTGACCAGCAGCGCCGCGCCCGACAGGAAGCTGACGCCGAGCGTGGCCAGCAGCGGCCGCTTGGCGACACCGGTGAGATCCAGCAGCCGGACCGGTGAGCGGATCTCCCACCACACGAACGTCGCCCCGGCCAGCAGGCCGGCACCGATCAGCGCCGGCCCCCAGGCGGGCAGGACGGCCTTGGCCGGATCGGGGTTGTACAGCCCCGCCACCAGCAGCCCGAGCGCGACGGCCAGCAGCGCGCCGCCCGTCACGTCGACCCTGCCGCCGCCCGTGGCCGAGGGCGGGACGGTCCGCTGCACCGCGACCGCCGCCAGCCCGGCCAGCGGCACGTTCAGCCAGAAGATCGCGTGCCAGCCGCCCAGGTCCACGCTGAACAGCGTGAAAGCGGGCAGCAGAGCCACGACCGCGCCGTAGAGCGGGCCCAGCGCGCTGCCCAGCTCCTGCGCCGCCCCCACGGCGCCGAGCGCCACGGGCCGCTCGTCGTCCTCCCACAGGTCGCCGACCAGCGCCATCGTGATCGGCAGCAGCGCGCCGCCCGCGATGCCCTGCACGGTACGGCCGGCCACGACCATCGGCAGGGAGGCCGCCAGCGCGGTCAGGACCGAGCCGAGCGCGAAGCAGGCCAGGCAGGCGTGGATGAGGGGACGCCTGCCGTACCGGTCGGACAGCTGGCCGAGCAGCGGCATCGCGGCCACGTAACCGAGCAGGAACCCGGTGACCACCGGGGTGGCCCGCTCCAGCCGGTTGACGGGGACGCCGACGTCCTGGGCGATGCCGATCAGGACGGTGACGACCACGTAGGCGTCGAGGGCGGCCAGCAGGACGGCGGTGCCGCCGACCCCGAGGGCGACGCTGCGGCGCAGGCTCATCCGGCGGGCGGGGTGATGGTGAAGCGGGCGTCGTAGTCCGCCAGCGTCACGGTGACGGAGCCGCCGTCGAGCGGCAGGTCGATCCGGTTCAGCCGGCTGGAGGCGGCGTCGATCCAGAGCTTGCCCTTGATGTCGGAGGTGACGCCGGGGATCAGCGTGCCCATCGTCCTGCCGGGGAAGGTGGCCGCGACGCGGTAGGAGCCGTCCTCCTCCGCCTCCGTGACCGGGTCACCGAGCCCGCCGAGGAGGGAGGAGATGCCGGTGTCCGGGTCGAGGAGCGTCGACGGGTCGTAGCCCACGCCCGCCATCAGCAGCCGCTTCGGCAGCTTCTGGTAGCCGCCCGTCATGGCCTTGAAATGGACGGTGTCGCCGACCACCACGAAGCTGAACTCCTGCAGGCTGTTCATGAGAAGGACCTGCAACGTGCCGTCGGCCTCGCCGGTCGCGGTCAGCCTGCCGTCGGCCCGCTTGAGCTGGATCTTCGGCGCGCCGTCCGTCGTGATCGCGAACGAGGCGCTGGTCACCGCCTTCATCGCCGCCGCCGACTTCTTCACCAGCTCGGGGCCCGGCGGCAGGGTCTCCTGGCCGGCACAGGCCGTCAGCGCGAGCGCGAGGACGACGAGGAGGAGCTTTCGCAGCATGCCCGGATCGTAGCGCTCAGCGCAGGCTCTTGAGGTGCTCGAGAATCGGGTTGTAGGCCTGTTCGAGCGCCTGCAGCTGGTCGTCGGTCAGCAGGTCGACGAAATGGTCGCGGACGCTCTGGACGTGAAACGGCGCGACGCGCTGCATCGTGGCCCACCCGTCGTCCGTCAGCACCGCGAAGGTGCCACGCCGGTCGTCGGCGCAGTCCTCCCTGCTGACCAGGCCGGCCGCCTCCATCCGGGAGATCTGGTGCGACAGGCGGCTGCGCGACTGGATCGTGGCGTCGGCGAGGTCGCTCATGCGCATGCGCTTGCCCGGAGACTCGGAGAGGTTGACGAGGATCTCGTAGTCGTTCACCGACAGGCCGAACTCCTGCAGGTCGATGCCGAGGCGGTGCATGAGGAGCTTGTGCACGGCGAGGTGGGCACGCCAAGCGCGCTGTTCTGTCGTGGTAAGCCAGCGAGGCGTGCTCATGATCCCAATTTACCTCTCCGGCGGCGCTCACGACCGCGTCGCACCCCAAACGCATGCCCGCGCAGGGGCGGGGACGACGAGGGCCTGACCGTGGAAATGCACGACGACCCTATTTCGCCGGTATCCGGACGGCAGGACGGTCGGTGATAATCGTCACCAGCACCGACCCGGGCGCCGTCCACTCCAGCAGATGACGGCCCCGCCACTCCTGCCGCTCCAGCGCCGCCAGCTCCGACAGGTCCACCTCGCCCAACCGGTCGAGGGTCAGCTCGCCGCGCTTGACCAGCGCCTCCTTGCGCGCCCAGATCCTGATGAGGTCCGCGTTGCCGGTGACCAGCGCGCGCTCCCTGCCGGTGAGCGCCTGCCCGGCCAGAGCCTCGTCGAGGGGCCCGTCGGCCACCCGCTCGGCGTCGACGCCGACCTTCCCCTCACCGACCGCCGCGCAGACGTAGCCGTGGGTGTGGCTGAGGCTGACACCCAGCTCGGGATGCCCCTCCAGGTACGGCCGGCCGTGCCCGGCGCCGTGCACGTCGCAGTGCTGCAGCAGGGTGACCCGGTCGGGCGGCAGGTCGAGGTAGGCGGCGGCGCAGTGCCGTACGAGGAGGTGGGCGGCCACGAATGCGCGCCGGTCCGCCTCGCGGACGAACCTGGCGGCACGCTCCCGCTCGGCACCGGTCAGCCACCCCTCCGAACCGGTGATCTCCTCGACCGGTCCGCCCATCGCCAGAGGATCACGCATCCGCCCAGCTTAGAGGTCGGGAGGGGGATGGTCCTAGCCCTTCTTGTCGAGCTTGGTCTCGGTCTCCTTGGCCGCGCCGAGGACGGTGACGTCGCTGACCTTCCACGCGCCCTTCTGCTTGATCATGACCAGCTTCAGGTGTGTGCCGAGGACGTTGCGCACCGCCTCCTTGCTGGTGACCTGCTGGTCCACCGAGACCAGCGCCTTGGCGGAGGCGTCGTCCAGCTCGGACAGGTACACCTCGCGGACCGTCGCCTTGGAGACGGCCTCCAGCTTGACGATGACCTGCTCCATCGGGCCGCCGAACGCCTCGTCGTAGGTGGCCAGGAAGTCGCCCGCGGTCATCGCGATGACCTTGCCGCGGGTGGTCTGCAGGTCCTTGTAGTCGTAGCTGAGCAGGGTGGTGGCGAACGCGCCGGCGGCGCCCGACACCTCCAGACGCAGGAGGCGGTCGTGCTCCAGCGGGGCCAGCCGGTCCTGGAGGCGGCCGGCGCTGATCCACTGGAGCACCGCGGTCGCGCCCGCCGTGGCCAGCACCAGTGCCAGCACCGCGCCGATCGCCACACCACGCCACCGCGCGCCACGTCCTCCACCCGTACGGCCGGCACCCCCGTCCCCGGCGTCCCCGGCGGCGTGTCCGGTGGCGTCCCCGGCCGCGGTGCTCCCGGTCTTGGAGGCGACGGGCGGTGGATCGACGGCCTCCGAACCCTCGCCCTCCGGACCGTTGGTTCTCGAGGCCGGTGCCTTCAGAGCCTGTGCCCCCGGAGCCTGTGCCCCCAGAGTCTGTGCCCCCGAAGTCTGTGCCTCTGGGGTCTGTGCCTCTGGGGTCTGTGCCTTCGGGGTCGCCGCGTCCTCGGGGACGTCGGCCTTCGGGGCGTCGGTCGTCGAGGACGCGGCCTCCGGGACATCGGGCTGCGCGGTCTCGGCTCCCGAGATGTCGGCCTCCGGTTCCTCGCGGGTCGTCTCCTCGGCGAGGGACTGCTTGGTGGTCATGTGTCGTCACTCCGTTCCGCGGCGGCGAGAGGACCGTCCCACCGCGATCCAGCCCAGCACCCCGCCGCAGACGACGAGGGCCAGCAGGATCGCGACGACGAGCGGTGCGAGGTTCTGGGAGGTGGCGGCCGTGGGTGCCGCGCCCTCGGCGGCCGGGGCGGACGGGCCGGCGTCCCGCGGCAGAGCCTCACCGGCGTCGCCATCCGATCCGGTATCGCCGTCGGTGCCGGGACTGGCGTCGGCGCCGGTCTTGTCCGCGCCCGTCCTGGCGTCCGTGTCGGCCGGGGTGTCGGCCGGGGTGCCGGCCTGGGTGTCGGCGGGCTCGGTGTCGGGTGCGGACTCTTGCGGGGCGGTGCCGTTCTCCGGTCGCCGCGGGTCGGCGGTCGTCGGGGCGTCCTCGTCCTCGTGCGGGCCCCGGTCCGCCGTGAAGTCGACCGTGGCGACCGGCGCGTGCTTCGGGCACTCCAGCAGCGGCGCCATCCTCGGCGGACCGATCGGTTTCTCGTACTCCTCGGCGGGCTGCGGGCCGCCGGGGACGCTGAAGATGAACGTCGTCCTGCCGTACACGGTGCCGTCCGGGCGCTTGTCGCTGATGTCGTCGGTCAGGCTGAGCGCGGTCGGCACGACGCTGAGCAGGTGGTGGACGTCGCGTTCGGTCGCGGCGGAGAAGGCCGGCCGGTGCGGCAGGCCCGCGGCGGTGAGCGTGCACGACAGGCCGGGCCTGGCCGTCCTGATGAGGGTGTCGATCTGCCCGAACACGCCGGGCCCGTGGTCGAGGAAGGCGTGCAGGTCCTTGCGCGACTCGCGCAGCGAGCCGGTCACGGTCGCCAGGTCGGAGATGCCCGAGGCAAGCTTCTCCCTGCGGCCGGCCAGGGTGCCGGTCAGCCGGGTGAGCTGGACGGCCAGCTCGTCGAGGGTCCTGGAGTTGTCGGCGAGGGTGTCGGTCAGCCCGTGGGCGTCGTCGATGATGCTCCTGATCGCGGGCGCGCGGCCGTCCAGGGCCACCGCCAGCTCGTGGGTGACCGTCTTGGCGTCCTTGGCGGGGACCGCGTTGAGCAGCTTGCCCACGCCTTCGAACAGCTCCTTGTAGTCGAGCGGCACGCTCGTCCTGCGCACCGGGATCACGTCGCCCGGCGCGAACGAGGGCCCGTCCACGCCGGTCTCGGGCGGCGTCAGCTCCACGTACGGCTCGCCGATGGCCGACTTGCGCCGCACCTCGGCGGTGCTGGCTCTGGGCAGCCTGATCTCCCTGTCGATGTCGAGCCCCACGACGATCTTGCCGGGCGCGAGCCGTACGTCGCCGATCTTGCCGACGCGGACGCCCAGGTAGGCGACGTCGAAGCCGCGCACCAGGCCGGGGGAGGAGACGAACTCGGCGGTGATCCGGTACGGCTGGGTGATCACGTCGAGCTTGATGATCGTGCTGAACGCCCAGACCGTCATCACGACGCCGAGCAGCGCGAAGAAGCCCAGGTTGAGGTAGATGCGGGGTCTCATCGCGGCGGCTCCCACAGCAGCCGGAAGTCGTCCTTGCGGTTGGGCTGCGGGCCAGGGTCGACGTCGGGCCGGTTCGGGATGACGCCCTTGTTCTTCGGCAGCAGCAGGCCCTTCAGCCAGATGTAGATGAGCACCTGGCCGTTGACGGTGATCGGCGGGAGGTCGATGTAGGCCTGCATCCTGGTGACCAGCGTCTTGAGGTCCTCCTTGCCGCGCAGCATCGACGCGCTGATGGCGTCCACCTCCCGCAGCAGCGTACGCAGCCGGGCGGCGTGGCGCGGGTAGACCGTGACATTGGCCTCCTTCGCCAGTTTCGTCAGCGCGACGATCGCCTTCTTGATGTGCTTGCGGCCGTGCTTGACCCGGTCGGTGGCGGCGGCGAGCGTGCCGGGCAGCCGGTCGAGCTCCTTGCTGCCCTTGGCGAGCTGGTCGCCGAGCGCGGCCAGCCCCTCGATGGTGGCCGCGATCTCGGTCCTGGCGGCCGCGTAGCTGTCGGTGACCTGCGCGGTCTGCCTGATCAGCCGGTTGAGGTCGTCGCCCTTGCCGCCGAAGGCGGTGGCGGCGGCGTCGAGGACGGCGTTGACGTCCTGCGCGCCGAGCGCCTCGATCAGCGGGCCCGCCTTGGCGGTGACCTGCTCGATGTCGGGCTCGACGCTGGTGTCGGTGATCGTCGCGCCGCTGGGCAGGAAGGGCCCGGTGGCCATGGTCCTGCCCTTGGGCAGGGTGAGCAGCACGTAGTTCTCGCCGAGGATCGAGGTCTTGGCCACCGTGGCGCTGGTCCCGGTGGGGACCCGTTTGTCCTCCTGGATGGCCATCGTCACCCTGGCCCGGTAGCCGTCGAGCCGGACGTCGGTGACCGTGCCGACCCTGACGTCGGAGATCTGCACGCTGTGGCCGACCACCAGGCTCTGCACGTCGGAGAAGGTCGCCGACAGCGTCAGCTCGCCCTGCGTCGCGCCGACCGTCTGCAGCGTGCAACCCGAGGTGGTCAGGGCCAGGGCGAGCGCGGCGTGTCTGACTCTCATCGGCTCCCTCGCTCGTAGGGGCAGTTGCTCAGGCCGCCCGGCAGGCAGCTCATCCTGGGCAGGTTGAGCGACTCGAACAGGGGCGCCAGCCACGCCCTGGTCATCGCGTTGAGCACGACGCGGATCTTGAGGACGTGCTGCTCCTTGTCCCAGGCGTCGACGACCACGTCGGCGAAGTCGGCGGCGCCCTTGATGGCCTGGGCGAGCTGCTCGCTGTTGGCGCGCACGGTGAGCACCATCTCCGACAGCGTGGCGACGCCCTGGGGCAGGCGCTCCTGGTAGGCCTCGATGAGCACGTCGCCCCGCCGTACGAACTCGGCCATGCCGGCGACGAACCCGCGCAGCCGCCGGCGCTCCTCCGCCAGCGTGGCGCTGGCCTCGGCGAAGGCGTCGATGGTCTTGGTGACCTGGCCCTCCCGCTCGTTGAGGCTGGTGGCCAGCCTGTTCAGGCCCTTGGCCAGGTCGATGAGCTGCTTGTCCTGGGCGGCGAGCGTGCCGGTCAGCTTCGCGGTGTCGGCCAGCGCGTTGTTGATGGTCTTGCCGCGGCCCCGTACGCCGTCGGCCAGGTCGCCGGCCACGTCGCCGAGCTTGTCGGAGTCGAGGGCCTCGGTCAGCTTGGTGAAGGCGTCGAGGGCGTCGTCGATCTCCACGGGCAGGTCGGTGCGCCCGAGCGGGATGACCGCGCCGGGGGCGATCTTCGGCTTGCCGGGCTTCCACGGCGGGTACAGGACGACGTTGCGTTCGCCCAGGGTGTTCTGCGGGGCGACGACGGCCTTCACGTCGTCCGGCAGCGGGATCTCGGGGTAGACCGACATGTCCACCCTGACCTTGTCGCCCTCGATGGTGATCTTCTCCACGGTGCCGGCGTCCAGCCCCATGACCTTGACCCTGGCCTGCTCGTAGAGGCTCGGAGCCTTGGCGAAGATCGCGGTGAGGTGGTAGGGCGCGGGGCCGAGCAGCGAGCAGCCGCCGGTGGCGGCGAGCAGGAGGGCCATGACGAGCAGCGCCATGCCGCGCCGGGCGAGGGTGCGCGGGCGCCGCCGCGTGCCGGGGCTCATCGGTCGTTCTTCCTGTCCTTGGCGATCGCGGCCAGCACCTCGGGGTTGATCGGTCCCAGCCCGGTGGCGATGGCCTCGATCCACGGCCCCTGCCCGCCCATTGTCGACAGCCCCGCGAACGTCGGGCCGGCCCACCCCAGCACGGAGTTGAACTCCTTCCTGCTCCCGGTCAGCTTCGTGGTGATCGCGCTGGTGTTGTCGAGGGTGTCCACCAGGCTCTTCTCGTGCTCGACGATCAGCTTGGTGGTGCCGGCGACCAGGTCGCTGCCGTCGCCCAGGAGCGTGCGCAGCTCGGCCCTGCGCGCCCGCAGCTCGTCCAGCATGACCTCGATCGCGTCGATGAGCCGCCCGATCTGCTTGTCCTTCTTCTCCAGGACGTTCATGATCTTGGTGCCGTTGTCGAGCAGGCGCTGCAGGTCGGGCTGGCTCCTGCTGATCGTGTCCGACAGGTCGCCGATGTTCTTCAGCAGGCGCGTCACCCGTCCCCGCTTGGCCAGGTCCACCTTGCCCAGCTCGGTGAGCAGCTTGTCGACCGCCTCGGTGTCGAGCCGTTTCACCAGCCTGGTGGCGTCCTTGAGCGCGTCGTTGACCAGGACGGGGGTGCCGGTGCGCTCGACCGGGATGGTCCGCTGCCCCTCGGGCAGCTGGTCCAGGTACGGCGCGGCCACCGGCCCGGTCAGCTTCACGTAGCGCCCGCCCAGCAGGTTGGACAGCGTGATGTCGGCCCGGGTGTTCCTGCCGAGCCGTACCTCGCTGTCGACCTTCCAGGTGACCACCACGTGACCCTGCCCGTAGTCGGGGCGCACCTCGGTCACCTCACCCACGCGCACGCCCGCCACCCGCACGTCGTTGCCCGTCTTCAGCCCGCCGGAGTCGACGAAGATCCCCGACATGTAGTAGCCGCCCTCGAGCAGGCCGAGCGTGCCGACCAGGAACGTGCCGACGAACAGCGAGACGAGCACGCCGAGCGAGACGAGCCCCACCGCGATCCTGTTGCGGTCGCGGAACGATTTCAGCGCCATCACCCACCCACCATGAGCCTGCGCAGGTCCTTGGAGCTCTGGATCCTCAGGCTCTCCCGCAGCGGGGGCGGCGACTCCATGGGATAGGGACACGGCTGGGGCCCGAGAGCCACGCACGGGACCGCCGAGATGAAGTAGTGGCCGCGGTTGACGCTGGCGTAGGCGCGGCTGAACAGCGGCCGGATGGTGTTCACCGTCCTGTCGACCTTGTTCACGTTGCGCCGGATGCCGGAGGTGAGCCGGGCCAGGCTGTCGGTGACCGCGCCGAGCTCCTCGGCGTTCTTGCCGAGCACCTCGTTGGAGACGCGGAAGGTGGTCGACAGCTCCACCAGGGACTCGTCGATCAGCCTGCGGTTGTCGGCGAACGACTCCGACAGCGTCACCAGGTTGTCGACCAGGCGGGAGATCTGCCGGTCGCGCCTGGCCACCACGCCCGTGACGGTGGCGTAGTCCTTCAGCAGCTGCCGGATGAGCTCCTTGCGCTGGTTGACCGTGCCGGTGATGTCGTTGACGTTGTCGAGCAGGCGGGGGATGTTCTCGTGGTTGCCCTCCAGGGCCTTGCCGGCGGCGGTGAGCAGCTGGTTGATCTGCTCGGCGTCCAGGCTCCTGGTGAGCGGGCCGAGGTCGCTGACCAGCTCGCCGATGTCCACGACGGAGGCGGTGCGCGCGATGCGGGCGCCCGGCGCGAGCCGGTCGGGGGCGGTGCCGGGGACGAGGTAGACCACGCGCTGCCCGACGGCGTTGCGCCACCTGATGGCCGCCTCGCTGTCGGAGGGGATCCGCACCGCCTCCTGCACCTCCAGCGTCACCTCCGCCCTGCCGTCGACGACCCGGATGGAGCGCACCTGGCCGACCGGCGCGCCCGCGATCTTGACCTGGTCGCCCACCAGCAGCCCCGAGACGTCGTCGAAGGTGGCGACCAGCGGGTATCCGGCGTCCGTGCTGACCCGGGCGATCTGTACGGCGAGCACGGCGATCAGCGAGACGGTGACGGCGAAGAACAGGCCGAAGCGCAGGAGCGTCCAGCGGCGCACGACGCGTTCCCTGGAGACGGCCATCTCAGCGCTTCCTCCCGTCCGTCGGACCGCAGGAGCCGACGATCAGCTCGCAGATGTCGGTGGCGACGAACGCCTCCACCTGGAGCTGGCGGTTCCCGTCGGGGCCGGGCGCCTCGATGAGCTTGTTGAGCAGGTCGACCAGCGTCGTGATGCCGCGCACCCCGTCACCCGCCAGGCCGAGCTGGGCGTAGATGAGCGCGGTCACCCGCTCGGCGGAGTGCACGCCCTCGCGCAGGTTCCGCCGGTGCTTGCGCAGGCCGTGGGCGCCGAGCGCGGAGACGTCGGAGATCTGGTCGAGCAGGACGCGCACCTTCTCGGCCCGCTCCAGCAGGCCGGGGGTGATGGTGTTGACGTCGGCGCCGATCGCGACGATCTCGTCGCCCTTGTCGGCGAGCGTGGCCGACAGCGCGGCCGCGTCGCCGAGGAAGCGCCTGGCCCGCTCGCGGTGCCGGTGCGCGACGCCGACCACGGTGCCCGCGTCGTCGACGAGCTCGCGCATCTTGCCGCCCTTGCCCTCCAGGCCCTTGGCGATCGTGTGCACGATGACCGTGACCTCGCGCGGGTCCACCGCGTCCAGGCCCCGGTAGGCGTCGCCGAGCGAGTCGGACAGGTCGAGTGGACCCTCCGTGTCGGTGATCACGGCGCCGGCCCCCAGGTAGGGGCCGCGCGCCTCACCGGAGCCGAGCCGCAGGTCGACGAACTTGGGGCCGAAGACCGAGCTCGGCTCGATGGAGGCGGCGGTCGTCTGCGGCAGCCGGACGCCGGGCTGGATGTGCATGGTGACCACGGCCTGGCCCTTGGCGTTCAGGTCGACCGCGGTCACGTCGCCCACGGTGATGCCGCGGATCTTGACGGGGGAGTTGGTGTCCATGCCCTGTCCCGCGCGGTCGAAGACCGCCTGGACCTTGGTGCCGCTGATCTCGGTGACGCCGCGCACGAGGAAGAAGCCCGTCGCGACCAGGACCACGACCACGACCAGCGCCACGGCCATGCGGGCGGGCAGGGACAGCTCGTGACGGCCCATGGCTCACCCCGTCAGCTTCACGCCGCTGCCGTCCCCCCAGAACAGGAACGACAGCAGCAGGTTGAGCAGGACGATCGTGACGATCGACTGGCGGATGGCGCGTCCCGCGGCCACGCCCACGCCGACCGGGCCGCCGGTGGCGTAGAAGCCGTAGTAGCAGTGGATGACGATGACCACGAACGCGAAGACGGCGACCTTGATCACGCTGTAGACGATGTCGCTGACCGGCAGGCCGATGTAGAAGTAGTAGTCGTAGACGCCCGGCGCCATCCCGAACAGCACCGTGCACATCAGCCGGGTGGCGAAGAAGCTGGCGAACAGCGCGATCAGGTAGATCGGAAGCAGCGCGACCAGCGCCGCGACGACCCGGGTGCAGATGAGATAGGTGAAGGCGTTGATGCCCATCACCTCGAGCGCGTCGATCTCCTCCGAGATCCGCATCGCGCCGAGCTCGGCGGTGAACGACGAGCCGACCTGCGCCGCCAGCGCCACCGCCGCGATGATCGGGGTGATCTCGCGGACGTTGGCGAAGCTGCCGACCAGGCCCATGAACGACTCGGCGCCGATCGCCTGCAGGCCCTGGTAGCCCTGCAGACCCACGGTCGCCCCCACGACGAAGGCCATCGTGAACACCACGAAGATCATGCCGCCGCCGACGACCGTCGCGCCGACACCCACGACCACGTCGCTCACCTGGCGCATGACGACCTTGAAGTACTTCAGGCGCAGGATCACGTCGCGGACGGAGTAGAAGAGCACCTTCCAGACGAACAGCGGCCAGTCGGCCAGGCGCGCGAAGCGCTCGCCCGCCTCGCGGCCGGCTGCCGCCAGGCGCAGGCCCGCCGTACGGGTGACCATCACAGCACCTTCGGGGGGAAGGCGAGGAAGTAGATCGCGGTGATCACGTAGTTCATCGCGAAGACCAGCATGAAGGTGACGACGGTGGCCCTGTTGACCGCGCGGCCCACGCCGACGGGGCTGGTGGCGCAGGTCATGCCCATGTAGCAGGACACCGCGGCGGCGACGAAGCCGAACACCCACGCCTTGAACAGGGTCACCACCAGGTCGGTCGGGACCACCAGCGACAGCGCCCCGTCGAAGTAGGCGCCGGGGGTGACGCCCTGGACGACCACGTTGAAGAAGTAGCCGCCGGCCGCGCCCGCCACGATCACCAGCGGGGCCAGGCACACCGCGACCGTACTGGCCGCCCACATGCGCGGGGTGACCAGGCGGTGGATCGGGTTGACCGCCATGACCTCCATCGCGGCCAGCTCGTCGCGGATGTGGCGGGCGCCGATGTCGGAGGTCATCGCGCTGCCTCCGGCGCCGGCGATCAGCAGCGCGCTGGCCATGGGGGCCACCTCGCGCACCAGGCCGACGAAGACCGCGCTGCCGGTGGCCGAGGAGGCGCCTAACTGCCAGGCCAGCTCGCCCACCTGCAGCGCCACGGTGGCGCCCAGGGGGAGCGAGACCAGCAGCACGGGCACGCTGGTCACCCTGGCCAGGAACCAGCACTGGGTGACGAACTCCCACCACCAGGCCTTGACGTCCCAGGTACGGCGCAGGCCCTCCAGGGCGATCACGAACAGCTCGCCCACCTGGCCCAGCACGCTCGCGGCCTTGCGGCCGACGTACCCGGTCAGCGCCATGACCACCTCGGGGGCTCGACTATGGATCAGTCACCTTACTGACGGGTAGTCCAGTAAGTCGATGGTTCCCTGGGAATTTGAGGAAAAGGTATGAGACGCAGCTCACAGGTTGTCAGCCCGCCACGAAAAGTGACGGCCCTGTGACCTTCGGGCGTCCACCGCCGCGGGAACACGCGGGCCGGAGCAAAGCGAAAGGCCCGGCCGTGATACACGGCCGGGCCTTTCCGAAGTAGCGGGGACAGGATTTGAACCTGCGACCTTTGGGTTATGAGCCCAACGAGCTACCGAGCTGCTCTACCCCGCGTCGACATGCATAAGACTAGCAGCTCGGCGGGAGTGCTCGGGCACGTTTGTCTGGGTGCGCGGCCGCGCTCAGCCCAGCAGGGTCGCCATCCAGCCCTCCACCTCGTCCGGGTGACGGGGCAGCCCCGCCGACATCAGCCTGGCGCCGTCGGCGGTGACGACCAGGTCGTCCTCGATCCGCACCCCGATGCCGCGGAACTCCTCCGGCAGCGTCAGGTCGTCGGCCTGCAGGTAGAGACCGGGCTCCACGGTGAGGACCTGGCCCTCCTCCAGCACGCCGTCCAGGTAGCTCTCGGCCCTGGCCTTGGCGCAGTCGTGGACGTCGAGGCCGAGCATGTGGCCGCTGCTGCAGACCGTGTAGCGGCGGTACAGGCCGCTCTCCATGAGCCGGTCCGGCGAGTCCTTCAGCACCCCCCAGTCGTGCAGGCCCTCGCAGATGACGCGCATGGCCGCCAGGTGGAAGTCGCGGAAGCGCGCGCCCGGCCTGAGGGTGGCGATGGCCGCGCTCTGCGCCTCGTACACCAGCTCGTACACCTGTCGCTGGACCGGGGTGAAGCGCCCGGACAGCGGCAGCGTCCTGGTGATGTCGGCGGTGTAGAGCGAGTCGGTCTCGATGCCGGCGTCCAGCAGCAGCAGATCCCGCTCGTCCAGCCTGCCGTCGTTGCGGATCCAGTGCAGCACGTTGGCGTGCGCGCCGGAGGCGACGATGCTGTCGTAGCCGACGGCGTTGCCCTCCAGGCGCGAGCGCAGGCCGAAGACACCCTCCAGGTACCGCTCGCCGCGCACCTGACCCAGGGCCGCCGGTACGGCCCGCACCACGTCCTCGAACCCGCGGGTGGTCGCGTCGACCGCGAACTGCAGCTCGGCGACCTCCCACTCGTCCTTGAGCAGCCGCATCTCCGACAGGAAGGACTCCAGCTCCGCGTCACCCTCGCCCGGCGCGACCCTCGCGTCCACGCTCGCGTCGACGCCGCGCAGCACCCGCGCGGTCCCGCCCAGCGACAGCTCGCCGATGTGCGCGGTCGCCACCTGGTACAGGTCCTGGGCCTCGCCCAGGTCGGGACGGCGGCCCACCCAGAACTCGCCGAAGCGCCGGTCGCGGTAGAACTCCTGGCTGCCCGCCCGCGGCGAGCGGGGGCGCAGGTAGAGCACGGCCTCGCCGGTCGGCTCGATCACCAGCACGTCGTCGGGCTCGGTGTCGCCGGTCAGGTAGGCGAAGGCGCTGTGCGTCCTGAACCGGTAGTCGCTGTCGTTGCTGCGCACCTTCAGCGAGCCGGAAGGGATGATCAGCCGTTCGCCCGGGAACCGGGCGGCCAGCGCGGCGCGCCGCTTGGCCGTCCAGGGCGCGACGGGAAGCGGCTCGAGGCCGGTCTGCCGGGTGTCCGCCCAGCCCGTCTCCATGAAGGCGGCCAGCTCGTCGGTGATGGGCAGGTCGTGGCTGCCGGTGTTCAGCTTCTCGGACAATGCTGATCCCTGGGGTAGGAGGTGATATTTCACATGGTACGACGCTCGCGCCCCCCTGCACCTTAACGGCAAAAACAATGTCGCTCGTGATTGGTCCGAGTGAGCCCAGGGGAGAGTCAGGGGTACCTACAGCCGAGGTGGTGGTCCATGCTCATCGGAACGATCTTGCGGGGCAAGGGATCAGACGTGGTGACGGTGCGCCCGGACACCACGGTGCGAGAATTGCTGACCAGGCTTGCCGACTACAACATCGGCGCCGTCGTCGTGTGCGGGGACGACTCGGTGATCACCGGGATCGTGTCCGAACGTGACGTCGTGCGCAGGCTCAACGACAGGGGCCCCGAGGTCCTCGACGCCCCTGTCTCGGACATCATGACGGCCGAGGTGCGCACCTGCCAGATCGACGCCAACGTCGACGAACTGCGCAGGACGATGACCACCCACCGCATCAGGCACGTGCCCGTGATCGACGCGGGACGCCTGGTCGGCATCGTGAGCATCGGAGACGTGGTCAAGAGCACCATCGAGCAGCTCGAGACGGAGAAGGCCTCGCTCGTCGACTACCTGCACCGCTGACCGGAGGCGGGGGGACATGGCACGCTTGTCCCCGTGACGTACGGCCACCCCCCGCCACCACGCGCCTCGAGCAGCCCGACGCTGATCCTGCTCGCCTCGGGGCTGACCGGGATCCTCGGCTTCCTCATCGGCTTCTTCGCGGGCCTCGGATCGTCGGAGCCCGCCGCGGCGCCGCCGTACTCGGCGCCGGAGATGACCGTGACCATGGAGAGCCCGTCGGAGAGCCCGTCGGAGACGCCGACGGGCGGGATCGGCACGGCACCGACGGCACCGACGGGAGCGCCCACGGGAGGCACCGTCACGGGCCCGGCCACCGGCGGTCCGGCGCCGAGCCGGCCGCCCGCCGCGGTCCCCTCCGGGGGATCGTCCGTGCCCTCGTCCGTGCCCTCGGCGGGGCTGCCGCTGGGCAGCGGCATCCAGGTGGTCGGCACCGACATCCAGCCAGGCACTTACAAGACGGAAGGCCCCGCCGCCGGCCAGCCGTTGTGCTACTGGGCCCGGTTGAAGGGCACGGGGGGCGATCCCGGCGACGTGATCACCAGCGGGATGCCCAGCGGGCCCGCGACCGTCACCATCGAGGCGACCGACAAGGCCTTCCAGAGCGGGGGCTGTGGACCATGGGTGAAACTGTGAAACTCAAGCTCGACCTGCACGACATCTACAACAAGGGCGACCAGATCGACAGGGCGCTGCGGGGCATCATCGACGAGGCCATCCGCAAGCGGGCCACCGAGGTCGAGATCATCCCGGGCAAGGGCAGCGGGCAGCTCAAGAAGAAGGTGCTGCGCTTCCTCGACCAGAAGGAGATCAAGGCGCTCTACCACCGCATCGACAAGGACGCCAAGAACCACGGGCGGCTCTTCGTGTACTTCCGCCACAAGTGAGCGCGGGCGGAGCAGCCGATCAGTGCCGGGAACACGCGCAAGCCGGTGGCCGTGGGAGGAACCGGGGGAGCGGGGAATGATGCGAGCATGTCGATCCTGCGAAACTTCCTGGAAAGCGTGCGCACCGGCGGCATCGAGGTCATCGACCTGACCGCGCCCCTCTCCGACCAGACACCGATCCTTCAGCTCCCCGAACCCTTCGGGAACACGATCCCCTTCCGGCTGGAGGAGATCAGCCGCTACGACGACCGCGGCCCCGCCTGGTACTGGAACGACATCCACACCGGCGAGCACACCGGCACGCACTTCGACGCCCCCGTCCACTGGGTGACCAACCGCGACGGCCAGGACGTCTCCCAGGTGCCCGTGCAGCGCCTGCTCGCGCCCGCCGTCGTCCTCGACTTCGCCGCCGAGGCGTCCAAGGACCCCGACTTCCTGCTCGAGGTGGAGCACGTCGAGGAGTGGGAGCGGGTCAACGGGCCGCTGCCCGCGGGGGGCTGGCTCCTCTACCGCACCGGCTGGGACGCCAGGTCCGACAGCCCCGCCGACTTCCTCAACGAGGGCCACTCGCCCGGCATCTCGGTGGAGTGCGCGCGCTGGCTGGCCAGGCAGGCTCCGATCATCGGCGTCGGAGTCGAGACCGTCGGCACGGACGCCGGCGCCGCCCACTCCTTCGACCCCGCCTTCCCGTGCCACTCCTTCCTGCTCGGCGCGGGCAAGTACGGCCTGACCCAGCTGCGCAACCTCGACAAGCTCCCGCCCACGGGCAGCGTCGTGATCGCGCCCCCGCTGCCGATCGTCGGCGGCTCGGGCAGTCCCGTCCGCGTTCTCGCGCTGGTCGAACGGTGACCGTCGCGGCGCTGGTGGGCCGGATCCTCGCCGAGCTCGGCGTGGAGACGGTCTTCGGCGTGGTCGGCAGCGGCAACTTCCACGTCACCAACGCCCTCGTGGCCGGCGGTGCCCGCTTCGTGGCCGCCCGCCACGAGGGCGGCGCCGCGACCATGGCCGACGCCTACGCGCGGATGAGCGGCCGGGTCGCCGCCGTCTCGGTGCACCAGGGCCCGGGGCTGACCAACGCGATGACCGGCATCGCCGAGGCGGCCAAGAGCCGTACCCCGCTCATCGTGCTGGCCGGCGAGGCGACCCAGGTCCGCTCCAACTTCCACGTCGACCAGGACGCGATGGCCCGCGCCGTGGGCGCCACGGCCCTGCGGGTCCGCTCGGCCGGGACCGCCGTCGCGGACACCGTCGAGGCGTTCCTCACGGCGCGGGCCGGCCGTACCGTCCTGCTCAACCTCCCTCTGGACGTGCAGAGCGAGGCGGGGGACCGGGACGAGGCGTGGAAGGCGGCCGTCCTGAGCGCCCGCACCGCCGCCGAGCCGCCCACCGCCCCGTCCGAGGAGGACGTGGCCCGGCTGGCCGGCCTGCTGTCCGGCGCCGAACGGCCGGTGTTCGTCGCCGGCCGCGGCGCCAGGCACGCCCGCCGCGAGCTGGAGGCCCTCGCCGACCGGGCGGGCGCGCTGCTGGCGACCTCCGCCGTCGCCAAGGGCCTGTTCCGGGGCAGCCCGTGGGACCTCGACGTCAGCGGCGGCTTCGCCTCCCCCCTGGCGGCCGAGCTGATCGCGGGCGCGGACGTGCTGGTGGGCTGGGGGTGCGCCCTCAATATGTGGACGACCAGGCACGGCAGGCTCATCGGCCCGCGCGCCAAGGTCGTCCAGGTCGACCTCGACCCGGACGCCATCGGCGCCCACCGGCCCGTCGAGCTGGGCGTCGTGGGCGACGTCGCCAGGGTGGCCACGGCGGTGACGGCGGCGCTCGGCGGCACGCCGTCGAGGGCCTCCTGCCGCACGCCTGAGCTGGCCGCGCGGATCGCGGGGGAGGTGCGGTGGCGCGGCGTGCCGTACCAGGACGAGAGCGGGGACGGCAGGATCGACCCCAGGACGCTCACGATCGCGCTGGACGACCTGCTGCCCGCCGACCGCGTCGTCGCCACCGACTCGGGCAACTTCATGGGATATCCGGCGATGTTCCTCGACGTCCCCGACGAGCGGGGGTTCTGCTTCACCCAGGCCTTCCAGTCGATCGGTCTCGGCCTGGCCACCGCGATCGGCGCGGCGGTGGCTCTGCCGGACAGGCTCGCCGTGGCCGCGCTGGGCGACGGCGGCGCGCTCATGGGCATCGCCGAACTGGAGACCGTGGTACGGCTCGGGCTGCCGATGGTGATCGTGGTCTACGACGACGAGGCCTACGGGGCCGAGGTGCACCACTTCGGGCCGTCGGGGCACCCGCTCGACACGGTCACCTTCCCCGCCGTCGACCTGGCCGGGATCGCCCGCGGGTACGGCTGCGCGGCGGTGACCGTCACGGAGCGGGGCGACCTGGACGCGGTCGTCTCGTGGCTGGAGGGGCCGAGGGATCGGCCGCTCCTGGTCCATGCGAAGGTCAGCGCGAGTCATGGGTCGTGGTGGCTGGAGGAGGCGTTCCGAGGCCACTGACCGCCCCTCGGGCCGGCGGGGTGCCGGACGGCGGGCGTCGGGCTGGAGTGGCCGGGCCGGGCGGCGGTCAGAGCTTGCGGTAGGTGCGGGCCTCCTCCGCGGCGGCCAGCACCTGGGCGAGCGGCGCGCCCGCGGCGGCGGTCACGGCCGCGGCGATCGCGCCCTCCACGAACGGCACGTCGGCCAGCACCACCCGCCCCGGCTCCTCGAGGAGCTTCGCGGTCAGCACCGAGCTGCCGAGGTCGGGAACGAGCAGCACGCCCGCGCCGCCGTCCACCTCGGCCACGGCCCGCTCGATGCGGTCGAGGCTGGTGCCGAGCTCGCCGTCCTCGGTGCCGCCCGCGCCCGCCACCATCGCCTCGGGCCCGGCGATCTGCCGCGCCAGCGCGGCCGCCTCGGCCGCCAGCGCGGCGCTGTGCGACACCAGGACGATCCCCACCATGCCGCTCACGCTCGCCTCCCGGGCCGGCCCCGCCGGGCCGTCACCTTCGTCCTCCCGCCACCACCGGTGTCCCGGGCCGGCCCTGCCGAGCCGTCACCTTCGTCCTCCCGCCACGGGTGTCCCGGGCCGCCCCCCGCGGGGGAGGTCACGGGCGCAGCGCGGAGACGAGGAGGGCGGCCGAGGCGGCGCCAGGGTCCTCGTGGCCGACGCTGCGCGGGCCCAGATAGCTCGCCCTGCCCTTGCGCGCCTGCAGGGGGATCGTCGCCTTGGCCCCCTCGGCCGCCGCCACCGCCGCCCGCTCGAGCGCGTCGTCGGGCCGCAGGCCCTCCCGCGCCGCGTCGGCCAGCGCGCGCGAGGCGGGTGCCAGCGCGTCGACCATGGTCTTGTCGCCCTCCGCCGCCTTCCCGAGCCGCCGCACCGCGTCGATCGCCGTCGCGAAGGCGGTGGCCAGGTCGCCGAGGGAGACCTCCCGCGCGTCGCCCAGCGACTTGCCCAGCTGGCGGAACAGCGTGCCGTACAGGGGGCCGGAGGCGCCGCCGACCCGGCGGACCAGGGTGGTGCCCACGAGGGTGAGGAGCTGCCCGGGGTTGTCCTGCGGGCTCTCGGCCAGCGCCTCGCGGACGGAGGTGAAACCGCGGTCGAGGTTGGTGCCGTGGTCGGCGTCGCCGATGGCGGCGTCGAGGCGGGTCAGCCGGTCGCGGTTGACCGACACGACCCGGATGGTCTCCTGGATCCAGGCGGTGAAGAAGGCGAGGTCCATCAGCGGCCCCACCGCAGCGCGGGCGTCTGCACGGGCGCGTCCCACAGGCGCGTGAGGTCGGCGTCGAGCCGGCACACCGTCACCGAGAAGCCCTGCATGTCGAGGCTCGTGACGTAGTTGCCGACCAGCGAGCGGGACACGCGCGCGCCCTTCGCCTTGACGTAGGCCGCCACCTCGGCGAAGGCGACGTAGAGCTCGATCAGCGGGGTGCCGCCCATGCCGTTCACCATGACCAGCAGGTCGCCGGCGAGGGGCAGGTCGCCGTGGATCGCGTCCATGGCGACGGTGGCGAGCTCCCGCGCGGGGGCGAGGGGCGCGCGGGAGCGGCCCGGCTCGCCGTGGATGCCGATGCCCAGCTCGACCTCCGTCTCGGGCAGGTCGAAGGTGGGCTTGCCGGCGGCGGGCACGGTGCAGGAGGTCAGCGCGATGCCGAACGACCTGCTGCGGGCCGCGACCTGCCCGGCGATCCGCGTGGTCTGCGCCAGCGGCGCGCCGCTCTCGGCCAGCGCGCCGGCGATCTTCTCCACGAACAGCGTGGCGCCCGTGCCCCTGCGCCCGGCGGTGTAGAGGGAGTCCTGGACGGCGACGTCGTCGTCGACCACGACGCTGGACACCGTCATGCCCTCCTCGGCGCACAGCTCGGCGGCCATCTCGAAGTTCATGACGTCGCCGGTGTAGTTCTTGATGACGTGGAGCACCCCCGCTCCGCCGTCGACGCGCCTGGTCGCCTCGACGACCTGGTCGGGCACCGGCGAGGTGAAGACGTCGCCGGGGCAGGCGGCGTCGAGCATGCCGTGGCCGACGAACCCCGCGTGCAGCGGCTCGTGTCCCGAGCCCCCGCCCGAGACGAGCGCCACCTTTCCCGGCCGTGGGGCGTCGGCCCGCCAGACCACCCGCCCGCCGACGTCGACCCGCAGCGTGGGGTGGGCCGCCGCGAGCCCCGCCAACGCGTCGGCGACCACGGACTCCGGGTTGTTGATGAGCTTCTTCACGCGCATCCTCCTGCCCGCTCGTTCCAAGGGACGTGCGATCACGCCGACCTCTTCTCCGGTTTACGCCTGGATGCGGGCCGAAGCGCCTCTTTACCTCAATCTTGACCCGGAGTTCTGACGACTGTCCAGGAGGGCGGGGCCTCCAGTGATCACGCGCCGGTGCTGAGCGCTCGGCGAGTGCGTTACCTTCTGCACATGGCTGAGATCGTGTACCCGCCGGTTATCGCCACCGCGCGGACCCTCTTCCGGATCATGGACTACCGCTTCCACATGGAGGGGACCGAGCACATCCCGCGCACGGGCGGGGCGGTGCTGGTCAGCAACCACATCAGCTATCTCGACTTCATCTTCGCCGGCTTCGCCGCGCTGCCGGCCAAACGGCTGGTGCGCTTCATGGCGAAGGACGACGTCTTCAAGCACCGCGTCTCCGGCCCGCTCATGCGCGGCATGCACCACATCCCCGTCGACCGCGGCGCGGGCGCGGGCTCCTACGCCACCGCGCTGCGCATGCTCAAGGCGGGCGAGATCGTGGGCGTGTTCGCCGAGGCGACCATCAGCCGTTCCTTCACCGTCAAGGACATCAAGAACGGCGCCATCCGCATGGCCCAGGCCACCAAGGTGCCGATGATCCCGGTGGCGCTGTGGGGCAGCCAGCGGCTGTGGACCAAGGGCCGGCCCAAGCGGCTCACCCAGCGCCACGTGCCGCTCACCATCCTGGTGGGCGAGCCGATGCACCCCAAGCGCGGCGACGACATGGCCGAGCTGACCACGCGGCTGCACACCAGGATGTCGGAGCTGGTCGACCGGGCGCAGCGGACCTACCCGGAGATCCCGCCGGGCGTGTGGTGGCAGCCCGCCCACCTCGGCGGCACCGCGCCCACGCCCGAGGAGGCCGCGGCCATGGACGCCGCCGAGGCCGAACGCCGCAAGGACGACGAGTAGCGATCTTCTGGGAGGCTGGCTGCCAGCCGTACCGAAGGGGTCGAATGTTTGGGATCGTCCGCCCGTGCCGCCATGCGTTATGCGGTGGGTTGTTCAAGCAGTGGATGGCGCATCTGTGCGGGTTGTGCCTCGCGCTGCGCGACGAGCACGGCCATGCCTCCAGGCTGGTGACGAACTACGACGGGTTGCTGGTCTCGGTCCTGACCGAGGCGCAGACCGTCGCGGCGGCGCCGCGCAGGCGGGCGGCGCCGTGCGCGTTGCGCGGGTTCAAGGGCGCCGACGTGGTCGAGGCCCAGGGTGTACGGCTGGCGGCGTCGGTCTCGCTGGTCCTGGCGGCCGGAAAGCTGCGTGACCACGTCGCCGACGGCGACGCCCTCTACCGCCGCCGCCTGGTGGCCGCGGCCGCCGAGCGCGTGGCCGCCCGCTGGTCGCGGGCAGGGTCCGACACGGCGGGCGCGCTCGGCTTCGACCCGGGACCGCTCACGCTGGCGGTGCGCGAGCAGACCCGGCTCGAACGCACGCCGGGCCTGTCGCTGCTGGAGCTGACCGCGCCCACCGAGGCCGCGGTCGCCGCCGCCTTCGAGCACACGGCGGTGCTGGCCGGCAAGCCCCACAACCGGCAGACGCTGCGGGAGGCGGGCCGCTTCTTCGGCCGGCTGGCCCACCTGCTCGACGCGGTGGAGGACCTGCCCCGCGACCGGGCCCAGGGCGCCTACAACCCGCTGGCGGCCACCGGCACGGACCTGGCCGGCGCCCGGCGCCACTGCGACGACGCCCTGCTGGGCCTGCGGCTGGCGGTGGAGGACCTCGACCTGGAGCGGCACGGCCTGGTCCGGGCGCTGCTGGTCAAAGAAGCCGGCCACGCGGTCACCCGCGCGTTCGCGGCGACCGATCCGGACAGCCCCGAACGCGTCAAGCGGCGCCCGGTGGACCCCGGAGGGCTGCTGTCGCTGGCGTGCACGACGCTGAGCTGCTGCACCTGCGGCCTGTACCGGCCGGAGTGGGACGAGGAGCACGAGCGCGGCTGCTGCTCCCGGCTCGACTGCAGCGGTTGCGAGGCCTGCGGCAACTGCGGCGACTGCTGCTCGTGCTGCGGCGACGGGTGCTGCGGCGACGGCTGCTCCTGCGGCTGCGACTGCTGAGCGGCCCCCTCGGGGGCCGCCTCGTCAGATCGCTTCCTGGTAGCTTCCCGGCGCGCGGACACTGGCCAGCATGCCCGCCACCCGCTCCGGCGAGGGACGGCGCGCGGGGTCGTGGTGGAGCAGACCCTCGATGAGCGGTCGCAGCATCCCCGCCCGGCGCGGGCGAGGGAAACCGCCCTGGCGGTAGAGCGCGAGAACGCTGGCGGCGTCCTTGCCCGGGTACGGCGGCCGCCCCTCGACCGCGCTGTAGAGCGTGGCCCCGAACGACCACATGTCGCCCTCCTTGGTGGCCATGCCGCCGGACAGCCGCTCGGGCGCCATGAAGGCGGGGGTGCCGCGCAGGCCGCCCGAGCGGGTGGAGGTCAGGTCGGCCTCGGCGGTGGCGATGCCGAAGTCGGTCAGGACGACCCGGTCGCCGGTCAGCATGACGTTGGCCGGCTTGACGTCGCGGTGCAGGACGCCTGACGTGTGCGCGTGGCGCAGCGCCCCCAGCAGGTGGCGGCCGAGGCCGGCGACGGAGGTGTCGGGCAGCGTGCCGACCTGGGAGAGCAGGTCGTGCAGCGACAGGCCCTCCAGGTACTCCATGACGATCCAGAGCCTGCCCTGCTCCTCGACGAGGTCGTGGACGGTGACGATGCTCGGATGGGTCAGCCGCGCCGCCAGCCTGGCCTCGCGCAGCACGCGCCTGCGCACCGCCTCGGCCTCGCCGACCAGTGTCAGCTCCTTCAGCGCCACCTCACGGTGGAGAAGCTGGTCGAACGCGCGCCACACCACGCCCATCCCACCCCGGCCCGCCTGCTCGCCAAGCCGGTATCGCCCGCCGCCGATCTCCCGCATGTCATCCCCTCGTCGCTAGGCGTAATGATGTCAAATGATCGCGAAGGATATGCCGCCTCGACTGATCTAGATATATGCGCGTTCGTAGGCACGCAGGTCAGAGCGGTAAGAACGTCGAGTCCGAGTCCCAGATCACTTTTCCTGACGGGTCGGTCAGGACCGCGTTGCCGTCGTCGCGCAGGACCAGTTCGCCGCCGGGCGCGCCTGCCGTACCGGAGCGGAAGGAGACCAGGTGGCGCCTGCGGTCGCGGGCCGCGCGGTAGACGACCAGCGCGCCCTCCGGCTGGAGCACGCACACGCTGCCGCGCTGGGGTGAGGTCATCCTGGCGTGGCGGCGGGCCACGCCGTCGGAGAAGAGGGTCAGCACGCCCTTGTCGGTGATCTCCAGCGAGTGCCTGCCGCCGGGGGAGCGGATGGGGAAGCCGTGCTCGATGGACTCGAAGCTTCTGATCCGGTTGTAGGAGGCCTGCCTGATCTCGGTGCCCGTGCACGGCGACCAGACGGGCCTGCCGTCGGGGGCGTAGATGACGAGGTTGCCGTCGTCGTGCAGGACCAGGAAGGAGCCCTCGGGGTGGCGGAAGGCGGGCTCGGGCCAGACGGCGCCCGCGGCGTTCCTGAGGCCGAGCGAGCGCCCGCGGTCCATGGTGAGCCTCCCGCCGGGCACCCAGTGGTCGGTGGCCCACAGCGGCCTGCCGTACCTGTCGCTCGGCAGGGTGCCCTGGTCGTAGAGGACGAGGTTGCCGTCGGTCTGATACTCCAGCTTGAACTCCCGCCGGCCCTGTGCGGTCCTGCGCGAGAGGATCCGGTCGCCGGGGTTCATCGACTCGCCTGACTTGAGTACGCGCGTGCGCTCGGCCATACCACTCACACAGCCACAGGCTCGGGTGTGCGGGCAAGAGCCCGGGCGGCGAGAGGCATGACCGTGAGGCAGAGGACGACCGCCCCGACGAAGACGACGGGCAGGCCCGCCACGCCGCCGACGACGCCGCCGAGCGCCGCGCCCAGCGGGTTGCCGCCCATCCCGATGAGCCGGTAGGCGGAGTTGACGCGGCCCAGCAGCTCCTCGGGGATGATCCGCTGGCGGAAGGAGACGACCAGCACGTTGCCCGCCGCGCTGGTGGCGCCGAGCAGGACGCCGGTGACGTAGACCGACGGGACGGTGGGCACGAGCACCGGCAGCAGCAGGGAGAGTCCGTTGACGGTCCAGAGGATGACCAGCGTCCTGCCCTCGCCGAACCGGCGGGCGGTCCGATGGGCGAGCAGCGAGCCCGCGATGGCGCCGACGGCCAGGACCGTCAGGACCGCGCCGTACTGGCCGGCGGTCATGCCGATCACCGACTCCTCGCCGACCGCCCACAGGACGAACACCGACAGGTAGGCCGAGCTGCACATGTTCATCACGCCGGCCGCGACGGCCAGGTCGCGGACCGTGCGGTCGCGCACCAGGTAGCGCAGGCCGGTGGCGATGTCCTGGCGCAGGGGCGCCGTGGAGACGGTGGCGGAGCGGTGGCGCCCCCGCATGCCGAGCAGGAGCAGCCCCGCGGCGGTGTACAGCAGCGCGGGCGCGCCGAACAGGGCGGCCGGCGCGAGGGCGACCAGGAACCCGGCCACCGGCGCGCCGACGAAGCTGTTGCCGATCGTCCGCGCCGCGACGATGTGGCCGTTGGCCCTGCCGAGATCGTCCTTGCCGACGACCATTGGCAGCACGCTCTGCGCCGCGGTGTCGTTGAAGACCTCGCAGGCCCCTGAGACCAGAAGGATGGCCAGCAGGAGCGGCAGGCTGAGAGCGTCCATGGCCACGGCGACGGCCGTGCCGGCCAGGGCCACGGCCCGCGCCCACGCGGTGACCACCATGATCCGGCGGCGGTCGCCGCGGTCGGCGAGGGCACCGGCGTGCAGCGCCAGCAGCAGCCACGGCAGCGTGGTGGCCACACCGGCCAGCGAGACCAGCGCCGGGTCGCGGGTCAGGGTGATGGCGAGCAGCGGGGCGCCGGTCAGGAGCACGCCGTCGGCGAGGTTGGCCGAGGTCGTGGCGGCGAGCAGGTATCTGAAGGAGCGTCCCACGGTCTATCCTTTATGCGTAGGAAGTTGTGCACAGGTTTCTTTGCAAAGATAAGGCTGCACACTGTGGAAGGCAAGACCGTCAGAGAGATGGACGCCCAGGCGCTGAAGGCGTTCACGCATCCGGTCCGGATGCGGCTGTACGAACTGCTCGAGGAGTACGGCGCGGCGACCGCCACCATGCTGGCCGGCCGTATCGAGGAGAACACCGGCGTGACCAGCTACCACCTGCGGCAGCTGGCCCGGCACGGGCTCGTCGTCGAGGTGCCGGAGAAGGCCAGGGGCAAGGAACGGTGGTGGCGCGCGGCCGGCTTCACCAGCGACACCGACAGGTTCCGCAAGGACCCCGACACGGCCGAGGCCGCCGAGGTGCTCATGGCCGGTCTGGTACGCCAGCGGCACGCCGAGCTGGCCCGCTGGGTCGAGGAGTCGAGGACCGCGTCCCGCGAGTGGATCGAGTCGGCCACGCACACCCGGCGCCACCTGCGACTGAGCCGGGAGCACCTGGCCGAGCTGGGCAGGCGGGTGCAGGAGCTGCTCGACTCCTACGACGACGACGGTGACGACGGCGAGCGCGTCATCGTCCACTTCGACGCCTTCCCGCTGGGCCTGTCCGGCGATCAGGCGGACGGCTGACCGGCAGCCGCGCCGGCGCCCGACGCGAGCCGGCCGGCCGGTCGGTTCCCTTCTCGGCGAATCCGGCGGGCGGTCAGGCGGACGGCTGGCCGGTTCCCGCCTCGGCGGATGCGGGTGGTCAGGCGGACGGCTGGCCGGTTCCCGCCTCGGCGGACGCGGGCGGGCGGCGCCATCGTTCGGTGAACAGCCTCCCGGTCGGGGCCGGCCCGGGCAGCGGCTCGCCGTGCACGGCGCGCAGGCCGTCCACGGCGATGGCGACCAGGCGGGCGCGGGCGGCGGCGGCCTCGGCGAGCATGTCGCCGCGCCCCTGCTTGCGCAGCTGGTCGAGCAGGGGAGAGCTGCCCAGCTGCTCGATCAGCAAGGAGACGTCGACGGCGGTCACGCCGGGCCGCAGCGCCCCCGCCTCGCCGGCCCTGGTGACGAGCGCGTCGAGCAGCTCGTCACCCCTGTCGTTCTTGACCCGCATCTCCTGCGTGCCCTCGACCGTGCCGGCGACCGGGCTCAGCGTGCCCTGGCCGAACTCCACGCAGGCGGTGATGAAGCCGGCCAGCCCCTCCCACGGGTCGTCGGCCGCCAGCCCCTGCTCCGCGGCCGCGATCCACTGGTCGAGGGAGAGCACCAGCAGCCGCTGGAAGAGCTCCTCCTTGGTGCGGTAGCGCCGGTAGAGGCTGCCGATCCCGACACCCGCGCGGGCGGCGATCGCGGCCACGGAGGCGTGCGCGCCGTCGGCGGCCAGCACCTCCCTCGCCGCCTGGAGCAGCGCCCGGTCGTTACGCTCGGCCTCCGCCTGCCGCCTGCCGCGAGGTCTGCTGTCGGTCATGACGCACAGCCTACGACGGCTCGCGGAGCCCTTCACTCCGGCCGGACTCAGGCCGGACTCGGGCCGCGCTCCGGCCGGTGCTCGTGCCGCGCTCGTGCCGCGCTCCGGCCGCGCTCCGGCCGCGTTCGTGCCGGACTTGGGCCGCGCTCGGGCCGCGGCCGGACCTCGCGAGCGGGTCAGAGCCCCACCGGACCCGCCGGCAGGGCGTCGGCCAGGTAACCGTCCAGGTCGGGGACCTCGGGCGCCAGCATGTGGCGGACGAAGGCGCTGCGCTCGTGCTCCAGCGGCGGCAGCTCCCACACGCAGCCGATCCACGGCCGCTCCAGCGTCATGAAGTTCGTCGGATCCTCGTCGGGGCAGCCGACGGCCGGCTGCCCCGCGCACGCGGTGTGGATCTCGAGCACGTTGTCCCACACCCACGTGTAGACCAGCACGTAGGCGCCGCTGTCGCCGCCCCGGTGCAGCACGATCCAGCCCGCGGGCGAGTCGTCGGCGGACGGGGGGACCAGCCGCGGAACGTACGCGTAGGCCGCCTTCTCCACCTCGGGCTCGATCTCGTGCCCCTCGCGGTCGACGTGATACCGCTTGTACGGCCTGCCGCCCAACGTGACGGGCGGCAGGGAACGCAGGTTCTTCTCCAGGAAAGCCATGACCCGGACGATAAGGATCACCCACTGACATCTATTGTCAGTGGATGCGCGCCTCCCGCCTGCTTTCGGTCCTCCTCCTGCTCCAGACGCGCGGCAGGATGACCGCGCAGCAGCTGGCCGACGAACTCGGCGTCAGCGTCCGCACCGTCTACCGCGACGTCGAGGCGCTGCACGCCTCCGGCGTCCCCCTGTACGGCGAGGCCGGCCACGAGGGCGGCTACCGGCTCGTCGACGGCTACCGCACCAGGCTGACCGGCCTGACCGAGAAGGAGGCCCAGGCGCTCTTCCTGGCCGGGCTGCCAGGGCCGGCCGCCCAGCTCGGGCTCGGCGCCCTGGCCGCGGCGGCCGAGCTCAAGATCGAGGCGGCGCTCCCTCCCGACCTGCGCGAGGGGTCGCGGTGCGTGCGCGAGCACTTCCACCTCGACGCGCCCGGCTGGTACCACGACGGCGACCAGGTGCCGCACCTGCCCGCCCTGGCCGGCGCCGTGTGGAACAAGCTCGTCATCGACGTCCGCTACCGGCGCTGGCGGGAGCCGTACGAGGTGGAACGGACGCTGGAGCCGTACGGGCTGGTTCTGAAGGCCGGCAAGTGGTACCTCGTCGCGCGCAGCGGCGACAGCCTGCGCACCTACCGCGTCAACCAGATCCTCGACCTGCGGGTGACCGAGCGCGCCTTCGACCGGCCCGAGGGGTTCGACCTGGCCGCCCACTGGCGCGCGCACCTCAAGGACTTCCGGGCCCGTCTCGTCCAGGGCCACGCCGTCGTACGGCTGTCGCCCGCCGGCGTCGAGCGGGCCGGCGAGGTGATGAGCTCGGCCGTGATCGAGGCGATCTCCAGCGGCGTGACGGGCGCGGACGGCTGGGTCACCGCGACCGTCCCGATCGAGTCGCTGACCCACGCGCAGACCGAGTTCCTCAAGCTCGGCGCGGAGGCGGAGGTGCTGGAGCCCCCGGCCCTCAGGGACAAGCTGGTCGCGACGGCCCGCGCCATGGCCGCCCTGTACGCGACCTGACGGCGGGTCCCGCTACGGCGTCCCGGCGGCGGCGAGCGTCTCCCGGATGACGTGGCGGGCGTTGGCGGAGATGACCGGGTTCGTCGCGCGGTAGTAGGGGAGCTGGATGACGGCCATGGACAGCGCCCAGCCGCGACCGCGCGCCCAGGTGGCGTCGTCGACGTCCAGGGCGTCCCTGAACACGCTCCTCGCCGGGGACGGCAGCAGGTTCCACGCGGGGATCAGGTCGCAGGCGGGGTCGCCGACCCCGACGGCGGCGAAGTCGAGCACCGCGGCGAGCCTGCCCCGGGCGACCAGCAGGTTGCTGGGCATGAGGTCGGAGTGCACCCAGCGGGGCGCGCCGGTCCACACCGGCGCGGCCAGCGCCTCGTTCCACACCGCGATGGCCGCGTCGGCGTCGAACGGCTCGTCGATGCGGCGCAGTTCCTCGATCGCGGCGCGTGTGCCCGCGTCGGCGGTCGCCAGCGGGACACCTCGGTAGGCGGTCGGCCCGCCGTCCAGGTCGGCCTTGTGCAGCGCCTGGACGAACCCGGCGAGGTCACGGGCCAGGACCTCGGCCTCGGCCTCGCCGACCTGGCCCTCGACCGGATTCTCGCCGTCGATCCACCGGTGCACCGCCCACGGCAGCGGGAAACCCTCGGCGGGCCGGCCCGTCCCCGCCACGGCGGGAATCGGAACGGGCAGGACCGGCGCGAGCTCGGGCAGCCACCGCGCTTCCCGCTCCAGGGACCTGACGCCGCCCGGCGTCAGGGGCAGGCGGACGGTGAACCCGGTGCCCAGGCGGTAGACCGCGTTGACGGTCCCGCCGGAGGCCAGCCGCTCGACCGGCAGGTGCGCCCACTGCGGGAACTGCTCCCGGACCAGCCGCCGGACCAGGTCGGCGTCGGTGTGGAGTTCGTCGGCGTGCATCGTGGCCATCCGAGCAGAAGACCGCCCGGCGACGCCACGCGTCAACAGCTTTTCCCGGGCGACACCCGTCGGTCAGCGGGTAGGTTGCGGCCGAGGGCCCACCACCGAGGCCCCGCACGGCACCGCCGCCCTGTCCGGTGAGACGCCCGGCTCCCGAGGGGAAGAGCCGATGACATCCGAGGCCGACCACACCGCCACCGTGCCGGCTGTCCGCGACGCTGCCGTGCGGGCCGCGCGCCGCCTGTGGCCCGCGTTCTCCCCGGGCGAGCTGCTGCACGTCACCGGCAAGTCGGTGCTCCTGGCCGGCACCTGCGGGAGGCAGCCGGTCGTCGCCAAGCTGTTGCTCGACCGGGCGCCGTTCTGGCGGGCGATGTTCACCCGCGAGGTCCACGTCTACCGGGCGTTCACCACGTCGCCGCCGCCGGTCCGGGCGCCGCGCCTGGTGGCGGCCGACGCGGAGACGGGGGTGCTCATCACCGAGCGGCTGTCCGGCCGTCCGCTGCACGCCGACCGGTATCCGCGCGGGCCGCTTGCCGTCGGCGACCTTTCCGCCGTCCTGGACGCCGTCGACGCGCTCACCCGGTGGGGCCCGCCGGCGCCTCTCCGGGGGGAGGGCCGGGACGCTGCCGATCGGCTGGACCGCTACCACCACGACGGGCTCCTCGACGCCGCCGTCCACCGGGCCCTGGCGGCTCTGCTTGCGGAAGCCGGTCCCGAACGCCGCTTCGCCCACGGTGACGTCCTGCCCGCCAACATCTGGCTCACTGGGGACCCCGGCGCCCCGGTTTCGTTTCTCGACTGGGAGTTCGCCGGTCTCTTCCTGCCCGGCCGCGACCTGGCATTGCTGTGGGTGCTGCTGCGGAACGTGCCCGGGGCCCGCGACCTTGTCGTCGGCCGGGTGGGAGCCGACCCGGTCGCGAGGGCGGCGTTCACTGTCAACCGGGGGATGTTGCTCGCCCGCGAACGGCGTATCCACCGCGAGGCCGCGCCCGGCGCGTGGCGCGACACCCGCCTGGCCGCCCTGGAAGCCGACTGGGACGCCTTCCGCGCGACCGTCCTGTATGAGCCGACCGTCCTCCGCGAGGCGCGGCGGGCATCCCGGCCGGCCCGCGGTCCCAAGGGCTCAGGCGGCGGCCTGCCGTAGCCGGCCATGCCGCACGTCGGCGCCTGTGCTCAGGACGCGAGGCCCGTGGCCGCCGGTTCCTCCCGGGAGAATGCCGGCGGCGGGGGGATCACGGCTTGCGGTAGGCGAGGAGCTGGCGGCGCTGGGTGATGGTACCCACCCAGTGGGACACGTCCAGCAGGGCCGCCAGCACGATCCAGAACCACTCCCAGCCCCGCAGCCCGATGCCGGGCGTGTACAGGATGACGTACATCAAGGTAGCGAACGGCAGGAAGATGAGCCCGAGCAGCGGCCAGATCCAGGTGTGGAACGCCGCGTCGACCAGCAGGGGACGCGCCACCCAGACGATGAAGAGCCCCAGCCGCGGGAAGAGTCCCGCGAACACCGCGAACAGACACCCCATGCCGCCACCTCGCCGACCGCGGATATTCACCCCGAAAGGGTTCTAGAGAGGAAATCCCCGGTCCCGTGCTCTCGCGCTCCCAGCGCCTCGTCAAGATTGCGTCAGACATCCTTGACGAGCGCGGTCCGCATCACCGGGTGGCCGGCCCGGCGCTTCTCTCAGGGCAGGCTCGTCCAGAGGCCCTCCAGCCAGTCAAGGGCCGGATCGGAAAGCCAGTTCACGACGAAGCCGAGGACGAATGCCAGAACCAGGAAAACCGCTTGCTGAGCGAGTCCGGATCGATTCTGGCCCACGAACTGCCGCTGCAGCGCTTTCTCCAGCGCCTTCACCTGTTCGGGAGTGAGAGCGGCCAGGCGTTCCTTCTCCTCCACCTGAGCGCTGAGAGCGTCAAGGGCGGCGAGCCGTTCCTGGAGGTAGAGTTCCAGCTCGTTGGAGACCGCCTTGGCTTCCGTGACCACCGTGGTGAGCACCTCGATGCGGTTCGTGAGAACGTCCTTCCGGCGAAGGATCAGCTCTTCGCGACGCCTGCGGGCGCGTACCATCCGCTGCACCGCGGTGACGACGGCGAAGATGACGAGCGGGACGCCCAGCAAGACGGAGAAGAAGTACAGAAGGAAGATCGACCACTCCCCGTCGAGCCCGTAGAGCAACATCGCCATCACGAAGGCCGCCGCGCACCAGGCGCCAAGGACGGCGATCGCGATGGCGCAGCCGCCGCTCGTGTCCACCTGTCGCGTCCCGTTCTCGGAATCAGGCGCGTCCGGTGAAGACGTCGCGGCGGGCGCCTTGGGGGGCGTCTTGGGAGGCTCGGTGCCGGGTTCCGGTTGGTCGGGAGATGCCGTCACGTAGGTAGAGTGCCGGTTCGCCAACCACACGATCAACCCTGATCCACAGATCCACGATCCTCGGCGGCGGTCGATTCCAGCGAGGCGCGGCCGCGCCGGCACAGGACCTGACGTCGTTCTCGGCAGGCTATCGTGGCGGTCATGGTCGTCCCCCCGTCGTTGGAGCCCGCCGTCTTCCACGCGGCACTGCGCGATCAGTTCGAGGCGTTCCTCGACGAGCACCGGTCCGCGCTGAACGACAGCTTGACCGGGTTGACCGAGGAGCAGGCGCGCCGGTCGCTGGTCACGTCCAAGACCACGTTGCTGGGCCTGGTCAAGCACGCCACGTTCGTCGAGAAGGTCTGGTTCGACGAGGCGATCACATGCCGGTCCCGCACCGAGATCGGCATTCCCGACTCGCCTGACGAGTCGTTCGACATCGACGACGGCGACACGATCGCCTCCGTCCAGCGGGCCTACCAGCAGGCCTGCGCGGCGTCGCGTCGGGCCACGGCGGAGCTGACGCTGGACGACCTCCTCCGCGGCAACCGCCGGGGCCCGCTGCCGCTGCGTTGGGTCTACCTCCACATGCTGCGTGAACTGGCCCAGCACTGCGGCCACGCGGACATCCTCCGTGAGCAAGTCCTCGGCGGCACCACACATCGCGGGTAGCCGGGGAGCACCTCAGTCCGGCCTCGGTTGCGCCGACAGCGGCCATCATCATCAGGACGGCCCGGGCAGGGGAGGCGCCGGCGACGACCGGCGTGAAGGCGAGGAGCGGATCGTGTGAGTCGAGGAGGGGCCGAAGCCCTTTCCGACCATCCAGCTCTTGCCGGCGGGCAGGCGGTCCGCCCAGATACCTCCGCGATGGTAGTGCGCCGTCGTCCGCCTCGACTCGGTTCAAGGCCGAGCACGGTCGTGCATGCCGTCAAGGTGATGCGGCGGTGGTGCCGAGCTCGACGCAGCACGCGCCCGGCCGGGGGACCAGGGCGGCCGTGATCGTGGTGGCGCCGAGCCCGTCGCAGTAGGCGGCCAGGAAGGCGTGGTTGATGCCGCAGACCAGGTCGGGGTCCTTGGCCGCCAGCGGGTGGAAGGGGCAGTTGTTCAGCTGGATCCGGGTCGGCGTCACGCGGACGGGTTCGAAGCCGTGGCCTTCCAGCATGTGCCCGACGTAGGTGAGGGCGCGTTCGGCGCCGAGACGGCCCGGCTTGAGCCGTTCGCGTTCGGCGTGGCCGAGGGCGTGGCCGCGGTGGCTCGCCACGCGCACGGCGGCCTGCGGCCCGCTCTCTTCCGGCCGTTGCGTCCGGACCGCGTCCATCAGGATCTCGGCGAGCAGGCCGTGCTCGCGCTGCGGGATGCTGATCCGCACCTCGAGGTCGGTGGGCCGGTAGACCTTGGGCGCCCGCCCCACCCGGCGCACCGCGTCGGGCTTGCCGTACTCCGCGGACAGCAACCCCACGTCGACCAGCTTGTCCAGGTGGAAGGCGGCGAGCTTGCGGGAGATGCCGGCGTTCTGCGCGGCCTCGTCCCGGGTGACCGGGACCGGTGATTGCCGGATGAACTCGTACATGCGGCGCCTCAGCTCGTCGCCGAGCGCCGCTACGGCCTGCACCGCGTCCCGCGTCACCCGAACACAATAACACCCATCCTGATGGTCGAAACCGCGAAGTGCTTGACCGTCGCGGAAATAAGACTAAGACTTGTTGGTGAAATTGGAGGTGGTGCCAATGTCCGATCAGCTGCATCAGGCCAAGCGTCCCGTCACGATGCTGGCCGGTCCGTACGGGCATCCGCTGCACCCGATCCTGGTCACCGTGCCGATCGGCGCCTGGGTGACCAGCCTCGTCTTCGACCTGGCCTCGCACGTCGTCGGCGACCCCGGCTTCCTCGCTCGCGGATCGCTGTGGCTGATCGCGATCGGGGTGATCGGCGCCCTGGCGGCGGCCATGTTCGGCTTCCTGGACTTCCTCGCCATTCCCCCCGGGACCGCCGCCTTCCGCACGGCCCGCGTCCATCTGGTGCTGAACCTCGCCGTCACCGCCGCGTACGGCGTGGCCTGGGCCTGGCGGTCCGGCGACCACGCGGGGCCGGTCCCCGTCGGGCAGATCGCGCTGTCGGTGGTCTGCCTGGCCGTCCTGTCGGTGTCGGGCTACCTGGGCGGGATGCTGGCCTACCGCTACGGCGTCCGGGTCGCCGACGAGACCACCCAAGCAGAAGGCTTCCGTTCCTGACCTCAGGGAGGCAGATCATGGCCGTCGCCGCACTCGTCACCTGGTTGCTCACCGCACTGGGCGGCTTCTTCATGCTCGGCGTGTGGATCTCCCACGGCGGGCTCCGCCGCAAGGAGGCGGCATCCAGCCGCTTCCCGACGCCGGTGATCTTCGGTCACATGCTGCTCGCCGCGACCGGGCTGATCTTCTGGATCCTCTACCTGGCGCTCGACAGCGGGGCCCTGGCATGGATCGCGCTGATCGTGCTGCTCCCGGTCGCGCTGCTGGGCTTCGTCATGCTCGCCCGCTGGATCCCGGTGTACCGCGCCCGCGCCGCCGCCACGGCGGCGCCGCCCGAGCGGGCCATCCCGGTCCCCGTCGTGGCCGGGCACGGCCTGCTCGCCGTCGTCACCCTCGTCCTGGTCCTGGTCACCGCGGTGACCGGGGGCTGACAGGCGGTCTGGCGTCAGGCCCGCGGCGGGTGGGCCGGTGCTCCTCCACGATCATCCCTGCCGCCGGTTTCTGCACCTGACTCCTCGAAGGCCGGGCCGGATCCGCGGTGGCCGCCGTGCCAACCACCGAACGTGTCCTCCCGCGCGCTCAACGACGATGCTTCTCGCGGCGTCGGTGCTCTTGCACAGAGGCTCGGACTGCTTCGTTCCCACTGTCGATCGCCCGGCGGTACCAGGTGCGGGCCTCCTTCACCCGCCCCTGCTCATACTCCAACTTGCCCAGGTCGAACATCGCCCACGGCGCATAGTCGGCGTGGCCGGTGTCGGCCGCCCGGTGGTACCAGGTGCGGGCTTCCTCCACCCGTCCCTGCTCATCTTCCAGGGTGCCCAGGTTGAGCATCGCCCTCGGCGCGATGTGGGCGTGGCCGCTGTCGGCCGCCCGGTGGTACCAGGTGCGGGCCTCCTCCACCCGTCCCTGCTCATCTTCCAGGGTGCCCAGGTTGAGCATCGCCCACGGCGCGATGTGGGCGTCGCCGGTGTCGGCCGCCCGGCGGTACCAGGTGCGGGCCTCCTCCACCCGCCCGTCTTCGTTCTCCTCGAACTCGCCCAGGTTGAGCATCGCCACAGGCGCGATGTCGGCGTGGCCGGTGTCGATCGCCCGGTGGTACCAGGTGCGGGCCTCCTCCACCCGCCCGTGCTCATCTTCCAGGGTGCCCAGGTTGAGCATCGCCCACGGCGCGATGTCGGTGTGGACGCTGTCGATCGCCCGGCGGTACCAGACGCGGGCCTCTTCCGTTCGCCCGTCTTCGTTCTCCTCCAACTCGCCCAGGTCGAACATCGCTCTCGGCGCATGGTCGGCATGGCCGCTGTCGATCGCTCGGCGGTACCAGACGCGGGCCTCGTCCACCCGTCCCTGGTCATGTTCCAGCTCGCCCAGGTTGAGCATCGCCGCAGGTGCGATGTCGGCGTGGCCGGTGTCGATCGCCCGGCGGTACCAGGTGCGAGCCGCCGCCACCCGGCCCCGCTCAGATTTCAAGACGCCGAGATCGAACATCGCTGAAGGCGCAAGGTCGGTGTGGCCACTGTTGACCGCTCGCTGGAGTCGGCGGCGGGCCGCCGCGGCGATGCTGGCGATGCGGTGAATGGTGTCCATGGAAGTGCCTTCGAGATGCAGTCGTAGGTGGCGTTCGGCGATGAGGCGATGCTGTGCGCGTACCTCGTGCCCTTTTCAGCCTTTTGCGGTGATATATCCCTTTATCTTGCCGGATGATAGTGAAAGTCCCTTGCGGGACGCTTTCAGTACGCTTATCGGTTTTTACCGGCTGGGTAGGGATGGAAGGACGTCGAGCCTCCCGGTGTGAGGATCTTTTTCCAGGGAAGAAGGCATCGCCGGTGTCGTCGACCAGATCGAACGTTCACATCCACCGAACATCTCAGTCGTCGTGGGCGATGAGCATGAGCTGCCGCCACAGCAGCACCACGAACACCGCGGAACCGGCGAAGGCGAACCAGAAGGGCGCCGCGACACCGAGGCGGGTGGCCAGGACACCGCCGATCAACGAGCCGACCACGAGCCCGGCGTAGACGCAGACGGTGTTGACGCTGCCCACTCGGCCCTGCAGTTCAGGTGGGACCGCGCGCTGGCGGACGGTGACCGAGGTCGTGCCCCATATGAACGCGTGCGCGCCGAAGGCCAGGAAGATGCCCCCGGCGACCCACGGCGAATGGGTCAGGGCCAAGCCCAGGTGAGTGAACGTTTCGATGATGAGCCCGATGCGCATCAGGGCGCCGAGGCTCACCCTGCGGGTGATGGCCCCGTAGAGGCCGGTGCCGATCAAGCCGCCGATCCCGCCGATGGTGGTCATCAGACCGAAGCCCAGGGCGCCGAGTCCGAGCTGCTCCTGGGTGTAGAGGACGAGAACCGACCAGGCCGCGCCGAACGTGAAGTTGAAGATCAGGATTGTGAGCGCCAGCGTGCGGACCGCCGCGTGGCGGATCGTCCAGCTGAATCCGGCGATCAGTTCCCGCGCGGTGTCAGGCACGAGATCGTCGGCCTGCCGGCCGTGTGGTGGCAACCTGATCCGGGAGACCAGGACGATCCCCGCCACCGCCAGGAGCAGCTGGCCCGCGAACGGCCAGGTCAAGCCCAGGCCGAACAGTGCCGCGCCGATCGGCGGCCCGGCGAGCTGATTGAGCGTGATGAACCCCGTGCCCAGGCGGGCGTTGGCGATGACGAGATCGTCCTTGCTGACCATCATGGGAGTCAGCGTGGCCGTCGCGTTGTCGGCGAACACCTCGGCGATGGACCGGAGCGTGAGCGCCACCAGCGCCGTCGCCACGGTCACGGTGCCAGTCACCATGAGCGTGACGAGCGCCGCCAGCACCACGGCCCGCACCGCGTTCGCGACGAGCACGATCCTGCGCCGGTTGTACCGATCCGACAGCACGCCCGCGTACAGGCTGAACAGCAGCGGCGGCGCCCAGCCCACCAGGGCCGACAGCGAAATCATCAGCGGGTCGCGCGTCAACGTCGCGATCAGCAGGGGGCCCGCCGCGGCCGCGACCCCATCGCCGAGATTTGTCAGCCAGCTCGAGGCCAGCAACCATCGGAATCCGGTCCCCAGCCGGGCAGGCAGGACTCGCTCCACCACTGTGATCACGAGCGCAAAACCATACGTTTCGAGAGCATCAACGGCAACGCGTTTTCGCGTCTACGCACGGTGTGGCGAGTGGTCGTAGACGACAGTCTGCCCAGCTCACGCTGCGACAGGCCGGTCTGATGGCGCAGGTGGCGTCTGGACGGCGGTTGCCACGCGTGATCGAGGGCAACCGGGTCCTGACGCGTGAAGCCGCGCCTGCTGCTCGGGCCGGGCGAAGATCCGGGCAGCGAGCCCGTGCTGCCGCGGGCCGCGTACGGGGACCACGCCCGGCCCGATCCCCCTTGCCGCCACCGCCGGAGTCCAGGCGGTGTGCGCGCATGCCGTAACCCTGCCTAGGAGATCTTGACGTAGCCGGTGGCTTCGGCGATCCGGCCGTCCCGGAGCCACATGAGGTTGACGCCTCTGGTCACTGTTCCGTCGGCCGACCTGGCGCGCCAGCGGATGGTCGCCCGCTCGCCGTCGCCGGTGACGTCCTCGACGGTCCAGGTGGTGCCGTGGTCGGCGGCCAGCGCCGACCAGAATCCCAGCGCCTCGCCTGGACCGGAATAGGTGGCGCCGTCGACGTTCTCCAGGACGCAGTCCTCCGCCACCACGTCGGCCAGCCCGGACGCGTCGTGCGTCTGGAAGGCCGCGTTGAACCGATCGATCACTTCGCTCATGGAAGCGATCCTGCCGAGGTGGCCTGCCGCCGGGCAATTCCCCGCGGGGAATCGTGGCCTGGAAAACGGCGGCACCCCGGGCCCGTGCGGGGACCCGGGGCGCCGGTACGCGGTGCGCGTGGGTGCGCGCGCTGGTCAGGGGAGCAGGAATCCCCTAACTCACCGCGTGTGCGGAAATATCAGCCCATGTGGGGGTAGCGGTGGTCGGTCGGCGGCACGAACGTCTCCTTGATCGTGCGGGCGTTCACCCACCGGATCAGGTTGAAGATCGAGCCCGCCTTGTCGTTCGTGCCCGAGGCCCGCGCCCCGCCGAACGGCTGCTGCCCGACGACCGCGCCCGTCGGCTTGTCGTTGATGTAGTAGTTGCCCGCGGCGAACCGCAGCCGCTCCGACGCCGACGCGATCGCGTAGCGGTCCTGCGCGATGAGCGACCCCGTCAGCGCGTACGGCGAGGCGGCCTCCATCTGGTCGAGCACCGTGTCGAAGGACGAGTCGTCGTAGACGTGCACGCCGAGGATCGGCCCGAAGTACTCCTTGACGAAGATCTCGTCCGTCGGGTCGTCCGACACCAGGATCGAGGGCTTGACGAAGTAGCCCACGCTGTCGTCGTAGGAGCCGGTGAGCACGTCGATGGAGCCGGTCGCCCTGGCCCGGTCCAGCGCCGCCTTGTGCTTGGCGAAGGCCCTGTCGTCGATGACCGCGCCCATGAACGTGGACAGGTCGGCCGCCACGTCACCCACGGTCAGCGACTCGGCGGTGGCCACCAGGTCGTCCTTGATCCGCGACCAGATGGAGCGCGGGACGTAGGCGCGCGAGGCCGCCGAGCACTTCTGGCCCTGGTACTCGAAGGCGCCCCTGATGAGGGCGGTCGACAGCACGCCCGGGTCGGCCGACGGGTGCGCGAGCACGAAGTCCTTGCCGCCCGTCTCGCCCACCAGGCGCGGGTAGCCGCGGTAGCGGGCGATGTTCGCGCCGACCGTGCCCCACAGGTGCTGGAAGGTCGCGGTGGAGCCGGTGAAGTGGATGCCGGCCAGCTCGGGGTGGGCCAGGGCGACCTCGGAGACCGCCTGGCCGTTGCCGGTGACCATGTTGATGACGCCCGGCGGCAGGCCGGCCGCCTCGAGCAGCCGCATCGTGTGGTGCGCGGCGAACTGCTGGGTGGGCGACGGCTTCCACACCACGACGTTGCCCATGAGCGCGGCCGAGGTCGGCAGGTTGCCGGCGATGGCCGTGAAGTTGAACGGCGTGATCGCCAGGATGAAGCCCTCCAGCGGGCGGTACTCCATGCGGTTCCACACCCCGGCCGAGGAGGTCGGCTGCTCGGTGTAGAGCTGGCGGGCGTAGGCGACGTTGAAGCGCAGGAAGTCGATCAGCTCGCAGGCCGCGTCGATCTCGGCCTGCTGCACCGACTTGGACTGGCCGAGCATCGTGGCCGCGTTCAGCGTGGCGCGCCACGGCCCGGCGAGCAGGTCGGCGGCCTTGAGGAAGATGGCGGCCCGCTCGTCGAACGACAGCGCCCGCCAGGCGGGAGCCGCGGCCAGCGCCGCGTCGACGGCGTCCTGCACGTCCTGAGCCGTAGCGTCGTTGGTACGGCCCAGGACGGCGGTCTTGTTGTGCGGCTGCACGACGTCGAGGGCCGCGCCGCCACCCATCCGCTGCGCACCGCCGATGGTCATGGTCAGGTCGATCGAGGACCCGGCCAGTTCCTTGATGCGGTTCTCCAGCGTGGTGCGCTCGGCGCTGCCGGGCGCGTAGCCGTACACCGGCTCGTTGGCCGGCGTCGGGACGTTGCTGATCGCATCCATGATCACTTACCCCCAAGGGCACGAAGGAAGAAGGCGACGTTGGCGGGACGCTCGGCCAGGCGGCGCATGAAGTAGCCGTACCAGTCGTCGCCGTAGGGGACGTAGACGCGGACCGTGTGGCCGGCGCCCGCGAGGGACTCCTGCTTGTCGGTCCTGATGCCGTAGAGCATCTGGTACTCGTAGTCGCCGACGGCGCGGGAGAACCTGTCGGCGAGCAGTTCGGTGATGGCGATGAGCCGGTCGTCGTGCGTGGCCACCATGGGGTAACCCTTCCCCGCCATGAGGATCCGCAGGCATCGCACGTAGGCCTTGTCGACCTCGGCCTTGCTCTGGTGGGCGACCGAGGCGGGCTCGCGGTAGGCGCCCTTGACCAGGCGCACCCTGCTGCCCTCGACGGCCAGGTCGCGGCAGTCGGCCTCGCTGCGGAACAGGTAGGCCTGGACGGCGACGCCGGTGGAGGGGAAGTCCTCGCGCAGCGCGCGCAGGATGCCCAGCGTGGAGTCGACCGTGGTGTGGTCCTCCATGTCGAGGGTGACCGTGGAGCCGTTGGCGGCGGCGGCCGCGCAGATCTCGCGGGCGTGGTCGAGCGCCATGGAGTCGCTCAGCTCCTGGCCGACGGCCGACAGCTTCACCGACACCTCGGCGCGCGTGCCGAGGCCCAGCGGGCGCAGCGCCTCCAGCAGCGTGAGGTAGGCCTTCGCGGTCGCGGCGGCGGCGCCCGCGTCGCGGGTCTCCTCGCCCAGGTGGTCGATGGTGACGGTCAGCCCGCCGTCCACCAGGCGCTGCACGGCGGAGCTCGCCTCGGCGACGCTCTCGCCGGCGACGAACCGGTCGACGACCTTCCTGGTCGGCGGCAGCCCTGACACGGTGCGGCGCACGAGCGCGCTGCGCGACCCGGCGAGAAGTACGTGACCCAGCATGTTTCCAGGCTAAAACCCCTGCTCACGAGGGGCCCATTGACGTCCGTAACGCGGGTTGTGGCAGGCTGTCATACAAATGCACAACACCGATGACCTACAGGAGACCGTCGACGAGATCGCCCGCGTTCTCGGGGTCTCCGCGACGCTGGAGGACCGCTCCTTCCGGCTGCTGGCGTACGGCGCGCAGCACGGCGACATCGACACCGTCCGCCAGGAGTCCATCCTGCGCAGACGCGCCAGCCGCGAGGTCCGTGACTACTTCGAGCGCTTCGGCATCGCCAGGGCGGAGGGCCCCGTCCGCATCCCCGCCGACCGGGAGCTCGGCGTCCTGGCCAGGGTGTGCGTCCCGCTCCGGCACACGTCGGTGACCTACGGCTACCTGTGGCTGCTCGGCACGCTCGGCGATGCCGAGCTGGCCCGCATCAGGCCGCTCACGTCCAGGGCGGCCGCCATGCTCGCCCAGGAGGCCCGCAGCCGCCACGACCTGGGCAGGGAGCTGGCCGCGCTGCTGTCGTCGGACCCCGAGGAGCGGGCCGGAGCCGCTCTCGACCTGGCCGGTCCCGTGACCGCGATCGCCGTCAGGGAGTCGCAGGAGCGGGTGGCCGCCCTCTGGACGCTGCCGCGCGGCGTGCTGGCACGCGCGGGCCAGCCGGTCGCCGTGCTCGCCCCCGCGCACCTGGCGGGCGAGATCGCGGGCAACCTCCAGACCGCGTACGGCACCGCCGCCGGCATGGGCGCGCCGCGGGCCGATCCGGCCGACGCCTGGCAGAGCTTCCGCGAGGCCAGGCACGCCCTGCGGATCGCCGAGCACTTCCCGCGCTTCCATCCCGTCGCCTGCTGGCCCGATCTCGGCGTGCACCGGCTGCTGGCCCGGCTCGGCGGCGCCGACCTGCGCGAGCTGGCCGCCGAGACCGCGCCGCTGGACACCGAGCTGGCCCACACCGTCGAGACCTACCTCGATCTCGGCGGGCACGCCCAGAAGGCGGCGGCGGAGCTGGGCATCCACCGCCAGACCCTCTACTACCGCCTGGGCAAGGCCGAACGCCTGACCGGGCTCGACCTGTCGGACGGCGACGACCGGCTGGCCGTCCACCTGGGGCTGAAGGCGGTCAGGCTGCTCCGGTGAACCGGTAGACCTTCACCCAGTCGACGTACATCGACACGGTGTCGGGGGTGGCGGCGTTCCTGCACGGCGACCACTCGTTGCACACGACGTCGTTCTGCAGGGCCAGTCCCATCTTCCTGCCCTCGGGCACGTGCGGGCCGCGGTAGTCCCACACCTTCCGGCCGTCGAGCCAGAACGTCAGCCGTCCCGGCAGCCAGTCGACGGCCACCGTGTGCCACTGGGTGAAGTCGGCGCGCAGCTGCTTCTGCGCCCGCTCGCGGCCCGCGTGGACGAAGATGCCGCCGCCGCGCCGCTGCGGGTCGACGATCTCGGCGAAGTCGATCTCGGCGTAGTCGCCGTCGCTCTGACTGTCGGGCCACAGCAGCGCGACCGGGGTGTAGCCGGCGCCGGCCTCGGCCTTGAACCTGACCTCCCACCTGCCGTACTCCTGGGACGAGCGCGTGGCCAGCCCGCCCGACAGGTCCTTGCCGCCGTAGAAGCCGCCCTTCAGCCGGAGCACGCCGCCGGAGACGGACGTGGCCTTGCCGGTGCGGGGGTTGGTCTCGGCGCCGGGGGAGTGGTAGACCATCCACCTGCCGGTGTCCAGGGAGTCGAAGCCTTCGGTGAAGACCTGCTCGAACGGCGGCCGCTCGGTCGCGGTGGTGGCGGCGGGCGTCGCCAGGAGCGCCGCCGCCACGAGATAACCAGGAATCGACATGAGTCTCAGGAAAGCACAGATTGCGCTTTGGTAACGGCGCTTTCGACCCTCTCGCGGTGTTCCGCGGTTTTGTGGCCGTCGTCCTGACCGTGCCGCGCCCCTCGCCGACGGCCGGCCGCAGCCCGAGGAGCGGCGGGCGGGACGCGGGGTGGCTCACAGCGATTCGTACACCCGGAGCAGCTCCTGGCTGACGCGCTCCCACGAGTAGCGCGACCGCGCCCGGTCGGCGCCGGCGTAGCCGAGCGCCGTGCGCCTGGTCGGGTCGGCGAGCAGCTCGCGGATGAGCCTGGCGGTCTGGGCGGGCCGGTCCGGCGGCACCAGCAGGCCCGTGACGCCGTCGACCACGGCGTCCAGGTGCGCGCCCACGGCAGAGGCGATGACGGGGACGCCGCAGGCCATGGCCTCCAGCGCGACCGTCCCCTCGGGCGCCTCGCGCGGCAGCGACATGACCAGGTCGGCGCTGCGCATGAGCTTGGGCACCGACGTCTTCGGCACCCGGCCGAGCACGTTCACCCGCTCGGCCACGCCGGCCTGCCGGGCCAGCATGCGCAGCCGCCTGGCCTCGCGGTCCTCCTCCAGCCCCTCGGCCGGCGGCCCGCCGGCCAGGACCAGCTCGGCGTCGGGGACGGCGGCCAGCGCCCGCACCACGGTGTGCGCGCCCCGGTCGGGGGAGAGGGGACCGACGTGCAGCAACCGCCTGCGGGTGCCGCGGGCCGCCGCGCTGCCCTGGCGGCGGAACCTGTCCACGTCCACCCCGCAGGGCACGACCGCGATGTGGTCGCGGGGGACGCCCATCCTGATGAGCTCGGACTCCTCGTCGCCGCAGCCGGCGATGACCGCGTCGGCACGCCGGCCGAGCACACGCTCCAGCCTGAGATGCGCCGGCGGTACGGCGACGCCCAGGTCGTGGTGGAAGGTCTGCGTGACCGGCACGCCCAGCCCGCTGGCCCCGGCCACCGCCACCAGCCCCCCGGTCCACGAGTGGGCGTGGATCACGTCGGGCCGTTCCTCGAGCCAGCGGCGCATCAGGTACGCGCCCACGTCCGACAGGAACGGCACCACGTCGTCGGCGGGCAGATCCTGGGCCGGGCCCGCGGGTATGGACTCGACGGTGACGCCATGGCACACCTTCGTCCTGAGCTTCGCCTGGCCGTCACTGCGGCGGGAGAAGATCGTCACCCTGTGTTCGCGGCCCAGCTCGCGGGCCACCGCGAGGATATGAGTGCGCCGCTGGTCGGAAGCGACGATGGCGATATGCATGACACACCTCGGGCAGGTGACAGCTGCGGGGTGTGCCTGCGTCTTAGGCACTCACTTCCTTCTAGGCTTACCCCGGTGCCCGGGAAAAGTAAACCTGCTCGGGGGGCCCAAACCGGGCGGCGGTCACGCCACGCGGAGCGCGAGCACCACGATCTCGTCCCACACCCGCCCGCCGGAGAAGGCGTGCCTGTCCTGCTCGATGGACTTCACCACGGTCGAGGGCGGCTGCTGCACGCTGCGGGCCAGCACGTCGGCCAGCCGCTCCTCCCCGTACGGCTCGCCGTGCTCGCCGCGTGAGGAGACCAGGCCCTCGGAGTAGAAGACCAGCGTCTGGCCCGCCGTCAGGGTGATCTCCTCCACCGCCGTCTCGGCCTCGGCCGCGATGCCGAGCGGCACGCCGCCGCCGGAGACGAAGCGCACCCCGCCGTCCGGCTGCACCAGCGCGGCCGGATGGTGCCCGGCGGAGCTGACGGTGATCGTCCTGCCCTTCACGTAGCCGGCCGCGGCCATGACGAACATGCCGGAGCGCTGCGCGACCAGCGCCTCGTTGACCTTGCGCACCGCGATGTCGGGATCGCTCTCCCACACGCTCAGCACGCGCAGCCCGCCGCGCACCATCGCGCTGACCGAGGCCGCCTCCTCACCGGAGCCGACCGCGCCGCCCAGCGAGAACCCCCATCCGTCCTTGACGGGGAACACGTCGTAGAACTCCGCTCCCACCGAGGCGCCCTGGTGGTAGATCGCCGCCGCCTCGAAGCCCGGGATCTGCGGCAGGTTGCGCGGCACCACGCTGGCCGTCAGCGCGTCGGCGGCCTGCGAGCGGTCGCGGAAGCGCTCCCTGGCCGCCATCGCCATGCCCAGGTGCGCGCCCAGCTCCTGCACCAGCCCCAGGTCGGCCAGCGTGTACGGCTGGCGGTCGTGCGAGCGCACCAGTGTGAGCACCCCGCGGACCGCCCCCTCCACGCCGATCGGCACGCACAGCATGGAGCCGGCCCCCATCGTGGTCAGCAGCGGCCCGTCGGCGGACGAGCCGAGCAGCGACTCGTCCTCGACCATCTCGTGCACCACGCCGGTGCCCTGGTCGAGCACCTGCGCCACGAGCGGGCCGGCGGCCGGGTCGGCCCGCTCGACCAGCCGTACCAGCTCGGCCACCGGCTGGTCCTTCGGCCCCAGCACCACCGACCTGCTCAGCAGGTCGTCGCGCAGGACGTCGCCGATCACCCAGTCGGCCCACTCCTCGGCCAGCAGCCGCGCCGCCCGTGACAGGGCCACGGGCAGCCGCAGGCTCTCCTCGTCGAGCAGCAGCGACGTCATCCGCGCCAGCAGCTCCTGCCGCTTGGCGGCCGTCATCAGCAGCGCCGCGTCGGACAGCTCGGGACGGGGCGTGCCGGGCTCGGACACCTGCACCTGCGTCGGCAGCGCCACTGCCGCCACCATCTGCTGCGGCTCACCCGGCATCGTCAGTTTGGTCAGCACCAGCTGCGCGATGTGGGTGCGGCCCTGGTGGGCCAGCCTGGTCTCGAACGCGGCCGACTGCCCGGTCTGCAGCACCGCCGTCAGATGGGACCGGAAGGCCGCCCGCCGCGGCACGTCCACCAGCAGCGGGAACGACCTGCCGATCAGGAACCCGTCGGGGCTGCCGAGCAGCGCGGCCGTCTCGGCGTTGATCCGCCTGATCACGCCGCCGCCGTCCAGCACGATCACCGGCACGGGGAACACCCTGAACACCTGGCGCAGCAGTTTCAGCTCCCGCTGGGAGGCGCCCTTGCCCGCCTTGTTCCTGGCGGCGCCGGACAGCTCCGCCTTGGCCGCGGCCAGCAGCTCGGTGGCGGTGTCGAGTTCGGCCAGCGCGGCGTCGAGCGTCTGCGCCAGCTCCCCCGGGTAGGCGGACCGGGCCGCGCGCAGCGACGAGACGCGCCCCCCGAGCTCATCGAGGGCGTGTTCGAGGGCGGCCAGGCCGATGGGTTCGGTCACCTGTTTAATCTAGGCTCATCGGGAAGGGATTCGCCATGGCGAGAATGATCACCTCCGTGCTGGCGCGCGACCTGGCTGCGCTGGGCCGGGTCGGCGACGACACCTCGAGTGAGAGCGTACTTCGCGGGCTGACCACGACCCTGGCCCGGGGGGTGCCCGGCTGCTCGGGAGGGTCGGCCGAGCTGTGGCGCGACGACCGGGTGCTGGTGTCGGGGTCCCACAGCGAGCTCATCATGCTGGTCGAGGGCGAACGGCGGATCGGCGAGGGGCCCTCCATCGAGGCGCGGGGCACGCGGCGCCGCGTGGTGGTCGCCGACGTGCTGCGCGACCGCCGCTGGGCGCGCTACGCGGGCCTGGCCACCCGGTGGGGCGTCCGTTCGGCGTTGGTGCTGCCGATCGAGATCCAGCCCGTGCTCCTGGTGGTGGGCCTGTACTCGGTACGGCCGGGCGCCTTCACCGCGCAGGCCGCCGCGCCGCTGTCGGAGATGCTGTCCGAGCAGGTCGGGGTGGCGATGGCGAACATGTGGGAGTTCGACGAGATGCGCACCGACGCCGCCCAGCTGCAGGAGGCCATGGCCGGGCGGTCCGTCATCGACCAGGCCAAGGGCATCATCATGAAGACCAGCGGGTGCGGCGCCGAGGCGGCCTTCGAGGAGTTGCGGAGGGTCTCCCAGCACCACCAGGTCAAGGTCGCCGACCTGGCCCGGCTGCTGGTGGAGGAGCACCAGCGCAAGGCCCGCTGAGAGGCGCCGGTCCTGGAGCGGTGAGAGCACCTGCCGGCCCGGCGCGAGGCCGGCCGGGAGGTGCCGGTCAGCTCAGCGCGGCGAGCGCTTCGTCGAGCGTCTCGTACAGCGGCAGCCGCTGCGCCAGCCCGGTGATCCACATCACCTTCGACGGCGAGTAGCGCACGCCCACCAGCGCGAACCTGCCACCCGCCGACGTGCACCCCTGCCAGTGGTGCACGATCAGGCCGAGCGCGCGCGAGTCCATGAAGGTGACCCCCGCAAGGTCGAGGATGAGATCGTGGCCGTGGACGGCCACCACCTCGGCCAGATGGTCGGCGAACTGCTCCCTCGTCGTGGCGTCGAGCACGCCCTCCACGGCCACCACGGGCAGTCCGCCGGCGATCGACGACGTCAGACTCAGGGCGGCCTTCGGCCACTCACCGTTCTCCGACACCGTCACCCGAAGCCTCCTCCGTCGTCCCCTGTCTGGCAGGGCAACCCTACTGTCACCGCCCAGGGGTTGAATACTCCATCCCAAAGGGGGAAAACTGAAGTCGAAGTCCAGCAGAGGGCTTCCGAGCGACCTCTCGTGAGGCGCGCCTCTGCCTGGGCTTTTTCGCTGTGCGGGGGCGGGCTGCGACCATATGAGGAGCAGACGCCAATGGCTGTTCAGGAACGCGTCCTCGACGACATGACCGCGGAGGAACTCCTGGCCGAGATGGTCAGGGACGGCACCCCTGACTCGCTGCGCGAAAGGGTGCGAGAGCGCGTCGTCGAGATGCACCGGCCGCTCGCGATGGAGATCGCCAGACGCTACCGCTACCGGGGCGAGCCGATGGAGGACCTTCTGCAGGCCGCCTACGTGGGCCTCATGAAGGCCATCAACGGCTTCGACGCGGGCCTCGGCCACGCCTTCAGGGGCTACGCCGTCGTCACGATGACCGGTGAGGTCAAGCGGCACTTCCGCGACCGCACCTGGGCGATCAGGGTGCCCCGGCTCTACCAGGAGCGCCGCTCCGAGCTCAACAGGCTGGTCTCCGACCTCAGCCAGGATCTCGGCCGCGCTCCCACGGTGGCCGAACTGGCCGCCAAGATGAACATCTCGGAAGAGGACGTCCTGCTCACCCTCGACGCCTCCGCCGCCTACAGCACGCTCTCGCTGGACGCCCCGCTGGGCGCCGACGACGACGCCGCCTCCCTGGGGGACGTGATCCCGGAGGACGACGACACTCTCAACACCCTGGTCGACCAGCAGGCCGTCAAGCCTCTCATCGACGCCCTGCCCTCCAGGGAGAAGAACATCCTGCTGCTGCGCTTCTTCGGCAACATGACGCAGGCCGAGATCGCGGCGGAGTTCGGAATCTCGCAGATGCACGTCTCGCGCATTCTGCGCAAGGTCCTCGACCAGCTCAGGGCAGAACTGATCGCGGAGCGCTAGATGGGGGCTTCCCATGGACGGGGAACAAAGGAACGCCCTGCTCAGAGAAGTGATCTTCCGGCTGTCCGACCTGCCGGAGGTCCGGGGTTTCGCCGCGGACCAGGCGCGTGCGTCGGGCCTGTCCGAGACGGAGGTCACCGACCTCCTCGTCGCCGTGAACGAGGTGACCACCAACGCGGTCACCCACGGCGCCCGGGACAAGGCCCGCCTGCGCATCTGGCGGGAGGACGACCAGGTCGTCGTGGAGGTGCACGACGACGGCCGGTGGAAGCTCGAGGGCGAACCGGGCGCCACACCGCCCGCGCCCGACGCGACCAGAGGCATGGGCCTGTGGGTGGCCCGACGGCTCGCCGGCAGCGTCGACATCCGCACCGGCGAGGAAGGCAGCACGGTTACGATGCGCTTCGGGGGTAGAGGAGCGCGATGACTCCTCGCATCGTTATCCTTGGCGGCGGCTCGGTGGGGATGTTCACCGCGCTGCGGCTCCAGCGCCGGCTTCGCGCGGGCGAGGCGCACATCACCCTCATCGACGTCGACTCCTACATGACCTACCAGCCGTTCCTTCCCGAGGCGGCGGCGGGCAACCTGGAGGCCAGGCACGTCGTCGTCTCGCTGCGCCGGGTGCTGCCACGTTGCACGATTCTCAACGGCGTCATCGAGGACATCGACACCGGCAGGCGCGAGGTGAGCTTCCGGCCGCACCGGGGTCAGGCGCGAAGCGTCGGCTACGACCTGCTCGTCGTGTGCCCCGGCTCGATCTCCCGCACCCTGCCCGTCCCCGGGCTGGCCGAGTCCGGCATCGGGTTCAAGACCGTGGAGGAGGCCATCCACCTGCGCAACCACGTCCTCGGCCAGCTCGACCTGGCCGCCTCCACCGACGACGAGGCGATCAGGCGTGAGGCGCTGACCTTCGTGTTCGTCGGCGCCGGTTTCGCCGGCGTCGAGGCGCTGGCCGAGCTGGAGGACATGGCCCACGACGCGTGCCGCTACTACCCGGGCGTCGAGCCGTCCGACCTGAAGTGGTACCTCATCGAGGCGACCGACCGGATCCTGCCCGAGGTGGGGCCCGAGATGGGCGCCTGGACCCTGGAGCAGCTGCGCGCCCGCGGCATCGACGTGCGGCTGAAGACCAGCCTCGAGTCGGCCGTGGACGGGCGGATCGTGCTCGACGACGGCTCGGTGTTCGACGCGGCCACGCTGGTGTGGACGGCAGGCGTCAAACCCAACCCGGTCGTCGCGCACGGCGACCTGCCCCTCGACGGCAAGGGCAGGGTGCGGGCCACGCCGTTCCTCAACGTCGAGGGCCACGACGAGGTCTTCGCCGCGGGTGACTGCGCCGCCGTACCCGACCTGACCAAGCCGGGCCAGTACACCGCGCCCAACGCCCAGCACGCCGTACGGCAGGCCAGGGTGCTGGCCGACAACCTGCTGGCCACGATCAGGGGGACGGCGCGCAGGCCGTACCGGCACGCCTACGCGGGCTCGGTCGCCAGCCTCGGCCTGCACAAGGGCGTCGCGCAGATCTACGGCGTGAAGTTGCGCGGGCCGCTGGCGTGGTTCGTGCACCGGACCTACCACCTGTCGCGGATGCCCACCATGAACAGGAAGGCGCGGGTGCTCATGGACTGGACGCTCGCGCTGTTCTTCCGCAGGGACATCACGGCGCTGGCCGCGCTGAGCGATCCCCGCCGGGAGTTCGAGTACGCCGCCATGACCGAACGGACCGTCTCCCACGCCCGCTGAGCACGTGCCAGGCCGGGCACGCACGAGGGACGCCCTCCCGCAGGGCGCCCCTCGTGATCTCAGGGTGGATCGTGGTGGCGCTAGCGCCTGGTACGGCGCCAGCCGCCGCGGTAGCCGCTGATGCCGGCCGTCCCGACGCCCGCCTGGTGCAGGGCGAGCAGGCACAGGCCGAGCAGGACGAAGGCCATTCCGCTGATGCCGGCGATCCTCGTGTTCAGCAGGTCGAGTAAGAACCCGAGCCCGAACACGATCGCCGCGACGATGGCGAGCATGTCATGTCACCTTTCCGCCGGGGTGAGAGTGAGCAACTGGTCGACCATCAACCGGTATTCACGCAGGGCCTGGCGCAGCACCTCGGTGTCGCCCCCGCCGGCGTTCTTGCACCGGTCGCGCAGCTGGGCCGCACGGGAGGTCAGGGTCGCCAGCAGCTCCTCCACCAGCGCGTCGGCCCGGTCGACCGACTCGCGGGGATCGTCGACGAAGTAGGCCTGGACCTCACGCCAGCGGATGCGCACCTGCTCAGGGTCCTGGTCGAGCAGGAACCCGCCCGGCTCGGCGGCCTCGCGGCGGATGTCCTGGCCCGCGGCGGATCCCGGCCCGGCGGGCCCGGCCGTGGCCGGTTGCGTCCGCTCCGGCTCGGCCGTTCCCGCGCCCTGCCCGGCGGCCTCCGGCCGGGCGGTCTCGCCGCGGTGGCCGGCGAGGACGTCGTCCGGCGCCTGCGTCTCGTAGGGGTCGTGGTAGCGGGTGTCCTCCTGCTGACGGCCGGCGTCGGCGTCCATCATCGGCTGGTGCCGCTCCTCGTGGCCGCCCTCCCACGCCTGGCCGGCGCGCGCCTGGTCCTCCTGGGCCAGGTCGTCGCGCGTGCGGCCCTGCCACTGCCGCTCGGCGTTCTGGTCACGCGATTCTGCGGCGGTGGCCTGGAAGTCGCGGTCGGTGGCGTCGTCGGTGGCGTCGGGATCGTTCCTGGCCTGGTCGGCGCGCGGTGGGGGCACCTGCAGCGCGTCCTCGGCGGGTCTGTGCTCGGTCATATCGTTCACCGTCCTCTGGGTTCCTGACGGGGGAAGTGAGGGGCGTCGTCGTGCAGCAGGTCCTGGAACAGCGCGCGGTAGTGCACCATGGCCTGGCGGAGTTCCTCGGTCGAGGCCTCCTTCCTGGCCGCGCGGCCGCTGATCTCGTGGGCCTTGCGATAGTGGTCCAGCGTCGTGGCGTGCGCGACCGACAGCGTCGAGACCTTGTCGTCGTAGTCGCCCGTGGGGTAGCCGCGGTCACCCATCACCGAGGTGACCAGCTGGTCCGCCTCGGTCACCGCGAACCCTGGCGCGTCGACGAAGCGCTCCTGCACCTCGCCCCACCGCACGGCGTAGACCTGCCGGCTGCCCTCGTCGAGCGGCCTGATGTCGAGCTCGGAGAAGCGCTGCTCCCGCGCCATCAGTTCCTGCTCCGCCTCGCGCGTGCTGTCGTGCTCGGCGACCGCGCGCTCGTATTCCGGCCCGAACCTGTCGCGCAGGCCGGCCCGGCGTCTTTGCTGAAGGATGACGTAGCCGACCGCGGCGATGGCGATGACCACCACCACGATGACGGCCACCCAGATCAGAGTTGAGGTGGTCATCAGACGCCTCCGGAGTCTGTCGGGATGTGCCGTGATCGGCCTTCCGACTGCCCCGGAGGCGCGTGCCGAAACGCCTCCGTCAGCCGCCCTCGACGGCCTTCACGGCGCGGCCCAGCACCTCGGCGACGTGCGAGCCGGACGGGGCCGCCGGGACCTCCGTGAACCCCTCCACCGGGTCATAGGCCACGTCGAGACCCTGGTCCACCAGCCGCCGCGCCCACCGCAGGGCGGTGTTGAGCCGCTCGGGCGCCACCGGCCTGCCCTGCGCCGCCGCCGACAGGTTCCGCAGGTTGGTGGCGGGCCCCGACTGGGCGTGGGTACGGCTGAGCGTCCACGGCAGCGCCCCGCCGTGGTCGAGCTGCGCCTTGGCCAGACCCGCGGCCCGCTTGGCCTGCAGCACGCCCGACTCGCTCACCCCGAAGTGGGCCGCCAGCTCCCGCACGCTCATGCCCTCGCTGACCAGCCGCGCCAGCTCCGCCCTGTCGATCGTCGGCCTGCGCCCCACCACGTCCTCCAAGCTCGCCGTGGCGTCCAGGGTAGGCGCTCGCCGCCTGCCGGGTCACGAAAGGATCACCGGCGCGGATCCGATAGCGTCGATTCCATGCGGCTTCACGTGGGATGCGCGATGTGGACTCATACCCCATGGCAGGGGCGTTTCCTGCCGCATCCGCTCCCACCGGGCGAGCGCCTGCGCGCCTACGCGAGCTGGTGCGACGCGGTGGAGGGCAACACCACCTTCTACGCGACGCCGACGCGCGCCACCGTGGAGACGTGGGCCGCCCAGACCGGCCCCGACTTCCGCTTCGTGGTGAAGCTGCCCAGATCCATCACGCACGAGCGCCGCCTGAGCGGCGTCGAGGAGGAGCTGAGCGCGTTCCTGGAGGCGATCGAGCCGCTGGGGCCGCGGGCGCACGCCCTGTGGGTGCAGCTTCCCGGATCGTTCGGGCCGGCCGACCTCGGCGCCCTGGCCGCCTTCCTCCGCCGCCTCCCGCGCTCTCACCGGTACGCCGTCGAGGTCCGCCACCGCGCCTTCTTCGACGACGCCCGCTCCGAGCGGCTCCTCGAACAGGTGCTGGCGGGCGTCGAGGCCGAATGGATCCCGTTCGACACCACCACCCTGTTCCGCAGCCCGCCGACCAGCGACGCCGAACGGGACGCCTGGACGAAGAAGCCTCGCGTGCCCCGCCGGTCACGCGCGCTGACCGGCCGTCCGATCGTCCGCTACCTCGGCAGGGACGACACCGGGCGCACCGTCGAGGGCTGGCGGCACTGGGTCGGTACGGTCACCGAGTGGCTGCGCGAGGGCCGCTCGCCGACCGTGTTCATCCACACGCCCGACAACGCCGACGCGCTGCCGCTCGCCCGCCGCTTCCACGACGAAGTGCGGGCCCGCCTGCCCGAGGTGGAGCCGCTGCCCGAGCCGGTGCCCGCCGAACCGCTGACCCTCTTCTGACCCGCCTCGCCCACCGTCGGGTCAGACGCGGAACTCCGCGCTGAAGCCGAGAACGGCGGTGGCCCTGGTCAGCTTCAGCGGGACGGTGCGTCCCGGCAGGGGGCAACGGATCTCGGCGGCGGGGTGATAGCGGCGGAGCAGATCCTCGGTGGGGTGGGAGACCAGGGTTTCCGGGGCCGCGACGGTGACGACGTGGAAGCCGGCGGGGCTGAGGCCGAGCAGGCACGCCCGGGCCGCGTCGCGGGTCTCGAGGTAGGCCCACAGGCCGGGCGCGTGCAGGCCGGGGTCCAGCTCGCACCGTCGCGCGAAGTCGAGGAGGCGCTCGTCGAAGCCGCCGACGTACGGCAGGCGCAGGGCGACCACCGACATGCCGTAGCGGCGCGACATCATCTGCGCGGTCAGCTCGTCGACCTGCTTGGACAGCGCGTAGGGATCCTCGGGCCCTGGCGGTTGCTCCTCGTCCACGGGGACGTATCGCGGGTGGAGGGCGCGCGCGGCGAACGGCAGCCCCGAGATCGCCGTGCTGCTCGCGGTGCACACCCGGGTGATCCCCGCCTGGCCGGCCTGCTCCAGCACGGTGTAGGTGGCCTGGGTGTTGGTGGCGAAGACCGTCTCGGCGGGATGCCGCTCGGGGGTGGGGATCGCGGCGAGGTGGATCACCGCGTCGGCCCCCCTGAGGGCTTCCCGCACGGCGCGCGGGTCCGTCGCGCTTCCCTCGACGACCAGCTCGGCCCTGAGGTCTCCGGGATCTTCCAGCACGAGGGCGTTGGCCGGGATCCCCCGCCGGCCGAGCAGGTCGAGGACGGCCCGGCCGATACGGCCGGCCGCACCGGTGACCAGGACACGCTTCATGGGTCTACTCATACACGCGAACCGCCACGACATGGGCGTACGGTGTCCCGTTGCCGGCCTCGACCACGATCCTCAGCGCGTCGGCGGCGACCGGCTCGAGGTCGTGGACGTTGCGTCGGCGGCGGTTGCCGCGCACCTCGGCCACCGTCCGCCAGCCGCCGTCCTGCCGTACCTGCAGACGGTAGTCGCGGAGCAGCGTCGGCATGACCTCGAACGGCGTGCGGTGGTGGTGCAGGTTGATCAGGTCCTCGTTCACGTCGTCGTCGGCCAGCACGTCGACGCGGCCGATCGTCACCGGCGACGGCCAGGACAGTTCGAGGGTGGCGGGCAGGGTGTCCGACACCCACATGTGGGGTCCGGCGTGCGGACGCTGGAAGCCGTCGAGCGCCTTGGACGGCGCGAAGACGTCCGTCGGGCCGGCCCGGAAGCAGAAGGTGCGGCGCAGCAGACCGGCGTCGGACCACTCCCGCAGCAGCTGGGGCGCCTCGTCCTGGGGGCGCAGCGGGACCCGGGTCAGGCAGAGCACGCCAGGCGTGGGCCGGTCGGCGACATGGAGGCGGACGTCAGGGTTCGCCCTGATCAGCAGGAACGCGTTCTGCGCCCGACCGGGCCGGAAGGACAGATCCACGCGGACCCACTGGTTCTTCCCCGGCTCCACCGGTACGGCATGCGAGGCGATCAGCTCCCGCGGCACGTAGTTCTGGCCCAGCACCGGATCGTAGAGATCCACGACCAGTTCGGTGCCGGCAGCCGCGTCGAGCATGAGCTCGATCGCGTCCAGAGCCGGGTCGACCGGCACGACCAGTCCGGCGTCCGCCTCCAGCGGCCACACCTCGGCCGAGGTCTCGACCGCGAATCGGGTCAACGTGCTCGACGCGGAGGCGGTGGCGGTCCGCGCGAGATCCGAGGGGTCCTCGTACGGCAGGCCGATGATCGAGCTGTCCTCCCGCAGGAGGGTTCTCTGAAGGTCGCGCGCGTCCAGCTCGCGAGGTGAGAGACCGCCGGCCACGCACAGGGCGGCCGCGGTGCCGGCCGCCTGGCCGATCGTGGCGCAGGTGGCCATCACCCTGGTCGAGCCGAACGCCACGTGCGACGCGGAGATGTTCCGCCCGGCCATGAGCAGGTTGGGCACGTTCCGCGAATAGAGGCACCGGTAGGGGATGTGGTAGATCCCGTCGGCGTAGCGCTGCTTCGCGCCGTCCTCCTTGGCGTACATGCCCTGCGGCGGGTGCAGGTCGATCGACCATCCGCCGAAGGCGACCCTGTCGTCGAACGGGGTCTGGCCCAGCACGTCGTGCTGGGTGAGCACGTGGTCGCCGAGGAACCGGCGGTACTCCCGCTTGCCGGGCAGCGACCCCACCCACTCCAGGGTCATGGTCTCCGCGTCGAACTTCCCGGAGTTCTTGATGTGGTCCCAGATGCCGTAGATGACCGACCACAGCTCGTCGCGGATGCGGTCGTTGTCGTGCACGGTGTCCAGCTCGCCGCCGAACTCGATCCACCAGTAGGCGCAGCCGTTGTCGCCGGCCCTGATGATCCGCCGCTCGGGGATCGACGTCCCGGTGATGTCCTTGGCGAAGCTGGGCGGGACGTAACGGACCGGCTCGCCCGCGTCCTTGGTGTAGAAGAGCAGCGTGCTGCCGAGCGTGATGTCGTCGGGCACCTCCGGCGCCCACGGCTCGCCGTACTCCGCGCGTCCCTCGCGGCCGACGCGGTGGCTCGCGCCGGCCAGGTGGCCGACGAGCCCGTCGCCGGTGCAGTCCAGGAAGATCGGCGACTCGAAGGTGATCAGCCGCTCCGAGCCCATCATCCAGCCGGTCACGGCGCTGATCCGGCCCGCCGGGCACGACACCTCCCGCACGTCGGTGTTGAGGAAGAGCGCGATGTTCGGTTCCTGCCGGACGAGGTCGAGAACGGTCGTGTCCCAGAAGTAGGGATTGCCCTGCGGGTTCCTGTACTGGTTCTCCAGGAAGAGCTCGCCCATGATGCCGCCCTCGCGGGCGTGGTGGTTCCTGCCGTGCCCGGTCGCCCCGACCACCCAGACCCGGACCTCGCTGCTGGAGTTGCCGCCGAGCACGGGCCGGTTGGTGACCAGGGCGACCGTACGGCCCAGCCGGGCCGCGGCGACGGCGGCGTTGACGCCGGCCAGACCGCCGCCGATCACGGTCACGTCGTGGGAGAGGGATTCGGTTCTCATAGCTCCAGCCCGTAGTAGAGACGCGGGGCGCCGTCCAACGTGACCTGGACGCGGCGGCCCGTGGCGGTGATCGTGCGCTCCTGCCCGATGCAGTCGATCTCCCGGATCGCCGGACCGGAGGACTTCAGCGACACGCACGTCTTGGTCGGCCAGTGGTCCACCCAGCCTTCGGGGTGCGGGTACCACTGGTCCGTGCCGTGGTCGCGGTTGAGGATGTAGCCGTCCTTACGGCTCCACAGGACCGCGAGCTTGCCGCGCGGAGTGTCGAAGAGCAGGCCCTTCAGGTCGGGGTCGGCGAAGGTGAGCCAGCGCTTGAACGTCGCGCCCTCCAGGTGGCGTGTGGCCGTCGCGAACGCCAGCAGCGCGGGCTTGGCGCTGGTGTCGCGGTTCAGCAGCCCGAAGTGGTATTCCGGGTTGTTCGGATCGGCCTCCTGCGGGTGGTGGATGGTGCTGTCGTGGGGCTGGTACCAGTTGACGCCGTCCACGCCTTCCGACAGGCAGAGCGCGAGCTGGAGCAGCACGTTCTCGGCGGCCTGGCGGTGGGTGTCGTTCCACCAGCGGTTGGGCCTGGTGCAGGCGTAGGCCTCGGTCAGCCAGAGCTCCTTGTCGCCGCCGTACTCGTCGAGGGTCTGCCTGGCCTTGCGCAGCGCGCCCAGGAAGTTCCAGTAGGAGCCGTTGGCGCCCTGCTCCCACTCCTCCGGCGGCGGGGCGTAGTCGGCGGTGAAGTTGCCCCGGCCGGGATGGAAGCCGAACGCGTCGATCAGGTCCCAGCCGCCCGCCGCGTGGAAGTTGGCCGTCCAGCGGTAGTCCATGCCGCCCAGCCCGCAGTTCATCAGCTTGACGCCGGAGTCCTTGAGCCTGTCGTGGATGGGTTTCAGGCCGTCGCGCACGTATTCGGCGGCCTTCTGCCCGGACATCCAGGGCTGGTTCAGCTCGTTGGCCACCTCGAAGTAGGCGGCACCCGACTGCACGGCGATCCTGGCCCGGTCGTCGGCCCAGGCGGCGATCTGCTCCGCCGTACCGTTGAAGATCACGCCGCCGAGCTGGACGTTGTGCCTGATGCCCAGCGCGTCGAGTTCCGCGGGCGGGATGCCCGGCGCGCCGTCGTAGGCGATGCGCACCCATCTCACGCCGATCCTCTGCATCAGCCGGCCGACCTGCTGCTTGTCCGGGACGAGCAGCCAGGTGTAGTTCGCGATGCCGAACCTGCCGTCGGCGCGGTAGGCGTAGGGCTTGAGAGTGGCCAGGTTCGTCCGCGCGAACGCCTCCTCATCTCCCGAGGTGGCCTTGACCTCGGCGAACACGAGGCCCTGCGCGGGCCCCCGCACGGTGAGCGTCTCCTTCCAGGCCGCGCCGGGCTCGACGGTCCTGGTGAGCTGGCCGGTGCCGAGCACGGTGCCGTTGAAGTCGCGGGCCCACCAGGTCAGGGTGACGGGCTTGGCGTCGGCGGCGCCGTTGACCACCTGCGCGTTGACCGCCATGGTCGCGCCCGGCTCGTAGAGGCCGAAGGGCTGGTCGCTCCACACGTCGACGCCGAGCGGCGCGGCGGTCGCCACGGCGTTGGCCGCGCTCGGCCGCAGGTCGCCGAGGACCAGCTCCACCCGGGTCGCTCCGTCCTGGCCGGCCGGCGCGTGGATCCAGGTGGCGTTGGTGAACGACGGATTGGAGGCCGCCAGCCGGAAGCAGGCGCGCGTGCCGGCCCACGTCTCCTGGTAGAGCGAGCCCGCGTTGACCTCGTACGGCACGCCGCCGCGGGGGTCCTTCGTCCAGACGGTGGCGGGCACGTACTTCTCCGGCGCGGTGTTGCCGACCAGAGCGCGGGAGAACATGTAGCCGGTCGGGGAGAGCGTGGCGCTGCCGGTCACCTCCCAGCTCAGGCTCGCCCGGCGGGCGGCCACGGTGAACGTGCCGCGCACGGTCACCGCCGAGGCGCTCGCCGGCATCGTGTAGGCGACCTGGAGGGCGGGCCGGCCGTTCACCGTGGTCAGGCTCGGCGTGCCGCCGAACGTGCGCTGCTGCCCGAGCACGGTGTCCTTGATCATGAAGTGGCCGATCCTGAGGAGATCGGTCCCCGAACCGTCGCGGACGAGGATCGAGCCGCCGGCCTCGGCGACGAGCGTGATGCCGTCGGCCGAGATCGACAGGGCGTCCGCCTGGGCGGGGGTGACGGTGAGCGCGGAGGCCGCGCCGGCGAGCGCGGCGGTCTGGAGAAGGGTGCGGCGGGAGACATCAGGCATGGGGGGTCCGCCTTTCGGGGGGTTAGCCTTTGACGCCGGTGAAGCCGAGCCCGGCGACGACGTACTTCTGGAAGACCGAGAACAGGAGAACCGGCGGGGCCAGCGCCATCGCCATGCTGGCGATCAGGAGGTCCTGCGGCGCCTGGTCGGCCAGCGTGGCCAGGGCCACGCTGATGGGTTGCTTGTCCGGGTCGGTGATGGCCACGAGCGGCCAGATGAAGTCCTTCCAGCTGTGCATGATCGCGATCAGGCTGATGACGGCCAGGATCGGGCGGCTCATCGGCAGCACGATCCTGGTCAGCAGCTGCCAGGAGCCGGCGCCGTCGACCCGGGCGGCGGCGAAGAGCTCCGGCGGCAGCGCGTCGAAGAAGCGTTTGGCCAGCAGCACGTTGAAGGCGCTGGCTCCGGCGGGCAGCCAGATCGACCAGTAGGAGTCGACCAGGCCCAGGTCGATGATGGTCAGGAAGAGGCTGGCCATGGAGACGGTGTAGGGGACGAACATCGTGGCCAGGATCGCGCCGTAGATCAGCCTGCCGAGCCGGGGTTTCAGGACCGACAGGGAGTAGCCTGCCGTGATCGCGACGACCAGCTGGACGGCCCACGAACCGCCGACGACCTGCACCGTGTTGAGCAGGTAGTGGCCGATGCCCAGGTCGTTCCAGGCGGTGCCGAAGTTCTCCGGCCTGGGGTCGCCGGGCCAGAGCTGGAGCGGCTCGGCGATCAGGTCGGTGGCCGGGGAGACCGCGCCCTTGACGGTCATGTAGAGCGGGCCGACGCCGATCAGCAGGAGGACGGCCAGGGTGAGCCACTGGACCGCGCGCACCGCTGCCCTGACCGCCGGCCGGCGCTCCTCGACGTGGGAGATCAGGCTCATGAGGAGCTCCAGGCGCGGGTGGCCCGCAGGTAGATCGCCGACATCAGGCCCAGGAAGATCGCCAGGAGGAAGGCGAGCGCGGCGGCCTGGCCGTAGGCGCCGTCCCTGAAGGCGTACCTGAAGATCAGCAGGAGGACCGTCAGCGTGCTGTTCTCCGGGCCGCCGTCGGTGAACACGTAGGGCTCGGTGAAGACCTGGGTGGTGCTGACCAGCTGCAGGAGCAGCAGCAGGCCGATGGTGGGGCGGAGCTGGGGCAGGGTGATGTGCCACAGCCGGCGCGCGATCGACGCGCCGTCCATCTGCGCCGCCTCGTAGAGTTCGGCGGGGATGGTGACCATGGCGGCGAGGTAGATCAGGACCGTGCTGCCCATCCAGGCCCAGGTGGACTGGATGACCAGGCTGAGCATCGCGGTCCTGGGCGACTCCAGCCAGGGGAAGGGGCCCAGGCCGGCCAGGCCCAGCAACTCGTTGAACAGGCCGTGCCCCGGGTCGTAGAACCACTTCCACAGCAGGATCGCCACCACCGGCGGGATCACCACCGGGAGGTAGACGAGGAAGCGGTAGATCCCCGCGCCCTTCCGCACCGTCGACATGACGGTGGCCAGGATCAGCGGCGCCGGAAACCCGATCAGCAGGCCGAGCCCGACGAACAGCAGGGTGTTCGCGATCGCCGTGGAGAGCAGCGGGTCCCGCAGGAGCGCGGCGAAGTTGTCCAGCCCGACCCAGGTGGCCGGGTCGACCAGGTTCGTCTCCTGGAAGGAGATCAGCAGTCCCCGGATCATCGGCCAGTAGGAGAACACCCCGAAGGCGACGAAGGCCGGGATGAGGAACAGGAACGCCATGACGGTGTTCCCCCGCCTCCTGGCGCGCGTCGCGACGGTCACTGCCGGCTCGCGGCGAGCTTGGCGTTCACGTCGGTCTCGGCCTTGGCCAGCAGGGCGCTGACGTCGGCGTCCCTGTCGGTCAGGACGGCCTGCACCACGCTGTCGAGCACGGCGTAGACGGCCTGGGCCTGCACCGGCGGCTCGGCGCGGAGCCGGAGCCTGGGGGTGCCCTCGATCCACGGCCGGAAGTGCTCGAGCTTGACGTTCACGTAGGGCCTGACGGCCTCGTCGATCTTCGCCTGCCGGGCGGCGTCGAACATCGGCAGCGTCGGCACGCCGACGGCGGCGTTCGGATCGGCCGCCAGCGCCTTGGCCCGCTCGGCGGCGGCGCCGGTGTCGTACTGCGGCTGGGCGTAGGCGAACAGCAGCCACTTCACCGCCGCCGCCGTCTTCCCCGCGGAGGCCGACCTGGGCACCATGTAGACGTCACCGCCGGTCAGCGTGGCGTTCCCGCCGGCCTGGGGGAGCGGGCCGATGCCGAACGCGTCGATGTTCCGCATGCCGTAGGTCATCTTGGCCAGCCGGTAGGTGCCGGGCGTGCCCAGGTACATCCCGACCTCGCCGGCGGCGAACCGCTTGATCACGTCGTTCTGGTCGTTGAGCTGGTTGGCGCCCATGGAGTCGTCGGTCCAGCGCATCTCCTTCAGCAGGGTCAGCGCCTGCCGGGTGGGCTCGGCGTTGAAGGCGGCCACCCACCTGTCGCCGTCCAGCCGCTCCATGTCGCCGCCGAAGGTGTAGGTCAGTTTCGTGAGCTGCCAGCCGCCCTGGTTGTTCTTGGACTCGTGCACGAATCCGGCCTTGCCGGTCTTCTCGGCGATCCGTTCGGCGTGGGCCCGCACCTCCTCCCAGGTGACCGGCGGTTTGTCCGGGTCGAGGCCCGCCTTCTCGAACAGCTCCCTGTTGTAGACGAGTCCCATCGCGAAGGGCGACTGGGGCACGCCGTACACCTGGCCGGCGGCGTCGCTCAGCGGCCGCAGCACCTGCGGGTTGACCTCCTTGTAGTGCGGCCACTTGGCCAGCTCGGCGGTCAGCGGCTTGACCTGCTTGCGGGCGATCAGGCCCTGCGGCTCGGTGAGCGGCACCTTGATCACGTCCTCGACCTTGCCGCCGGCCAGCTTGGCGGAGAACGTCAGGGGGTCGTAGGTGGCCGGGGAGCCTTCGACGGTGATGCCGGGGTTCTGCTTCTCGAAGTCGGCGACCGTCTTCTCGAACGCGGCCAGGCCCGGCTTGTCCGTCGCCGGAGGCATGCCCTGGACCCTGAGGGTGATGGTGGCGGACTCCTGCCCGGCACCGGAGGACGATCCGCACGCGGCGGCGGTCGTGGCCAGAACGGCGACGCCGAGGGAGGCGGTGATCTTCTTCATCTGAACTCCCGCATTCAGGTCATAGCAGGAAAAACGGCGTTGAAGACGGCATGACGGGATGGCGGTACGGCGCGCGCCGTACCTCGGGAACCGCGGTCAGCGGAGGACGGGACCGGTCGAGGCCCTGGGGATGAGCCGGGAGCCGATCTCCAGGACGCGACCGGCACCGCGCCCGGCGATGGTGTCGAGCAGCAGGTCGGTGGCCTGGGTGGCGAGCTCCTCGGCCGAGATGCGGATGGTGGTCAGCGACGGGGTGGAGGTCTCGGCGAGCAGGGTGTCGTCTATGCCGATCACGCTGACCTCCCGCGGCACGTCGACGCCGAGCTTGGCGAGCTGGTGCAGCACGCCGAGCGCGACCAGGTCGTTGTGGGCGAGCACCGCGGTGGCGTCGCAGGAGGTGACCAGGGTGGCGGCGTGCACGCCGGTCTCGAAGCGCGGCTCGTAGGGGCCCAGCTCGACGAGGGACAACTCGTGCGCCTCGAACGCCTCTCTTATCGACTTGCCGCGGCTGAGCTCGGGCCGCGAGCCGTTGACGAAGACGCACCTGGTGTGGCCGTAGGCCTTCAGGTGCTCGGCCGCCTGGGAGATGCCGGCGGTCAGCGAGATGTGGATCTCCGGAATGCCGGGCACGTGCCGGTTCACCAGCACCACCGGCATGGTCCGCGCCAGCTCGGCGAGCCTGTCCTCCGGCAGGGTGGAGGCCCACAGGATCATGCCGTCGACCCGCTTGGCGACCGCGGTGATGGTCTCCAGCTCGTCGGACTCCCGCTCGTCGGTGTCGGCCGCCAGGACGGTGTAGCCCAGCCGCCTGGCGCGGGCCTGCATCGACTTGAAGATCGGCGGGAAGAACGGGTTGGCGATGTCGGGGATGATCAGCCCGAGAGACTCGGTCTTCCCGCCGCGCAGCGAGCGGGCCGCCGGGTTGGGCGCGTAGCCCAGCTTCGCGGCCGTGTCGCGGATGCGCTGCAGGGTCTGGGGCTGCACCTGGTCGGGGGCGGTGAACGCGCGGGAGACGGTCGAGACCGACACTCCGGCGGCCTGCGCCACCTGCCTGATCGTCACTGCCACGTTGCCCTCCGCCACGTCGTCGGTACGGAGGATGGTTGCAAACGTTCCCGGAAGCGTCAAGAGCGTATCTTCGCGGTTCGAAACCTGGTGAACCCGTGTCTGGCGGACGGTGTGGAGATGATGCATGATGGCGTTTCTGAGAATCCCGGTAACGTTCTCATAGGAGTTCGCCTGTGAAGATCACTGGTTGGGAAGTGCTCACCCTGCCCGAACACGGCGACAGCATGATGCTGCTCGTCGTCGACACCGACGAGGGCGTGCACGGCATCGGCGAGGTGGGCATCCGCTCGCGGCAGAAGGCGGTCTCGGGGGCGATCGAGCACCTGGGCGAGCTGCTGCTGGGCGAGGACCCCGCCCGGATCGAGCACCTGTGGCAGGTGATGTTCCGCCGGGGCTTCTTCCCCGCCGACCGGATCGTGTCGTCCGCCATCGCCGCGATCGATGTGGCGTTGTGGGACATCCGGGGCAAGACGCTGGGCGTGCCGGTCTACGAGTTGTTCGGCGGGCGGGTACGTGACCACGTCCCCGCCTACGCGCACCTGGGGGACGACTATCACGACCTCGAGGCGTTCCTGGACCGGGCGCGGGCGCTCGTCGGGGAAGGCTGGCGGCACGTGCGCTTCGCCGTGCCCCATGACAGGGACGGCACCCTCGACCAGCGGGCCTCGATGCGCTGGGGTATCGAACTGTTCCACGCGGTACGGCAGGCCGTGGGTGACGACGTGGAGCTGATCCTCGACGTGCACACGCGGCTCGACCTGCCCGAGGCCGTGACGTTGTGCCGCGAGATCGAAGCGGCCAAGCCGTACTTCGTGGAGGACCCGCTGCGCTGCGAGGGCCTCGAAGCGTATCGGTCGTTGCGGTCCCGCACGGCGGTGCCGCTGGCGGCGGGCGAGCAGTTCGGGTCGAAATGGGAGTTCCAGCGGCTCGTCGAGCAGCACCTCGTCGACTACGCCAGGGTGGACGTCGCCGTGGCGGCGGGGCTCACCGAGGCCAGGAAGATCGCCGCGATGTGCGAGACGCACTACGTCAAACTGGCCACCCACAACCCCCTCGGCCCGGTCACCGCCGCCTCGTCGCTGCACCTGAACCTGGCCGCGCCGTACGTCGGGGTGCAGGAACACCAGGCCCAGCCCGAGCTGGCGGACGTCTTCACCGCTCGGCCGCAGGTCCGTGGCGGTCGCCTGGACGTCCCGGATCTGCCAGGCCTCGGCGTCGACATCGACCGCGTCCAGGCCAGGAAGTACCAGGCCGTCGCCGCCGAACGCCCCCACCTGCGCACCCGCGACGGGGCCTTCACCAACTGGTGAGCCGACGCCGCGGCGTTCGCCGCGGAACCCGCCTGAGGTCGGCATCTTCGTGCCACGCGGGAACCCTGGCCGCCGCCGGACCCGGATGGTGTGATCGAGGCCCGACGCGAAAGGAGCCGTCGATGGCGGACTTCGACCACTGGGCCGAGATCTACAGCGCGTGGACGGCGATGGCGCAGGACGACCCCGCCGAGATCGAGTTCTACCAGCGCCTGGCCGGCGCGGCCGACGGGCCGGTGGCCGACCTCGGGATCGGGGTCGGGCGGCTGGCGGCCAAGCTGGATCCCCAGGTGGGCGTCGATGTGTCGGAGGCGATGCTGGCCGAGGCCCGCACGCGGCTGGGGCCGGGCATCCGGCTGATCAGGGCCGACCTCGCCGCGTGCGAGCTGCCCGAACCGGCCGCGCTGCAGTACTGCGGCCAGAACACCCTCAACCACCTGTCCCGGCGGTCGGTGCCGGAGGCGCTGCGGTGCGCCTTCCGTAACGCCAGGCCGGGCGGGCGGCTGGCGTTCGAGGTGGTGCAGCCCCGGCCGGAGCGGCAGAAGGCGAGGGACGGGGTGCCCCGGCTGCGGGTCTGGGACGAGGGCCGGGCGATCTACGAGATCACCCGCATGCTCGACAAGCAGGGGCTGGAGGCCGAGCTGGTCGGGCTGGTGGAGCGGCTGGACGGTGACCGCAGGGTGGTCGAGCGCGGCTACTTCCCGCCCATCCGGTTCTGCTTCCTCACCATGGCCGAGGTGGCGGGCTGGGCCGAGGCGGCGGGCTGGCAGGTGGAGGGCGCGTACGCCGGTTTCACCGGCAGGCCGCTCGCACCCGAGTCCTCGACCGCGGTCTGGTGCCTGCGCAGGCCGCCGCGATGAGCCGGGTGAGCGGGGTCGGGGTGAGCGGGGTGAGCGCCGCCCAGCTGGAGGGCACGCTGGCGCTGGTCACCGGTCAGGAGCTGGAGACTCCCGGCGAGATGCTGTACGTCGCCAGGCGGGAGCAGCCCTCGCTGGTGGCGACACTGCTGAGCGCCTGGGAGGGCGAGGGGCGGCGGCTGGGCCCGGGGCTGGCGCACGAGCTGGCGCAACACCGCGGGCGGATGGCGTTCTACCGGCAGCAGCAGGCGCGCCTGCCCGTCGCGGTCGTCTCGCTCAAGGGGCTGGAGATCGCCGACAGATACCCTGACCCGCTGCTCAGGTACATGAACGACCTCGACTTCTGGGTGCCGCAGCGGGAACGGCTGTGGGAGCTGGCGGCCTGGCTGCTCGACGATGGCTGGTCCATGCACACGGCCACCTTCATCCGGCTGGAGCGGGAGCCGGAGGTGATCCTGAGCCTGCGCAGGCGGCCCGACGACCCGTACGGCCTGCCGTACGGGATCGAGCTGAGCACGCTCGCCTACCTGGGCGACGGCCTCGGGGCGCCGCACCGCACGAGCGTGCCGGGCGACCCGGTGGTGAAGAACCTCGTGGCCCTGCTCTACGAGCGCTTCGAGCAGCCCTACCGGGCCAGGGACCTGATCGACGTGGCGGTGCTGCTGGGGGCGGCCTCCCCAGGGACGCTGCGGGCCTGCGCCCTGGCGGTCAGTGAGCTGGCGCTCTGGCCGGAGTACGCCGAGCTGGCGGCACTGCTGGCGGCCGGCCCGCTGGAGGTGCCCGAACTGCCGGGGGAGCGCAGGGCGCTGGTGCGCGCCAGCCGGCTCAGGCGGCGCACGACGGTGGTGAAGGCGCTGCGCAGGCCGGTCAGCCTGGCCGCGACGGTGTTGCAGAGCCGCATGACGGGCGCCGCGGTGCTGGACCGGCTCAGCCCGAAGGCGGCGCTGGAGGCGGGGCTGACGTTGTTCGCGCTTCCGGTCGAGGGCGGTGTCCGCACCGACCGGCTGACGATCGGCGAGAGCGGCGGGGCGCTGTGGGCGCACACGCCCATCGGGCGGTTCATCCTGGTCCACGGCGACGAGGTGGACGAGGAACTGCTGGGCGGGGCGAAGGCGGCGGGCGCGCTGTGACGCGACCGGTCCGCGCCGACCCGGCGGGCGGCCCGCCGGCGTGGGTCCTGCACCGCCCGCAGGCCGACGTGACCACGGTGAGCGTGTGGCTGCGCACCGGATCCCGCGACGAGGACGAGGCCACCGCGGGCGGCACGCACCTGCTGGAGCACATCCTGCTGCAGGCGCCGTCGGCGGGCGGGGAGCGGGCGGTGGACCTGCTGGAGGCGCTGGGCGGGGAGGCCAACGCGATCACCAGCCGGGAGCACCTGGTGCTGTACGCGCGGGTGCCCACCGAGGCGGCGGTGCGCGCCCTTGACGTGCTGGCCAGGGCGCTGGCCGAGCCGGAGCTGAGCGGCGCGGTGCTGGCGGCCGAGCGCAAGGTGGTCCAGGAGGAGCTGCGGCTGGCCGCCAGCGACCCGCTGGACGTGGTGCACGACGTCTTCTTCGACCTCGCCTTCCCCGGCCATCCCCTGGGCCGCCCGGTCGGCGGCACGATCGAGGAGGTCGGCCGGGTGGAGCTGGAGGCGTTGCGCGCCCACCACGCCCGGTGGCTGGGCTCGGCGGGGGTCGTGGTCTGCGGCGGCGCCGCGCCCGAGGCGGTGGCCGGCGCCCTGGAGAAGGGGCCGCTGGCCGCGCTCCCGCCGTGGACGCCGCCCGCCTGCGCCGGCCCGCCGGTGGTGGGGGCCGGGCGGAAGGCGCTCGAGCTCAACAGCGACACCGCTGGCGTGGTGCTGGGCGGGCCTGCGGTGCCGTACGGGCACCCGTTGCGACCTGCCTGGCTGGTGCTCATGGAGTTGCTGGCCGGGGCCAGCTCGGCGCTGCTGACCGAGGAGCTGCGCAACCGGCGCGGGCTCTGCTACGAGCTGTGGGCGCTGGCCGCGCCCTACCGCGACACCGGGGTGTGGCGCGCCTTCGTCGCCACGGCGCCCGAGCATGTCGAGGAGGTCGTGGCGACCGCCGTCGCGCTGCTGGCGCAGCCCGCCTGGTCGCCGGCGGAGGTGGCGCGGGCCGCGCGGCGCACGGCCGCGCTGCTGCGGCTGGAGGCGGAGCAGTCGCTGGAGGAGGCCCTGCTGTACGGCAGGCACGCCCTGGTGGCCGGCTGCCCGGACTGGACGCTCGCGGGCGAGCTCGCGGCCATCGAGGCGGTGACGCCGGAGGAGATCGCGCGGGCGGTCACGCCGGACGAGATGGCGCGGGCGGTCACGCCGGACGAGATGGCGCGGGTGGTCGCGCCGGAGGAGATCGCGCGGGCGGTCACGCCGGAGGCGGCGGCGCGGGTGGTCGCGCCGGAGGGGATCGCGCGGGTGGTCGTGCTGGACGAGGCGGCGCGGGCGGTCGCACCGGGAATGGTCGCGCCGTCGATCGTGGCCGTCGCCGGAATGGCGGTTTCCTGCCAAGAACTCCCGCTCCCGGAAAATCACCGGGAAATGGGGCGAACATAAGCCTAGGAATGGGCCGCGGGCGGCGCTTGTCCGGCCGCCCGCAGACGAAGTGAGGAGCAGAGAATGGACCGTAACCGAGTCGTGTCGCGACGTCCCCGAGTATCGAAGTCCCGCAAGGGCTGAGGCGTCTTCCAGGGAGTGACGGATGACTGGGATCGTGTGGGACAGGACCGTCCTGTTCCTGTTTCCGCCCGATGCGCTGATGCGGCATCTGTGCACTCCCGTCCTCGACATCCTTGAGGAGCACGGGTTCGAGCCGGTCCGTTACGAGGTGGTGTGGCACCGGCCGCCCAACCAGGACGCCTTTCACGAAAGCAAGATCACTTCCGCTTGGAAGGCCTACTTCTACCGGCAGGTCGACCTGGTGTTCGACCTCGGGCCCAGCCTCGTCCTGCTGGTAGAGGACAGGTGCACGGCTGACGCTCACGCGAGGCTGCGTGCCCTCAAGGGCGCCAGCGACCCGGCGCAGGCGGCGCCCGGCACCATCCGGGGCGACCTGCGCGGCGTCAACGTCATGCTGGACATCGTGCACAGCTCGGACAGCCCGCAGGACTCCCGGCACGAGGCGGAGATCTTCCTCGGCCCGGGCTGCGGCACCCCGCTCGACGGCGACCAGCGGGCGCTGCGCGACCTGGTGGCGCTGCTGGAGGCGGGCATCCCCAAGGAGAGCAGGGAGTTCGACGACGTGCGCGCCGGAGTGCGCTCCCGGGTGGTGGCCGCGATCTGGCACGAGCTCGACGACGAGGCGCGCAAGCTGGCCCCGGAGCTGGCCGCGAGCGCCCGGCCGGGCGCGGGCGCGGAACTGGCCGCCCTGCTGCCGCCCCGCCATCCGCTGGCCGACCTGCTGGCCTGCGAGTTCCTGCCCGGCCTGCCGCGCGTGGACCTGCGCAGGGCCGCCGCCCTGCTCGCCTGCTACGGCCTGGCGCTCGACCGCTGGGAACAGGCGGTTCTGCAGACCTCGATGCTCTTCCCGCCCCTCCGGCGTTCGGAGTGAGAGTTCGGTGCTCTTCCCGCTCCTGCGGCGTTCAGGGTGACAGTTCGGTGCTCTTCCCGCCCCTCCGGCGTTCAGGGTGACAGCTCGGTGGTCCGGGCGCTCCACTCGACGACCGGCTCGAGCGCCGGGTCGAGGGCGAGGACCCAGGCCGGCAGCTCGACCGCCCGGCAGCCACGGGACAGCTTGGCCCGCCAGCTGCCCTGGCCGTAGTGGAGGCGGGTGACGCCCTGCTCGGCGGCGTGGCGGGCGGGCTCGTAGAAGACGGTCGCGAAGTAGGTGTGGCGGGCCGCCGCGGAGCCGTACCACCTGGCGGTGCTGACGCAGTACCACGTCTCCCGGTGAGGGATGAAGAGGGCGTAACCCACCAGGTGGTCGTCGTGCTCGGCGCTGAACAGCAGCGCTCCGCCGTCGCACAGGGCCGCCAGGCGGTGTGCGACGGCCGCCGGGTCCGCCGCGCCGCCGTACTTGCGGGAGTGCAGGCACTTCAGGTCGACCATCCCCGGCACCGGCCGGGAGATGTCGCTCACGCGCAGCCGTACCCCTGCCTCGGCCAGCCGGCGCAGCTCGCGCCGGGCCTCGCTGCGGCGCTTGGCCGGGAGCCGGACGCCGGGTGAGAGCTCGCACGAGTAGGACAGGGGGATGCGGGCGAAGCCCCGGCGCCCCAGGACCTGCTGCAGCTCCGGTGTGGTGGTGTACAGGAAGGCGACGGCGCGCAGGCCCTCGGCGCGTGACCAGGCCACGATTTCCTCCACCAGGTCGCCGAGCGTCGCGCCGTCGCGGGCGGCCGGGCCGAGCGGGTGGCACTCGTAGCCGGGCAGCATGACGATCAGGTGCGGGGTCCAGGCCGGGGACCCCGCGAACCGCCGGCGGGCGGCGCGGGCGGCCTCGCTGAGCGGCAGCTGCGCCGGGTCGGCGGTGAGGATGTACGGCAGGTCGAAGGGCTCTCCCGGATGCGCGCCGCGCACCACCGTGCCGTGGAGCACCGCCCCGTCCAGCTCGAAGGTGTACGGCAGGCCGGGCACCCGGTCGCGCATCGCGGCCAGCCACCGGCCGGTGGCGAAGAGCGGCCCGTCGGCGATCGGGCGCAGGCCGGCCGTGACGCGCATCAGACCTCCAGCAGGCAGGCGTCCAGGCCGAGCCGGACCAGCCCGTGCTTGAGCTTGAAGACGGCGTTGCCGCGCCCGCCCTCGAAGAGCGTACGGTCCTCGCGTATGGCCTGCTCGACCGTGGCGGCGTGGAGCAGGGGGTAGGGGCTGAAGCGGCCGTCGACCCGGTAGTCGACCCCGCAGGCCCAGGCGTGGAAGCGGTGCCGGTCGCGCAGGCAGACACCGGCGGCGATGAGCCGCTCGCCCTGACGGACCTCGACCGCCTGCGCGAGATCGCCGAGCGCGGTGACGAAACCGGCGAAGAGCTCGGGCGGGTAGAAGCCGCTCGAGCCGTGCTTGGCCGCGGTCATGGCGCACAGCCTGCCGATCTCGGCGAGGTCGGCGGTGCCCGCGGGCCTGACCGTGTACGACACGCCGGCCTCGGCGGCCCGGCGGCGGTTGCGCCGCAGGTTGGCCCGGCCCCTCGGGGTGGCGGGGGCGGCGTGGTCCGTCACGCCGCGCAGGTCGAGGCGGAAGCGGTCCTCGATGTGCTCGGCAGGGAAGCCCAGCTCGATCAGGGACTCGCGCAGGGGCGAGCCGTGGGCGACGTTGACGAAGCCGTACCAGGCCGCGCCCAGCTCGCCGGCCAGCTCGCGCATCGCGTCGACGACCGCTTCGAGGTGGGGCGCGCCGGGCAGCCAGGCGTCGTAGCAGTGCCAGACGTGGCTGAGCAGGCCAGGCTCCTGGCCGGTCAGGGGATAGCGGGCGCGGAGCTGGCCGAGCGGGTCCAGGCCGTCGATCAGCGAGACGGGCAGGACGGCCACGGCCCGCCCCCGTTCGCGGACCACGAAATAGCGAAACAACTTCACCGGCGTCAGCGGAAAGCTCTCGTATGCCCGCAGATAACGAGATTGATAGAAAACAGGCGCCCCCGAGGCTGCCACGACGCCATCCCATTCCGCGCCGTCAAGGGCTTCGATTGACGTGAATATGCCAACTTCCACGTTCTCTCTCATATCGCCCTTTCTTTGGATGTAGAACGATATTAAGCATTAATTGAGGCAAGGAGGAAGTCGTGGCTCATGTCGTCTTCCACAATAAGGTGGGCGGATCGGAAACCCTGGAGGCCGCCCCCGGCCGGCCGTTGACGGAGGTGCTGACGGCCCACGGCATTCCGGTCAACGCGGTGATCACCCTGCGGAACGGGAAGATCGTCCCCGAGGAGACGACCGTCGTCGGCGAGCACGACGTCATCGAGCTGCGCCAGGTGCGCCACTACGACCTCGACGTCACCCGCCGGCCCGCCACCACCGTGTACGGCACGCCCGACCCGATCTACACCAAGTCCATCCTGTTCGACACCGCCGGAAGCCTGGAGCGGCGCGTCGAGCAGTTCGACGAGGAGAGCTTCGTCCGCTACGTGGAGGAGACCTTCGTCCAGAGCGTCCTCAGCCACGGCGTGCTCAACCCGGGCGACTCGGTCGTGATCGGGCTGTCCGGCGGCCGTGACAGCGTCGCCTTCCTCAAGCTCCTGGAGCGCACCCGGCACCGGCTGCCCGACTTCTCGATGACCTCGGTGACCATCACCGGCCTGCCCGACTGGGAGGAGCCGGCCACCTTCGCCGCCGCCAGGGCCTCGGCCGAGGGGCTCGGCATCGACCAGGTCATCGTCGACGCCGCCGACATCGAGCGGGTCTTCAAGCTCCGCCGGCCCTTCGTGGAGGCCATGAACAGCGTCGTGGGAGGGGATCGGCGCCACCTCAGCATGGTCGTCGGCCACCAGGTGCTGCGGCGCATGCTGGAGAACCACGCCGAGAGCATCGGCGCCGGCACGGTCGCCTTCGGCTTCAACGCCGACGACCTGGTGGCCAGCATGGTGACCTGGCTGACCAGCGGTTACCGGATGGGCGGCATCCCCGTGCGGCACATCGGCGGGATGCGCTACATCTTCCCCCTCTACCGCATCCCCAAGAAGGAACTGACCATCTACCTGGAGCTGGTGGCGCCCGAGCTGAACCGCCAGGGCACCCCGGGCCGCTTCACCACCGGACCCCAGGAGCGCTCGATGGCCTACGCGATGGCCGACCACCTCTACGGGCTCTGGCCGGGGATCGACTACTACCTGTTCGAGGCCTTCGCCACCATGCAGCGCTCCATGTTCCCGCTGGTCGAGGACAAGTGCCGGGTCTGTGAGGGGGTGTTCGTGCTCCAGGAGGGCGTGCGCAACCCCATCGGCGTCTGCGACGTCTGCGACTTCTTCGCCCGGCAGGAGTTCGCGTGACAGGCTGGTACACCGGCTACTTCACCGAGGACTACTGGCGGTTCGCGCGGCACGAGTACACCGCCGAGCGCACCGCCGCCGAGGTGGACTACCTGGTGAAGGTCCTGGCCGAGCACGCGCCAGGGCGGCGGGTGCTCGACCTGGGCTGCGGGACGGGGCGGCACGCGGTCGAGCTGGCCCGGCACGGGTACGAGGTGACCGGCGTGGACGTCTGCCCGTGGGCGCTGGAGCAGGCCCGCGCGGCGGCCGTCCGGGCCGGGGTGCCGCTGGAGCTGGTGCCCGCGGACCTGCTGACCCGCGCCGAGCTGCCGGTCGTGGACGCGGCGATCTGCGTGCAGTCCTTCGGATGGGGACGCGACGACGAGCAGCTGGCCTTCCTGCGCCGGGTCAGGGACCGGCTGGCGCCCGGCGGCGTGCTGGTCCTCGACCACTCCAACGTCGCGGCGATCCTGGCCGGCTACCGGCCGACGGCGCGCTTCGAGGCCGACGGCGAGGTCTTCGACTTCCTGCGCTCCTACGACCCGCTGTCGGGGCGCAGCCGCGGGGAACTGCGCGTCACGCGGCGCGACGGCACGGTCGCGGTGCTGCGGGACGACGTCCGGCTCTACCTGCCGGGCGAGGTGGCGCGCCTGGTCGGGGAGGCGGGTTTCGAGCTCCTGCGCGCGGACGCGGACTTCACCGCCGGGTCTGCGGTCCGGCCAGGGACCCGTTACGTCCAGCTCGTGGCGGTCGCGCCGGCCCGCCCCGAGCCGGCCGTGCTCCGCCACGCGACCGCCGAGCCAGGCGTGGACCTGCGGTGGGCGCCGGACGAGGTCGAGTTCGTACGGGACGCCGTCGAGCGCGCCTGGCACGGCGTCGGCGAACCCGGCGAGGCGGCCCGGCACTACGCCCTGGACGACCCCTACGGCGGCGCCCGCTCCGCGCCGGTCCTCAGCCGCCACTTCGCCGTGGAGCTCAGCCCAGGCCAGGTGGTGACCGGAGCCGGCACGACGGGGCTGCTGCACGCCCTGGCCGGGCCGGGCAGGCTGCTGCACGGCCCGCACGCCCATCCCGACCTGCCGGCCTGGGCCGCCCGGCGGGGCGCCGACGTGCGCGTCTTCGACCGGTGGCAGGACGTGGCGGCGCAGCGGCCCACCATGGTCCTGCTCGACCGCCCCGGCGTCCGCGGCGACCTGCTGCCCCTCGACCACGTCGCCGAGCTGGCCGAGGCGGTGAGCGCGGTGGGCGGGGTGCTGGTGGTCGACGAGGCGTGCGCCACCTACCTCGGCCCGGCGGCCAGCGCCGTCCCGTTGACCACCCGGGTACCCGGCCTGGTCGTGCTGCGCAGCCTTTCCAAGGGTTACTGCTGCGGCGGGCTGCGCGCGGGGTTCGCGATCTCCTCTCCCGACGTGGCCGCCGCCGTGCGGGCCGCGGTGCCGCCACTCGGCGTGTCGGCCCTGTCCCTCGAGCTCGCGCTGCGCCTGCTCGACCAGGGTGACGTGCTCGCCCCGCTGCGGGCGGCGGTGGCCGCGGCCAAGCCGGAGCTCGTGGCCGCCCTGGCCGCGCTCGGCTGCCGGGCCGAGGCAGGACACCCCGACCTGCCGTGGGTGGTGACCGAGGACGAGCTGCCCGCCGGGCTGGCGGGCCGGCGGCTGCCCGGACTGACCCGCGTCAGCGTGCCGCTGTCGGCGGCACGCAGGAGCGCCCTGCGCCGGATGGCGGCCCGGACGGAGGCCCAGTCAGTGGCCCGAACGGCGGCCCGGACGGAGGCTCGAACAGTGGCCCGACCAGTGGCCCGGACGGTGGAGAGGTGAACGTCGGCGAAGCCGTCCGCCTGGTCCATGCCGGATTCGACGTCGACCAGGCCGTCAAGGACGTCGCCGAACTGGCCGGGTTCGACCGCTACCAGGCCTCCGACGGCGTCATGGCCGCCGCGCGGTACGTCGCCGACCGCGCCGAGCAGGCCGGACTGCGCGATGTCCGGCTGCTGGAGTTCCCGGCGGACGGCACCCGGCGTTGGTGGAGCTTCCGGTCGCCCCGTTCGTGGACGCCCGTGCGCGCCGAGCTGGCCGGGGTGGCGCGCTACCCCGACCAGCCCTTCGCGCTGGCGGCCTACTCGGCGCCGACCCCCGGCGAGGGGATCATGGCGCCGGTGGTCCGGCTGCGCTCCGGGGAACTGCGCGGCGCGCTGGTGGTGCACGACGACCCCCAGACGCCGGTGGCGGCCGCGATCGAGCTCGCCGCCCGCCACGGCGCGCTGGGCCTGGTCACCGACCGCCTGCCCGGGCCCGGCCGGATCGAGCTGCCGCCGGGCGGCCCGCTGGTGGCCTTCAGCCTGACCTCCGCCCAGGTCGCCGAGCTGGTACGGCGGGGCCGCGTCCGGGTCGTGGTCCAGGTGCACGAGCGGGCGCCGATGCCGCTGGTGACGGGCGTGCTGCCGGGCGAGGCGGCCGAGGAGGTGCTGCTGTCGGCCCACCTGTGCCATCCCCGGCCGAGCGTCAACGACAACGCCTCGGGCGCCGCCGCGCTGCTGGGAGCGGCGGCCGTGGCCAGGGACCTGCCCAGGCGCAGGGGCATCAGGTTCGTGTGGGGGCCGGAGTTCACCGGCATGGCCGCCTACCTTCACGACGTGGCCACCACCGTGCCCGTCGCGGCGGTCAACGTCGACATGGCAGGGCAGGACCAGCGCCGGTGCGGCGGGCCGCTCATCGTCGAGCGCAGTCCCGACCACCTGCCCGGTCTCGTCAACGCCCTCGCCGAGCACGTCGTGGCGGCCCTGCCGCAGGCCGCCCGCTCGTACTCGGGCGCGGTGGCCTGCGACACCTGGGCCTGGCGGGCGACGCCGTTCGTCGGCGCCTCCGACCACAGCCTGCTGGTGGACTCCGCCATCGCCTGCCCCACGGTGTCGCTCGGGCACTGGCCTGACCGGTTCAACCACAGCGCCGCCGACACCCTGGACAAGCTCGACCCCGACGAGCTCAGGCGCACGGCCGCGATCGCCTGCGCCACCGCGGCCGTGCTCGCGGGGGCGGCAGGCGATCGCGGCGAACTGGAGCGGATCGCGATGGGCTGGGGCGCGGCCCGCGTGATGGAGTGCCTGCCGGGGCGGGAGCGGGCCACCCGGGGGTTCCTGCGGCACCGTACCGCCGTGGCGCTGGGGGCGCTCGACGGGGTGGACGCGCTCTACGGGCCGGGTGGCGGCCGGTCCCGCGACTGGCTGCGCGCGCTGTCCGGGCACCTGGCGGACCTGCTTCCCGGCGAGGATCCGGCGGGGGCCGGCGGGCCGCGGCTGCGCCGTACCTGGTCAGGGCCCTTCAACCTGCGCGGGCTGGCCGAGGCGGCGGGTCCGGCCGGGCGGGCGTGGATCGACGGGCAGGTGGCGGCGGAGCGGGCCCGCTCCTACGCGCTCATGCTCGCGCTGGCCCACGGCATCGACGGTGAACGGGACCGGGCGGCCGTCACCACGTACGCCGCCCACGCGGCGGAGCTGCCGGTCCCCGGCGAGTTCGCGAACGACTTCCTGACCGTCCTCGTCGAGGCGGGCTGGGCGGAGGAGGGCTGATGCGCCAGTTGCTGCGTGACCGGCGGTTCCTGCTGCTGTTCCTGGGCCAGACGATCAACATGGTCGGCGACCGGGCGCTGCTGGTGGTGCTGGCCATCTACGTCAAGGAGCTGACCGGCTCGGACGCGATGGCCGGGGTGGTCTTCGTGCTGCTGTCGGTGCCGTCGTTCTTCGCGCCGCTGACCGGGCTGCTGGTCGACCGCTTCCCCCGGCGGCTGACGCTGATCGTCAACGACCTGGCCGCCGGGGTGCTGGTGCTGGGCCTGCTGCTGGTGCGGCATCCGGGCGACCTGTGGATCGTCTTCGTCGTGACCCTCGGGTACGGCTTCGCCAACCAGATCTTCACCGCCGCCCGGGGCGGCCTGCTGCACTCGATGGTGCCCGACGGGATGCTCGGCGAGGCCAACGGGCTGTTCAGCTCGCTCGGCCAGGGGCTGCGCATCTTCGGGCCGCTGCTGGGCGCCGCGGTCTACGCGAGCCTCGGGCTGGGCGCGGTGGCGCTGCTGGACACCGGGACCTTCCTGGTGTCGGTGCTGGTGCTGCTGATGCTCAAACGGGCGCCCGACCTGGCCCGGCCGCAACCGCACGAGCGAGGCCGGTTCCGGGCCGATCTGGTGGCCGGGGTCCGGCACATCCTGGGCGACCGCGAGCTGCGCGGCGGCGTGCTGGCGGTCGCGGCGGCGCTCGGCGCGGCCGGTCTGGTCAACCCGGCCATGTTCGCCGCCGTGGAGCAGGGGCTGGGGCGTCCGGCGGCCTTCATCGGGGTCATCGGCGCCTTCCAGGGCGCGGGATCGGTCGCCGGCGGGTTCGTGGTGGGCCGGCTCATCAGACGGTTCGGCGAGCACCGGACGGCCGCGATCGGGTTCGCCCTCAGCACGGCCGGGCTGGCGCTGGTCATTCCCACGACCGACGTGACGATGTGCGTGGCGGGGATCTTCGTCGGCCTTTCCATTCCCATCTTCATGGTGGCCACCACCACGCTCGTGCAGCGGCGCACCGAGAGCGGACTGCAGGGCCGGGCGTTGACGGCGATGGACGCGGTCATCGACCTGCCTTTCGTGCTGTCGATGGCGGCCGGGGCGTGGATCGTGGGGCTGGTGGAGTATCGCGTGATCTATGCCTTCAGCGCGACGGCCTTCGCGGCAGTGGCGGCGTATGTGCTGGTGGCAAGGCAATGGCGGGTTGATGCCAGCATTTCTCATGCTAATTGACCCGAAAACTCCGGATTTCTAGAGTTAAATGCATCGGGTAGTGGACAAATTGTCCACCCGGCGCAGGAGGCGCATGTGATCAGGGAAAGCGTCCAGGCCACGGTAAAGACGCCAATTATGACAACTCCGGAATTCGTCGAGAAGATGCTGGCCGCACGCCAGGAGGTGCAGGTCGTGAAATTCCGGACGACGTGCACCGATTGTGTGCCGAACTACTGAGATGACCGGGCCCGGGACAGGGATCGCGCCCCGTCCCGGGCCTTCCCTGTGCGATGTGCCCGGCCTGGTTCTCGACGAGCTGGGCCGGGCGGGTCGCGGCGTGGTCGTGCTGGCCGTCGACGGGCTGTCCTGGCAGGCCGCCGGCCGGGCATGGCGGGCGGCCGAGCTGAGCTGTCTCACCTCGACGTTCCCGAGCACGTCCGCCACCGCCTGGATGTCGTCGATCACCGGTGCGTCCGTGGCCGAGCACCTGGTCGTGGGCGCGGCCTACCGGGAGCGGGCCGGAGGTCCGCTGGTCGACGTGATCACGGGGAAGACCCTCGCGCGACCGGTCGACGGGCGCCCGGCGGCACGGGAACCGACGGGACCGGCCGCGGGGACGGCCGCGGGACCGGCCGGGCGGACAGGCGCGGGACCGGCCGTCGGGATGGCCGCGGAGACAGCCGTGGGACCGGCCGGGGGGATGGCCGATGGGATGGTCGGCGGGATGGCCGGTGGGGTTGCCGGCGGGAGGGCGCTCGCGGGATGGCCGACGCTCTTCGAGCGGGCGGCAGGGGTCGCCGATGCGGTCGTGGCCGGCCGCGAGCTGGACACGCTCGCCAGCCCGTGGGTGACCGCCCTGACGCGCGGCGCGCGCCGTACCCCCGCCTCGGGGAGACTCACCCGCGACCCGCAGGAGCTGGTGGCCGGGGTGGCGGCGGACGTCGAGGCGGTCATCGGGACGCGGCGGGCGCGCCCGCTGCTGCTGTGGATCTACGTCAACCTGGACGACCACGTGCACCGCCACGGCTACGACGGCCGGGCCGTGGACGCGCTGGGCCGGCTGGAGCGGCACGCGCTCGACTGGGCCCGGCGGGGCTGGCACGTGATGGCCTGGTCGGATCACGGGCTGGTGCCCGCCACGCCGGACAGGGAGCTGGTGGAGCGGTGGGCGCGGCTGGACACGCCGGAGCTGTGCGAGCTGCCCGGCGGCGGTGCAGGCCGGGTGCGCTGGCTGTATCCCCGGCCCGGCCGCGAGGAGGAGGCCACCGAGCGGCTGGCCGCCGCGCTCGAGGGCCACGCGCAGGTGCTGCCCGCGACCGCGCTGGGGGAACTCGGCCTGCTGGAGCCGACCGGGCCGGTGCGTGAGCGGATCGGCGCGGTGGTGGCCGTCGCCACCTCGCCGCGCTTCCCGATCCCCGACCCGGGGCTGGCCTTCGAGCACGGGGCCCGCAGCCCCGAGGAGACGCTCGTGCCGCTGGCGCGCTGGGTCAGATCCAGCCGCGCCTAGCGGCCTCCGCGCCGGCCTGGAACCGGCTGGTGGCGTTGAGGTTCTCCATCACGCTGGCCACGCGGCGGGCGAAGGTGCGCTTGCTCAGGTGCAGCCGGGCCGCGGCCCGGTCGTCGGTCAGCCCGTCGTTCAGCGCCCGCAGCACCTCGTGCTCCTCCTGCCCGCCGGGCACGCAGCCGCGCTGCTGGTCGGTCAGGATCCGGTGGATGGTGTCGAACACCCCCGCCACGGAGGCGGCGACCAGCGGGTTGGCCACCCGCTCAAGCCGGTCGGCGGCGGGCTGGTCGGGGTGCGGCACGTAGACGACCATCCGGTCCCGCACCAGCACCTGGTACGGCAGGCCGGCCACGGCGTGCACCATCGCGCCCGCCTGCCATGCCTGCGTGAAGGGCGAGGTGCGGCCCGGCTGCCCGGGCCCGTGCAGGATGCGGATCGCCAGGCGCCGCCGGGCCAGCTTGGCGAACAGCCGCGGCAGGGAAGGATGCATCCGGTCCGGCTCGGCCGACAGGACCAGCAGCTCCGAGCGGGTCTGCTCGGCCAGTTCCAGTTCGACGAGCGAGATGCCGAGGTCGGAGGGGGAGTGATCGCGATCCGCGTTCCGGGTCGTGCGGGGCCTGTGCTGTGCGGTCAGAGACATCGATACCAACCAGCTCACCTGAGGGGGACCATCTGCCATGAACGGTAGATGGGCGCTATGTGGATGCGATTTCGGCGAGTTATCGGTATTTATCGGTACATGTCGGGGGTGATTCGGATCCGCTCGGTAGAAGTCCATGTGCACCGCCACAAATACCGCCCACCCTTCTCGGCATTTGTGGCATTACCGATCTTCCGCGGGTACCGTACGATCTTCGGTGGAGAGAGCTCAGGAACGGCATCTGACCACGTCTGAGACGAACCCAGGTGGGCATGCGCATGGAGTTTCGCATCCTCGGTCCCCTCGAGGCCGTCTCCGGTGATCGGCATATCCCGCTGGGCGGGCCCCGCCAGCGCGCGGTCCTGGCGATGTTACTGATCAACGTCGGCAGGGTGGTCACCACCGACCGGCTCGGGACGGCCATCTGGGGGCACCGGCCGCCGGCCACCGCCCGCAACCAGGTGGCGATCTGCGTCTCCGGGCTACGCCGCGAGTTCGCCGCCGCAGGAGTCGCCCACGACCCCATCGTCACCGCGCCCTCCGGCTACCTGCTGCGCCTGGGCGAGGACGACGTGCTGGACGTCAAGCAGGTCGAGGAGATGCTGCGCCAGGGAAGGGCGGTGCGCGCGGCCGGCCGTCCGGAGAAGGCCTCGGAGTTCCTCGCCGACGCCCTGGCGGTGTGGCGGGGCGAGCCGCTGACCAGCGTGGAGGGCGAAGTGATCCGCTCGGAGGCCGAGCGGCTCAGGGAGTGGCGCCTGGCCATCCTGGAGGAGTTCTTCGAGGTCGAACTGGAGCTCTCGCGCGACTACCAGATCGTCGGGGAGCTGACCGCTCTGGTCACCGAGTTCCCGCTGCGCGAGCGGCTGCGCGCGCTGCTGATGCTGGCCCAGAGCCGGGCCGGGCGCCGGGCCGAGGCCCTGGCCACCTACCAAGAGGGCTACCGGCTCAGCGTGGAGCGGCTCGGGCTGGAACCCGGCGAGGAACTGGCCGGCCTGCACGAGGCCATTCTGCGCGGCGAGGCCGGCGCGCGGCAGGGCTGGCTGCCGGTGGAGCGTTCCGCGGCCGGCGCTCCGCCCGCCGTCCCCGCGCAGCTCCCGCCCGACGTCGCCGGCTTCGTCGCCAGGGAGAGGGAACTCGGCTACCTCGACCAGCTGCTGGAGCGCAAGCTCGAGAACGGCCTGCCGTTCATCGCGGTCATCACGGGCATGGGCGGCGTGGGCAAGAGCGGCCTGGCCGTGCACTGGTCGCACACCATCGCCTCCCGCTTCCCCGACGGGCAGCTCTTCGTCGACCTCAACGGCTACTCCGAGACCGGCCCGCCGCTGTCTCCCTTCGACGTCATCGACAACCTGCTGCGGGCACTGAGTGTCTCCCGCAACCACCCCCTGTCCACGCTGGAGGAGCGGGCGGCCACGTTCCGCAGCGCGCTGGCCGGACGGCGGGTGCTGCTCGTCCTCGACAACGCCCGCGACTCCGGCCAGGTCCGTCCCCTGCTGCCGGGAGCGACGGGCTGCGCCGTGGTGGTGACCAGCCGCGACCAGCTCACCGGCCTCATCACCCTGGAGGGCGCCACCCCGCTGCGACTGGGCGTGCTGGAGCCGGAGGAAGGCGTGGGCGTGCTGGCCCGCATCGCCGGCGAGCAGCGGGTGAGCGAGGACATCGAGGGCGCCATGCGGCTCAGCGAGCTCTGCGGCGGGCTGATGCTGGCGCTGCGGGTGGCCGCCGCCCGGCTGGCCATCAGGCCGTCCTGGACCAGCGCGGACCTGGTCGCGCGCCTGACCGACGAGAGCCGTCGCCTGGACGAGCTCAGCCAGGGCGAGGTGGACCTGCGGACCAAGTTCATCCTCAGCTACCGCGACCTGGCCCCGCAGGTGGCGGTCATGTTCCGGCGGCTGGCGCTGATCGACGTGGCCGAGTTCGGCCCATGGCTGGGGGCGGCGCTCCTGGAGGTGCCCGAGGGCCGCGCGCAGGACCTGATCGAGCAGCTCGTCGACGCCCAGCTCCTCGAACTGGGCCAGCCCCGTCTGGGCGGGCAGGCCCGCTACCGCTTCCACGACCTGGTCCGCCTGTACGCGCGCGAACGCGCCCTGGCCGAGGAGAGCGAGCACGAGCGGGAGGCCGCCCTGCGCCGCGCCCTGGGCTGCTGGCTCGGGCTGGCGGAGGCGGCCCACGCCCGGCTGCTCGGCGGGGACTTCGCGGTCCTGCACGGCTCGGCCGCGCGTTACCCGCTGGCTCCCGCGGTGCTCGACCGGCTGCTGGCCGACCCCATCGAGTGGTTCGAGGCCGAACGCCAGCAGCTGCTGTCGGCCATCGGACAGGCCGCCGCGGCGGGTTACACCGAGCTCTGCTGGGACCTGGTGATGACCTCGGCCACGTTCTTCGAGTCACGCAGCTACTACGACGACTGGCGGGCGACGCACGAGCTGGCGCTGACCGCCGCGCGGCGGGCGGGGAACGCGCGCGGCGAGGCGGCCATCACCTACGGCCTGGGCAGCCTCCAGCTCTTCCGCCAGCGCTACGACGCGGCCGAGCCGCTGCTCCTGCGGGCCGTGAGCATGTTCGCGGAACAGGGCGAGGACCACGGCCGCGCCCTGGCGCTGCGCAACCTCGCCCTGCTCGACCGCATCGCCGGCCGCTTCGAGCTGGCGCTGGATCGCTACGAGGAGGCGCGCGGCGTCCTGCGGGCGCACGGCGACCGGGCGGCCGAGGCGCATGTCACGGCCTGCGTCGCGCAGGTGCGGATGGAGCGCAGGGAGTACGGTGCGGCCGAGTCGCTGCTCAGGCTGGCCCTGGGCATGTTCGAGGAGATCGGCCACCAGCGCGGGGTGGCCCAGGCGCTGCACCGGCTGGGCGAGGTCCTGCTGCGCACACAGCGGATCGACGCCGCCCGGCAGACCCTCGAGAAGGCACTGGAGACGGTGCAGCAGCTGCGCGACGTGGTGGGCGAGTCCTACGTGCTGCGGGTGCTCGGCGAGACCTACGCCAAGCAGGGCCGTACGGAGAACGCGGAGAAGGCGCTGCTCACCTCCCGGGACATCGCCTACCGGGTCAGTGAGCAGTTCGTGGTGGGGGCGGTCTCGCTGGCGCTGGGCAATCTCTACTTCGGGACGGGGAACGCCGCGCTCGCCCGCAACAACCTGACCCTGGCCGCGAAGGTCTTCGAGGAGCTGGGCGCCAGGGTCTGGCACGCGCGCGCCCTGGAGGCGCTGGCCGCCACCGAGGCGATGCTCCACAACGACCAGGGGGCGCACGAGCTGTGGGCCCGTGCCTCCGCCCTGCTCGCTGCGGAGCGCGGCTGAACGCTGCTGAGCGCGCCGCTACGGCTTGGGGACGACGATGACGGTCCCTGTCCAGTGGAAGTTGCTGGCGCCCTCGCCGGGGCCGCCGGGCTCGTCCGCACCGGCCTGGGCCAGGCCGCCGGAGAGGGCGGTCAGGATCGCGGCAAGGACGACCGTGGTCGCGAATCGGCGCATCATCGTGGGTCCCTTCTGAGTGGATGGTTGCGCGACGGGAGGGGCGGGGCGAGCGGCCAGGGGAGCGGGCCCGGCACGTCCGTGGTGCCTCCGGTGCCGAAGGCGGACGTGGTCGCGCCGGCCGTCTCGCCGCCGTCGACGACGAGCTCCTGGCCGGTCATGAACGAGGCCTCCGGGGAGGCCAGATAGTGGAAGGCGGCGGCGATCTCCTCCGGCTGGGCGTGCCTGCCGAGCGGGATGGTGCGGTTGACCTCGTCGAACATCCCCGGGGTGTACTCGGCTTCCTGCATGGGGGTCAGGACCGCTCCCGGGCTGACACAGGCCACGCGCACCTGAGGGCTCAGCTCCAGCGCGAAGGTGCGGCACAGCGCCAAGATCCCCGCCTTCGTGGCGTTGTAATCCGCGTAGTAGGGATAGCCGCGCGAGCCGTTGACGGAGGCGGTCGCCAGCAGCACCCCGTGGCCCTGGCGCGCCATGTAGCCGGCGGCGCAGCGCCACAGGCCGAGCACGCCGAGCAGGTTGACGTCCACCACGCGGCGCGCCGTGGCCTCGTCGATGTTGAGCACCCCGTGCCGGACGCTGATGCCCGCGTTGGCGATCACCACGTCCAGCCGGCCGTGCTCGGCCCAGACCTCGGCCACCGCGGCCTCGACGGCCGGCCAGTCGGTGACGTCGGCCTCCATCCAGCGGACCGGCTCCTCGGGGACCGTGCGGGGCGGCTGCACGTCGAGGTTGATCACGATGTCGCCCGACCGTGCGAAGCGTTGGGCGGTGGCGAAGCCGATCCCGCTGGAGGCGCCGGAGATGACCACAGTACGCATGACGGTCCCCCTCAGAAGATCACCCGCGGGCTCGCGGTCGCCCGGTTGCCGATGGACCTGCGCAGGTTCCTGCTGACCGTCAGCTTCTTCAGCCACCGGTCGGTGCCGTCGTAGCGGGGCGAGAAGGGTTTGCGGCCATGGACCACCAGGTAGTTGTCGATCACCAGCAGGCTGCCCTGCCCGACCACCACGTCCTGCTGCCTGGCCTCCAGCTCGGCCACCAGCGCGTCCAGCGCCCGCTCCGCCTCCGCGTCGCCGTCCACGCACGTCATGAACGGCCGGTCGAGCCGGAGGTAGGGGCGGCGCGGGTCGCCGACGAGGACCGGCACCGGCTCGGGTTCGTCCCGCATCCGGCGCATCAGCTCCAGCGCCGGATGGTCCGGCTGGCGCAGCTCCAGCTGGCGCAGGTGCTCGTCGTCGGGCCTGATGTGGAAGCGGGGCCGGCCCAGCAGTTCCTCCTGCTCGGGCGGCAGCTCCAGCTCACGCACCGACGAGACGGTGGTCGGCACGCGGTCGTGGTTGCGCAGGCCGAACAGCAGCAGGTAGTCGCAGCGCAGCGGGTGGAAGCCGTCCTCGGTGTGGAACTCCAGCAGGGACTGGCTGCCGTGGCCGCTCTGCCGCATCTCGTCGCCGCGGATCGGGACGATGTTCTGGACCATCCGGCCGCCCTGCAGGGTGGACCAGGCGAAGGGCTCGCCCAGGACCATCCCGCACAGGGCGAGGAAGATCTCCGCCTCGCTCGCCGTCCGCGACTGCCCGGCGCCCGACCAGTGGTCGGGGGTGGGGCCGAGCGCCCGGTCGTCGACGGGGAAGCCGTGCACCATGCAGACGCCGGCCGGCTCCGTGCGGCGGAAGTCCTCCAGGAAGCGCCGCAGTCCCACCGGCAGCTCCTCGCGGACGTGCCAGCACCGGTCGTAGAAGCCCGGGTCGGCGGGGTCCTCATCCAGGGCCCTGATGCGCTCGGCGACGGCCAGTATCGCGTCCACCTCCTTGCCGTCGAGGAGGTACTCGACCGTCTCCGCCGTCATGCGAGCGCTCTCCTGACGCTGGCGGGGCGGATGTCGGTCCAGCTGCGCTCGACGTGCTCCAGCGCCGCGGCGCGGCTGTCGGGGCCGAAGACCACGCTCCATCCCTCGGGCACCTCGAAGGCCGCCGGCCACAGGGAGTGCTGCTCCTCGGCGTTGACCAGGACGAGGAAGACGCCGTTGGCGTCGTCGAAGGGGTTGGCGCTCATGTCAGCCCTCCGGGCGCAGATCGAACAGGATGCCCCTGGGCGGGGCGGCGAAGTGGCGCTCGTCGGCGCACACCCATCCGGACTCCCGGAAGGCCTCGTGCCACTCCTCGCGCGTGGGCAGGTAGACCCCCATCAGCGCGTGCACGAGCTCGAAGCCGAGGGTGAAGATGCGCGTGTCGGGGCCGGGCAGCGTCTCGCTCCTGACCACGTCGCACAGCAGCAGCCGCCGCGCGTTGGGGAAGGCGGTGCGCAGCTTGCGCAGGCCCGCCACGCAGGTGGCCTTGGGCCAGAAGTCGTGGCCGAGGAAGACACAGGTGATCAGGTCGACGTCGGCGAACTCCGGCCTGGGCTCCAGGTTCCGCACGTCACCCGTGACGATGCTGATCCGGTCGGCCATACCGGCCTCCGCCACCGACGCCCTGGCCAGTTCCACCGCGGCCGGCGCGACGTCCACGCCCACCCCGCGCACCCCTGGCCGGCGACCGGCGGCGCCCATCAACCGCTGGCCGGAGCCGCAGCCGAGGTCGGCGATGACCTCGTAGTCCAGTTCCGCCAGGAGCTCGACGAAGTGCGGCTCGACCTCCGTGTCGCCGATCAGCCGGGAGCCGACCGCCACCGCCCGCATGTCCCTGGTGTAGAAGTCGCCGGTCCGGTCCTCGGTCCTGGCGACCTCCGGCACCACGGAGAACAGCTCGCCGCAGCCCCGGACCATCCAGTAGAAGTAGCCGCGCGCGGCGTAGGCGCTCTCGAAGAGCGGGCCGGTGACCGCCTTGTCGTCGGCGACCTCCACGACCTCCGCCCACGAGAGCGTCACCAGAAGCTGGCGCACCACCCCGCGGTCGAGCCCGTCCGCCTCGGCGGTCTCGAAGGAGTAGCTGCCCTGCTCCTTCAGCGCCTCCAGGATGCCCAGCTCGGCGGCCGCCGACAGGGACACCGCGACGAGATAGGACGAGAACAGGTCCGCAACCGGGCCGCGCGTGAAATCCGCGCTCATGGGATTCTCCTTTTTCGCCGACATTTCGCTCACGCTTTTCCGGAATCGGCCCAGAGCGTGTCCATGGTCTCGTGCGTCAGCACCGTCTCCAGGTCGCTCTTGGCGGCGTAACCCATATTGATGATCGTGCGCACCCCGGCGCTGATCGGATAAACCCGGTGCAGGGTGGTGTTCGTGCGCATGACGTACAGGTCCCCGGCCCGCACCTCGAACGAAAGGGTGGGATTGCCGAGAAACGCGCGATGGATGGCCGGATCCTGCTTGTTCCATGTTGTGCCGGGCACGCACTGGACGAATCCGCCGTGTTCGGCGGGCGGGCACTCGACGACCCAGACCAGCGCGAAGCTGTAGTCGTCCCAATGCCAGCCGTGGGTGTCGCCGTTGTGCTCCAGGCGGGTGATGACGTACTGCTCCGGCTCGTACGGACAGGCCAGCACCGGCTCGTCCACGATCTCCGAGAGCAGCCCGACGAGCGCTTCCGACTCGTACAACGCCGGGATCACGCTGCTGCGCTCCGCGATCTCCGCCCGCGTCACGTTGCGCATCCTGCGCGGTGTGCCGCCGGTTTCCTTGAATCGCAGATCGCGCCGCACGCCGGATTCTTCGATGAGGGAGAGCACGTCGCCCGACACCGCCTCCTTGATGCTCGGCGGCACCAGGAAAGATGCCGTCGCGAAGCCGTGGGCGGCGAATTTCTGCCGGGCCGCCGACAATTCGTCGGCCAGTCCGGGGCGGCGTGCATGCTGGTTCAGCTCCTGCAGTATGAGGGCATTCACTGCGGGGATCCTTCGCTTCGCCTGATGGGGATCTCGCTGCTACGGAACGTAGGGCCGCGAGTGGGGGCGGAAAAGCGCCCGGCGCGACTGTGGCGAGAAATCGCCATTCATTCCCGGCGCGACCGGGTGCCGGGCCGGCCCTTTTACGCTGGGCGGGCATATGAATTCCCCGGTTAGACAGGATGCGCCATGCTCACCGGCGTCCCCCTCTTCCTCCTCCAGCTCATCGTGATCCTCCTGCTGGCCGTGCTGCTGGGCCGGCTGGCCGCCCGCTTCGGACAGCCGGCCATCGTCGGGGAGCTGTCGGCGGGACTCCTGCTCGGCCCGGCGGTGCTGGGACAGCTGGCGCCCGAATGGTCGCAGTGGCTGCCCAAGCCGGGCTCCGGCGCCCTGATCGACGCCATCGCCCAGCTGGGCGTGCTGCTGCTGGTCGGGCTCACGGCGGCGCAACTCGACCTGGCCGCGCTCGGCCGGCAGGCGGGCACCCTCGCCCGGATCAGCGCCTGGGGGCTGCTGGTGCCGCTCGCGCTCGGGGTGGCCGCGGGCTTCGCGGCCCCCGAGGTGCTGCTCGGGCCGGGCACCCGGCGCGAGGTCTTCGCCATCTACTTCGGCGTGGCGCTGTGCGTCAGCGCCATCCCGGTCATCGCCCGCACCCTGACCGACCTGCGGCTGCTCGACCACCGCATCGGCCAGCTCATCCTGGCCTCCGGCGCGTGCCAGGACGCCGTCGGGTGGGTGCTGCTCGCGGTCGTCGGCGCGATGGCGGCCACCGGCCTGGACGTCGGCGCGCTGGGCCTGTCCGTCCTCTGGCTGGCGGTGCTGCTGGCCGTGGTCCTGGCCGCCCGGCCCCTTGCCCGCCGCGTGCTGCGCGGAGGCGAGCAGGCGCCCACCATGACGATCGTGGTGGTGATGATCCTCACCGCCGCCCTGGCCGCCCACGCCGCCGCGCTGGAGCCGGTCGTCGGGGCCTTCATCGCCGGCCTGCTCGTGGGCGTCAAGGGCGGAGCCGACCCCAGGCACCTGGCCACCCTCCGCACGGTCGTCATCGCCGTGCTCGCCCCCGTCTTCCTCGCCTTCGCCGGGCTCCACCTGGACCCGGCCGCCCTGGCCGACCCCGTGGTGGCCGCCGCGGCGGCGGCCGCGCTGGCGATCGCCGTCCTGGGCAAGCTCGCGGGCGGTTACGTCGGTGCCCGCACCAGCGGGCTGTCGCACTGGGAGTCCTTCGCCATCGGCGCCGGGCTCAACTCCCGCGGCCTGATCGAGGTCATCGTCGCCACGGTCGGCCTGCGGCTGGGCATCCTCACCCCGGCCGCCTACTCGATCATCGTCCTGATCGCCGTCACCACCTCGCTCATGGCGCCTCCCCTGCTGCGGATGGCGCTCGCCAGAGCTTCGATTGGAGAGCCGGATGGCCGTCGCCAGAGTGAACGGAACCACGATCACCTACACTGACCACGGCTCGGGCGAGCCGGTCATCCTCGTCATGGGCACCGGCAGCCCCGGCCACGTCTGGCAGCTGCACCAGGTGCCCGCCCTCCTCGCCGCCGGCTACCGCGTGATCACCTTCGACAACCGCGGCCTGGCGCCGGACGGCGGGCCCATGCCCGAGATCGACGACCTCGTCGGCGACCTGGCCGCGCTGATCGAGACGCTGTGCGGCGGGCGGTGCCGGGTCGTCGGGGTGTCCATGGGCGCCCACGTGGTCCAGGAGCTGCTGCTGGGCCGGCCCGCGCTGGTCTCGCAGGCCGTGCTCATGGCCACCCGCGGGCGGCCCGACCACTTCCGTGCCCGGCTGTGCGCCGCCGAGGCCGAGCTGTACTCCAGCGCCGTGGAACTGCCGGCCGCCTACGGCGCGGCGCTGCGGGCCGTGCTCAGCCTCTCCCCGCACACGCTCAACGACGAGCGGGAGGCACGCAAGTGGCTGGACCTCTTCGAGGTCTTCCCCACCGCCGCGGCGGTGATGCGGGCGCAGAGCCGGCTCGAGAACATCTCGGACCGGCTCGACGCCTACCGGTCGATCAGCGGGCGGTGCCTCGTCATCGCCTTCGAGGACGATCTCATCACCCCGCCCCACCTGGGCCAGGAGGTGGCCACGGCCATCCCGGGCTGCCGGTACGCGCAGGTCGCCAAGTGCGGCCACTACGGGTACCTGGAGCAGCCCGACGAGGTCAACTCGCTGATCATGGACTTCTTCTCCGCCTCCTAGCCCGGCCGTCAGGTGGTGGTCAGCACCGGTAGCCTCCGACGGGAGCTGACCAGGGAGCGGCGCGGCCGGGGCAGCGGGTCGACCCCGGTCTCGACGAGGACGAGGCTCATCGCCCGCTCACCCTCGACGAAGATCAGCCCCCGTTCCCGCAGCGCGGCCACGTGCTCGGCGGCCTCGGGCGCGAGACGGTCGAGGCGCGTCGGGCGCTCCAGCGTGACGAGCACGTCGGCCACCGCGGGATCGAGCGGGTACCGCAGGGGCGAGCCGGACCGGGAGTCGTGGACGACCCAGACGCCGTCGTCGTCCCGCTCCATGCGCAGCTCCGGCGGCGTCCCTTCCCAGGAACCGAGCCAGGCGCCCACGGCCGCGCTGAGCGGCCGGATCCAGCGGGCGACCCCGATCATGTACGGCGAGACCGCCCGGTCGGTGAAGTAGTAGGCGAGCCGCCGCAGCGACTCCTCGGGGAAGGGGTAGGTCAGCCGGTAGTGGTCCACCGGATGCAGGTCGAGCCCGAACTCGGCGGCGTTGTTGAAGTAGGGGCTGTAGCGGTCGAACCGCACAGGGAAGACGCCCTCGGGCGGCGGCAGGTGGGTCAGGAGCGGCAGGTCGTCCACGTACTTGGCGAAGGTCGACTCGGGCTCGCCGGGGAAGCCGATGAGCAGGTTCCAGGCGGGCGAGATGCCGTAGCGCACGCAGTTCTTGAGCAGCTGGATGTTCTGGAAGGAGGAGGAGCCCTTCTTCATCAGCTTGAGCGTGCCGGTGGACAGGGCCTCGATGCCGGGCTGGATGCGGTTGACGCCGGCCCTGGCCATCTCGGCCATGTCCTGCTGGTCGAGGCCCACCTTGACCTCGTAGAAGATCGAGGCCTGCGGCGGGGGCTGGATCCTGGGCAGGACCTCGGTGAGGTACTCCAGGGGCATGATGTTGTCGGTGCAGGAGTAGACGGTGCACCATGGCGCGTAGGAGAACAGGCGCTCGAACTGGGCGACCGCCTTGTCCGGCGACATGGCCCGGTAGGCCATGCCCTGGCCGTTGAGACCGCAGAACGTGCAGTGCGAGCGCTCGCCCCACCAGCAGCCGCGGGAGGTCTCGAAGAAGAGGATGGGCTCCACCTTGTCCTCGACCGCGGCGGTGAGCTCGTCGAAGGACGTGGCGAAGGAGGCGTAGTCGGGCTCGACGCTGTCGTCGATGTCGGTGTCGGCCCCGATGGCGCGGCGGTAGCGCTCCTCGTGGCAGTTGTCCCGGGAGACGACGCCGAGGATCGTGTGCGCCGCCGGCAGCTCGCCGTCGAGCATCGCGCGCAGGAAGCGGGGGAAGGTGTTCAGCGCCGGGCCCGAGAAGACGAAGTCGAGCTGCGTGGCGTGCTCGACCAGGGCCGCGCCCATCGGGGCCTCGCAGTTGGCGCCGCCCATGACGGTGACGGTGTCCGGGGCGCGGTCCTTGACGATCCTGGCCATCGCCAGGCTGGGCACGGTCTGCATGAACATCGAGCTGAAACCGACCAGGTCGGCCTCGGCCAGGCGGTACTTGTCGGCCAGGAAGGCGCAGAACTCGCCCAGCCGGTCCCGGCGGCGCAGCAGCTCCGCGCGGAAGGGGGCGCGGTCGGGGCCGGCGAAGTAGCGGGCGAAATACTGCTCGCCGTTGTCGGGCTCCTCGGGGAAGGCGACCTGGCGGAAGAGCCAGTCGCCGATGCCGGCCACGTGCTGCTCCATGCCTTCGGCGATGGCGTCGTAGAGCTCGGTGCCGAAGAAGCGCACGAAGTCGTGGTTGAGGTAGCAGACGCGCACGTCGATCTCGGCGCCGAAGTCGCGGCGGACCAGCGCGCCGAGCTGGCTGAGGGCGAAGGAGGGTCGTCGCCGATCCGCGAACGGCATGTTGACCAGGGCAACGTCAAGCACTGAGAGTCCTTTCGCCTTCCGTTCGCCAGACGGAGTACTGGCGGAAGCCGTAGAGGAGGGGAGTTTCGGGGGCGCTGTGGATCTCGGTCACCCGGCCGAGCACCAGAGCGTGGTCGGTGACCGTCCAGACCTGCTCGACCAGGCATTCGGCCCAGCCGTGCAGATCCTCCTCGAGGCGGGGCAGGCCCAGCCGTCCGTAGGGTGACCACTGGACGGAGGAGAAACGGTCGGCGGTGAGGGAGGAGAACAGTTCGGCGACGGGGCGGGCCCGGGCGGGCAGGAGGTTCACGCCGAAGCCGCCGGAGCCGAGGGCGGCGGCCAGCGTCCGGCTGTGGATGTTCATGCTGACCAGGAACGTGGGCGGGCTGAGCGTGACGCTGATGAGCGACGAGCAGGTCAGGCCGCAGGGCTCGCCCTCCGGGCTGATGGCGGTGACCACCGCCACCCCCGTCGGGTAGGCGCTCATGAACATGCGGCAGGACTCCACCAGGGCGGTGGTCATCGCAGGCTCGTCAGGTATTCGTGCGCGGTGGGCAGGGCGGCGACCATGCGTTCCGCGGCGGCGCGGACCCCGGCGAACTCGGCCCGCGCCCGCGCCGGATCGATGTGGTGGAGCGCCGGACGCGGGCGGAGCGGCGCGTGCCCGAGCCCGAGCAGCATGGTGATCCACGAGTACAGCTCGAAGCCGTGGTAGTACGGGTAGACGGCGCTCTCGTCCGGCAGCCGGCCGGCAGCCAGCTCCAGCAGGTCCGACAGGCTCTCGGGGATCTTGCGGCGCTTGGTCTCCTGCCAGTACGGCGTGTCGGCGCGGGCGCCGGCCCGGTAGTGCAGGATCAGGAACTCCTTGACCCCGTCGATCACCCGGGCCACCTTGTCGTTGTAGCCCTTGCTCAGCAGCGGGTCCCAGCGCTCGTCGGGGAAGTGCTTGACCAGCTGCTCGATGCCGTGCTGGATGAAGAAGATCCCGGTGGACTCCAGGGGCTCGACGAAGCCGCTGGACAGGCCGATGGCCACGCAGTTGGCCACCCAGGAGCGGTGGTTGCGGCCGATCCGCATGCGGATGTGGTTGGCCTCGAGGTCGTCGCGGCCGGGCGCGGCGAAGGCGCGCAGCGTGCGCTCGGCCTCCTCGGGGGTGCAGAACTCCTCGGAGTAGACGTAGCCGGTGCCGTTGCGGCCGTAGAGCGGGATGGTCCAGATCCAGCCGGCGTCCATCGCGGTCGCCGTGGTGTAGGGGTTGATCAGCTCCTGCTCCTCGCGAGGCACCCGCAAGGCGACCGCGCGGTTGTTCGGCAGCACGTCCAGGAAGGGGCGGAACGGCTCGCCCAGCGTCTCGTTGATGAGCAGGCCGCGGAAGCCGGTGCAGTCGATGTAGAGGTCCCCGGTCAGCCGGCCGTGCTGCCTGGTGGCGACGTGGCTGATCCAGCCCCGCTCGTCCTGCCCGACACCGGTGACGTCGTCGAGCACGTGGCGGACGCCCTGCCGTACTCCCAGGCCGGTCAGGAACCCGGCCAGCTGGGCGGCGTCGAAGTGGTAGGCGTAGGGGAACTGCGCGCGCTGCTCGTCGAGGGTGGAGCGGCCGAGCGTGCCGTCCAGCCCGGAGGCGAACAGGCTGCCGTCGCGCATGCGGGGCGAGCGCCTGGCCTCGCAGAGCCACGGGGTGATGTAGCAGTGCCGGTCGAACGGCTCGGCGCCGTTGAGCCGCAGGTGCCAGTCGGCCAGGGTGAACCCGTCGCTCACGCGCAGCCGCTCGAACGGGTGGTAGAAGTGGGTGCCGTCACCGCGCCAGTTCTGGAACCTGATGGCCAGCTTGTAGGAGGCGGCGCACTGCGGCATCCAGTCCCGCTCGTCCAGCCCGAGGTAGTCGAAGAAGTGCCGGACGGTGCTGAAGGTGGCCTCGCCCACGCCGATCGTCGGGATCCGCGGCGACTCGACCAGGGTGACCGAGACCCGGTCCCCGAAGGCGGCCTTGAGGTAGGTGGCGGTCATCCATCCGGCCGTGCCGCCGCCCACGATCACCACGCTGTTGATCATCGCTACTGTCCTCTCAGGCTGAGCGGCCGCATGTCGGTCCAGATGGTGGCGACGTGGGCGAGGCACTGCTCCCGATCGCCCGCGAAACCCTCGTCCGTCCAGCCGGCGGGGTTGTCCCGGCCGGCGGGCCAGATCGAGTACTGCTCCTCGTGGTTGACGACGACTTTGAACATGGGCTCATGCCTCCCTGCAGTGTGCGGCGACGATCGGTCCGATATGGGCCATGGCGTCGGCCCTGGTCATCGCCTCGTGGTCGCAGTCGATCTCGTGGACGTCCAGGCGGCCGGCCACGTGCGGCCGCCAGATCCCGGCGGCGGACACCCCCGGAGCCCAGCTCCGCGTGGCGACGAACAGCACCGCGTCGCCGCCGACGCGTCCGGGGCGGTGCGCGTCCAGCAGCCTGGAGTTGTGCAGGACGGTCTCGGTCATCGTGGCCACGAGCTCCTCGTCCAGCTCGGCCGCGTAGCCGACGGAGTCCATCAGCAGCTCGCGGGCCTCGGCAGGGTCCTCGATGCCCGGCCGTTCGGCGCCGGAGAAGGCCGGGTAGCTGTCGAGCAGCGCGAGCAGGGCCACCTGACCCTCCCGCTCGCCCTCCAGCCGCTCGGCCATGGCGTGGGCCACCAGGCCGCCGAAGGACCACCCGAGCAGGTGGTAGGGGCCCTCCGGCTGCACCTTGCGGACCAGTTCCAGGTACTGCTCGGCCAGCTCGGCCACCGATCCGGCCCGGCCCGGCCCGGTGGACTGCAGCCCGTAGACCGGCCGGTCGGGCTCCAGGTGCGGCAGCAGGCTGCTGTAGCACCAGCTCACCCCGCCGACCGGGTGGACGCAGAACAGCGGCGGCAGGTCGCCGGCGGGCCGCAGCGGCAGCAGCATGTCGAAGGCGTCCGCGCCGCCGCTGCCGTCGAGCCGCTCGATGAGCTCGGCGACCGTGGGCGCGGCGAACAGGTCGCGGATGGTCAGCCTGACCCCGAGCGTGCCGCGGATGCGGCTGATCAGCCGGGTGGCCAGGATGGAGTGGCCGCCGTTGGCGAAGAAGTTGTCGTCGATGCCGAGCCCTGGGGCTTCGAGCACGTCGGAGAAGAGCTCCAGCAGCGTGTTCTCCCTCGGCGTGCGCGGCGAGCGGTGCCGCGCGCGAGGGGGTTCCGGCAGCGCCCGGCGGTCCAGCTTGCCGTTGGGGTTCAGCGGCAGCGCGCGCAGCGGCAGGTAGGCCGCGGGAAGCATGTGCGTCGGCAGGTGGGCCAGGGCGTGCTGGTGGACGGCCGCCGGGTCGGCGCTCTCCGGCGTGAGATAGGCGACGAGCTGGTCGTCGCGGACGATGACCGCGGCCTGCGCGATCCCCGGGGCGCCGCCCAGGACGGTCTCGATCTCGGCGAGCTCGATGCGGTGGCCGCGCAGTTTGATCTGGTTGTCGGCGCGGCCGAGGAATTCGAGGGTGCCGTCGGGGTGGCGGCGGGCCAGGTCGCCGGTGCGGTAGAGGCGGCGGCCGCCGGTCCAGGCGATGAAGCGCTGGGCGGTGAGTGCGGGGCGGTCGAGGTAGCCGCGGCCGACGCCGGGTCCGCCGATGTACAGTTCGCCGCGCACGCCCGGTGGTACCGGCCGCAGATTGCCGTCCAGCAGGTGGACCTCGGTGTTGACCAGCGGGCGGCCGATCAGCGGCACCTCGCCGTCACGCACCCGGTAGCCGGTGCTGTCGTTGGTGCACTCGGTCTGGCCGTAGTAGTTGTAGCTGTCGGTGTCGGTCGCCTGCCGCATCGCCCGCCACAACCCGGCCGAGACCGCCTCCCCGCCCACCATCAGCGCCTTCGGATGGTGCCGCCCCGGCGCGAACAGCCCCGCGGCGACCAGCTGCTCCATGAAGACCGGGGTGAGGTCCACGAAGCCGATCCGGTGCCGGTCGATGTAGTCGACCAGGTCCTCGGGCGTGCGCCGCGTCACGTCGTCGATGACGTGCAGCTCGTGCCCGTCGACCAGCCACAGGATCGAGTCCCACGAGGTGTCGAAGGTCAGCGGCACCACGAAGGCGATGCGCAGCCGCTCGCCCTTCGCCGCGGTGAACAGCCCGTGCCGGTGCGCGTGGAACAGGTGGGCCAGACCGCCGTGTTCGAGCACCACGCCCTTGGGCCGGCCGGTGGAGCCGGAGGTGTAGATGACGTAGGCGGCGTGCCGGGGCAGCGGCGGGGTGCCGGGGTCGTGGTCGGGCCCGTCCGGCACGTCCTCCATCGCCAGGGTCCGCTCGTACGGCAGCGCCGTGCCGCGGGTGGTGAGCAGGAGGAGCGGCCGGGCGTCCTGGAGGGTGTAGGCGAGCCGCTCCTCGGGGTGTTCCAGGTCGAGCGGCAGGTAGGCGGCGCCCGCCTTGTGCACGCCCAGGATGGCCGTGATCATGTGGACGGAGCGGGGGAGGGCCAGCGCGATGAGCGTCTCCGGTCCGGCTCCTTGTGCCCTGAGGTGGTGGGCCAGCCGGTTGGCCGTACGGTTCACCTCGTCGAAGGTCCAGCTGCGCCCCTCGGCCACCACGGCCACGGCGTCCGGGGTGCGGGCGGCCTGCTGTTCGAAGAAGGTCGGCAGGGTCTGCGGTGGCGCTTCGACGCGGGGGCCGTGGGAGTGGGCCACCGCCTGGCGGGCCTCCTCGGCGCTGAGCACGGGCAGCTCGCCGATCGGGGCGTCCGGGTCGGCCACGGCGGCCTCCAGCAGCCGCAGCAGCCGCTCGGCCAGCGCCTCGGCAGTGGCCCGGTCGAACAGGTCCACCGCGTACTCGAGGTAGGCGGCCATGCCCTCCGGCTGTCCGCAGGGGCCGTAGTTCTCGATCACGTCGAGGGTCAGGTCGTAGTCCGCGGTGCCGTGCCGTACCGGCTCGTGGGCGATGTCCAGGCCGGCGAAGGCGAGCTCGGCCGGGGCGTTGTTCTGGAAGACCAGGAGCACCTGGAAGAGCGGGAAGCGGGCCAGCGACCGGGTGGGGTTGACCGCCTCCACGACCCGCTCGAAGGGCACGTCCTGGTGCTCGTAGGCGGCCAGGTTGCCCTCTCTGACGCGCTCGAGCAGCTCGTGGAAGCTCGGGTCGCCCGAGGTGTCGGTCCGCAGCACGAGGGTGTTGATGAAGCAGCCGACCAGGTCGTCCAGCGCCTCGTCGCCCCGGCCGGCCACCGCGGTGCCGATCGGGACGTCCTCGCCCGCGCCCAGCCGGGTCAGCAGGGCGGCCAGGGCCGCCTGCACCACCATGAACAGGCTGAGGTTGCCCGACTGGGCCACCTCCAGCATGCGCTCGTGCAGCTCGGGCGGGATCGTGAAGGGCACCGTGTCGCCGCGGTAGCTGGCGATCGCCGGGCGCGGCCGGTCGGTGGGCAGGTCGAGCTGGTCGGGCAGGCCGGCCAGGCCGGCGCGCCAGAACTCCAGCTGCTCGTCGCCCGGCTCCTGCCACAGGGCGTAGTCGGCGTACTGGACGGGCAGCGGGCTCCACCCGGGCGACCCGCCGTCGAGCCGGGCGCGGTAGGCCTCGGCAAGGTCGCGCGAGAGCGGCGCCATGGACCAGCCGTCGCAGGCGATGTGGTGGACCACCAGCAGCAGGACGTGCTCGCGGGCGCCGAGCCTGAACAGCCGCATCCGCACCGGCGCCTCCCGCGTCAGGTCGAAGCCTTGCGCGGTGGTCGCGGTGAGCAGCTCCGGCAGCTCCCGCTCGGTGGTGTCCACCGGCGTCAGGCGCACCGGAGCGGGCGGCAGCACGTGCTGGTAGGGGCCAGCCTCGTCCTCGGGGAAGACCGTGCGCAGCGGCTCGTGCCTGGCCACCACGTCGGACAGGGCGGCGGCCAGCGCGGGCACCGCCAGCGGGCCGCGCAGCCTGAGGCAGACCAGCGTGTTCTGGGCGTGGTCGCCGGCGTCCTCCAGCCGGTTGAGGAACCACAGGCGGCGCTGGGTGAACGACAGCGGCAGCCGTTCCGGCCTGGGCATCGGCCGCAGCGCCGGCCGGGCGTCGCCGCGCAGGACCTCCGCCAGGCCCGCCACGGTCGGGTGGTCGAACAGGTCGCGGATGGTGAGGGTGGCGTCCAGGGCGGTGCGGATGCGGCTGATCAGCCGGGTGGCCAGGATGGAGTGGCCGCCGTTGGCGAAGAAGTTGTCGTCGATGCCCAGGTGGGTGGCGTTGAGCGTGTCGTTGAACAGCCGCAGCAGCGTCTGCTCGCGCGGGGTGCGGGGCGGCCGGTGCCGGGTGGCCGGGGGCTCGGGCAGCGCGCGGCGGTCCAGCTTGCCGTTCGGGGTCAGCGGCAGCGCGGGCAGCGGCAGGTAGGCGGCCGGCAGCATGTGGGTGGGCAGGTGGGTGCGGGCGTGGCGCTGCACGGCCGCGGGGCTGGCGCCGGCCGGGGTGAAGTAGGCGATGAGCTGCTCGTCGCGCAGGATCACCGCCACCTGGCCGACGCCCGGCGCCTGGCTCAGCGTGTGCTCGATCTCGGCCGGCTCGATGCGGTGGCCGCGGAGTTTGATCTGGTTGTCGGCGCGGCCGAGGAATTCGAGGGTGCCGTCGGGGTGGCGGCGGGCCAGGTCGCCGGTGCGGTAGAGGCGGCGGCCGCCGGTCCAGGCGATGAAGCGCTGGGCGGTGAGTGCGGGGCGGTCGAGGTAGCCGCGGCCGACGCCGGGTCCGCCGATGTACAGCTCGCCGCGCACGCCCGGCGGTACCGGCCGCAGGTCGCCGTCCAGCAGGTGGACCTGGATGTCCGGCAAGGGCCTGCCGATCATGACCGGTCCCGGCTCGTGGGTCCACGCCGTCGCGTCCACCGTCACCTCGGACGGACCGTAGGCGTTGATCATCGTGCGCCCGGCCGCCCACCACGCCATGAGCTCGGGCGGGCAGCCCTCCCCGCCGACCACGAGCACCCGCAGGTCGGGCAGCGGCTGGCGGGGCACGGTGGCCAGCAGCGCGGGGGGCACGTGCGCCAGGCTCACCCGCTGCTCGCGCAGGAAGTCCCCCAGCGCCTCCCCGGTGAGCGTGGCCGGTGCGATCACCAGGCAGCCGCCACGGGCGAACGCCGTGGCGACCTCCGACACCATGACGTCGAAACCGGGCGAGACCAGCTGGAGCACCCGGTGCGCGGGCCCGCCCGCCCCGTCCAGGCGCTCACCCAGATTGGCCGTCAGGTTGGCCAGCCCCCGGTGCTCCAGGACGACACCCTTGGGCGTGCCGGTGGAACCGGAGGTGTAGATGACGTAGGCCGCCCGGTCCGGCGCGAGCGGCAGGCCCGGGTCGTGCTCGGGCCCGGCGGGCACCTCCTCCATCATCACCGCCGTCTCGTACGGCAGCGCCGCCTCGCGCGTGGTGAGGAGCAGCACCGGCCGGGCGTCACGGAGCGTGGCGGCGAGCCTCTCGGCCGGATGCTCCAGGTCGAGCGGCAGGTAGGCGGCGCCCGCCTTGAGCACGCCCAGGATGCCGGTGATCAGGTCGGCCGAGCGGGGCAGGGCCAGCGCGACGAGGGTCTCCGGTCCGGCGCCGCGCTCCAGCAGGTGGTGGGCCAGCCGGTTGGCCATGCGGTTGACCTGGCCATAGGTCCAGGTACGGCCGTCGGCGACCACCGCGGGAGCGTCCGGGGTCCGGGCGGCGTACGACTCGAAGACCCGGGGCAGCGGCTCCGGCCGCTCCTCGCGGCGCGGCCCCTCGGCCTGCCCCTCCTCCTCGGCGCTGAGCACCGGCAGGCGGCCGATCCGGATGGCCGGGTCGGCCACGGCCGCCTCGACCAGCCTGGCCAGCCGCGCGGCCATCGACTCGGCGGTCGAGCGGTCGAACAGGTCGGCCGCGTAGTGCAGCGCGCCGCTCAGCCCCTCCTCCGACTCGTGCACGGCGAAGGTCAGATCGAACTGGGCGGCGGGAACGTCCGCGTCCTGCCGGGTGACCTCCAGCCCGTCGAGGCTCCACGCGTCGCGCGGCTCCTCCTTCGAGTACGTCACCAGCACGTCGAACAGGGGGTTGTGGCCGGGGCTGCGCACCGGATTGAGCCGCTCGACGACGCGCTCGAAGGGGGTGTCCTGGTGGGCGAAGGCCTCCAGGACGGCGGCGCGGGTGCGCCGCAGCAGTTCGGCGAAGGCGGGGTCGCCGCCGGTGTCGGCGCGCAGCACGAGGGTGTTGGCGAAGAAACCGATCAGGGGCGCGGTGTCCGGGTGGTCGCGGCCGGTCGTGGGGGTGCCGACGGCGATGTCGTGCCGGCCGGTCAGGCGGGCGAGCAGGGTCTGGACGGCGGTCAGCAGCACCATGTAGACGGTCGCGCCGTGCTCGCGGGCCAGCCGCCGGACGCCGTCGGCCGGCAGGCGCAGCGGCACGTGGTCGCCCCGCAGGGTGGGCGAGTGGGGCCGGGGCCGGTCGGTGGGCAGCTCGAGCGTCTCCAGGCCGGCCAGCCGGTCGGTCCAGTAGGCCAGGCCGTCCGCGGAGTCGTGGCGGCGCTGGTGGAAGGCGTGGTCGGCGTACTGGATCTCCAGGGCGGGAAGCGTCCGGCCCTGGTAGAGGGCGGCCAGCTCCGACCACAGGACGGGCAGGGACCAGCCGTCGCAGGCGATGTGGTGGAAGACCAGGAGCAGGACGTGGTCGTCGGCGGCCACGCGGTGCAGCCGCGCCCGCAGGACCGGCCCGCTCTCCAGGTCGAAGGGCTCCTCCCAGGCGCCCTCCAGCCCCTCCCCGAGCTCCACCGGGGCGGGCGGATCGACCACCTGGGCGGGGACGCCGTCGACCTCCACGTAACGGGTGCGCAGCACCTCGTGCCGGGCCACCACCCCGCTGAGCGCCCCGGCCAGCGCCTCGACGTCGAGCGGGCCGCGCAGCCGTACGGACACCGGCATGTTGTACGCGGGACTGGCGGGAGCCAGCTTCCACAGGAACCACAGCCGCTCCTGGGCGAAGGACAGGGGCAGGGTCTCCTCTCGCGGCGCGCGCAGGACCGGCGGCGCGGCGGGCCGGGCGGTCTCGACGCGGGCGGCCAGCGCCGCCACGGTCGGCGCCTCGAAGATCGCGGTGACCGGCAGGTCGACGCCGAGCTCCTCCTTGAGCGCGAAGAGCAGGCGGGTGGCCAGCATCGAGTGCCCGCCGAGGTCGAAGAAGTCGTCGTGCGCGCCCACCTCGTCCGGCACCTGGAGCACCCGCCGCCAGACGGCGGCGACCGTGCGCTCCAGCTCGGTGCGCGGCGGCTCGTGGCGGGCACGGGAGACGGCGGGACCGGGCTGCGGCAGCCGGGCCCGGTCGACCTTCCCGCTCAGGGTGCGGGGCAGCGCGTCCACCTCGACGATCCCCGACAGCCACATCGCGCGGGGCAGGCGCTGGTTGCAGAACTCCCGCAGCTCGCCGTGGCCGGTCTGCCCCGTCAGCACCACGTAGCCGACCAGCCGGTGGTTGCCAGGCCCGTCGGGCCAGGCCAGCACGTGGCAGTCGGCGACCGCCGGATGCTCGCGCAGGACGGCCTGCACCTCGCCCGGCTCGACGCGGTGGCCGCGGATCTTCACCTGGTCGTCGTCGCGGCCGAGGAACTCGATGGTGCCGTCGGGCAACCAGCGGCCCAGGTCGCCGGTGCGGTAGAGGCGGGCGCCCGGCGCGGTGGCGTACGGGTCGGGCACGAAGCGGGCCGCGGTCTGCGCGGGCCGGCCGATGTAGCCGCGGGCCAGGCCCTCGCCACCGACGTGGAGCTCGCCCACGACGCCGATCGGCACCTGCCGGCCCTGCTCGTCCAGGACGTGGATACCGGTGTTGGCGGCCGGGGCGCCGACGGGCACGATGCCGGAGACCGTCCGCGCGCCCCTGCGCACCTCGTGGATGGTGCTGTCGATGGTCGTCTCGGTGGCGCCCCAGGCGTTGAGCACGCGCACCTCGGAGCCGAGGGCCGCCATGATCGCCTCGCAGTCGGCCACGGACAGGGCGTCGCCGCCCGAGACGAGCAGGCGCAGGTCAGGCAGCCGCCGTCCGCTGCCGGCCACGTGCTGGGCCAGCGCGTGCAGCACGGCCGGGATGCTGTCGAAGGCGTCGATCCGCTCGGCCACGAGCGCGTCGGCCAGCTCGCCGGGAGCCAGAGCCAGGGTGCGCGGCGCGATCACCAGGCTCCCGCCGAACGTCAGGCTGCGCACCACGTCGCCGAGGAAGACGTCGAAGGAGGGGCTGGCCACGGTCAGCCACCTGCGGGCGCGGTACCTGCGCGCGGCCCAGTCGGCGCGCAGGTTGGCCAGGCCGCCCCTGGTGACCATGACGCCCTTGGGCGTGCCGGTGGAGCCGGAGGTGTGGATGACGTAGGCCAGAGCGGAGCCTGGCACGTCGCGTGCGGGCCGGTGGTCGGGCAGCGCGCCGAGGTCGCCGCCGATGTCGGCCACCCGCCAGGGGCCGTCGGGGATCTCCCCGGCGAAACCCGGGTCCGCCAGCACGACCGCCGGTGCCGTACCGGCCAGCATCGCGGCCAGCCGCGCCGGCGGCTGGTCGGCGTCGACGGGGAAGAACGCCGTCCCCGCCTTCAGGGCGGCCAGCGGGGCGATCACCGAATCCGGGCCGCGCCCCACGCAGATCGCCACCACGTCCTCGGTTCCCGCGCCGAGCTCGCGGATCAGGTGGGCCAGCCGGTTGGCCCGCCGCTCCACCTGGCCGTAGGTGAGCCGCTCGGCCCCGCACACCAGCGCCAGGTCGCCGGGGGCCGTGTCGGCGCAGGCCTCAAACTGCTCCTCGACGCTGGACCTGGCGTTGCGGGCGAGCCGGGTCGCGTTCCAGTGCGCCAGCTGCCGCCGCTCGGCGTCGGTGACCAGGTCGTAGTCGGCGATCGGCCGGTCCGGGTCGGCCGCCGCCTGGCGCAGCAGCACGTTCAGCTGGTCGGCCATGCGCTCGACGGTGCCCAGGTCGAACAGCTCGGCGTCGTACTCCAGGGCACCCGCGAAGCCGTCGTGCAGGCTGAAGGTCAGGTCGAACAGCGCCCCGCCGGCGTCGCAGGGGTACGGCTGCGCGGCCAGCCCGCCCAGCTCCAGCCTCGAGGTGGCCGCGTCGCTGTCGCCGGTGAACATGACGTTGAACAACGGGTTCCTGCCGGGACCGCGCACCGGGTTGAGCCGCTCGACGACGCGCTCGAAGGGGGTGTGCTGGTGGGCGAAGGCGTCCAGCACGGTGGTCCGGTTCCGGCGCAGCAGGTCGCGGAAGGTGGGGTTGTCGCCGGTGCCGGCGCGCAGCACGAGGGTGTTGACGAAGAAGCCGATGAGCGGGGCGGTGTCGGGGCGGTCGCGGCCGGCCGTGGGGGTGCCGACAGCGATGTCGTGCTGGCCGGTCAGGCGGGACAGCAGCGCCTGGACGGCGGTCAGCAGCACCATGAAGACGGTCGCGCCGCTGTCGCGGGCCAGCGCGCGCAGCGTGCGCGCCGTCTCCTCCGGCACGCGCAGCGGCACGTGGTGGCCCTGGTGCCCGGGCTCCTGCGGCCGGGGCCGGTCGGCGGGCAGTTCGAGCGTCTCCAGGCCGGCCAGCTGGGCGGTCCAGTAGCCCAGTCCGTCGTCAGTGTCACGGTCAGGGCCGGTGCCGGTGTCAGTGCCGCCGTCATCCTGGGCGGTGCCTGCATGGGCGGTGTCTGCGTGGGCGGCGGCGTGCCGCTGGCGGTGGGCGTGGTCGGCGTACTGGATCTCCAGGTCGGGAAGGGACTCGCCCTGGTGGAGGGCGGCCAGCTCCCGCCACAGGATGGGCAGGGACCAGCCGTCGCAGGCGATGTGATGGATGACCAGCAGCAGGACATGGTCGTCGGCGGCCAGGCGGAACAGCCGGGCGCGCAGGACCGGCCCGCCCTCCAGGTCGAAGGGCAGCGCGCACTCACGGTCGACCAGTCCGCGCAGCTCGCCCTCCGCGGCGTGGATCACCGGCAGCTCGACCGGCGCGGGCGGGTCCACGACCTGGGCGGGCGCCCCGCCCTCCGCGGCGTAGCGGGTGCGCAGCACCTCGTGCCTGGCCACCACCCCGCTCAGCGCCCCGGCGAGCGCATCCACCTCCAGCGGGCCGCGGAGCCGTACCGCCGCCGGGGCGTTGTAGGCGGGACTGTCCGGGGCCATCCGCCACAGGAACCACAGCCGCTCCTGGGCGAACGACAGCGGCAGCGGCGTGCCGTCACGCGGCGCGCGCAGCGGCTCGGACCCGCGCGCCAGCCGTTCGAGGAGGAGCCTGCGGCGCTCGGGGGACAGCTGCGCGATCCGCGTGGCGAAGGTCTCGGACATGCGTGCGGGTCCTCTCATGACTCGGACGGCAGCAGCCGCTCGAGCTCGTCGTCGGTGAGCGCCTCGACCATCCGCTCCAGCTCCTCGGCGACCCGCTTGGCCAGGGCGGAGATGCGGGGCTCCGCGAGGATCTGCTTGATGCCCAGGTCGACGCCGAAGGTGGTGCGGATGCGGAAGGCGATCTGCACGGCGTGCAGGGAGTGCCCGCCCAGGGCGAAGAAGTCGTCCTCGGCGCCGGCCCGTTCGACCTCCAGCACCTCGCGCCAGATCTCGGAGAGCGCCTCCTCCACCGGGTCGCGGGGCGCGACGTACTCCGCCTCGGGAACGGCCTGGCCGGAGCCGGGCAGGGGGAGCGCGGCCCGGTCGATCTTGCCGTTGGGGTTGAGCGGCAGCTCATCCATGATCATCAAGCTGGCCGGCACCATGTGCTCGGGCAGCTGCCCCGCCAGGTGCTCCAGCAGCTCGCCGGCGCTGACCGCGGCGGCGGGCTGCACGTAGGCGGCCAGCCTGCCGCCGGGCGCGGTCACCACGCAGGCGGCCACCGACGGGTGCCCGGCCAGCGTCTCCTCGATCTCGCCCAGCTCCACCCGGAAGCCCCGGATCTTGACCTGGTGATCGCGGCGGCCGAGGAAGTCCAGGGTGCCGTCGGGCCGCCAGCAGGCCAGGTCGCCGGTGCGGTACAGGCGCGAGCCCGGCACCCCGGAGAAGGGATCGGCGACGAAGCGGTCGGCGGTCAGTCCGGGCCGCCGCCAGTAGCCGACGGCCACGCCGGGGCCGCCCAGCCACAGCTCGCCGGGAACCCCGACCGGAGCGGGACGCAGTGCCTGGTCCACGACCCAGGCCTGCGTGTTGGCGATGGGCGGCCCGATCTGCCCGTTGGTGAGCGGCAGCTCCGCCAGCGGTCTGCAGGTGGAGATGCTGGTCACCTCGGTCGGGCCGTAGATGTTGTGCAGGCCGGAGTGGCGGGCCTCGCGGACGCTGCTCAGGTTGATGCGCTCGCCGCCGATGTAGACCTGGTCCACGGTGGCGAAGGCGTCGGGCACCTCGCCGACCGTCGAGTTGAACAGGGCGGTCACCAGGGCGAGCGTGGTCACGCCCTCGGCCCGCAGCAGCGCCGTCAGCCTGGCGGGTGACAGCACCGTCTCGTTGTCGGCGATCACCAGTCGCCCGCCGTTCAGCAGCGCGCCCCAGACCTCGAAGACGAGCGGGTCGAAGGAGGAGTTCGACAGCTGGGCCACCACGCTGTCGGGGCCGAGCCGGACGTAGTCGGTGCCGCGCACCAGGCGCACGACGCCGCGGTGCGGCACCGCCACCCCCTTGGGCCGCCCGGTGGAGCCGGAGGTGTAGACGACGGTCGCGACACGGTCCCCGCCGCCGTGGTCGCCGTCGCGGAAGTCGCGGGTGCCGAGATCCTCCACGGCCATCGCCTGGCCTTCGGCGAGCGGCAACCCGGCCAGCAGGTGGCGGTGCCCGAGCACGATGCCGGCGCCGGTGTCCTCCAGCATGAACGCCAGCCGCTCGGCCGGATACCCGGGGTCGAGCGGCACGTAGGCCGCCCCCGCCCGCAGGATGCCGACGATCGCGCAGACCAGGTCGGCCGAGCGGGCGCAGCACAGCCCGACCAGGTCGCCCGCGCGCACGCCCGCCTCCCGCAGGGCCGCGGCGACCGAACCGGCCCGCCGCCACAGCTCGGCGTAGCTCAGCCGCACGTCGCCGTCGACCACGGCCACGCGCTCGGGCCGCAGCAGGACGTGCTCGGCCACCAGCGACTCCATCGAGCCGGCCAGCGGCGCCGGCCGGCCGGTCCGGTTCCACCGGCCGACGAGCGCGCGCTCGGCCGGCGAGGACAGCGGCGCGGCGGCCACGGGCGCGTCCGGATCGGCGGCCACCTGGTGCAGCGCGGTCAGGTACTGGTCGCGGACGCGCCGGACCTGCTCGGGCGAGAACTCGCCCCGGTGGAAGTCCAGCCCCATGAGCAGCCCGTTGCCGGAGCGCGGGTTGCGCAGGAAGCCGCAGACGAACGGGTAGTTGGTCGGCTCGACCCGCACTGTGGTGAAGGCGTCCAGCTTGGGGTCGACGAAGGCGACCTCGCCCGCGTCGAGCACGTCCTTCAGCACGTGGAAGTGGTTGTAGACGAAGTGCGTCTCGTACAGCGGGCCGCCGCCGGCCATGCGCTGGATCTCCGACATGGGGAAGCGGCGGTGCGGCAGCAGGCCGTTCTCCTCCTCGAAGACGCGCCGGATCAGCTCCGCCCACGTCCCGCCGACCCGCGCCCTGATCGGCAGCGAGTTGAGGAACAGGCCGCGGGACTCGGTGCCGTCGGCCTCCTCCAGCCTGCCGTTGAAGGCCATCCCGGTGACCACCTCGTCGGTCCCGGCCAGATAGGCCAGCACCCGCACGTGTACGGCCAGCAGCACGCTCTTCAGCGGCACGCCCAGCCGTTCGGCCACCTTCTCCAGGCCCCTGCAGAGGTCGCCGGGGATCTTGGTCTCCCGCCAGCCGTAGAAGTCGCTGCTCTCCTGGGGCAGGGTCCAGTCCTGGACGTCGTAGGCGGGGCCCGCGTCGTCGACCGCGCAGTCGCGCGGCCAGCGGGGCAGCACCAGCCGGTCGAGGCCGGCCAGCCGCTCGCTCCACCAGGCGCGCTCGTCGGCCGACCGCAGGGCCTGGCGCTCGGCCTCGATGAAGTCGCGGTAGGTGGAGGCCGGTCGCGCCGCGGCCCCGGCGGCCGGGTCCTGGAGCAGGGCCACATAGCGTTCCAGGATCTCGGCGATCGTGGAGTGCAGGCTCCAGCCGTCGAGGATCGCGTGGTGCTCCACCAGCGTCCACTGGAAGGTCTCGTCGGTGCGCCGGTGGACGAAGAAGCGCCACAGCGGCGGCCTGGACAGGTCGAAGGGCCGCTCGCGCTCGCGGTCGACCAGCTCGCCGATGACGCGCGCCTGCTCCTCGGCCGGCAGCTCGCGCAGGTCGGCGACGACGATCGGCAGGTCGGCCTCACGGTGGACGAGCTGCAGCATCTCGCTGTACTCGCTCAGGTGGAAGGAGGTGCGCAGGATGTCGTGGCGCCGCACCACCTGGGCGGTCGCGGCGCGGAACAGTTCCTCGTCCCACGGCGCCCGCAGGTGGAAGCTGTCGACGTTCTGGTAGAGCATGCGCTCGTCGGACTCCATGTGGAAGACCATGCCGACCTGGAGCGCGGCCATCGGGTAGGCGTCGACCACGTCCTCGGGCAGCCGGGCCCGGTCGGCGGCGGAGACCAGCTCGTACGGCTCCCGCTCCCGCTCCACCGGCGCCGCCGGCACGATGTCGGCGGCCAGCTGGGCCACCGTCGGCAGCTGGAAGAGCCGCTGCAGCTCGAAGTCGAGCCCGCGCTCGCGGGCCAGCGCCAGCACCTGCACGCTGCGGATGGAGTCCCCGCCCAGGTGGAAGAAGTTGTCGGTGACGCCGACCCGCTCCAGCTCCAGCACCTCGGCCCAGACGGCCGCCAGCTCCCGTTCCGTCTCGGTCCTGGGGGCGACGTAGTCCCGGCCCAGCGCCGGCCGGTCCTCGCCGGGCGGCGGCAGCGCGGCCCGGTCGACCTTGCCGTTGCCGCTGAGCGGCAGCTCGTCCAGGATGATCACCACGGAGGGGATCAGGTGCGCGGGCAGCCGCGGCTCCAGGAACTCGTGGACCGCCTCGACGGTCAGCTCGCCCCTGGGCACGACGTAGGCGACCAGCCGCCGCTCCGGCGCGCCGTGCGCGACGATGACGCACTTGGCCACGTGGGGATGCTCGACGACGGCCGCCTCGACCTCGCCCGGCTCGATGCGGAAGCCGCGGATCTTCAGCTGGTGGTCGATACGGCCGTGGAACTCCAGCGTGCCGTCGGGCTTCCAGCTGGCCAGGTCGCCGCTGCGGTAGAGCCGGGCGCCCGGCCGTCCCGAGAAGGGGTCGGGCACGAAACGCTGGGCGGTCAGGTCCGGCCGGTTCCAGTAGCCGCGGGTCACGCCGTCGCCGCTGACGTACAGCTCGCCGATCACGCCGGCCGCCACCGGCTGCCCGTCCGGGTCCAGGATGTGGATGCCGAGGTCGGGCAGCGGGACGCCGATCGGGCTCGGCCGCTCGGCCAGCAGCTCGCGGGTCAGCGGGGCGTAGGTGCTGTGCACGGTGGTCTCGGTGATCCCGTACATGTTGACCAGCTGCGGAGAGTCCTCGCCGTGCCGCTCCCACCAGCGCAGCACCGAGTCGCGGTCGAGCGCGTCCCCGGCGAAGATCACCAGGCGCAGGGCCAGGTCGGCGCCCCGCCGCTCGTCCACGGCGACGAACTGGCGGAAGACGGCCGGGGTGGCGTTCAGCACGGTCACCCGCTCGCGGGCGACCAGGTCGTAGTAGGCCTCCGGCTCGCGGCTCTCCCAGTGACTGACCACGACCAGGCGGCCGCCGGTGGTCAGGGCGTTCCAGACCTCCCAGACGGAGACGTCGAAGGAGCTGGAGTGCAGCAGCGTCCACACGTCGTCGGGGCGGAAGCCGTACCAGCGCCGGGTGCCCGACAGCAGCCGGATCACGTTGTGGTGGGTGGCCATCACGGCCTTGGGCGTGCCGGTGGAACCCGAGGTGTAGATCAGGTAGGCGAGGTCGTCCGGGCCGGTCTCCGCGTCGGTGAAGGGCCCAGCGGCAGGCTCAGCGGCAGGCAGGGTGGCGGGGGAGTCCACCAGGACCTTCCGGTAGCCGCCTGACGGCAGCTCCACCCCGCGCTGGGTGACGACCACCCGCAGCCCGGCGTCCTCCAGCATGAAGGCCAGGCGGGAGGCGGGATAGGCCGGGTCGAGCGGCACGTAGGCGGCCCCGGTGCGGAGGATGGCGAGCATGCCGACGACCAGGTCGGCGCTGCGGCGGCAGGCCAGCCCGACCAGGTCGCCCGGCCCGGCGCCGAGGCGGCCGGCCAGCGCGCCGGAGCGCTCCCACAGCTCGGCGTAGGTGAGGCTGGTGGCGCCGTCGGTGAGGGCGACGGCGTCCGGACGGGCGCGCACCTGCTCGGCCACCAGGCGGGGCAACGAGGTGGTGGGGGCGATGCGCTCGCCCGGCCCCGACCAGCTCGCCAGCAGCCGCCGCTCGTGCTCGGGGAGCGAGCCGACCTGGGAGACGGGCCGGTCGGGCGCGGCCAGCAGGCCGTCCAGCAGGGTCTGCCACTGCTCGGCCAGCCGGTCGGCGGTGGCGGCGTCGAACAGGCTGGTGGCGTACTCCAGTTCCACGCGCAGCTCGCCCTCGCAGTCCACCACGGTGACGGTGAGGTCGAACTTGGCCGTCCCGGTGTCGGCGGGCAGCAGTTCCGCCTCCGCCTCGCCCAGCCGCCAGCGCCGCCGCTCCTGGCGGTGGAGGCCGAACAGGACCTGCACCAGCGGCGGGTGCGACAGGTCACGCTCGGGCTGGAGCGCGTCGACCAGCGCGGCGAACGGGGTCTCCTGGTGTGACTGGGCCGGCGCCGACGACTCCCGCACCCGGGCCAGCAGCTCGGTGAAGGTCGGGTCTCCCGCCAGGTCGGCCCGGACGATGAGGGTGTTGGCGAAGAAGCCGACGAGCTCCTCCAGCTCCGGCGCCGGGCGACCGGCCACGGGCGTGCCGAGCACCAGGTCCGTACGGCCGCTCCACCGGCCCAGGAGCAGGGCGAAGGCGGCGAAGAGCACCTCGAAGACGGTGGCGCCCCTGGCGTGGGCCAGCTCGCGCACCTGCTCGGCCATCGGCAGGGTGAAGTACTTGGTGGCGCCGTCGAACTCCTGGACGGCCGGCCGCCGCCGGTCGACGGGCAGCTCGAGCAGCGGCGGCAGGTCCGCGAGGTACTCGCGCCACCAGGCCAGCCCCTCGTCCAGGGGCAGGCCGCGCTGCCAGGCCGCGTAGTCGGCGTAGTCGATGACCGGCGGCGCGGGCTCGTTGCCTGCCAGCTCCTCCAGCAGCAGCCCGAGCGACCAGCCGTCCACGGCGATGTGGTGGAAGGAGATCCACAGCAGGTGGTGCTCGGCGGTGTGGGTGATCAGCCCGGCGCGCACGAGGGGAGCGGCCGACAGGTCGAAGGGCTCCCTGAGCCGGCGGTCGGCCAGCCGCCGCGCCTCCTCCCAGGCGGCGGCGCGCTCCTGGCTCCAGGGCACGGCGGCCTCGCGCAGGTGGGTGCGCGGCCTGCCGTCGGTGGCGGTGAAGGCGGTGCGCAGGGCCGGGTGCCGGTCGGCCAGGCCCTGTACGGCCCGCCGCAGCCCGGCGGCGTCGGCCGGACCGGTGAGTTCCAGCAGCACGGGGACGTTGTAGAGCGGGATGCCCGGCCGCCACTGGTCCAGGAACCACAGCCGCTCCTGGCCGTGCGACAGCGGGTCGGACCCGGGCTCGCGGCGCGGGATCGCGACCGGCCTGGGCAGGTCGTCGAGGCCCGCCTCGGCCAGCAGCCTGCTGATGAGCAGCTCTTCGGCGCGGTCAATGTGCATCTGCGTTCTCTTTCTCCGCAACCACGCGGGCTTGCCGGACCTGGAGGACGATGGCCGCCACGCGGTCCAGCCGGTCGCCGTCCGCGCTGCGCAGCGCGGCGGCCAGGCGCCGGACCGTCTTGTGCCGGAACAGGTCGCGGACCGAGAGCGTCGTGCGCAGGGCGCGCTCGATCCGTGTGGTGACCTTGACGGCGTGCAGGGAGTGGCCGCCCAGATCGAAGAAGTCGTCGGTGGCGCCGAGCCGTTCCACGCCGAGCACCTCGGCCCAGATCCCGGCCAGCAGCTCCTCCACCGGCCCGTCCGGTGCCACCGCGGCCGCCTCGGCCCGCTGCCGCTCGGGCGCGGGCAGGGCGGACAGGTCGACCTTCCCATTGGGGGTGAGGGGCAGCCGGTCCACGAGGATCAGGTGGGCGGGGATCAGGTGCTCGGGCAGCTCCCGCGCCAGTCCCTCGCGCAGCCCGGCCAGGGTGACCCCCGGGCCGGGCTGGACGTAGCCGGCCAGCTCCACCGGCCCGGACTCCGGCTCCAGCGCGACGACGGCGCAGCCGCGCACGCCGGGCAGCGCCGACATGGCCAGCTCGACCTCGCCGGGCTCTACCCGGAAACCGCGGATCTTCAGCTGCCGGTCGACGCGGCCGAGGAACTCCAGGGTGCCGTCCCCGTTCCAGCGGGCCAGGTCCCCGGTGCGGTAGAGGCGCGCGCCCGCCGTACCGGAGAAGGGGTCGGCCACGAACGAGGACGCGGTCCGCCCCGGCCGGTCCCAGTAGCCCCAGGCCACGCCGGGGCCGCCGAGCCACAGCTCGCCCGGCACGCCGGCGGCGGCCAGGTCGCCCGTGTCGAGGTCGACGACCCAGGCGGTGGTGTTGGCGATGGGCCTGCCGATGGGCCCGCGGACGGCGGGCGGCTCGGTGAGCCGCCGGCAGGTGGAGAAGGTGGTCACCTCGGTCGGCCCGTAGGCGTTGTGCAGGCTCTTCGGACCGAGCCCGCCGCGCAGCACCTCCCCGATCCTGGCCACGTCCAGCGCCTCGCCGCCGACGTAGAGCTGCTCGACCGTGGCGAAGGCGTCGGGGACCTCGCTGGTGGTGGCGTTGAACAGGGACGTGGTGAGGAAGGCGGTGGTGACCCGCTCGGCGCGCAGCAGCGCGGCGAGCGCGACCGGGGACAGCACGGTCTCCGGTGGCGTCACCGCCACGCGGCCGCCGTTGGTCAGCGCGCCCCAGACCTCGAAGGTGATGGCGTCGAAGGAGGCGTTGGAGACCTGGGCGATGACCGTCGTGCCGTCGAGGGCGACGTAGTCGGTCTCCCGGACCAGGCGGATGACGCCCCGGTGCGGGATCACCACGCCCTTCGGCCGTCCGGTCGAGCCCGAGGTGTAGATCACGTAGGCGGCGTCCTCGGGGCCGACCTCCACCTGAGGAGCGGCCCCGATCTCGGCGCCCGGCCCGTCCACGGCCAGGCCGGCGCGTCCGGCCAGCGGCAGCCCGGCGAGCAGGTCGCGATGCCCCACCACCAGTCGCGCGCCGCTGTCCTCCAGCATGAACGACAGCCGGGCGGCCGGGTAGGCGGGGTCGAGCGGCACGTAGGCGGCCCCGGCCCGCAGGATGGCCAGCATGGCGACGACCAGGTCGGCGCCGCGACGGCAGGCCAGCCCCACCGGCTCGCCCCTGCGCGGCCCGAGCCGTGCGGCCAGCGCGCCCGACCGCGCCCACAGCTCGGCGTAGGTGAGCCGGACGGCCCCGTCGCTCACCGCGACCGCGTCCGGGCGGCCGGCCACCTGCCGGGCGACCAGCTCAGGGACGGACACCGGCTCCGGGCCGGCCACGGAGCCGGACCCGCCGGACCCGGCGGACCAGCCGGCCAGCCGCCTCCGCTGGCGCTCGGGCAGCGCGCTGACGCGGGAGACCGGCCGTCCCGGCGCCGCCAGCAGGCGCCGCAGCAGGGTCTGCCACTGCTCGGCCAGCCGGTCGGCGGTGTCCGCCTCGAACAGGTCGGTCGCGTACTCCACCTCCACGGCCATCTCGCCCGGCGCGTCGTGCACGGTGAAGGTGAGGTCGAACTTGGCGGTCCCGGTGTCCGCCAGCCGCATCGTGGCCGTCAGCCCGTCGGTCAGGGCCCAGGAGTGGCGCGAGGGCCGGTAGTGCGCGAAGGCGACCTGCACCAGCGGCGCGTGGGTGAGCGCCCGCTCCGGCTGGAGCGCCTCCACCAGCAGCGCGAAGGGCACGTCCTGGTGGCTGAGCGCGCCCGCGACGCCGCGCCGTACCCGGTCGACCAGCTCGCCGAAGCCCGGCTCGCCGGACACGTCGGCCCGCACCACCAGGGTGTTGACGAAGAAGCCGACGAGCGGTTCCAGCTCGGGCAGCGGCCGGGCGGCCACCGGTGTGGCGATCGGCAGGTCGCTCCGGCCCGTCCAGCGGCGCAGGACCAGCGCGAAGACCGTCAGCGCCACGTCGAAGACGGTTGCCGAGCGCGCCCGGGCGAAATCGGTCAGGGCGCGGGCCAGCTCCGGCGGCACGACGTGGCGCCGGGTGCCGCCGCCGAAGCTCTGCACGGCCGGGCGGCGGTGGTCCGAGGGGAGCTCCAGCAGCGGCGGCAGGCCGTCCAGGTGCTCACGCCACCAGGCCAGCCCCTCGTCCACGGGCCTGCTGCGCTGCCAGGCGGCGTAGTCGGCGTAGCCGAGCTCGTCGGGCGGCGGCAGGGCGCGGCCACGGCAGGCGGTGGTGAGGTCGTCGAGCAGGTGGTCCAGCGACCAGCCGTCGACGGCCAGGTGGTGCACGCAGATCCACAGCAGGTGCCGGTCGTGGGCATGGCTCACCAGCCCGGCCCGGACCAGGGGCGGCACGCCCAGGTCGAAGGGCTCCCTGAGGTGGCCGCGGACGGCCTCCCACGCCGCCGCCCCGTTCGCGGCACGCTCGTGCCGCCAGGGGACGGCCGCCGCCCGGGTCACCGGCCGCGGCTGGCCGTCGACGGTGACGAAGGCGGTGCGCAGGGCCGGATGGCGGTCGACGACCCGCTGGAGCGCCTGCCGCAGCTCACCGGCGTCGGCCGGGCCGGTCAGCTCCAGCACCAGCGGCACGTTGTGGAGCGCCGTGCCCGGCCGCCACTGCTCCAGGAACCACAGCCGCTCCTGCTCCAGCGAGACCACGGCGTGCCCGTCGGGCGCCTTGACCAGCGGGCGCACCGGGCCGCGCACCGGGCCGCGCGCGGCGGCCGCGTCGACCACCTCGGCGCACCTGGCCAGGGTCGGGGCCGCGAACAGCTCGTCGAAGTGCACCTCGACGTCGAAGGCGGCGCGGATCCTGGTCAGCGCCCGGGCGGCGAGGATGGAGTGGCCGCCCATCGCGAAGAAGTCGTCCTCCGCGCCGACCCTGGGCACCTCCAGGACCTCGGCCCAGATGGCGGCCAGCGCCTCCTCGGTGGGGGTACGCGGGGCGACGTAGGCGTCCTCGTGCCAGTCGGCCGCGATCGGCAGGGCGTCCGGGGCGATCATTACCTCGGCAAGCGGGGTGCCGGGATCGTCGTCCAGCGACTCCAGGATCGACTCCAGCCGGTCCAGGTGCCAGGCCATGGTGGCCGCGGTGTACCGGTCGGCGTCGTAGTCGCACTCCAGCCGCCGGCCGCCGGCATCGCCGGCCAGCAGGAAGAGGCAGTCGCAGTCGCGCAGGCCCAGCGCCAGCCGGTCCACCTCGGCCCGGTCGGCGTCGGCCGCCACCAGCACCCGGGCCCGCGGGTCGGCCGGGTCCCGCTCGGGCGCCAGCAGCTCGGCCAGCGTGGTGCGCTCCCCGACCGCCGCGCGCAGCGTCACCAGCCCGCTCCCGTCCACCGCCGCCACCGTCACCTGCTCGGTACCGGCCTCGGCGATCAACGCCAGGACGGCCGCGGCCAGCACGGCGCCGCCGTACGGACGGGTGAGAGGGCGGGTCAGCGACCCGCGCGCGTAGGTGGGCCGGACGGTCGCCGCCAGGTCGGCGGGCAGCGTGGTCGAGGGACTCACGACGCGCCTCCCGGCAGCACCACGTGGTCGCCGATGACCAGGCGGTCCAGGCCGCCGCGCAGGAAGGTGTCGACCGCCTCGCGCGGGGTGCGGACGATCGGCTGGCCGCGCAGGTTGAAGGAGGTGTTGAGCAGCACCGGCAGGCCGGTGCGCGCGGCGAAGACGTTCAGCAGCGACCACAGGCGCGGGTTGCCGTCCCTGCTGACCGCCTGGACCCGGGCGGTGCCGTCGATGTGCGTGACCGCGCCCAGGCGCTCGCGGTGCTCGGGGCGGGTGCGGGTGGTGAACAGCATGTGCGCGTACTGGCGCTCGCGGCCCCGCCTGATCTCGAACAGGTCGGCCGCCGCCTCCTCGGCGACGACGGGGGCGAAGGGCCGGAAGTCCTCACGCTTCTTGATCAGGTTGTTGATGTGGTCGCGCATCCGGGCTTCGCGAGGGTCCGCCAGGATGCTGCGGCAGCCCAGGGCGCGGGGGCCGAACTCCATGCCGTCCTGGAACCAGGCGATCACCTCGCCCCGGTCCAGCGCGGCGGCGGTCTCGGCGAGCAGCTCCTCCTCGTCGGTGACGCGGCGGTGGCGGCAGTCGGTCCTGGTGGCCAGGTGCTCGGCGATCCGGTCGGCGTCGAAGGAGCTGCCCCAGTACGGCATGAGCAGCGGCGTGATCGGGGTCTCCGGCTTGCGGTCGGCGTGCAGGTGGAGCGCGGCGCCCACGGCGGTGCCGTCGTCGCCGGCGCCGGGCGGCACGAAGACCCTGTCGAACAGCCGGCTGCGCAGGATGAGGCCGTTGGCGGTGCAGTTGAGCGCGACCCCGCCCGCGTAGCACAGGTCGCGCAGTCCCGTCTGGTGACGGTAGTGCCGCAACACGTGCAGCAGGCACCGCTCCAGCGCCGCCTGGACGGCCGCGGCGATGTCCATGTGCCGCTGCTCGATCGGGCCGCCCGGCTGCCGCGCCGGTCCGAAGATCTCCTCCAGCACGGCCAGGACGCCCCGGTGCGTCTCCCGCTGGAGCAGGTCGCCGTCGCGGGCCAGCAGCGGGACGCTGAACTCCGGCGCGGGCCGCAGGTGCACCAGCTGCCGCAGCTCGCGCTCGTAGCGGGTGCGGTCGCCGTAGGAGGCCAGGCCCATCATCTTGTACTCGTCCAGGGCCATCTCGAAGCCCAGGTAGAGGGTGAAGACCCCGTAGAGCGTGCCGAGGGAGTGCATCGCGGGCACGGAGTGCAGCACGTCGAGCTTGCCGCCGGTGCCGGCGAGCACGGTCAGGCTCTCGGTCTCGCCCCGGCCGTCGGCCACCAGCACCAGGCAGTCGTCGAAGCCGCTGGCGTAGTAGGCGCTGGCCGCGTGCGCCAGATGGTGCGGAACGGGGACGAAGCGCGAGCGGACCTCCTGGCCGGGGAAGTGCTCGGCGAACCAGTCCAGCTGCCGCTCGGGGTCGTAGACCTCCCGGTAGCGCCGGGCCAGGTAGTCCTCCCCGGCCTCCAGCTCGGAGGGCTCGTGGGCGAAGCCGTGGCCGATCAGGTCGAGGTCGGCCAGGCCGAGCCCGGCCCGGTCCAGGCAGTCGCGGATGGCGTTGGCGGGGAAGCGGCCGGTGCCCTTCTCGCCGGTGAAACGCTCCTCGGCCGAGGCCGCCACGACCCGGCCGTCCACCACCAGGGCGGCGGCCGAGTCGCGGCCCTGGCTGATCCGGTACTCGCGTTCGGACAGGCCGGGAAGCTCGCGCCGCTTGAATTCCTCGGAATGGTGCAGGCCGCTGATACCCAGGACTTTCATCACGTCTCCACGAGGGTCTCGGCGTGCGACTGGAGCGCATGCCTGTCGATCTTCTGGCTGCCGGTCAGGGGAAGGCTGGGCACGATCGCGATGCGCTGCGGCATGAGCGCCCGTGGCAGCCACTGCGCCAGGTGGTCGCGCAGCTCGGCCGTCCCCAGCCGCGCCGCCTGCGCGTACAGGGTCAGGCGCTGGTCGTTGGCGCCGTGGTCGACCACCAGCGCGGCGGCCCTGGCCACCCGCGGATGGCGCTCGGCGACCGCCTCGATCTCCTCCAGCTCGATCCGCTGTCCGCGCAGCTTCACCTGGTGGTCGATGCGGCCGTGATAGGCCAGGGTCCCGTCGGGACGCCAGGCGCACAGATCGCCGGTCCGGTAGATCCGGCCCAGCTCCGGGTGCTCCTGGAAGACGGCCGCCGTGCGCTCCGGGTCGCCGACGTAGCCGAGCGCCAGCTGCGGGCCGCTCAGCACGAGCTCCCCGATCAGGCCGACGGGCGCCGTCCGGTCCCACTGGTCGAGCACCGCGGCCCGGGTGCCCGGCAGAGGGCGGCCGATCGGCACGGGGTCGTGCGGCGGATCAGGCACCAGGTGCGTGACGGTGTAGATGGTGGTCTCGGTCGGGCCGTAGCCGTTCCACACCCGCGCGCCCGTCGTCCGCAGACCGGCCACGAGATCGGCGCTGAGCGCCTCCCCGCCGCAGATCACGTCGACGCCGTCCAGGCTGCCGGCGGTCAGGTGCGGCACGGTCATCCGCCAGGTCGTCGGGGTGGCCTGGACCAGGTCGAGCCGCCGGCCGTGCAGCCAGGCGGCCAGCCGTTCCGGATCCCGCTGCAGGTCCTCGTGGACCAGCAGCAGCCGCCCGCCGGTGGCCAGCGGCAGGAAGATCTCCATCGTGGACATGTCGAAGGTCAGCGTGGCCATGCAGGTGACGTGCGGGCGCTCGGCTCCGATCATGGCGGCGATGGCGCCGACGCTGTGCCGCAGGGCCGCATGGGGGATGGCGACCGCCTTGGGCGTGCCCGTCGAGCCGGAGGTGGACAGGGCGTAGGCCACCCCGTCGAGGGCGACGGGGAAGTCGGGGACGGCGCCCGCGGCCGGCTCGGCCGTCGCGCGCAGGGCGGTGCAGCCGGGCAGCTCCACCCCCTCGGGGAGCACCGCGTGCCCCGCTCCGGCGGCGGCCAGCTGCTGGCTCAGCCGGAGCGGCGGGTGCTTGAGGTCGAGCGGCAGGAAGCCGGCGCCCAGCGACCAGGTGGCCAGCAGGGCTGCGACGGTCTCGATCCGCCGGGGCAGGCCGATGCCGACCAGATCGCCCGGTCCCACGCCGGCCTGCCCGAAGCGGGTGGCGAGCGCGGCGGTCAGCTCGCCGAGCCGCCGGTAGGTGACGGCAGTGGCGCCGTCGTCGACGGCCACGGCGTCGGGGTCGCCGACCATGTGGTCCCTGATCATCGACGCCACGGTCCGTACGGTGTCCCAGTCGCGCTCGGCGTGCGCGCCCGCGACGATCCGGGCGTCCTCATCGCTCCAGAGCCAGGCCCGGCCGGCGGGCCGGTCCGGATCGGCGGCCAGCGCCGCCGCCAGCCGGGCGCGCAGCAGCGGCTCGGCGACGACCTCCCGGTCGCCGAGGTCGAACACGATGCTCCGGCCGCCCACGGCGACGCTGGTGGCCTCGGGCAGGGCGGCGACCGCCGCGACGATCTCGCTCAGCCTCGCCCGCCAGGGCAGCCGCACCTCGTGCCCGCATACCTCACCGTGCACCTGCTCCGCGCCCGCGGCCAGCACCACCAGCGCGCCCGCCGCGAGCACCGCGCCGGGCGGCATACCGAATTTACCCGCGAGTCGCTCGGCGGCCTCGAATATCGGATTATCCATGTGGATCCCGTCAATTAAGAGAAGGGCTTTTCCACGAAACTCCGCGTGCTGATCCGGAAGTTAGCCCGGCGCCGCCGCGGCGGAGGGAAACGGGCGGCAAGGTGGCAAGTTCGCGCCACGTTCGGCGGCGTCCGGCGGGGGCGGTGCTAGCTTGACCCCGTATCCGCCGTCGCGCAGGAAGTGAGCTGGAAATGGCGCAACTGCTCCGGATTCCCCAGATGCGCTTCTACATTCTCGGAGACGTGCTCTCGAATTTCGGCGACTTCGCGCTGTTCCTCGCGATGGCCATCTGGGTGAAAACGCTCACCGGCAGCACCGCCGCCGCCGGACTGGTGATGTTCTCCTTCGCCGGCGGCAGCCTGGTGCTACCCCTGTCCGGCTTACTCGTCGACCGCTTCCGTCGCCGGCCCCTGCTGGCCGCCTCCTACCTGTCCTCGGCGGCCGTCGTGCTCCTGCTGCTGCTGGTACGCGACAGCGGCGACGTCTGGCTGGTCTACGTGATCATGTTCCTCTACGGCGCGCTCGGCAGCGTCACCGGCCCGGCCCAGAACGCCTTCCTGCCCTCAGTCGTCCCGCAGGAGCAGCTGGGCGACGCCAACGGCGTGGTCCAGGCGATGCGCGGACTGCTCAGAATCTTCGCCCCGATCATCGGCGCCGGCCTGTTCGCCTGGCACGGCGCCTCCGTCGTCGTGGTGATCGACGCCGCCGTCTTCACCCTGGCCGCGCTGGCCGTCCTGCTCATCCGGGTCGCCGAGCCCGCGCCCGTCCGCTCCGGGGAGCGCTGGCTCGCCGAGACCGGCGCCGGCCTGGGCTTCCTGCGCGACAACGCCGGGTTGCGCCGCCTCATCGTGGCCTGCGCGCTCACCATGCTCGTCATCGGGTTCTTCGAGTCCATCGGCTTCGCCGTCGTCACCGAGGGACTGTCCCATGAGCCCACCTTCCTGGCCGTCCTGGGCGCCGTGCAGGCGGTGGGCACCATCGTCGGCGGCTCGCTGGCCGGCGAGGTGATCAGGCGCACCAGCGAGCGGGCCCTCGTGATCATCGCGCTGGTCATGGTGGGCGCGAGCAGCCTCATGATGACCGCGCCGCTCGACGCCGTGGTCCTGGCCGGCATGCTGGTGCTCGGCGTCGCCGCGCCCTGGATCGTCATCGGCGCGACCACCTCGCTGCAGCGCCGCACCCCCGAGGACCTGCGCGGCCGGGTCTTCGCCGCCTTCGAGTTCGGGGTCACCGTGCCGCAGGTCGCCTCCATCGCCGTCGGCGCCGGACTGATCGCGGCCGTCGACTACCGGGTGCTCCTGCTCGTGGTCTGCCTCGTGGTCCTCGCCTCCGCCGCCCTCCTCGGCCTGGGCCGTACGGCCGGCCAGATCCCCGAACCCAGCCAGGCGCCCTCGGTCGAGGAGGAGGCCGGGCAGCCGGGTCGGTGAGCGCGGCCCCGGGGCGGGTGGCGGCCCGGCCCTCGGCGTCACACGGGAGCAGCGCCGGCCGCCGTGGTGACACGCTGCTGGGCGTCGACGCCGTCCTCGGTGAGTGGTTCGTGACGGTCGCTCGTCAGCCCGCGACCAGGTCCATCCGGAGGAACTCGGTGATGCGGAGCAGCCTGGGCGGGCGTGCCACCTCATCGGGGAGGGCCTGGAACGCCTCGTCTTCCCCGACCAGGCGGGGGGCGGTGAGTTCCACCTCCCTCCCGTCGACCCGGAGCCGCGCGCCGTCGGCTGCCAGGACGTTCCGCACCCAGTCCGAACGCGATCCGTACACCAGGACGAACAGGTAGCCGCCGTCGACGGGGTGCGCATCGAGCGGCGTGCGGTACGTCGCGCCGGAAACGCGACCGACGTGAACCAGCACCGGCCACCTCCCGCCCGCGATCGCGCGAGGATTGAACACCCTCTTGTTGACGTGCCCCCACCACTGCGGCATCGGCATCGGGACCTCCTTCTCTCGCCCGGCCGGGCGCGTCTGCCGCGTCCCCGGCTGATGCGGCCCGCGTGGACTTACATTCGTAAGGTGACTTACGCATGTAAGGTTGGCTTACGCTCGTAAGGCTGTCAATCGCCCACACTCCGGAGCCGTCGTGCCACCGCCACAACCGCTCAGCAGAGCCCTCGTGCTGGAAGCCGCGATCAGGGTCGCGGACCGCGGCGGCGTGGAGGCGATCACGATGCGACGGGTGGCGCAGGAACTCGGCGTGGAGGCGATGTCGCTCTACCACCACGTACCGAACAAGGACGCGATCCTCGACGGCGTGGTCGACATGGTGTTCGCGGCGATCGAGCTACCCGGCGTCGAGTGCGACGACTGGCGCGACGCGATCCGTGCGCGCGCTTCCTCCGCACGTGCGGTCCTGTCGCAGCACAGCTGGGCTCTCGGCCTCATGGACTCCCGTCGCGACCCGGGGCCGGCGACGCTACGCCACCTCGACGCGGTCCTCGGTGTCCTGCGGGAGGCGGGGTTCACGCTGCCGATGGCCGCGCACGCCGTCTCGCTCATCGACAGCTACGTCGGGGGGTTCGTCCTTCAGGAGGCGAACCTGCCGGTGACGACGCCGAACGATGTCGAGGCCGTGGCGGGCGGCATCCTCGAGCAGCTGCCCGCGGGCACGTTGCCGTACCTCACAGAGATGATCGTCGAGTACGCCCTGCGGCCGGGCTACGACCACACGAGCGAGTTCGGCTACGGCCTGGACCTGATCCTGGACGCGCTCGAGGCTCGCCGGAGATAGCGCCCCCGGCACCGCCACATGACGCACCCTGTCCGGGAAGCGCCCGCACCGGGACCGGCGGCGACGTGTCTGCGCTGTTCACAGCTAATGCGTTACCGGCGGCGGCATGCGGCCCGATTCGACGTGGGGCCGCTCGATTCGATCGGCACTCGCTCGGGGCGTACGTCTCCGGTGAGGCTGTGAGCGGTGGGCGGGTCCTGTCCAGGCGGACAGGACGCGCCCACCGAACATCAGCCCTTCGCCGGCGCCTCGACGCTCCACAGGCGCCCGTCGGGGTCGCGCAGCGTCAGCCGCCTGGTCCCGTAGTGGGTCTCCTCGAACGGCGTGACCACGTCGAGGGACGGGTCGGCCGGGAACGCCTCCGCGTCCGTGACCCGCAGCACGACCTGGGTGTCGGGCCGCTTGTCCTCCGGAACTTCGGCGAGGAGGAGATAGGGACCGTCGCCGCGCCGGAACATGCCCGAACCGTGGTCGGTCGCGAACTCCACGTCGAAGCCCAGCGCCTGCAGGAACTTGGCGGCCTTCCCCCAGTTGTGGGTCTCCAGGTACACGCCTTCGATGCCTTCGGTGGCCATGTCATGTCTCCTTTCCTGAGGGCGGCCCGTCCTCGTGGGCCGCCAAATAGGTGCGCAACGCCTCGGCTACGAGGGCCGAGAGCGACATCTCGGCTTCGATGGCGTGGTGCTTCACCTGTCTGATGAGAGTCAGCGGCAGATAGACGTTGAACTGCTTTACCTCCTCGGTGGCCATGGCAAGGATGCTAGCATCCTAGAGTCCTAGGATCTATTCCCTTCGTTCCCAGCGCGATGAGCCGCGCAGCAAGGAGGATCTGGACCATGGCCCGCAAGTGGTTCACGCTGGTAGTGGCGTGCGCTGCGACGTTCATGCTGTTGCTCGACATCACGATCGTCACGGTCGCGCTTCCGGACATGCAGCACGCGTTAGGCGCGAGCTTCGGCGACCTGCAGTGGGTGACCGACGCATACGCGCTGACCCTCGCGGCGCTCCTGCTCACCTCGGGATCCCTCGCCGACCGGTTCGGCAGGCGGCGGCTGTTCCTCATCGGCCTGGGGATCTTCACGGCCGGCTCGCTGCTGTGCGGCGTCGCGCAGGACCCGCTGATGCTGATCGCCTCCCGGGCGGTCCAGGGGACCGGTGGCGCCGTCATGTTCGCGACGTCGCTGGCGCTGATCGCCGCCACGTTCCAGGGCCGCGAACGCGGCATCGCCTTCGGCGTGTGGGGCGCCGTCGCCGGTGTGGCCACCGCCCTCGGCCCGATCCTCGGGGGCGCGATCACCACCGGGATCAGCTGGCGCGGCATCTTCCTGGTCAACCTGCCGATAGGCGTCGCCGCGATCGCCGTCGCCGCACGCCGGGTGGACGAGTCGCGCTCGCCGCATGCCTCCCGGGTCGACTGGCCGGGAGCCGGCACGCTGACGGCCGGGCTCTTCAGCCTCGTGTACGCGCTGATCAGGGCGAGCGACACGGCGTGGAGCGACCGCGGGGTCGTGATCTGCTTCGTCCTGGCGGCGGTGTTCCTGGCCGCGTTCCTCGTGGTCGAGGCGAAGGTGTCCGAGCCGATGTTCGACCTGTCGCTGCTGCGGACCCCGACGTTCCTGGGCGGCTCGATCGCCGCGTTCGCCATGAACGCCTCGCTGTTCGCGATGTTCCTGTACCTCGTGCTCTACCTCCAGAACCAGCTCGGCTTCAGCGCCCTCGGCGCCGGCGCCCGGCTGCTCGTCGTCTCGGCCTGCTCGACCGTCGCCGCGACGGTGGCGGGCCGGCTGTCGAGCCAGGTCCCGGTCAGGTGGCTCATCGGTCCGGGCCTCGTCCTGGTCGGTGCCGGCCTGCTGCTGATGATGGGACTGGACGCCGGATCGGACTGGACACACCTCGTCCCAGGATTCGTCGTCGCGGGCATCGGCAGCGGCATGGTCAACCCGCCGCTGGCTTCCACCGCGGTGGGCGTCGTGCCGGTCCACCGTTCCGGCATGGCCTCCGGCGTGAACCAGACCTTCCGGCAGGTCGGCATCGCCGTCGGCATCGCCCTGTACGGCTCGATGTTCTCGTCGTCGCTGCACTCCGGCCTGAAGGACCGGCTCGGCTCCGCCCCTGACCTGCGCGGCTACACCGACCCACTCGCGGACGCCCTGCACCGCGGCGATCCCGGCCAGGTGATCGGCTCCGCTGCACCGCAAGTCCGCGGCCGGCTCTGGGACGCGGTGGGGGCAGGCTTCGCGTCGTCACTCAACGGCCTGCTGCTCGTCAGCGGCATGGTGGCCGTCATCGGCGGCATCCTGGCCTTCGCGCTCATCCGCACCAAGGACTTCGTGCCGCTCCCCGGCCCCGGAGGCCCGCCGCCCGGCCCCGGAGAGCCGCCGCCCGGCCCCGGAGGTCAACTCCCCGGCCCCGGAGGCCCGCCGCCCGGCCCCGGAGAGCCGCCGCCCGGCCCCGGAGGTCAACTCCCCGGCCCCGGAGGGCCGTCCGGAGGCGGCCAGAGGCAACCGCAGGACGCCAACACCCCATCGGCGTCCCCCTCCTGACTTGCCTGCACGATGTGTGACACGGTGAGCACCGTGGTGAGCTGCCCCGCGTGCCCTACAGCTCGATCGCCGTCAGGGAGCCGTTGCACAGGCCGCCGATGCCGTACTCCGGGTCGAAGCAGTTCGCACCGAGCGTGGTCAGGCTGGCGGCGATCTTCTGCGCGGCCGTTTCCGGGGAGCGGACGTCGAAGCGTTGCGTGCGGTCCGATCTCGGGCGGAAAGGCGTCTTCGGCCGGTACGGCGAAGCCTCACGTCCGGCTGACGCGGCGGATGGCCTCCGGAATTCGGGGCAGAACTGCTCCGGGCCTCCTCGAGGCGGCGATGTGCCGGGGGAGCGGACGCTGAGGGCGGCTGGTGCCTGTGCGGGGAGAAGGCTGTACGGCGGTACTGTCGCAGCCACCGGAGCAGCCCGACGGGGTGGAGCCGCAGCGCGGTCAGGAGCCCCGGCCGAGAGTGCGAGAACGTTCTTTACGCGCTGTGGACACGGTCGATGCGTTGGCTTGAGCAGATGCGGGTAGAGCGAACTCCACCCCAAAGTCTCATCAACACTCAACACGTCTAATGATGTCCTGCGGTTTGCGGATTAATGTCTGTTTTGGCCGCATGTAGGCGCTCCCGCTATGGGAGCTGCTCATGAGGGGGAATCATGGTACGTGTCGGCTTCCATGCCCGGAATGGCTGGAACAACTGGGGCGGCTGGGGCTGGGGCCGCAGACGCTGGTGGGGCCGACGTCGCTGGTGGGGCGGCGGCTGCGGTGGCGGCTGCGGCGGTGGCTGCGGCGGCGGGTGGTGGTGGTAATCACCCCGAGGGGAGTCGACGGCCAGTCCGTCGGCTCTCCTTCTCTGTCGGAGCCGGATGAACATCTGTGCCGTCGGGTAGCCCCCGATACGCGAATGTGAAGCGCTCCAGCTTCGCTGGAGGCTCGTCCCCTTGAGAGGATCGAGTCATGGCAGGCAAGTTCCCCCTACTCGGCCGAGCTGCGTAAGCGCGCGGTGCGGATGGTCGCTGAGGTCCGCCCGGACTACCCGATGGGACCGGTGGAAGGCCGGCGAGCGGCGTAGCTGCTCAGGCAGCGTCCCACCAGCAACACCTCCAGCAACGAGGTGTTGCAACGGCCACTTGAATCCGCCCAATACACCTGTTTCCGCCTCACCATCTGATGACCGCCGGCATCGACGCCTCCATCGGCACGGTCGGGGACGCGCTGATGGAATCGCAGATCGGCCCGTTCAAGACCGAGCTGATCAAACTCCGCGGGCCCTGGCACAGCCTGGCCGAAGTGGAACTGGCCACCGCCGAATGGATTGAATGTTCAACACGATCCGCCTGCACTCCTCGATCGGCAACCTTCCGCCGGCGGAGTACGAAGCCCTCTACTACGCTCAACACCAGCCCAACGAGACCGTCGGAATCAACCCCTGAGCTCTCCGTCAAAGCCGGGGCGGTTCATTACGGCGAGTGATCTTCGAAGTCGGGAAGGTGGAGGGTGCAGGCGCAATCGAGCGCTTCGATGGGAGTGCCGGTCATGGAGCCACTGGGCAGAACGGCGTCGCGGTAGTCCTCGGTGCCGGCCTGGTAGATCGCGAATCCCCACTCGTCGGTGAAGCCGAGATATTCGATCCGGGCCAGTGGGATCTCCTCGTCGTCATCGGGATCGTCGTTGGGGTGGCCGATCAGGTAGCCGTAGGGGCCGCGCCAGCGGATGGTGACCTCGGCGAGCCGGGGCCAGCGCTGGGAGGCGTGGTGGTCCACGGTTCCTTCGATGAGGTCTTTGAGTTTTGCTGACGGCACCGGCATAGCGCTCATTGTGGCCGGAATCGGCGCGTCGTCACACGACCGGAACCCATGTGCCCTCACGATCGGGCGATCATCTGTTCCTGATTCACGGTCCGACAGAAACTGTCGGGACTTGCCATACCTGTTCTGGCACGTGGGCGGGAGCAGGGGTTGGTAGCCTCTGCCGGATGATCGCTGACGTCGTTGTCTGGAACCGGCTTGCCGCCTTGCTGCCTGAGGCCGAGGCCCAGGAATTCAGGGACTGCTGGGACATCGGTGAGCAAGAGGCGGGACTTGGCCTGCTCGTCTCCGGCATCTTCACCCACCAGACGGTGATCAGCGAGACGGTCAGGGCTCAGATCTCCGTGCTCGCGGAGGTCTGGGGCGAGAGGGAGGCGCTCGCACCCCGGATCCTTCAATGCCGTGGTGATGACAGGCCGACCCGCCTGAAGGTGATCGAGCACGACGGCGGCACCGTCAGCGGGGCGACAGCCGGGACCGAACAGGACCTGGCAGGTCTCATCCTCGTGCCGTGGATCGCCTGCACGAGATGCGGCCAGGTCCTGATGCGCGCCCATGCCCGAGAAGCCTGGGGCGATCTCTCCTACCTCGCCCAGCACTACGTGATCACGTCGCCGGACAGAGCCACCGTCCTGCGGCTGTTTCCTGCCGACTCTGCCGACAAGGCCTTTGCCGCCCTCCTGCACGAGTGCTCACAGCCGTGGACTGCTGCCGACTCAGCGGACATCGCACCATAGGAAGCGTCGTCCTATCCAGGCCGGCCCTGAGAGCTTCTGCCTGAGAGCCGCATGCTCGACAGCTGTCGCTTGGGCGAGAGAACGATCACCCGATCTGGGAGGGCTTATGGCTCGGCCGGTCAGCCCCGACGTCGTCATCTTGGGCAGCCGCCGCCGGGGCAGGTTGGAGGCGATCGTGGCGCGGGCGAGCTCGCCGCAGCATCTGGTGCTGCGGGCGCGGATCGTGCTGCTGGCGTGGCGCGGCTGGACCAACACCGCGATCGCGGCCGAGTTGAAGGCCAGCGTGACCACGGTGCGCACCTGGCGGCGCCGCTTCGTGGTCGGCGGCCTGCCGGCGCTGGCCGATCGGCCGCGCAGCGGACGCCCCGAGGTATACGGGCCGGACATGCGACTGCGGGTGATCGCCCTGGCGACCGGTGTCCCACCCGAGGGCACCTCGGCCTGGACACACGTATTGATCGCCGAGCAGCTGGCCCCGACCGGGATCTCGGCCTCGCAGGTCGGCCGGATCCTGGCCGAGGCCGATCTCAAGCCGCATCGGGTCCGCGGCTGGCTCAATCGCCTCGACGATGAACAGTTCTGGACGCAGGCCGCCGCCGTCTGCGATCTGTATCTGCGCCCACCCAGCGATGCGGTGCTGCTCAGCATCGATGAGAAGACCGGCATCCAGGCCAAATCCCGCCGTTACCGCGACCGGCCGATGGGTGCTGGACGCCCGGCCCGGCGCGAGTTCGAATACCGCCGCCAGGGCACTGTGTCGATCATCGCGGCGATGAACGTGACTAATGGCGAGGTCCTCACCGAGTGGATCACCCGCAACAACTCCGAGACCTTCTGCGGCTTCCTGACGATGCTGGACCAGGTCATCGATCCGGACATCGACATTCACCTGATCATGGACAACGGATCCAGCCACACCTCCCGCGCCACCCGGGCCTGGCTGGCGGCGCACCCCCGATTCAAGGTCACCTACACGCCCAAGCACGCCAGATGGCTGAACATGGTGGAGCTGTTCTTCTCGACGCTGACTCGGGGTCTACTACGACGCGGGGACTTCGCCTCCCGCGAAGACCTCGACGGTAAGATCACCGACTTCGTGATCCGGCACAACCGCAACGCTCGTCCCTACCGGTGGACCTATGACGCCCAGGTCGAGCACACCCGCTAGCAAGCCCGGCACGCGGGGGAAGCCGGTCAGGCGACCCTCGCGCTGACCGCCTGACCCCTCACCGACCGTGACCGAGCGAAGCCCTCAAGGATCTTTGCGGCTCTGCACTAGCGCCTCAAGATCGCGAAGTGTCACTGGAGTACTGGTAAGGGCGCCTATGGAGTGGAGACGATCGCAGGATCGCCTCCACCCCGGCTTTGCGCAACGTCGAAGGAGTGAGCTGGTGGACATGTCACGGGCTGTGCCAATGGAAAGTCAGTGGGATCTCCTGGGGGAGCACAACTTGAACGGCCGGTTCGATGCGGCCTGGATCGACACGGAGGACATGGACGAGATCGCGCAGCGTTTCCGGGCGGATCGGGATTCGGGGATCCTTTGGGATCTCGATACGGCGTTCAACGAGGCCGATAGTGACGCGCAGGACACTCTGGTATGGATCGGGACGCATTCTCCTGGCTGGTCCGTCGCGGTTGCCATAAGCGGGAGACTTTCGATTGGGGAGGAAGCGAGCGCGGGAAGAAGGCGCGTCTTCACCCATATGCATATGGATCACATATACAAGCTTCCCGACGAGGGCATGCTCTATTACTACGATGGAGAGTTCATAGGCACGTTGGGGGTGATCGAAGAGTTCCGCGATTACACGCGTGATCTGGAGGTGGGCTGGGACGTCGGGTTTCAGGTGACGGTGGAGAGCTTCCTCACCCTGGCGGGGCGGATCACGGGCCGGTTCCTTGACCGGGACTGGTTCGCGGCGCCGCGCGTCCTCTACCGCATTCCCGACGGTGCCTGGCCTCGCTGAAATGAGCCTTCTCCATCCTGATCACGCTGGTCGGCAGCCGTACGTGCTGAACACGTCGGCTGAGGAGGACCCCCCGGCAAGACGGTCATCAGCGATCGGCACGTGGCCGCACATTGCAGGTGCCGGGTGCGGGCCGAACGCCCGGCGTCGGGCGAACACGGCGCCGACGACGCCCTGGCGTTCCGCCGCGAGGACGGGCGCCCGATGGATCGTTGGCGCGTCCGTCGCGCGTTCCAGAAGATCACGGACGGGCGGGCGTGGGCGCGGACTGGTGCTCGCCCTGGCCAAGGGCGCTGAAGCCATGGACAAGATCTTCAAGGCCAGGACGGCATGACCGAATGGCTTCCCAAGAATGAAAAAGGGCGCCTTCCTTTCGGAAGACACCCTTATCGACCAGCGAATATCTGGTCGGGACGACAGGATTTGAACCTGCGACCCCTTGACCCCCAGTCAAGTGCGCTACCAAGCTGCGCTACGTCCCGCCAAGCCCCTCGGACTCTTCGTTTCGGAGGTGTCCGCGGCGGCCTTGCGTGGAAAACACTATCACGGTCCACACCGAGCTCGGGCCGGAGCGGCGGGTGGTCCCGCGCCGCTCCGGCCGTCCCTCGCCGGTCCCCGTCGTCGTGTGGGGCGGGAACGAGCCGCGCCTCCCCCAGGCGCCCCGTGACCTTCGCCGGCCCGTGCTCCCGCCCGGTCTTCATGATTCCCGCACCCGGTTGTGAGGACCTTGTCGCCGTTCGCAAGCGGTGTGAAAGCAGGTTGGCATGGGATCCTTCCGAGGCGAGGCGAGGCGAGGCGAGGCGAGGCGGGGAGGTAGTGAGGTGGGGACTCTCACGATCGTGCTGCGTGGCGGCGCTGTCAGGCCCGATGCCCGGCTGGCTGTCCGAAGCGCGCTGGACGGCTGGCGGGCGGACGTACCGTGCCGGTATGTCCACGGCGCCGACGAGTGGCGGGTGGAGCTGGCGGGCGACGGCCCGGTGGAGTTCAAGTTCCGCTGCGACGGCGGCTGGGAGCGGGGCCCGAACAGGGTGGTGAACGGCGAGCACGTGGCGACGATGACCGGCCGCGTCGCCGACCTGTTCGAGCCGCCTGACGACATCCCGATCGCGGACTCGCTGGCGGCGCGGGTGCATTTCCCGGCGGCGCCGGCCGACGGGGTCTTCGACTTCATCGTGGTGGGCAGCGGCACCGGCGGCGGCACGCTGGCGCACCGGCTGATGGCCGACAGCGGGGGCGAGGCGCGGGTGCTGGTCCTGGAGGCGGGCGGCTACCTGTTCCCGACGCATGTCGGGAACCTGCCGAGGCGGCACGGCCCCTTCGTCAACCGCAGCGTGTGGGAGCTGTGGAACCAGTTCAAGGTCCGGCGCTACGACACCGACCAGCCGATGGAGCTGGCGCAGGCGTTCTGCCTGGGTGGCCGGTCGCTGTTCTGGGGTGCGCTGGTGCCGAGGATGACGCCGGCGGAGTTCGCCGGCTGGCCCGAGCCGATCAGGCGGGAGCTGGAGAGCGGCTGGTACGCCAGGGCGGAGGATCTGCTGAACGGCTCGGCCATGCCGCGCGACACGCTGTGCGGGACCGTGCAGTCGCTGCTGCGGGGCAGCATGCCCGGGCTGGCCGACGACGACGCGATGCTGGCGGCCGAGCACGCCTCGGTGAACGGCCTCGGCATCCCGTCCGGCATCTTCTCCACGGCGGCGCTGCTGATGGAGGACATGCTGCGGGCCTCGTGGGCGGACCGGCTGCACGTCAACCTGCACCATCAGGTGTGCGGGTTCGTGTCCGACGGCGACGCGGTAACGGCGGTCGAGGCGTTCGACCTGCCGGCGGGCGTGCTGCGGACGTTCCGGCTCGCCGAGGGCGGCAGCGTCATCCTGGCGGGCGGCACGGTCGGCACGCCGGTCCTGGCGCACCACGCGGGTCTCGACCATCCGCTGGTCGGGCGGGGCATCACCGACCATCCGACCTACTACTGGAAGTTCACCGTGAAGGACGGCGCGCCCGGCTACAGCCCGGGTGACGCCGCCAAGGTACTGCTCAGGGGTATGGCGGGCGCGACGCCGTACAACGCGGTGGTCGAGATGGGGGTGAACCTGAACCAGTACCACGTCGACGAGGACCTCGACCTGGACGAGGCCGACATGCCGTGCGAGGTGGTGTTCTTCACCGCGGTCCCGCTGGAGGAGCGCAACGGCGTCGAGGTGCGCGGGCAGGGCAGGGACGCCCGCCCGCGGGTGGTCATGCACCACGTGGAGGTGCCGGGTCTGGAGGAGGTCATGACGGAGGTGGGCACGGCCGTGATGGCGGCGGTGGGTGGCACGCCGCTGCAACCGCGTCCGACGCGTTCGGCGCTGGGCGCGGTGGGACACGAGGTGGGCACGATGCGCATGGGCGCCTCCGCCGACACCGGGGTGGTCGATCCCGATCTGCGGGTGTACGGCAGGCGCAACCTCTACGTGTGCGACCTGTCGGTGTTCCCGACCTCGCCGGCCGCCAACCCGTCGCTGACGCTGGCCGCGCTGGCGATGCGCCTGGCGGACCACCTCGTCACCGCCCGAGGCTAGACCGTCTCGGCCGGACCAGGCGGCCGCCGGCCGGTGGGCGGAACCGGCGGCGCTGACCGGCGGCGGGGCCGTCCGGACCTGGTGTCATCCGGCGGGCCAGCCGGGACCTGGTGTCATCGGGCGAGCGCGCTGCCCTTCTTCCATTCGGTCCAGTTGAGCTGCCAGTAGCTCCAGCCGTTGGTCCAGTCGAGCTTCCGCTTGGTGCCGGTGATCTTGACGACGTCACCGCGCTGGGTGATGCCGAAGAACCACTTGGCCCCGTCGGGGGTGGCGCGGACGCAGCCGTGGCTCTGGTTGCTGCGGCCGAGGAAGTGGTAGAAGCCGGCGCTCTGGTGGACGTACTCGCCGGAGTCGGAGATGCGGACGGCCCACGGGATCTGCTCGTTGTAGTAACGCGGGTCCTTGGGGTCGGTGACACCGAGCCAGGACGAGGTCATGGTCTCGACGGGCTTCTTCGACATGGTCAGGTGGGTGCCGCTGGTGGTGAGGTAGACGTCGACGCCGTTCTTGACCAGTCCGCCGCGGCCCGCGCTGATCGGGATCTTCTTGGCGAGTTTCCCGTCGCGGGTGACCTTCATGACGTGCTTGCGCGTGTCGACGACCGAGATGTTGGCCGTGCCGACCTGGAACCGGCGGGTGACGTCCTTGGCCCTGTTGCCCGGCAGCGCGCTGAGGCGGGCGGTGAAGGTGACCTTCTGGTGGGCCTTCCAGTAGAACTTGGTCCGGTAGACCACCTTGCGCGGCGACACCCAGCGCCACGCGCCGTCCACCGGACGTTCGGCCTGGACCTGCAGCAACGCTTCCACGGCCGCCTTGTCGGTGACGTCGCGGTCGAAGGTCACGATGATCGGGAAGCCGACCCCTACCTTCTCCTTGTCGTCTCCCATCGGGGTGATGTCCGCGATGGCCAGGGGCATCGAGCCGGGGGCCGACGGCGCGGGGGTGGGGGTCGGCGGCACCGCGCCGAGCATGCTCGCCACCAGCGCGGTCAGCGCTATCAGTTTCACGGGGGCACTCCGTCACATAAGGGGTGAATCGCATTCCATATGTGAGAGACCGGAAGGCGGCTTCTGGTTGACCCGCTTTGATAACGATCACGACGACCGCTCGGGAGGCGCTCCTGCCGGGGGTGGCGCGGCGCCGGGGTCGTGGGATGGCCGCCGCCGCGGACGCCGGGGGATGGCGGCTCCACCATCGTGTGCGCGGGCTGGCTCGTCTTCAGGACGCTCGCCGTCGAGGGAGGGATCGGCTCGGCGCGGCCAGGGAGCGGCGCTGCCCATGTTCTGCGAGCGGCCGGAGGAGGCGCCGCTCGGCGCGGTCGTCGGGGTGCGCGACGCCGCCGGAGCACGCTTCGAGCACGCGCTGAACGAGCTGGTCGCGCGCCTGCAGCAGGCCGGGCGCGAGTGAGGGTGTACTGATGGTGTGTACTGCTAGTACACTTCGGGCATGCGAGTCGTCGTCAAAATCACCGGCACCGTCCTGGTCACGATCCTGCTGACCTATCCGCTGTGGGCGCCGCACTGGGGAAGCGGCATCCTCGGCGAGGTCGCCGCGCAGGGCATGCCCGGCGGGCTGATCGCCGTCGCCGTCTTCTTCGGCATCGTCGCGCTGTACTGCCGCGCGCTCCATCGCACCTTGGCCGCCATCCAGCCGGAGGCCAGGGCCGCCGCCCCCGCCTCGGTCTGGTGGATGTTCGCCATCCCCTACAACTTCGTCGAGGACTTCTTCATCGTGCGGGCCGTCGCCACCTCGCTCGCCGCCGACGCGCGCCCGACGAGCCGCTTCGTCCGCTGGTGGGCCCGGCTCGGCTACGGTTGGTGCGCGTTCCAGATCCTGTCGCTCTTCCCCGGCGCCGCCGGGTACGCCGGTGGGGCGGTCGCCATCCTCCTGTGGGCGGCACACTGGATCATGACGGCCCGGATCCTGCGTACGCTGTCCGCCCGGCAGCCGGCCGTCCGGCCCGTACCCGGCCATCGTTAGAAGACCCGGCCATCCCGCCGGCACACGAGCACGAGGAAACCGATGCCACTTCCCCGCTTCGACCGGCTGCCCGCCGACACGCGAGCCGCCATCCTCGCCGTCGCCCGCGCGCACTTCGCCCGCGACGGCAAGGACGCCGCGTCGTTCAACCAGATCATCGCCGAAGCGGGCATCTCCAAGACCTCCGCCTACCACTACTTCGACGGCAAGGACGACCTGTTCGGCGCCGTGCTCGCCGACGCGGCCGTCCGCACGCTGACCGCTCTCGGCCCGTGGACCGAGGTGGCGACGGCCGACGAGCTGTGGGAGCAGCTGGTGGCCGGCACGACCCGGATGGCCGCGCACCTGCGCGAGCATCCGGACGACCGGGCGGTCCTGGCCGGGCAGCCGCTGTCCGACGACGGTTCGTGGGTGCGTGACCTGGTCGCCAACGGGCTGGCGATCGGCCTGATCGCCCCGGCACCCGGCGCCGAGCTGGTCACGGTCGCCACCATGGGGGTCATCGGCGCGCTCGACTCCTGGGCGCTCGACCATCCGCACGCCTCCTACCACGCCCTCGCCGACACGCTCGTGCTGTTCCTGGCCCGGCTCTGGGCCGCCCCCGCCCCACCCGCGAACCCCGCCCCAACCGCGAACCCCGCCCCACCCGCGAACCCCGCCCCAACCGCGAACCCCGCCGCAACCGGGAAGCCTGGCGCCGGTGCGAAGCCCGGCCCTGCCATCAACCCTGGCCCTGCCGCGAACCCCGGCTCCTGACCGGAAGCCACCCGCCACGGCTCGGCGACCGGCTCGGAAGGAAGGCGCACATGGAGATCATCAACACCCCGCCACCGCCGTCAGGGCTGCGCAGGCTGCTGTTCCGGCTGCCCGTCCAGCTGTACCGGATGCGCCTGGGATGGCTGCTGGGCGGGCGGTTCATGCTCGTCGTCCACACCGGCCGCGTCTCCGGCAAGCCCCGGCGGGCCGTCATCGAGGTGGTCGCGCACGACCGCGTCGGCGGCGGCTACGTCGGCCCCTCCGGGTACGGCAGGCGCTCCGACTGGTTCCGCAACATCCTGGCCACGCCCGAGGTGACCGTCCAGGTGGGCAACCGCGTCACGGCGATGACGGCGCTGCCCCTCACCCCGGAGGAGGGCGCCGAACTGATGGCCGCCTACGCCCGGCGCGCCCCCCGGACGGCGCGGCGGCTGGCCCGGTTCCTGGGGTTCCTGGTCGACGGGTCGGCGGCCGACTTCAGGGAGGTCGGCCGCCACATCGCCTTCGTCCGCTTCATCCCCCGCTGACAGCCGCCACCCCGAGCGGCCGGTGCCGCCGCGAGCCCCCCGTACCGCCAAGGGCTTCGGGCCGGGTGGTCAGCGGTTGACCGCCACCAGCACCGACAGCGGCGGCAGGTCGTGGATCTCCACGTAGCGGGCCCCGTCGGGCGAGGTCAGCACCGGCACCGTCGACCCGACCGGATGCTTGGTGCCACCCACCACCTCCGCCGTGTTCGCCACGACGGTGAACGCCGCGACCCCCGCGTTGATGCTCGCGTCCACGTGCAGCCGCGCCGTACGGGTGGAGGGCCCGGGGTTGACCACGCACAGCGCCTCGTCGTCGGCGAGGATCCGCGACCAGCCGACCACCTCGCCCGGCTCGGGCGGGGTGAAGGACCCGTCGGCCCTGCCGAGCCTGCGCAGGTACTGCCGTCCGGCCGACAGCGCGGGGTGCGCCTTGCGGGCCCGCAGCAGCATCCTGATCCGCTGGTAGACGTCGTTGTCCTGGTCGAAGACGTGGTGCCCGGAGGTGCCGAAGGGGCCGAATCCGGGGGTGTCGGGGTCGGGTTCGTGGCCGCCGGGCACGCGCGGGTGCGCGGGCCCGAACATGGCCTCGCGCAGGTAGATGTCGCCGGCCAGGTCCCTGACCCCCCAGCCGGGCAGCCACTTGCGCTCTTCCGGCTCAGGTCCGGTCAGCCCCTGCTCGATGCCGTAGTACAGGCAGGGGATGCCGAGCAGGAACAGCAGCAGGCCGGCGCCCACGACGACCCGTGACGGCGAGGACTCGAGGGAGCCGAACCGCAGCTGCGGGAAGATCGCCAGGTCGTCGTGGTCGTCGAGCATGGAGACGTACCTGCCGCCGAGCGCCCTGTGCGTGATGTCGAGCGGCAGCGTGAAGCGGCCGAACAGGTCCTCGGCCCTGGCGGTGCCCTCGGCCACCGCGCGCAGCGTCGCCCGCGTCTCGCCCGTCTCCAGGACCGCCGTCAGGTTCTGCCCGACCAGCCGCAGGTACTTCTCCTGGATGGAGTCGCCGCCGCCGACCTCGCCGACGATGAGGAAGTTCGACTTGCCGAGCTGCTCGGCGTACTCCCTGATCGCGCCGCAGAAGGCGCGGGCGTGCTCGAGCGGCACGTGCTTGAGGGTGTCGATCCGCAACCCGTCCAGGTCGGCGAGCGCGATCCAGTACTTGTAGATCTGGATCATCGTCTGCAGGGCGCGCGGCATGTCGATGTCGCGGCTGAACCAGTCGGCCCTGCGGTAGGGGGCGTTCGGGTCCTCGTCACCGCCGGGGCCGAAATTGCCGCCGTCGCCGCCGGCGCGGGTGTAGGCGTCGGGGTGCTGCAGTTCCTCGGGCCAGACCCCGTGATCGGGCAGCGTGGGCGCCGCCCCGTGCGGCAGCCTGCCGCCCTTCCCGTCGCGCCAGGTCCCGAAGGCGTAGGGCGGGCCCTCCCGGTACGGCGGGCGCGGCACGTAGCGCGGCGACCCCTCCTCGCCGAGGTCGTAGTCCCAGGTCTCGCCGGAGTGGTTGAGCAGCACGTCGAGGATGATCCGGATGCCGCGCTCGTGCGCCTGCCGTACCAGGTCGACCAGGTCGGCGCGGGTGCCGAAGCGCGGGTCGACCTCGAGGAAGTCCTGTACCGCGTAGCCGTGGTAGTCGTCGGGCTCGACGGGACCGCCTTCGACGCCGGCGACCGGGCGCTGCTTCCACACCGGCCCGATCCACAGCGCCGTCACGCCCAGTTCGTCCAGATAGTCAAGCCGGGAAGCGACCCCCGCCAGCGTGCCGCCCTGGTAGCGTTCCCGTCCTGATCTGGCCCACCGGTCCCAGCGCCACCCCTGCGGCCTGGCGGCCCACAGGTCGGTCCTGTCCAGGAGGGGGCGTCCGGCTTCCCCGCCGTCGCTGAACCTGTCGGGGAGCAGGAAGTAGATGACCTCGCCGCGCCAGTCGACGGGCGACGGGTGGTAACCCTGCCGCTCAGGCCACGGGGCCTCGCCGATCCTGCGTGGCGCGGGTCGGCTGACGATCTCCTCGACGGTCGCCATCGGTGGCGCACCTCCAGATTCGTTTGGTTTCAGCCCGAATGAGTGACGCGTTACAGTCGCTTGCAAGCATGTACTTGCAAGCATTCAGAAGGGAAGCGCAGCATGGAAGCCCGCGTGGAGATCGGGATTCTCGGCACGCTCGAGGTCCTGGTCGACGGCGTCCCTGCTGCCCTCGGCGGCCACCAGCGCGCGGCCATCCTCGCGGTGCTGCTGCTGCACCGCGGTGACGTGCTCAGCGCCGACCAGCTCATCGACCAGGTGTGGGCCGGCCGCCCGCCGCGCAGCGCCACCAACACCCTGCACGCCCACGTCTCCAGGCTGCGCAGGACGCTGGGCGGCACCGCGCTGCTGCAGTCGCACGGGCCCGGCTACCGGCTGGTCATCGACCAGGAGCGGGTCGACGCCCACCGCTTCGAGCACCTGGTCACGCGCGGCCGGGACGAGCTGGCCAAACAGGACTGGAGCGAGGCCGTCACCGTGCTCGACAGCGCGCTGGCCTTATGGCGCGGCCCCGCGCTGGCCGACTTCGCCGCCGACCCGTGGGCGCAGTTCGACGCGATCAGGCTGGAGGAGCTGCGCTACGCGGCCGAGGAGGGCCGCACCGACGCCGAGCTCGCACTCGGCCGCCACGCCGAGGTGCTGCCGCGCCTGGAGCAGCGCGTGGCCCGCCACCCGTTACGGGAGCGCTCCGCCGCCCAGCTGATGACCGCGCTCTACCGGTGCGGCCGGCAGGGCGACGCCCTGAACGTCTACGAGCGCGTGCGCAGGGTCCTGGCCGAGGAGCTCGGCGTCGACCCCGCCCCCACGCTGCAGGCCCTGCACCAGGCCGTGCTCACCCACGACTCGTCGCTGACGGCGCCCGCCCTCGCCCAGGGGGCCGCCACCGCGCCGCCCGCCAGGCCGGCCACCCCGCGCCGCGTCTCCAACCTGCCCTCCCGCAACCGCGTCTTCTCCGGCCGCGAGGACCTGCTGTCCGAGCTGGGCCGCGGGCTCACCGCCAGCGGCGCCGTCGCCCTGTACGGCCTGGCGGGCGTCGGCAAGACCCAGGCGGCCCTGGAGTACGCCCACCGGCACGCCGCCGACTACGACGTCATGTGGTACGCCTCGGCCGCCGAGCCGCTCGCGCTGGCCGGCGCCATGGAGGACCTCGGCCTGCGCCTGGGCGTCAGGGAGCGGGCCGACAGGGGCGAGCTGGTCACCGCGCTGCGCGACCGGCTGGCCGGCATGGGCAGGTGGCTGCTGGTGCTCGACGACGTCGAGGACGCCGCGCTGCTCGAACGGCTGCTGCCGGACGGCGGCGACGGCCATGTGGTCATCACCTCGCGCAATCCCGCGTGGGGGCTGCATGCCGTACCGCTGCGGATCGACCCGTTCTCGCGCGAGGAGTCCGTCGCCTTCCTCGAGCGGCGCCTCGGCCTGCCCGGGCGCTCGGCGGGCGCCGCCGAGCTGGCCGACCAGCTCGGCGACCTGCCGTTCGCGCTGGAGCAGGCCGCCGCCTACAGCGAGCAGACCGGCATGACCTTCGAGGAGTACGCCGACCTGTTCCGGCGCAGGGCCGACAAGCTGCTGACCAGGGCGGGGGAGCGCGACCAGACCTTCGCCACGGCGTGGCAGCTGGCCTTCGAGCGCGTGCGGGCCGCCTCCGCCTCGGCCGCCGAGCTGCTGCACCTGTGCGCCTGCCTGGGCGGCGACGGGCTGTCGCTGCGCCTGCTGCGCGGCCTCGGCGGGGTGCTGCCGCCCGCGCTGGAGGCGGCCGTCGCCGACGAGGTCGGCCTGCAGGACGCCATCGCCCACCTGATGCGCCACTCCCTCGTCGACCGTGACAGGGGACGGCTGCGCATGCACAAGATGGTCGGCGCCGCGGCCATGGCCACGCTGTCGAGGGCCGAGCGGCAGGAGTGGCTGCTGCGCGGCATTCGCCTGGTCGAGGCGACCGCGCCCGCCGACCCGGACAACCCGACCAACTGGCCGCACTGGGACGGTGTGCTGCCGGGCCTGATCCACCTGGCGGGGCAGGCGGGCAACCTCGACACCGTGCCGCTGGCGCTGCCGCAGCTGCTGTGCGGGGCGGGCCGCTACCTGACCACCCGGGCGGCCTTCGACCGGGCCGCCTGGCTGTTCGAGACGTCGCTGGAACTGCTGCGCCGCGCGGGCGGCAGCGACGCCGACCTGGCGGCGGTGCTGACCGAGCAGGGCAAGCTGCTGGAGGTGGTGGGCGACCTGGAGGGCGCGAGGGCGGCGCAGGAGCAGGCGCTCGCCCTGGCCGAGGACGCCTTCGGGCCCGAGCATCCCGGCGTCGCCTACGTGCTGAAGCGTCTCGGCGACGTGCTGGTCTGCCAGCGGCGGCTGCCCGAGGCCAGGCAGGTGCTGGAGCGCGGCCACGGCATCCTGGCCGCCCGCGACGACGCCGACGGCAGGGAGCTGGCCAGGATCGGGCGCGACCTGGGCTTCGCCGCCTGGCTGGCCGGCGACCTGGCCGCCGCCCAGCAGTGGCTGACCAGGTCGCTGACCGCCTCGCGCAGCCTGCTGGACCCCGGCCACCCCGACGTCGCCCACTCGCTGTCGGGCCTCGGCCTGGTGCTGCAGGACGCCGGCCGCGCCGAGGAGGCCATCAAGCTGCAGGAGCAGGCGCTGTCGCTGCTGGCCGGCGTCTACGGCGACGAGCATCCCGAGGTCGCCCACACCCTCGACAAGCTCGGCTACGCGCTGCGCCTGGTGGGTCGCTACGACGAGGCGAGGATGAGCCACGAGCGCGCCCTGGCCATCCTCGAGGCCTGCTACGGCCCCGGACACGGCGAGGTCGGCATGCCGCTGACCAACCTGGGCCTGGTCTACCAGGACATCGGCGAGCACGAGCTGGCCCAGGCCCACCAGGAGCGGGCCATGGGCGTCTTCTCGGCCGTCTTCGGCCCCGACCACCCGCACGCCCAGCTGGGCGCGCGCAGGCTCGGCGTGGCCAAGCTGCTCGGCGGCCGCGTGACCGAGGCCAGGGAGCTGCTGGAGCGGGCGGTCGCCGGCACCGAGCGGGCGCTCGGCCCCGGCCATCCCGACGTGGGGCGCGCCCTGCTCGACCTGGCCGCCGTCCACGAGCGCCTCGACGACCTGGTCGCGGCCACGGAGTGCCGGACGCGCGCCGAGCGGATCCTGGCCGCCGCCTACGGCCCCGACGCCCTGCACGGCGGCGGCACGTCACCGTCGCTGCCCGCCGGATCGTCCTGACCCGAGCGGGCGGCGTGCCCCGCGGGAGCCGGGGTAGGGGCCCGGCATGGAGACGCTCGTGGGAACCTCCGGCTGGCAGTACAAGGACTGGCGGGGCGTGCTGTATCCGGACAAGGCGCCGCAGCGGCTGTGGCTGGAGATCTACACCGAGCACTTCCGCACCGTCGAGAGCAACAACGCCTTCTACCGCCTGCCGTCCACGGAGACGTTCGCCGGATGGGCCGAGCGCACCCCCGACGACTTCGTGATGGCGGTCAAGGCCAGCAGGTACCTCACCCACATCAAGCGGCTGGCCGACCCCGAGGAGCCGGTCGAGCGGCTGATGGCCGCCGTGGCCGGGCTGAAGGGCAAGCTCGGCCCGATCCTGCTGCAACTGCCGCCGACGCTGAAGGCGGATCCCGGCAAGCTCGACCGCTGCCTGGCCTGCTTCCCGCGCGCGACCAGGGTGGCGGTGGAGTTCCGGCACCCGTCGTGGTGGACCGACGAGGTCAGGGGCGTGCTGGAGGCCAGGGAGGCGGCGCTGTGCTGGGCCGACAGGGAGAGCAGGGTCCTGAACCCGCTGTGGCGCACCGCGTCGTGGGGCTACGTCAGGCTGCACGAGGGCAGGGCCACCCCCCGGCCCTCGTACGGCGAGGCCGCGCTGAGATCGTGGGCGCGCCGCGTCCACGACGCGGGATGGCGGCAGGTCGTGGTCTACTTCAACAACGATCCGGGAGGGGCGGCGGCACGCAACGCCGCACGGTTCGCCGAGCTCGTCTAGGGTTGTCGGTCATGGTACGAACCCGCTTGTACCGCGAGGGGGTCCTCGTGGCCGAGGGCTTCCCCATCGCCGAGGTCTCCGACCACGTCGCCGACCCGGGCAACGTGGTCTGGTTCGACCTGTGCGCCCCCACCGCCGACGACCTGGGATGCATCGCCGAGGAGCTGGGCCTGCACACCCTCGCGGTGGAGGACGTCTTCCACGAGCGCCAGCGGCCCAAGGTCGACGTCTACGACGGCCATCTGTTCGTCGCCGCCTACTGGCTGTACCAGGAGGGGCACCGGCTCCACACCGTCGAGATCGACATGTTCCTCACGGCCAACGCCCTGGTGACCGTGCGCGAGAACGAGCACTTCGACATCGACCAGGTGACCGCCCGCTGGGACGCGTCGGGCGGCCTGGCCAAGAACGGGGTCGCCTTCCTGCTGTACGGCCTGCTCGACTACGTGGTCGACGGCCACTACGAGCTGGTCGAGAGTCTCGACGAGGAGGTCGAGGCGCTGGAGGAGCAGCTGTTCGAGGAACGGCCGATGAGCCGGCTGGACGCCAGGAAGATGTTCACCCTGCGCAAGAACATGGTCGGCCTGCGCAAGGTCGCCGGGCCGATGCGCGAGGTGGTCAACACGCTGTTCCGGCGTGACCTGCACGTGGTCACGCCGGAGATGACGCCGTACTACCAGGACCTCTACGACCACGTCCTGCGCGTGGCGGAGTGGATCGACAACCTGCGCGACCTCGTGGCCAACCTGCGCGAGGCCCAGCTGTCACAGCAGGGCTTCCGGCTGAACGAGATCATGAAGAAGCTCACCGGCTGGGCCGCGGTCATCGCGGTGCCCACCATGATCACCGGCTTCTACGGCCAGAACGTGCCCTATCCGGGCTTCGGCACCAGCGCCGGCTTCTGGTGGTCGTCGATCATCATCGTGGCCGCCTCGGGGCTGCTGTACCTGGCGTTCAAAAAGCGGGATTGGCTCTAGCGGCCATCCACGCCAGCACCTGCGCGATCGGCCTGGCCTCCTGCCGGGTGCCGTCACGCAGCCGCAGCGCGGCCTCGCCGAGACGCGCCTCGGCCGGACCGACCACGAGCTGGAAGGGCACCAGCCGGTGCGACCTGACCCGCGCACCGAGGGAGCCGTCGCCGGGCTCGGCCATCGACGCGCGCAGTCCCGCGGCGACGCCCCGCCGTACCAGCTCCCGGGCGGCGGGGACCTCGGCGTCGGTGACGGGCAGCACCACCGCCTGCACGGGGGCGAACCAGGCGGGGAAGGCGCCGCCGTGGACCTCGATCAGGTGCCCCATCAGGCGTTCGAGGCTGCCGACCAGACTTCTGTGCACCATCACCGGCCGGTGGAGCGCCTGGTCGGGGCCGACGTAGGACAGGTCGAAGCGGCCCGGCTGGAACAGGTCGACCTGGACGGTCGAGATGGAGTTCTCCCGTCCCTGGGGGTCGACGATCTGGATGTCGATCTTCGGGCCGTAGAAGGAGCCCTCGCCGCGCTCCTCCTCGAAGTCGCGGCCCCTGGCCCTTAGCGCCTCCCGCAGGACGGCCTCGGCGCGGTCCCACATGTCCGGGTCGTCGACGTACTTGGCGCCGTCGCCCCTGAGCGAGAGCCGGTAGCGGACCGGCACGATGCCGAGCTGCCCGTGGGCGGCCTCGATCAGGTCGAGCGCGGCCGACACCTCGGCGGCGGCCGCGCCGGCCGGGCAGAAGACGTGCCCGTCGTTGAGCTGGATGGCCCGCACCCTGCTCAGGCCGCCCACAACGCCCGACAGCTCACCCCGGTACATGCCGCCGAGCTCGGCCAGCCGCAGCGGCAGGTCGCGGTGGCTGCGCGGCCTGCTGCCGAACATCAGCGCGTGGTGCGGGCACAGGCTGGGCCGCAGCACGAACTGCTCCCCTCCGAGCTCCATCGGAGGGAACATGTCGTCGCTGTAGTGCGCCCAGTGCCCCGATCTCTCGTACATCGCCCGCTTGCCGAGCACGGGCGAGTTGACGTGCAGATAACCGTTGCGGCGTTCGAGCTCGTGGACGAAGTCCTCGACGGCCTTGCGCACGGCCGCGCCCGCGGGCAGCAGGAACGGCAGCCCCGAGCCGATCATCGGGTGGGTGTCGAACAGGTCGAGCTCACGGCCGAGCCTGCGGTGGTCGTTCAGGTGGTCGTTCATCGGAAACCCTCCGAAAGACGAGGGCGAACGACCAGCGATCCCCGGGCGTTCGCCCGGGGAGCATGAGTTCAGCGCGCCGGGTACGGGTCCGGCGTCGTCGTGACGAAGACGTGAGCGCGCTGCATGGAGCTCATCCTAGCCCGGCGTTGACGATCCTGGTCGTCGAACGCCCCGGAATCATCTCCAGCTCCCAGCACTGGGCGCCGAGCAGCGCCGCCGCCGCGCACCTGCCGCCCGCGTGCGGGTCGCCCGCCGTGTGCGCGAGCGCGCCTGGCCGCATCGGGGCGAGCAGGTCGATGTAGTCCTCGGGGCCGTGCGCCTCGGGCGGGCCGCTCACGATGAACACCCCCGACACCGCGCGCAGCGCCCCCAGCACCTCGGCCCGCTCGGCGGCCGGGTTCAGCGGCCTGCTCGGACCCTTCCACGCGCGCACGCGCGGATCGTCCTCGACGCCGACGACCAGCGGCAGGCCGCGCTCGGCCACCGACCGCAGGTAGCGCACGTGCCCCACGTGCAGGATGTCGAAGACGCCCGTCACGACCGCCGCGCCGGGCTGTTCGTACGGCTGCACCCAGACGGCCTCCAGGCTGCTCACGCGCAGGTTCCCCTTCCAGTCGCCTCATCCGATCGCAGCGTACTCGGTCGCCGCCCCGGGTTTACGACCCGCCTGCCGGTGCAGGGGAGGCGTCATGATTCTCACCAAGCTGGGCTATGCCGCCAGGGGCGTGCTGTACGCCCTGATCGGCCTGGTGGCGTTACAGATCGCCTTCGGCGGGGACGGCGAGGCCGACAAGAGCGGCGCGATCGGCATCGTGGCCGCACAGCCCTTCGGCACCGTGGTGCTGTGGCTCATGACGGTGGGTCTGGCCGCGCTGGCCGTGTGGCAGGCGCGGGAAGCGCTGTCCCGTCGCGGCAGGGCGCGCGACAGGGTGGAGTCGGCCGTCCGGGCGGTCTTCTACGTGCTGCTCGTCGTCTCGCTGCTGGGCCTGCTGCTGCGCGGCAAGCAGGCGGCCTCCACCGACTCGCAGTCCCGGGACGTCACCAGGACGCTGCTCGACCTGCCCGCGGGACAGCTGCTCGTCGGCGTCGCCGCACTGGGCGTGATCGCGCTCGGCCTCCACTGGATCCACGAGGGCTGGACCGAGAAGTTCATGAAGGACATGACCGGCGGCGGTCAGGCGGTCCGTCGGCTCGGCCAGGCGGGCTACATCGCACGGGGCGTCGTCGCCGTCGCCGCGGGCGTTCTCATCGGCCGGGCCGCGATCGCCTACGACCCCGGCAGGGCGGTCGGCATCGACGGCGCGCTCAAGGCGCTCGCCGACGCCCCCGCCGGCCCGTGGCTGCTGGCCGCGGTGGCCGTGGGACTGGTGTTGTTCGCGGTGTACTGCCTGGCAGAGGCGCGATGGCACCGGACCTGACCCGGTTCCACCGGCAAGAGCATTCCTACCTTTTCGTGACCCCTCCGCCCCGCCGGGCGCCGCGTCCTTAAGAGGTCGCCGAAGTCGGGGAGGTCGCCGTGGAACCGCCGGAGTACGACAGTTGGACCCTGCCAGGAGTTCCCGACCAGGTCGCCGCGGCACGCCGCCTGGTGACCGCCGCGCTCGGCGCCGGACATCCGCTGCACGACGACAGCGTGCTGCTGACCAGCGAGCTGGTCACCAACGCGGTCGTCCACTCCGCCTCACGTGACGACGGCACCTTCACGCTGACCGTGCTGTCCACCGGCTCCAGGGTGCGCGTCTGCGTCAAGGACGGCGGCTCGGACGGCCCGCCGTGCGCCTGCCGCGCCTCCCTGACCGCGCAGAACGGGCGCGGCCTGCCCCTGCTGGACGCGCTCAGCCACCGCTGGGGCTACGCCAGGCAGAACGGTGTGAACACCGTCTGGTTCGAGCTGGTGCTCGTCACGATCCCCACGGAGTGGGCGGCCGCGGGTGTCTAGAGGTCGATCACGCACAGCCCCTCGGCCAGGGCCTTGGTGGTGACCCTCGTACGGCTGTCGCAGCCCAGCTTGGCGAAGATGTGCTCCAGGTGGGTGGTGACCGTGCGGACGCTCAGCACGAGCGCGGCGGCGATCTGCGGATTGGAGTCGCCCGCCGCCACCCTGGTCAGCACCTGCGCCTCCCGCGCGGTCAGTTCGTACGGCAGGCAGCAGGGCCGCTCGGCCACCACCGCCCCCTGCAGCGCGCCGTGCGAGCCGACGCCCGCGCGCAGCACCCGCACCTCCCGCCACCGACCGCCCCGGTCCTGCCAGAGGCCCCGCCTGCTCAGCTCCCGCGAGTCGAGGAAGGCCCTGGCGTAGCCGGCCATGGCGGGATCGGCGGCCACCACCTCCGACCTGGGCACGCCCGCCACGTCGCGTACCACGCCGCCGCGGTCGAAGGCGACCGCCGAGAACCCGCTGGGCAGCCCGACGGGGTCGATGACGCACCTGGTCAGGTCGGTGACGTGGGCCAGCGTGGGGGACAGCGCCGCCATGACGGTGAGCGCGTGCGCGGGGAAGCGGGGCGCCGACAGGTTCAGCAGCCCGGTGTAGCGGCCGTCGGCCAGCAGCAGCGGCGTGGTCAGCCCCTGCCGCCAGCCGTAGGCGGCCAGCCGCGCGCCGTCCATCGGGTACGGCCCGCCGCCCCCGGCGGCGGGTGTCCCGGCAGAGGGCAGCGGGCCGGGGGGACGGCGCAGGCCGTCGGAGACCAGGCTGCGGTGGCGCCCGGTGGCCGGGTCGAAGGCGACGAACTCGTAGGCGTCCAGCGGGATCACGCGGCGTAAGGCCCGCATCGCGCCGTGCGCCCCCGTGCTTCCCGCCACCTGGAAGCCCACCTCGGCGCAGGCGCTCAGCGTGATGTGGTCCATCGCGCCATCATGGCGCATCGTCGCGTCACGCGCTCGGGTGCGCGGCTGCCCTGATTGCCTCCGCCGTTCGCTCGTGGCAGGTTTGATGACCATGATCCGAGACGGGAGGACACGCTGGTGATGACCAGGATGGCCGGCTGGGTGACCGAGGTGTTCGCCCCCCAGGTGCTGGTGATCGCCATGCCGCCCGTCGTCGGCCTGCTCGCCCAGGGCTGGACCGGTGCCGTCTGGGGCCTGCTCGCCTCGGCCCTGTGCGGCGGCGTGCCCGCCACCGTCATCGCCGTCGGCGTCCGCAGGGGCCGCCTCGACTCCCGCCACCTGGTCGACCGGGCGCGCCGGACGGGGCCGCTGCTCACCGCGGTGGGCGCCGTGCTGGTGGCGCTGGTGCTGCTGGTCCTGCTGGGCGCCCCCACCCTGCTGGTGGCCACGGTGACCGCGATGCTGGCCGCCCTGGTGGTGACCGTGCCCGTGACGCTGCGCTGGAAGATCTCCTTCCACGCGGCGGTGTCGGCGGGAACCGTGGTCGTCCTGGCGCACGTGCTGCCGCCGATGCCGACCGCGCTGGTGGGCGGGGCGCTGGTCGGGCTGGTGTGCTGGGCCAGGGTCCGGCTCGCCCACCACACGCCCGCCCAGGTGGTCGTGGGCGCGCTGGTGGGTGTCGCGACGACCTGGGGCACCCTGGCCGCCTTCGGCGTCTGACCCCGTGGAGCCCGCCGCCGCGATGACGGCGGCCGTCGGCCGCCGGGCGGCGCCTGGAGGCCCGGCGGGCGGTCCCGGTCACGCGGGTGCCGTCCGGCCGCGCGGGGCGTCCAGGTCGTCCAGGTCGCCTGCCTCCCCGGCGCGCCTGAGCCCTGTGCCGGTCTCCCCGGTGCCGGTCGCCCCCGTGCCGGTCGCCTCCATGCCGGTCGCCTCCATGCCGGTCGCCTCCGTGCCGGTCATCCCCGTGCCGCTCATCCCTGCGCCGGTCACACCCGTGCCGGCCACGCCCGTGCCGGTCACGCCCGTGCCGGTCACGCCCGTGCCGGCCAGCACCTCGCCGTCGTCGACCGGCAGCCCGAAGACCGTCGCGTCCGCCACGGCCCGACGGCCGGGCAGGACGTGCTGGACCGGGCGGGCCTGGACGCCGTCGGGCAGCCGGCTCCTGGCGCGGTCGACCAGGAACAGGTAGCCGTCGGCGTTCAGGTGGCCGAGGTCGCCGGTGCGCAGCCAGCCGTCCCGCAGGGCCGCGGCGGTGCGGACGGGATCGTCCAGGTACCCGCTCATGACCTGGGCGGAGCGCACCCACACCTCGCCGGTCGCGCCGACCGGCAGCGCGCGGCCCTCCGGGTCGCGCACGCGCAGCTCCACGCCCTCGACCGGCCGCCCCACCGAGGCCAGCCGGTCGGGGCGCAGGTGGTCGAGCGGCGACAGGGCGGTGACGAAGCCACCCTCGGTGAGCCCGTACCACTGCAGGGCCACGGGGCCGAGCCCCATGACCACGTCCCTGCTGCGGTTCGGCACGGCCGCCGCGCCGCCGTACGTCACCAGCCGCACGCTGCCGGGATCGGCGCCGAGAGCCACCGGGCCCAGCCGGCCGGCCAGGCCGTACAGCTCGCCCGGCCGGCCGGCCGCGACCTGCGTGACGCGTTCCCTGGCGATGACCTCCGGCTCCCGACCCCGCTCGGCGTCGGCCAGCAGGATCGCCGTGCCGCCCGTCGCCAGCGTCCACAGCGCGATCTGGTCGGCCACGTGGTGTCCCGGCGGCAGCAGGAAGCGCCAGGGCTCGGGCGCGAACATCGCGCGCGCCGCCGCCAGCTGCGCGGCCTCGGCCCGCCGGCTGTGGGCGACCGGCTTGCGCTCGCCCGTCGTGCCGTTGGTGAACGTCACCGCCGACAGCGCGCCGGGCGGCGTCTCCGGCGGGTCGGGCGGCGCCCCGTGCGGGGTGGAGAACAGGTCCGCGTCGAGCCGGTAGCAGATCGGCACCGGCCGCGCGTCGAGCAGCAGCTCGGCGTCGTCCTGCCGGCACGGCTCGTGGAGCAGCACCGAGGTGCCGAGCGCGCGCATCGTGCCGGCCGTGATCCGCGCCGGCAGGCCCGGCGGCAGGTGGATCACGGGGCAGCCGAGCGCGAGCGCCACGAGCCTGGCCACCGTGGACTCCGGCTGGCGGCCGGACATGCAGGCGATCGTGTCGCCCGCGCGCACCCCGCGGGCGCGCAGTACGGCCGCCGCGCCCGCCACCATCGCCAGCACGTCGTCCCCGGTCAGGCGGCGCCGCCCGCACACCAGCACGTCACGCGGGCCCGCCGCGCGCACGCCGGCGAAGACGCTCCGGCCCAGGCTCATCGCACCCTCCTTCCCAGGTGCACGGGCAGGTACCTGGTGCTGTTGCCGAGCACCGTGCCGAGCGGCCGCCACCCGCTGTCCTGGTCGGCCAGCCTCATGTCGGGAAACGCCTCGAACAGCGCGGCGAGCGCGACCTCGCCCTCCAGCCGGGCCAGCGGCGCACCCAGGCAGTAGTGCGTGCCGTGCCCGAACGACAGGTGGGCGGGCGAGGCCGCGCGCAGGTCGAAGCACGCCGCCCCCGCGCCGTACTGGTCGGGGTCGCGGCCGGCGGCGGCGAAGCAGCCGATGACCGCCTCGCCCTTGCGCACCGGCACCCCGTCGATCTCGACGTCCCGTACGGCGTAGCGCATCGGGAAGTGCGCGATCGGCGAATCCCACCGCATGGTCTCCTCGACCACCTCGCTCCACGACCGCTGCCCGGAGCGGACCATGGCCAGCTGGTCGGGACACGTCAGCATGACGCGCACGGCGTTGGTGATGAGGTTGACCGTCGTCACGTGACCCGCGATGAACAGCAACTCCACCGTGTCGCCCACCTCCGCGCGCGTGAGCCGGTCGGGCCCGTCGTGTTCGGAGGCGGCGATCAGGTCCGTGATCAGGTCCTCGCCCGGGGTGTCGCGCCGCAGCTCGATGATCTCGTCGAGCAGCTTGTACAGCTTCTTGCGGGCATCGGTGACGTCGTCGGGAGTGTCGCCGACCCTGGCCGCCACGTCGGTGAGCTCGTGCAGCTCGTCCCGAAGCGCGTCCGGGACCCCCATCAGCTCGGAGATGACATCCCGCGGGATCGGATAGGCGTACTCCAGGCGCAGGTCCACCGGCCCCGGCGGCATGGCCGCCAGGCGGTCGAGGTGCGCGGCGGCGAACTCGGCGACCCTCGGACGCAGCCGCTGGACCCTGCGCGCCGTGAACGACTTGGACACCGGCGACCGCAGGCGGTGGTGGGCCCCGCCCTCCGCGTTCAGCATGGAGGTGTCGGCGGCGAGCCTGGTGACCGCGGTGTTGGGCGGGGCGGCGGCCTTGGCCGCCGGATCCCAGTACTTCACCTCCCTGGACAGGTCGGGATGGGTCAGCACGGCCACCAGCGTGGAGTAGCGGGTGGCCGCCCACGCGCGCACCCCCTCGACCTCGACGGGGACCAACGGGCCCAGCTCCCGCAGCTGCGCGCAGTCGGCGTGCACGTCGTGGCTGGCGGGGTCGAGGACGAACTCGGCCGGTCGGACGTCCATGCCGCTCACCCCACCCGCTCCGGCCGTGCGGACAGCGTGGTCGTGTCGAGCCCGGGGTCGCGTCCGAGGTAGAGGTCGCGGACCAGTTCCCCGGCCGCGGGCGCGTTGCACAGCCCGTGGCCGGAGAAGCCCGTCGCGTACAGGAAGGCGGGAGGGCCGGGCAGGTGGCCGATGAAGGCGGTGCGGTCCGGGCTGGCGTCACGGACGCCGGTGACCGCGGTGTGCAGGCCCGCCCCCGCCAGGCACGGGTAGACGGTGGCGAGCTGGGCGGCCACGCGCCGCCGCCAGGCGTCCCTGTCGGGCCCCGGGTAGCCCATGCCGATCAGCAGCCGGTCGCCGCGCAGCCGTACCAGCAGGCCGCTGGAGGCGTGCAGGGTGACCGGGATGTCGGGCATGGCGGGCAACGGGTCGGTGGTGAGCAGTTCCTGGATGATCGGTTCGGTGAGCGGCAGGTCCACGCCCGCCGTGCGGGCCAGGGCGGCCGACCACGCGCCCGCGGCGCACACGACCGCGTCGGCCGTGATCGCGCCGTCGGCGGTCTCCACGCGGCCCTTGACCGCGTCGATCGCCGTGACGGGGCAGTCGGTGCGCAGCTGCGCGCCCGCCCGCCTGGCCGCCTCCGCGTAGCCGCCGACGATCGCGGCGGTGTCGGAGACGTACGCCTCGGCCGACCAGGCGGCCGCCGTCAGCGGCAGCTCGCCGCTGATGAGCGGGTTGCGCCGCCTGGCCTCGTCCGCGCCGATCAGCTCGACGTCCACCCCGGCCGCCCGCTGGGCGGGCAGGTCGGCCTCGAAGGCCGCCACCTGCTCGTCGCCGGTGAACAGCACCAGGTAGCCGACCCGGCGCAGCGGCAGGCCGATGCCCGGCCGCAGCGGGAAGTCGTGGTAGGCCGCCAGGCTCCGTACGGCCAGCGCCGAGCTCACCGGGTTGCCGGCGAAGTAGGCGCGGACCACGTCCGCGGTGGCCCGCGACGCGCCCGATCCGAGCGCGTCGCGTTCCAGCAGGACGGTGCCGACCCCGGCCTCGGCCAGGTGGAAGGCGATCGACAGGCCGATCACCCCGCCGCCGACGACCACGACCTGCGTGTCGGCGCTCATGTGAACGCGCCCTCCCGCCGCAGATGGTCGCCGAGCTGCCACGGGAACAGGTGCAGGTTCCAGCCGCCGAGGCAGTTGACGTAGAGCGTCATCTGCGCCACGAGAGCGGCGAAGTCGTCGCGGTCGTCGAGCTCGTCGATCCGCTCGAGGGCGCGCTTGGTGAAGTCCCAGACCTTGTCCAGGCCGCAGTATCCGAGGAACTCCGCGGGCGTCGGGATCAGCAGGTGCGCCATGTGGCGCAGCGAATCCAGCGGCATTCCCTCGGAGACGGCCCGCACCAGGCCGCCGTAGCTGGCGTAGCCCAGCGGGCGGGTCTCGCCGTTGACGAACAGCAGCGTCGTCAGGACCGTGTCGAAGCTGCCCGCCTTGGAGGCGATGCGGCCCTCGTGCAGGTCGACGAGTTCCTGCGGCGGCTCCAGCCAGATCCGCTCGGTCTCGGCGTGCAGGTCGCCGATGAGTGTGTCGGTCTCGGGGTCGCTCGCCGTGAGGCGGGGCAGGCTGTGGCCGCTGGGCTCGCCGGCGCGGCGTACCTCGGCGATGACGGGCTTCTTGGTCGTGTACACCGCCTCCCAGACCGCGTGGCCCGCCTCGACCAGCGAGTCGAGGTCCTCGTCGAGGATCCTGCCGATCGGGGTGGCGGGCATGGGTTCGGTCAGCTCGCCGTACTTGATGCCGAGGTGCTGAAGTCGTGAGGCGAAGATTGTGCCGTCCGGTTCGGTGCGCCGGTCCTCGACCTTGTAGGCGGCGGCCTGGTGCAGCAGGTCGTGGACCGGGGCGACGTGGTAGAGGTGCTGGCCGGCCACCAGGGCGTGGCCCTGCAGGCTGCGGTACGGCAGTGCGTCCCACAGGCTCTGTGCCAGGGCGGCGTTGCGCTCGTCCAGTTCGGCGGTCACCGTGATGCCTAGTCCGGGCCAGCCGATTTCTACGCGTTTCGGATTAGTCACAATATGTGATGTTAGCAGCACGTTAAGTAGCGATGTAGGGCTAATGTCCGATTTGACGGTGGGCTGACCGAGCGCGGGCACCGCCCATCCCGCCCCGTTGCGGGCGCCGCCGGCCGCCACGGTCCGCCCGCGGACGCCATGCGCGGCGGCGCCGCGGGGAGAGCGCTCCACCGGGATGCCCGGCCGGGCCGGGCCCACCTTGGCGATGTCATGACGCGCACGGGGTTGCCGTCATTCTCCTCGGCGGGCCCCGCCGGAACACCGTGCAGGAGACCGCGATCAGGGGCTCGGTCGTTGCCGTCATTCTCCTCGGCGGGCCTCGCCGGCCGGATCCGGCAGCCCGCGGCACCCGCCGACCGGCGGCCGGAAGGCGCGGGCCGCGCCGCCGGCGGGCCCGCGCGCCGTCGTCCGGTGGCCGGCGCGCCGGCCGCTCAGGCGCCCGTCAGCAGGCGGTTCAGGACGCGGGTGCCGAACTCCAGGCCCTCAACCGGCACGCGCTCGTCCTTGCCGTGGAACATGCCGAAGTAGTCGAGATCGGGCCTGAGCATCAGCGGGGCGAAGCCGTACCCCTTGATGCCGATCCTGGCGAACGACTTGGCGTCCGTGCCCCCGCTCATCACGTACGGCACCGGCCGCGCCGCCGGGTCCTCGGCCACCAGCGCGGCCGCCATCTCGTCGAAGAAGGCCGAAGGGTACGGCGCGGACGGCGCGTCCTCCAGGTTGACGAACTCCCGCGTGATCCTCGGCCCGAGCAGCTCGTCGATCGTGGCCAGGAACTCCTCCTGCAGTCCCGGCAGGTACCGGCCGTCGACGTGCGCCTCGGCCGTGGATGGGACGACGTTGACCTTGTAGCCCGCGGTGAGCATCGTCGGGTTGGCCGAGTTGCGGATCTGGCCCTTGAACAGGCTGCCGAGCGGCCCGAGCCGGGCCGCCTCGGCGTCCAGGCGGTCGAGGTCGACGGGTCGGCCGGTGATCTCCGACAGGCTCCGCAGGAGCGCGGCGACCGACGGCGTCAGCCGTACCGGCCACTGGTAGGCGGCGATGCGCGACAGCGCGTGCACCAGGGTGGCGACCGGGTTGTCGACGGCGGGCCGCGAGCCGTGACCGGCGACGCCGTGGGCGGTCAGCTTCATCCACGACGTGCCGCGCTCGCCCACGGCGATCGGGTAGACCCGCGCGTCGCCCGCGGTCACGCTGAACCCGCCGGACTCGCTGATGGCCTCGGTGACGCCGTCGAACAGCTCCCGGTGCGCGGTGACGGCGTGGCGGGAGCCGTAGTCGCCGGTCGCCTCCTCGTCGGCCAGGAACGCCAGCACCAGGTCGCGCTTGGGCCGCACCCCGCCGGCCTGCATGCCGAGCACCGTGGCGAGCGTCATCGCGCACGAGCCCTTCATGTCGACCGCGCCCCTGCCGTACACGCAGTCGTCGACGATCTCGCCGGAGAAGGGGTGCAGCTCCCACTCGGCCGGGTCGGCGGGGACCACGTCGAGGTGACCGTGGATGAGCAGCGCGTCGGGCGAGTCGCCGGCCACGCGCGCCACGACGGTGGTACGGCGCGGCGCCGACTCGAAGACGGTGGGCTCCAGGCCCGCGTCGGCCAGCAGCGTGGCGACGTACTCGGCGGCCGGGCGCTCGCCCGAGCCGGGATTGGTCGTGTCGAACCTGATCAGGTCGGAGCAGATCTCGGCAACGCTCTTCACATCATCCCCAGAAATGTCGGTCTCACAGAGGGCGACGACAGTGTCCTGCCTGTCCCGCCCGTCGCGCGGCTGCCACGCTGGCCGCCCGCCGCAGTCCACTCCAACCCCATCCGCCCCGCTGACCCGCGCCGATCACCAATTGCCGTCGGATGGGGGAAGGGGGAGCTCCGGCGGATGCAGGACGTAGACGATCCCCGCGCTGCCGGAGCCGCGCAGCCAGACGTTCTCGAAGGCCGCCCGCGGGTAGACGCGCCTGACCCCCTCGGCGGCCGGATCGTTGGCGATCACGTCACCGGTCGCGGTGAAGCCGACGACAACCATGATGTGCCCGGTCGTGGCGTAGCCCGCGCCCGGCAGCTCGTGCTCCTTGAACGACTGGGAGGTGATCACCGGGATGCCGGCGGCCACCAGACGCTCCAGCTCCGCCAGCGACCGCAGCCGCGTGACGAACCCGGCCAGGCCGTACCGCCCGGCGTAGGCGACGCCGAACGGCCAGTTGCCGCAGCCCTGGTAGCTGTGGTCGTACATGTCGCGGGCCGCGTGGTCGACGGCCGGGCACGGATCGGCGGGGTCGACCCAGGCGAGCTCGTCGGCGGAGGGGCCCCTGCCCCAGTAGCCGAGCACCATCGTCACCGACGCGGGGCCGCACCAGGAGCCGCCGCCGCCGTCCCATTCCGGGTAGTGGCCCGCGTGCACCCGCTGCGAGAGCGCGGGCACGGCCAGCTCGATCCCGCTCGCCTCGCCCGGCGGCGTCACGCGCACCGGGCCCGGCGCGCCCGAGGCCATCACGCTGACCGAGCCGACGGCGGCGCCCGTGCCGTACAGGGTGACGCGCACCTGGCAGGCGACCAGCGGACGCTTGGCGACCAGCGTGTCGACGGCCACGTCGCCGTCCTCGTCGCCCTGCCCGGGAAGCGAGGTGCGGCGGATGTCGGCGGCGGTCTCGGCCCACCTGCCCATCACGTACCAGCGGGTGTGACGGCCCTCCGCGGTCCTGCCCCGCAGCTCGACCTCCAGCCAGCTGCCCGCCGGCGTGCGCGCCGTCCACGACGGCACCAGCTGGGCCGCGGGAAAGCCGATCTCGGCCTCCGGGCTGGTCCACGCGGCGTAGTCCCAGACGGCCGCCTCGCCGCCGAACGGATCGTGATAGCCGCGGGAGCCGCGCTCGACCGGCACGCACGGGGGGAAGGCGACACGGGATATCACCTGGCCGATTCTGGAGGAAGGCCAGGTGAGGCGCATCGGAAGGTTTACGTACTCCCGGCGGGCCGGGCGCCGGCGTACGCGCGCGTGCTCGACCGTGCGGCACCGCCGGTCCGGCGGGACGCCGCGACCCCGGGCGCGTCAGCGGCACCCGGGACCGGGGGAGCGGTCGTGGTCAGAGGTAGAGGCCGGGCTCGGCGGTGGTGGCGGGGGCCGAGGCGCGTCCCGCACGGGCCGCGAACAGCTCCGCCAGCGTCGCGCCCGCGGCGCCGACCCGCAACGCGAAGTCCTGCGCGCCGCCCTCCTGTTTCGCGAGGTCCTGGGCGCCGCCCTCGGCCAACCACCGCAGCGACTCCTCGCGCGACAGCCGTCCCACCTCGATCTGCGCCAGGCACCGTCCCGGCCTGATCGTCGCTGGGTGCAGCCGCGCCAGATCCTCGTTCGTGGTGATCGCCACCAGCACGTCGCGACCCTGGCCGAGCAGGCCGTCGGTGAGGTTCAGCAGCCTGGACAGCCCCTGTCCCGTCGCCTCCTTCGCCCCCGCCCTGATCAGCTCGTCGCAGTCCTCCAGCACCAGCAGCCGCCACCGGTCGCCGCGCTCGTCGCAGTCGCCGACGGCCACCTCCATCAGGTACCCGGGGTCGTTGAACAGCCGCTCGGGATCGAGCACGCAGTCGACCTGGCACCACTCGCGCCACTCCTTGGCCAGCGTGCGCAGCAGCGACGTCTTGCCGGTGCCCGGCGGCCCGTGCAGCAGGAGCAGCCTGCCGTTCACGTCCTCCGGCCTGACCGCCATGACCCGCCCGACGGCCTCGCGCACGCTCGCCGCGTAGTTGCCGCTGATCTGCTCCCAGGACGGCGAGGTGATGGGCTTGTCCGAACGGCGGGCGCCGTGCTGGCCGTACCACCAGAAGCCCATGTCGACGTGGTCGGTCGGCGGTGGGGGCTCGACGGCGCCGTCGGTGGTCGTGGACAGCACCGACCGGGCCAGGTCCTCGCTGACGGCGGTGACGCTGACGGTGGCGCAGCGGTTGCGATACCGCACCACGCGCAGTGTCCAGCCGTCGCCGCAGAACAGGCGGGCCTCGGAGCCGTCCTCCTCGTGGGCGGTCCGCACCAGGCGGCCGCCGGTCGGGGTGAGCGCGGCGTCGGCCCGCACCCGCTCCAGGTTGGCCAGCCGGGCCCACGGCTCCGCGCCGGTCGCGAACGGCGACAGGGCGAGTGCGTCGACGATGTCGGCGGCCGAGTCGGAGTCGTCGACCCAGATGTTCATCGGCAGCTCGGCGGCGGCGGGGAAACGGACCTCCTTCAGCACGGACATGCGATCAATGATCCGCACTCCGCACACCGGCGTCGACTGCTTTTATCCGTGTGCTGTCCGTGGCCGCCGCTTCACCGGGTCCGGCGCCGGGAGTGGGTGGCCTGGACGGGGTCGATGTCCTCCACCGCCCAGCCGCGCGCCACGGCCAGCGACTCCGCCCGCCCGCCGGCCACGTGGCGCAGCGCGCAGGCGGCCGCCCCTTCCTGGTCGCCCGCCGCGATCGCCGCGTAGAGCTCGGCGTGCTCCTGGCTCTGCCGTCCGGGGTCGCGGTCGGAGGTGAGGCGGAACAACCGGTGCAGGCGGGCGTCCAGCGGCCGCATCAGATCGGCCAGCAGCGCGTTGCCCGAGATGGCCACCACCTCGTGGTGGAAGTCGGCGTTGGCGGCCGCGATGGCCGCCCTGTCCTCACCGGCGATCGCCTCGCGGGCGCGGTCCATGCACGCGCGCAACCTGGCCAGGCCGTCGGCGTCGGCCCGCTCGGCGGCCAGCCGCGCGGCCAGCGCCTCCAGGCTCTCCCGCACGTCGAACAGGTCGCGCACGTCGTCAGGGGTGAACGGGCTGACCAGCGCGCCCCTTCCGGGCACCAGCACCACCAGGCCCTCGGCGGCCAGGCGGCGCAGCGCCTCGCGCAGCGGGATCCGCGACACCCGCAGCTCGGCCGCCAGGTCGCGCTCGATCAGCCGCTCGCCGGGGCGCAGCTCGACCTCGACGATGCGGCGTTTCAGCGTCTCGTAGGCCAGGTGCGCGGTGGTCACGGCACCAGCGTACGGGCGCTCGCGTGGATGATTTTTCGTCGCATGAAAGCCGCTGTACCTTTTGCCGTTGGTCAAGGTTCATTCACGGGGAGGTAAACGGTGTCTGTGCGGGAGCGCGTGCGTTACTGGTTCGACAACACCATGTCCAAGGGGACCGCCTCGCTCATCGGCTGGCTCGCCGTGGTGTCCGTCGCGATCGTGCTGGTCGTGGCCGGATTAACCGTCTGGGTCACCGACGAACCCGAGGGAGCGAGCCCGGGTGAGGTGCTGTGGCTGGCGCTCATGCACGCCATGACACCCAGCAAGGTCGCCAGTGACAAGGGCAGCACCGCCTTCCTCGCCGTGATGTTCGCCGGGTCGCTGGCCGGCATCTTCATCGTCAGCATCCTGGTCGGCCTGCTGTCCAACGGGCTCAAGCAGAAGATCGACCGGCTGCGCAGGGGCCGCTCCATGGTCGCCGAGAGCGGTCACACCGTCGTCCTCGGCTGGTCCGACCAGATCTTCACCATCATCGGCGAGCTGGTCAAGGCGCACGCCAGCCAGCGCGGCTCGGTCATCGCCGTCATGGCCGACCACGACAAGCTCGACATGGAGGAGGAGATCAGGGAGCGTATCGGCGACACCGGCCGGACCAGGCTCGTCTGCCGCACCGGACGGCCCACCGAGCCGGGCGACCTGCGCCTGATGAACCTCGACAGGGCTCGCTCCATCGTCGTCCTGTCACCCGACGGCGAGGACTCCGACGCCCACGTCATCAAGATCCTCCTGGCGCTGGCCAAGCGCGCCGGCGACCACCCTCCCGTCGTCGCCTCGCTCACCTCCAGCCGCAACATGGCCGCCGCCCGCCTGGCCGGGGGCGACCAGGTCCACCTCGTCGACGCCGACGACACCGCCTCCCGGCTGATCGTGCAGTCCTCCCGGCAGTCGGGCATGTCCGTGGTCTGCATGGACCTGCTGAACTTCGACGGCGGCGAGATCTACCTGCGCGCCGACACCGCTCTGGCCGGCCGGACGTACGGCGAGGCGCTGCACGCCTACGAGACGGCCACGGTCATCGGCCTGCGCCGCCCCTCCGGCGTCGTGCTCAACCCGCCCATGGACACCGTCATCGCCGCCGACGACCAGGTCGTCGTCATCGCCCACGACGACTCGCTCATCCGCGTGGCCACCGCCCCGGCCGCCTACTCCGAGAAGGACATGGCCGGCGCCCCGGCCGCGCCGCCGGAGGCCGAGCGGACGCTGATCCTCAACTGGAACGCCCGCGCCGAGCACATCATCCGCTACCTGGACGGCTACGTCGCCCCCGGTTCGGTCCTCGACGTCGCGGCCGACCACCCGAAGGCGGGCACCGAGCTGACCGGCCTGCGCAACCTCACCGTGAACGTCAAGGAGTGCGACACCACCGACAGGTACGCCCTGGAGGCGCTCGGCGTCGGCCTCTACCAGCACGTGATCGTGCTGTCGGACGACAGGTTCAAGCCGCAGCACGCCGACACCCGCACGCTGATGACGCTGCTGCAGCTGCGCGACATGCAGGCGGCCACCGGCGAGCGGTACTCGATCGTCAGCGAGATGCACGACGAGAACAACCGCTCGCTGGCCGAGGTGACCGAGGCCGACGACATCGTCATCAGCGACACGGTCATCGGCCTGCTGCTGGCCCAGCTGGCCGAGAACCGGCACCTGGCCGACGTCTTCGGCTACCTGTTCGACTCGCGCGGGTCGGAGATCTACCCCAGGCCCGCCGCCTCGTACGTGACCCCGGGCGCGCAGGTGTCGTTCTCCACCGTCATCGAGTCGGCCAGGCGGCGGGGCGAGACGGCGATCGGCTACCGGCTCGCGTCCGGCATCAACCAGGCGCCGCACTACGGGGTGGTGCTCAACCCGGACAGGAACCAGCCGCTGACATTCGGCGCGGGCGACTCCGTGATCGTCCTGTCCGAGCGCTAGGCGGGGGGCCGCCGCGACGGCCCCACCTCCTCTGATGTGCCTGATCCTTCCGTCTCTACCTGCGGCAACGTAGGATTGTGTGCCTGCCGGCCCCGTCCGCACCCGCCCCCACGGCGCAGTCGCCATGAGCGAACCGTAGGAGGGATCATGACGAGGCCGAGTGAGCCGCGAGGGATCAAGCCCCCGGCCGTCCAGGTCCTGCTCGCGCCCGCGAACGTGTGGCGGGTCGCTCTCGTGGTGGCGGGCGTGGTCGCCCTGATGTTCTTCCTGCGTTTCCTGCTGACCGACGCCGGATGGCTGCTCGTCCTGCTGGTCATGGCCTGGTTCACCTCGCTGGCGATGGAGCCGGCCGTGCGCCCGCTGTCCAGGCGGATGTCGCGTCGCAGGGCCACGCTGCTGGTCATGGTGACCTTCACCGTGGTGGCGGTCATCTTCCTCATCCTGTTCGGGAACCTGTTCGTGCAGCAGGTCGGGCAGTTGCTGCTGGCGCTGCCCGACGTCGCCGCCGCCGTCCTCAAGTGGATCAACGCCCGGCTCGGGACGCAGTACAAGCTGACCGACCTCCTCAAGTCCCTGAACGTGACACCCCAGCAGGCCGCCGCGTACGCGCAGGACGTGGTCGGCGGCGTCCTGGGCCTGGTCGGGACGGTGGCGGGCATGGTCTTCAAGCTGTTCATGCTCGTGCTGCTGACCTATTACTTTGCGGCCGACGGCCCCCGCCTGCGCCAGTGGGTGGCGCAGCTGCTGCCCAGCCGGTCCCAGCGGGTCTTCATCAGGGTGTGGGAGCTGTCGACGGAGAAGACCGGCGGCTACGTCTCGGCCAGGCTCATCCTGGCCACGATCAACGGCGGGACGTCGGCCCTGGTGTTCCTGGCGATCGGCATGCCGTCCTGGTTCGCCCTCGGGGTGTGGACGGGCGCGGTCGCCCAGTTCGTCCCCACGATCGGCACCTACATCTCCATCGCCCTGCCGACGGTCGTCGGGCTGGCCTCGCCCCGGCCCTGGGTCGGGGTGGCGGCGCTGGCCTGGGCCGTGGTGTACCAGCAGGTGGAGAACCTGACACTGGAGCCGAGGATCAGCGCGCGGTCGGTCGACATCCATCCGGGGGTCTCGTTCACGGGCGTCACCCTGGGCGCGGCGCTGTTCGGCGCGGTGGGCGCCCTGCTGGCCATTCCCGTCGCGGCGATGCTGGTCTCGCTCGTCGACACCTACGCCACCCGCTACGAGCTGGTGGCCGCCGACGACGGGACGACCCCGCCGGTCGCCGCACCGGCGCCGCGGACGGTCGAGCCGCCTCCCCCATGAGAGACAGGCGCGCCGCCCGCCGATACCGAAGGGATGTATGACGGTTCGGCCTGATTGTGTACGGTGCGCCTGTGAGGACGATCGACTGGGTCGACGGGGCCATCGAGCTCATCGATCAGACGCTGCTGCCGGACGAGCTGGTCATGCTGCGCATCACCACCGTGGACGAGCTCGTCGACGCCATCCGCCGCCTGGCCGTCAGGGGCGCTCCCGCCCTCGGCGTGGCAGGGGCGCTCGGCGTCGCGCTGGCCGGCGGCGACAGGCAGGCCGTCGCGCGCCTCAGGGCGGCCCGGCCGACGGCCGTCAACCTGGCGTGGGGCGTCGACCAGGCCGCCGCGCGCCTCGACGACGGGCCCGAGGCGGTCCTCACCACGGCCCTGCGGATCAGGGACGACGACATCGCCGCATGCGTGGCCATGGGCGAGCGCGGCGCCGACCTGCTCGAAGGCGACAAGCTGCGCGTCATGACCATCTGCAACACCGGAGGTCTGGCCACCGTCGAGCGCGGCACCGCGCTGGGCGTCGTCCAGACCCTCCACGAGAGGGGACGGCTGGCCGAGGTGCTCGCGCTGGAGACCAGGCCGCTGCTGCAGGGGGCCCGGCTCACCGCCTGGGAGCTGGAGCGGATGGGCGCGCCCTACCGGCTGGTCACCGACTCCGCCGGGCCGTACCTGCTGGCCAGGGGAGGGGTGGACGCGGTGCTGATCGGCGCCGACCGGATCGCCGCCAACGGCGACACCGCCAACAAGATCGGCTCCTACGCGCTCGCGCTGGGCGCCGAGCGCGCCGGGGTGCCGTTCGTCGTGGTCGCCCCCGAGAGCACCATCGACGCGGCCACCCCCTCGGGCGAGCACATCGAGATCGAGGACCGGGGCGACGAGGAGGTGGTGTGCGTGCGCGGCATGCGCATCGCCCCCGAGGGGACCCGCGCGCTGAACCCGGCCTTCGACGTCACGCCCCATGACCTGATCTCCGCGATCGTTACGGACCGGCGCGTCTTCCGGCCGTAGGGAGACCAATAATCGACATTCCTGGGATCTGTCCGTACACCTCGCGTTACGCTCGGTTGTCAGCGTCCTCACCCGGGAGATCGCCGTGGCCATCGATCTTGTCCTGCGTCGTGACTGGCGTGCCCGTTCCCCGCGTGGCAGCTACACCCAGCTCGAGTCCACCAGAGGGGTCAAGGTCCACTACACGGGTGGCAGGGTCGATCCCGGCATCGTGCGCGACCACGCCAAGTGCGTGGCCCTGGTGCAGTCCATCCAGAACTTCCACATGGACTCCAACGGCTGGATCGACATCGGCTACAGCTTCGTGGCCTGCCCGCACCGCAAGGTGTTCGAGGGGCGGGGGGCGCACCATCTGCCGGCGGCCAACGGGGCCGGGCTCAACTCGGGCCACTACGCGGTGCTCGGCCTGGTCGGCAACGCCGGCCTGATCCAGCCGCCCGACGGCGTGCTGCACGCCATCCTCGACGCGATCCTGCACCTGCGCGAGGAGGGCGCGGCCGGGCGCGAGATCAAGGGGCACCGCGACGGGTTCAACACCGACTGCCCGGGCGACCCGCTCTACGGCTGGGTCAGGCGCGGCGCCCCCCGGCCTGGCGGGCAGGAGCCGCCGACGCCCCCGCAGGCCCCACCCTTCCCCGGGCGGCTGCTGAAGTTCCCCCCGATCATGCGCGGCGACGACGTGCGCACCTGGCAGCGCCAGATGAGCAGGCGCGGCTGGACCATCGACGTCGACGGCGCCTACGGGGCCGGCTCCCGCGAGGTGTGCCGGCGCTTCCAGCGCGAGCAGGAGATCCCCGACGACGGCGTCGTCGGACCCGTCACGTGGAAGCTGGCCTGGGAGGCGGCGCGCGCCTGACCGCGGACGCCGCCCCCGGATTATTGTTCTGGTACGGCTGCGCCTACCATCCAAGGCATGAGACTCGCCGCGGACTTCCCGTCCACGACCCGCGACGATTGGCGGGCCCTCGCGCTCGGTGTGTTGCGCAAGTCCGGCGTGGAGCCGGAATCACCCGAAGCCGCGCTGGCCACCGACACCTATGACGGTGTGCGGGTCGCACCCCTCTACGACGCCGGCGACCTGCCCGAGCTGCGCGCCCCGCGGCCCACGCACCGGGGCTGGGACGTCCGGCAGCGGCATGCCGTGCCGGACAACGAGGCGGTGCTCGCCGACCTGGAGAACGGCGTCACCTCGCTGTGGCTGGCGGTCCCGGTGGAGGAGCTGGCGCGCACGCTCGACGGCGTCTACCTCGACCTGGTGTCCGTGGTGCTGGAGGCGGGCGAGCGCACCGCCGAGGCGGCCGAGGTCCTGCTCGGGCTCGGCACGGGGGTGACCGGTAATCTCGGCGCGGGCCTCGGCCCCGACGCCGTCGCGCTGGCGCGGCGCTGCGCGGCGGAGCATCCGGGGCTGCGCGCCATCGTCGTCGACGGCCTGCCGTACCACGACGCGGGCGGGAGCGACGCGCAGGAGCTGGGCTGCTCGCTGGCGACCGGCGTGGCGCACCTGCGGGCGCTGACCGCGGCCGGGCTGTCCGTCGAGGCGGCCCTCGGCCAGCTGGAGTTCCGTTACGCGGCCACCGCCGACCAGTTCGCCACGATCGCGAAGCTGCGCGCGGCCCGCCTGCTGTGGGCGCGGGTGGCCGAGGTGTGCGGCGGGCCTGGCACGCAACTGCAGCACGCGGTGACGAGCTTCGCGATGATGACCGCGCGCGACCCGTACGTCAACATGCTGCGCACCACGCTGGCGTGCTTCGCCGCGGGCGTGGGCGGCGCCGACGCGGTGACGGTGCGGCCCTTCGACGCCGCCATGGGCGCGCCCGACGCCTTCGCCCGGCGGATCGCCAGGAACACCCAGGCGCTGCTGCTGGAGGAGTCGGGCGTGGGGCGCGTCGCCGACCCCGCGGGCGGCTCCTGGTACGTCGAACGGCGCACGGCCGAGCTGGCCGAGCGGGCCTGGGCGTGGTTCCAGGAGATCGAGGCGGCGGGCGGCGTCCAGGCCGCCGGTGACCTGGTGAGCGAGCGGATCGCGCGGACCAGGGCGCGCAGGGACGACGACATCGCGCACCGGCGCCACCCGATCACCGGCGTGAGCGAGTTCCCCGATCCGCGCGAGCGCCCGCCGCGGCCGCCCGCCCCCCAGGGGGAGGCGATGCGTTACGCGCGGCCGTACGAGGAGCTGCGCGAGCTGGCCGACGCCCAGCCGGAGCGGCCGAAGGTCTTCCTCGCCACGATCGGGCCGGTCGCCGTGCACACCGCCAGGGCCTCCTTCGCCGCCAACCTCTTCCACGCCGGCGGCCTGGAGACCGTCCTGTCGGGCCCGAGCACCGACCCGGAGGAGATCGCGCGGGCCTTCGCCGCCAGCGGCGCCGCCGTCGCGTGCCTGTGCTCCAGCGACCGGCTGTACGGCGAGCACGCCGCCCCGGTGGCCCTGGCGCTGCGCCGGGCGGGGGCGCGCACGGTATGGCTGGCGGGGAAGGGGGATCACGAGGGGGTGGACGCGCACCTGTACGCCGGATGCGACGCGCTCGACGTCCTCCGCACGACCTTCGACGACCTGGGAGTGGCGCGATGATCCCCGACTTCACCACCGTTCCGCTGGCGCCCGTGCGCCCCACCGGCGCGGCGGCGGGTGAGCCGTGGGAGACCCCGGAGGGCATCCCGGTCAAGCCGGTCTACACGGCCGCCGACCTCGACGGGCTCGACTTCCTGCGGACCTATCCGGGGGCGGTGCCGTACCTGCGCGGGCCGTACCCGACGATGTACGTCAACCAGCCGTGGACCATCCGGCAGTACGCGGGCTTCTCCACCGCCGAGGAGTCGAACGCCTTCTACCGCCGCAACCTGGCCGCGGGGCAGAAGGGCCTGTCGGTGGCCTTCGACCTGGCCACGCACCGCGGCTACGACTCCGACCATCCGCGTGTGGCGGGCGACGTGGGCATGGCGGGCGTCGCCATCGACTCCATCTACGACATGCGGCAGCTGTTCGAGGGCATCCCGCTGGACCGGATGTCGGTGTCGATGACGATGAACGGCGCGGTGCTGCCGATCCTGGCGCTCTACATCGTGGCCGCCGAGGAGCAGGGTGTCGCCCACGAGCAGCTGACGGGGACCATCCAGAACGACATCCTCAAGGAGTTCATGGTCCGCAACACCTACATCTACCCGCCCGGGCCGTCGATGCGGATCATCTCCGACATCTTCGCCTACACCAGCCGGCACATGCCGAAGTTCAACTCCATCTCGATCTCCGGCTACCACATCCAGGAGGCGGGGGCCACCTGCGACCTGGAGCTGGCCTACACCCTGGCCGACGGCGTGGAGTACCTGAGGGCGGGTGTGGCGGCGGGGCTCGACGTCGACGCCTTCGCCCCCCGGCTGTCGTTCTTCTGGTGCATCGGCATGAACTTCTTCATGGAGGTGGCCAAGCTCCGGGCGGCCCGCCTGCTGTGGTCCAGGCTGGTGTCGGAGGCGGGGGCGAAGAATCCCAAGTCGCTGTCGCTGCGGACCCACTCCCAGACCTCGGGCTGGTCCCTGACCGCCCAGGACGTCTTCAACAACGTGGTGCGCACCTGCGTGGAGGCCATGGCCGCCACCCAGGGCCACACCCAGTCGCTGCACACCAACGCCCTCGACGAGGCGCTCGCGCTGCCCACCGACTTCTCGGCCCGCATCGCCCGCAACACCCAGCTGCTGCTGCAGCAGGAGTCGGGCACGACCCGCGTCATCGACCCGTGGGGCGGCTCCTACTACGTCGAGCGCCTCACCCACGACCTGGCCGAGAAGGCGTGGCAGCACATCCAGGAGGTCGAGGCGGCCGGCGGCATGGCCCGCGCGATCGACGCCGGCCTGCCCAAGCTGCGCATCGAGGAGGCCGCGGCACGCGCCCAGGCGCGCATCGACTCGGGCAGGCAGCCGGTCATCGGGGTCAACAAGTACCGCCCGCAGGCCGACGAGCCGATCGAGGTGCTCAGGGTCGACAACAGCGCGGTGCGGGCGCAGCAGCTCGACAAGCTGCGCCGCCTGCGCGCCGACAGGGACGCCGAGGCCGTACGGCAGGCGCTGGAGAACCTCACCAAGGGCGCCGCGGGCGGCGACAACCTCCTGGCGCTCGCGGTGGAGGCGGCCAGGGCCAAGGCCACGGTCGGCGAGATCTCCGACGCCCTGGAGAAGGTGTTCGGACGGCACGCGGGGCAGATCCGTACCATCTCCGGGGTGTATCGCGACGAGGCGGGTCCGGTGAAGGGCATCGAGCTGGTACGGCAGGCGTGCGCAGACTTCGCCGTCGCCGAGGGGCGGCGGCCGCGCATCCTGGTGGCCAAGATGGGGCAGGACGGGCACGACCGCGGCCAGAAGGTGATCGCCACCGCGTTCGCCGACCTCGGCTTCGACGTCGACGTCGGCCCGCTGTTCCAGACGCCCGAGGAGGTGGCGCGGCAGGCCGTGGAGGCAGACGTGCACGTCGTCGGCGTCTCCTCCCTGGCCGCGGGTCACCTCACGCTGGTGCCGGCGCTGCGCGCCGCGCTCGCCGACCTGGGCGCGGACGACGTCATGATCGTGGTGGGCGGCGTGATCCCGCCCGGCGACTTCGACGAGCTGCGCGCCGCGGGCGCCTCGGCGATCTTCCCGCCCGGCACGGTGATCGCCGACGCGGCGCTCGACCTGGTGCGCGAGCTGTCCTCGCGCCTGGGCCACTGATGCGCCACCGGCCGGCGGAGGGCCGGTGCGGATGAGGGCGCTCGACGACTACGTCCACGGCGTGAAGTCGGGATCGCGCGCCTGGATCGCCCGCGCGATCACGCTGGTCGAGTCGACCAGGGCCGACCACGCCGAGCTGGCCCAGCGGTTGCTCGTCGAGCTCACGCCGCTGGCCGGGCAGGCCCGCAGGGTCGGCATCTCGGGCGTGCCGGGGGTCGGCAAGTCGACGCTGATCGACGCGCTCGGCACCCGCCTGACCGAGCGCGGCCACCGGGTGGCGGTGCTGGCCGTTGACCCGTCGTCGACGCGGACCGGCGGCAGCATCCTCGGCGACAAGACGCGCATGTCCCGCCTGTCGGTCGACCCGCAGGCCTTCATCCGCCCCTCGCCGACCTCGGGCACGCTCGGCGGGGTCGCCAAGGCCACCAGGGAGGCGATGGTCGTCGTCGAGGCCGCGGGATACGACGTCGTGCTCGTCGAGACGGTCGGCGTCGGCCAGTCGGAGACCGCGGTGGCCGACATGGTCGACACCTTCCTGCTGCTCAGCCTGGCCCGCACCGGCGACCAGCTGCAGGGCATCAAGAAGGGTGTGCTGGAGCTGGCCGACGTGATCGCGGTCAACAAGGCGGACGGGGACTTCGAACCGGCGGCCAGGAAGGCGGCCCGCGAGCTGGCGGGCGCGCTGCGCATGCTGCGCTCGGAGGCGGCGCCGCCGCCGGTGCTGACCTGCAGCGGGCTGACCGGCGGCGGGCTCGACGAGGTGTGGGAGCAGGTCGTCGCCCACCAGGACCGGATCGACGTGGCGGCCAAGCGGCGCCGTCAGCAGGTGCAGTGGACCTGGACGCTGGTGCGTGACCGGCTGCTGGCCGAGCTGCGCGGCAACCCCGCGGTGGCGGCGATCACGGCGGAGGTGGAGCGGGAGGTCCTCGCGGGCACCCTGACCCCGTCGCTGGCCGCCGAGCGGTTGCTGGCCGCCTTCAAGCGCCGCTGACCCCGCCGCGCGCCACGGGTGACCAGGCTTCCTCCCACAGGTCCTGCGCGTCGCTCGTCCATGTCTCGGACAGGAGCGTGCCCCTGCCGCGGTAGGCGAGCATGATCGCGACGTGGCCGGGCGAGCGGACGAAGGCCGCCAGGTCGGCCGCCGACCGCCACACCGACACCGACCCGATGCGGCGGGCCAGGGGTTCGGCCCACAGCCACAGCCCGACCGCGCCGCCGACCTCGGGCCAGCGCCGGCCCAGCCGCCATCCCGTACGGCTCGCCCGCGGCAGGTGCGCCGCGCTGTGCAGGCGGAAGTCGGTGAGGCTGACCACGACGGGCTCCTCGCCCCTCGGTTCCGGGCCGGGGATCCAGCGGCTCCTGATCACGCGGCGAGCACCTTGGCCGCGTCGCGGATCTCCGCGCTGAACGGGGTGGGGCGTAGCGTCGCCGGGTCGAGGTTGACGTTGACCCTGCGGCCCTCGGCGTGCACGGTGCCGCCGTCCGGCGACAGGACGCGGAAGCCGTACACGCCGCTGGTGGTGCCCATCCGCTCGATCCAGAAGTGGACCAGCGGCTCGCCGACGCCCATGATCGGCACGTGGAAGGTGATGGAGAACTCGCGCACGGCGAGGAAGACGTCCTTGAAGCGGGAGTGGGCGGGGTCGAAGTTCCAGCCGAGCTCGGTCCAGAAGGCGGTGATGGCCCGCTCGACGAGCACCGAGTAGCGGGCGTTGTGCAGCAGCCCCATGGCGTCGAGGTCGTCGAAGTGCACCTGGACGGGACGGGTGTGGGACACGGTCAGTCCTCCGGGAGGAGCGTGGGGTCGGGGGAGAGGGCGCGCAGGCGGTCGAGGACGGCCCTGCGGGCGTGGGCGAAGGCCCGTGGCCGGTCGCGCAGGCGGGAGTGGATGACGACGGCCTCGCCGAGCGCCTCGATCTCGTAGGCGAGCTGGGCCGGGTCGGCGCGCAGCTCGCCCCGGTCGACGGCGTCCTGGATGGCCCGCTCCAGGAAGCCGAGCCAGTCGTTCATCGCTTCGGCCACCCGGTCCTTGACCGGGCCCGGACGGTCGTCGAACTCGACCTGCGCGGCGAAGAAGAAGCAGCCGCCCGGCAGGCGGCCCTCCTCGTAGAAGGCGAGCCGTGCCTCGTGCAGGGCCAGCACCCTGCGCAGGCCCGGGGGCACGGCCAGGGCGGGGGTGACCACGTGCTCGATCCACTGCCGCCGCGCCCACTCGACCGCGTCGAGCTGCAGCTGCTCCTTGTCGCGCCAGTGGGCGAACAGGCCGGACTTGCTGACGCCCGCCACGCCGGCCAGGCGGCCCAGCGTCAGGCCGTCGAGCCCGTCGACCGAGGCCAGGGCCACGGCGCTGCCGAGGATGGCTTCCCTGCTGCGCTGCCCGCGCACCTTCCTGCCGTCTGCCATGCGGATCACGCTAGCAGATAAGAAGACCGATCGGTCGTTCAGATTTATTTGTTGGCCGCCTGTGCTAGATTTTGGCCATGCGGTCAGAAAACGAGGCATCCGGCCAGAAGCCGCGGTCGTTCATCGAGAAGGCCAGGCGGGCCCAGATCATGGCCAGCGCCATCGAGGTCATCGCCGAGGTGGGCTTCGCCAAGGCGTCGCTCGCCGCCATCGCCAAGCACGCGGGCATCAGCAAGGGCGTCATCTCCTACCACTTCGCCGGCAAGGACGACCTGATGGAGGAGGTCGTCGACCACGTCTACACCGGCATCGCCGACTTCGTGCTGGCCCGGATGGAGGGCAGGACCACCGCCACCGAGCTGCTGCGCACCCAGATCCTCAGCGTCGCCGAGCACATGCGCGACCACCGCACCCAGCTCAAGGCCCTGGGAGAGATCTTCATCAACCTCCGCCTCCCGGACGGTTCCCCCCGGTACGGCATCGCCGCCAACGAGGAGCTGTACCAGTCGCTGGAGAACATCTACCGTCTCGGCCACGCCACGGGCGAGTTCCGGCCGTTCGACCCGCGCGTCATGGCGATCACCCACTCGGCCGCGGTCAACGACATGTTCGCCTACTGGGCGGTCCACCCCGGCCACGACCTCGACGCCCACGCCAGGGAACTGGCCGAGATCTTCGTCCGTGCCACGAAGGGACCGCAATGAGAAGGCTCGCCTACGTCGACAACCTGCGCGTGGTCCTCACCGTCCTCGTGGTCCTCCACCACGTGGCCCTGACGTACGGCAACATCCCCGCCTGGTACCACTTCGAGCAGGCCCACGACCCCTCGGGGTGGGCGCTCGACATCCTGGTCATGTTCGACCAGGCGTTCTTCATGGGCTTCTTCTTCCTCATCTCCGGCTTCTTCACCCCCGGCTCCTACGACCGCAAGGGCGGCGGCGCCTTCATGCGCGACCGGCTGCTCCGGCTGGGCATCCCGCTGATCGTCTTCCTCCTACTGCTGCGCCCCCTGGCCATGGTCGGCGTCTACCAGGACTTCGACATGCCGTACTGGATGTTCTACATCGGGTCGTGGGACCCGGGCCCGATGTGGTTCGTGGAGGTCCTGCTGGTCTTCGCCGCGGTCTACGCCGCCGTCCGGCGCTACGGCCGGATCCCCCGGTCGGGCCCGGAGCAGGCGCCTGGAGCGGCTGCGATCGTCGCCTGCACGGTCGCGCTGGCCGTCGTCACCTTCGCCTGGCGTCTCGTCGTGCCCGTCGGCCTCTACGTGCCGGTGCTCGGCCTGCCCACGCCGTCCCACCTGCCGCAGTACGCCGGCATGTTCACGCTCGGCGTGCTCGCCCACCGGCGTGGCTGGTTCGCCACGCTGTCGCGGCGGGCGGGCAGGCTCGGCTTCGCCGCCGCGGGGCTGGGGACGATGGTGCTGCTCCCCTTGCGCTTCATGTCCGGCGGAGCGGTCGCCGACCTCGCGCAGGCCGCGTGGGAGGCGGTGTTCGCGGCCGGTGTCGTCATCGGCCTGCTGGTGCTGTTCCGCGAGCGCTTCAACACGCAGCGGGCGCGCGGCAGGTTCCTGTCCGAGCAGGCCTACACCGTCTACATCATCCACCCCGTCGTGCTGGTCGGACTCGCCTACGCCTTCGCCTGGCTGCAGGCCGCCGCGATCGTCAAGTTCGCCGTCGTCTCCGTCCTCGCGCTGCCGCTGTGCTGGGCGCTGGCCTTCCTGGTGCGCGCGCTGCCGGGCGCCCGGCGGATCCTGTGAGCTGAAAACCGGCGAACCTGGGCACTAGATACAGCATGCGACTCCGATCCCGGCTGCACCGGCTCGACAAGCACCTGTACGCGGCCGTCGCACGGACCCGGCTGCCGGGCCTCGAAGCCGTCCTGCCGCGGCTGTCCAGAACGGCCGACAACGCGCTGCTGTGGGCGGGCGTCGCGGGCACGTTCGCGCTGAGCGGCAGGCGTCGCCTGCGCAGGGCGGCCACCAGGGGCATGCTCGCGATCAGCCTCGCCAGCCCCCTGGTGAACCTGGCGGGCAAGCAGGCCTTCGGCAGGAAGCGCCCCGTGGCCGACGTGCTGCCGCTGAACCGGCTGCTCAAGATGCCGCTGTCGGCCTCCTTCCCGTCGGGACACTCCGCCTCGGCCGCCGCCTTCGCCACCGCCGTGGCCCTCGAAGCGCCCCTCGCCGTCGCCGTCCCCGTGGCCGCGGTGGCGGCGGCGGTCTGCTTCTCCCGCGTCTACACCGGCGTCCACTACCCGGGCGACGTGCTCGCCGGCGCGGCCATCGGGGTTGCCACCGGGCTGGTCACCCGCCGCATCTGGCCGGAGGCGGCCGAGGCGGGACGGGCCCGCGCCTCGGCCACCGCGCCCGCCGTCGACGGCGACCCCTCGGGCGAGGGCCTGGTCGTCGCCGCCGACCCCGCGGGGGCGGCCGCGCGGAAGCTCCGCGAAGCCTTCCCCCGGGCCGAGTTCGTGCCGCCAGGGGCCCTCGACAGGACCGACGGCAAGGTGCTCGCCGTCGCAGGGGACGACACGAGCGTCGGACCCGCCGCCCGGATCGCGCTCGAGCGGGGCAGGCCGTTGCTGGTCGTCCCGTCGGGCACGCGCGACCTGTTCGCCGCCGAGCTCGGCGTCGCCGACGCGGACGAGGCCGTCGCCGCCTACCGGGCGGGCGAGCTGGCCGCCGTCGACGTCGTGGAGACCGCGGGCAGGGCCTTCGTCAACAGCGCCGGCCTCGGCGTCTATCCCGCCCTCGCCGAGCGCAGGGAGGCCAGGCACCGGCGGATCGGCACCTGGCCGGCGCTGCTGTGGGGCCTGGCCGAGGTGCTGCGCCGCGACGCGGCGCCTGTCGACCTGGTCGTGGACGGCGTGCCGTACCGGGCCTGGCTGATGTTCGTGGGCAACTGCCGGCACGGCTCGCGCGGCGCCGCTCCGGGACGCCGGGCCAGGCTGGAGGACGGCGTGCTCGACATCAGGCTGATGACGGCCGCCCGGCGGCTGCCCCGCCTGCGGGCGTTCGGGAGCGCGGTGGGCGGGCGGCTCGGCCTGTCGCGCCACTACCGGCAGTGGCAGGCCGACACGGTGCGCGTCGAGACGCCCTCGGGAGAGGTACGGCTGGCGCTGGACGGCCAGACCGTCACCGCGCGCGGGCCCCTGACGTTCGCCAAGCGCCCGCGCGCCCTGCACGTGTTCCGCTGACGTTCGCCAGCGCCCGCGCGCTGCACGTCTTCCGCTGACCACAGCGACCGGCGCCGCGCGGCCGGGCGCTCAGGTGAGCGTGGCGTCCTTGTAGAAGGCGTCCAGCGTCTCCCCGTAGTGCTGCTCGACCACCTTCCGCTTGATCTTCAGACTGGGCGTCAGCTCTCCGGCCTCCACGGTGAAGTCGTCGGCCAGGATCGCGAAGTCCTTGATCGTCTCGTAGCTCGCCAGCCCCGCGTTCACCTCCTTGATCGCCTTGTCGACCTCCTCGCGCATCCGCGGGTGGTCGCGCAGCTTCTCGGGGTCGCCGGGCAGCCCCTCGGCCGCCGCCCACGGCCGTACGACCTCCATGTCGAGCGTCACCAGCGCCGTGCAGAAGTTGCGCCGGTCGCCGTGCACGAACACGTGCGACAGGTACGGGCAGGCCGCCTTGATCCGCCCCTCGAGGTGGGTGGGCGCCACGTACTTCCCGCCCGAGGTCTTGATCAGCTCCTTCTTCCTGTCGGTGATGCGCAGCCGACCGGCCTCGTCGATCTCGCCGATGTCGCCGGTGCGCAGCCAGCCGTCCTCGAGCGTCTCGGCCGTCTCCTCCGGCAGCCCGTGGTAGCCGCGCATGACGCCGCGCCCGCCGATGAGGATCTCGCCGTCCTCGGCGATGCGCACCTCGGTGCCGGGCAGCGGCTGGCCCACCGTGCCCAGCCGGAGGGCGCCGGGCCTGTTGAGGAAGCTGCCGGCCGACGACTCGGTCAGTCCGTACCCCTCCAGGATGGGCAGCCCCGCGCCGTCGAAGAACTCGCCGATGTCCTGTGACAGCGGGGCGGCGCCGGAGATGAAGGAGCGGATGCGTCCGCCGAAGCGGGCCCGCAGCTTGGCGAACACCAGCCGGTCGGCCAGCGCGTACTCCAGGCGGGTGGTCAGCGGCAGCGTCGCGCCGCGCTGGCGGGCCCTGCTGACCCTGACGCCCGTCCGCTTGGCCCAGTTGAAGATCCGCAGCTTCACGCCGCCCTCGCGCCTGACCGTCGCTACGACGGTGTTGTGGATCTTCTCGAAGATGCGCGGCGCGGCGGCCATGAAGGTCGGCCGCAGCTCGCCCAGGTTGTCGGCGATCCTGTCGAGGCGCCCGTCGATCGCGGTCGGCACGCCGATGTCGATCATCACGACCTCGAGCAGCTTGCCGAACGAGTGCGACAGCGGCAGCCACAGGTAGTGCAGGTCGTCGGGGCCGATCAGGTCGATCTTGCGGACGGCCTCCGCGGCGTACAGCCAGTTGTCGTGGGTCAGCTCGACGCCCTTGGGCCTGCCGGTGGTGCCGGAGGTGTAGATGAGCGTCGCCAGGTCGTCCTGCCCGATCTCGTCGATCATGGCGTCGTAGTCGCCGTCGGCGCCGACCCTGTCGAGCGGGACGACCCAGCCGTCGTCGCTCGCGGCGCCGTCGATGACGACCACGTGGCGGACGCCGGGCAGGTCGGCGCGCACCGAGGCGAGCTTGGCCACCTGGTCGTCGTTCTCCGCGATGACCAGGGTGCTGCCGGAGTCGTTGATGACGTACGCGCATTCGTCGGCGGTGTTGGAGGGGTAGATCGTCGTGGTGGCCGCGCCCGTGGACAGCACGGCCAGGTCGGCGAGGATCCACTCCAGCCGGGTCGAGCAGAGGATGGACACCCTGGCGTCGGCGCGGGCGCCGAGCTCGGCCAGGCCCAGGGCCAGCGGCCGCACCCGCTCGCCCACCTGGGCCCAGGTCAGCGATTCCCAGCCGGTGCCCGCCGGATGGCGATAGGCCTCGGCGTCGGGGGTGGCCTTGATCCGATCGCGCAGCAGAGCGGGAATGCTGGACATTCCTGACCTCCGGTTGAGGGGGACGGCTTGGTGCGCACTCTAGGCCGAACGCGGCGGGTCAGTCGATGGTCAAGAACGGTTACGCCCCGGTTCACTCACCCGGCTGTCACGGTCGTCACACCGTGATCACCTGTCGGCTCTCCGGCGGGGTCGACGTGGTCGCCACGTTGCCGTGATCGGCCGTGCGCACCTCCCACGCGCCGCACTCGCAGCGGAAATAGGAGATCACGCCGTCCGACGTCTCGTGGGTGGAGACGAGTGTCGTGAAATGCATGCCTCCAACCTGATGTAATGTCCTTATGCATTTCAATGCTTACGGGGGCAACGGGGCGGCACTGTCGGCCGACCTCGTCAACGCCGTCGACTTCACCCCCGAGGCGATCACCCCGTTGCTCGTCAGGAACGAGATGCTGCGAGCAGAGCTCACCCTCGCCCAGGCGGCCGAGCTCGGCAGGTGGGCCAGGCGGCTCGACCCCGTCTTCGGCGAGACCGACCAGGACACCCAGATCACCCTCGTCAACGACCTGCTGGCGATCACCGCGGCCACGCCGTACATCAGCGCGCACGACGGCCGCCGGCCGCACCTGCACTTCTTCGCCCTCGGCGCCGACATCGTCGCCAGGGCCAAGGACACCACGGCGGGCGGGCTGGCGATGGCCATCTGCTTCTCCGACGGCCGCCGCCTCGGCCGCTGCGACAGGCAGGGCTGCCGGACCGTCTACGTCGACACCTCGCGCAACGGCCGCCGCAGGTTCTGCTCGCTGGCGTGCGCCAACCGGGTCAACGTCGCGGCGCATCGCGCCCGGGCCCTTGCGGACGATTTTCCGGCCGGGTAACCTCTGCGAGTCGCATTTCCGAGCCGTGGAGGCTGTTGACGTGAGGTTCTGAGGTCGCGGGCACCGCGCCGTCTCGCCCTGTCGTGGGCACGTGCGCACCTGGACCTCGGGCGTCTTCGCGGTGGTTCCCGCCAAGTCCTGAATTCTCAGACTTTCCGACGGGAGCTTTCTCATGTCATTTTCCGTGGTGATCGACCACGTCTCCTACTGCTGGCCGGACGGCACCCAGGTGCTCGACGGCCTCGACGCCGCCTTCCCCGCCGGACGTACCGGCCTGATCGGCGCCAACGGTTCGGGCAAGTCCACCCTGCTCAAGATCATCGCAGGGGAGCTGCGCCCCCGCTCCGGCTCCGTCAGCGTGGCAGGGCAGGTCGGCCACCTGCCGCAGAACCTGCCGCTGCGCGCCGAGCTGACCGTCGCCGACCTGCTCGGCATCAGCGCGACCAGAGCCGCGCTGCACGCGATCGAGTCGGGCGACGTGCGGGAGCAACACTTCACCGCCGTCGGCGACGACTGGGACGTGGAGGAACGGGCGACCGCCCAGCTGGCCACGCTCGGCCTCGACCACGTCGGCCTCGACCGCACCGTCGCGACGCTGTCCGGCGGCGAGACCGTCATGGTGGGCCTGGCCGCGCAGTTCCTCCACCGGCCCGACGTGCTGCTGCTCGACGAGCCCACCAACAACCTCGACCTCGACGCCAGGCGGCGGCTCCACGCCGCGGTCAGGGCGTGGCCGGGGGTGCTGGTCGTCGTCAGCCACGACAGGGAGCTGCTCGACCAGGTCGACCAGATCGCCGAGCTGCGCGAGGGCGCGGTACGCCTGTACGGCGGCAACCTGAGCGACTACGAGCGCATGCTCGCCGCCGAACAGGAAACCGCCGCACGCATGGTCAGGGTGGCCGAGGCCGACGTGCGCAGGCAGCGGCGCGAGCTCATCGAGGCCAGGACCAAACTCGACCGGCGGGTGCGCTACGGCGACAAGATGTACGCCAACAAGCGCGAACCGAAGATCGTCATGCAGACGCGCAAGCGCGAGGCCCAGGTGTCGGCGGGCAAGCACCGCATGATGCACGTCGACAAGCTGGAGGAGGCGCGTGAGCGGCTGAACGAGGCGGAACAGGCGGTGCGCGACGACGCCGAGATCCGCGTCTCGCTGCCCGGGACGGCGGTCCCGGCGGGCCGGGTCGTGCTGTCCTTCGCGACCGCACGCCGTACCGACGAGGCGATGGAACGCCTGGAGGTGCGCGGACCCGAGCGGATCGCGCTGCTCGGCCCGAACGGGTCGGGCAAGACCACCCTTCTGCGCGCCATCGTGGCGGCAGGGGCGCCGGTCCCGGTCGGCTACCTGCCGCAGCGCCTGGACGTCCTCGACGAGAGCCTCAGCGTGCTCGACAACGTCCGCGCGCACGCCCCCGGCGCCTCCGTCAACGAGGTGCGCGCCCGCCTGGCCCGCTTCCTGTTCAGGGGCGCGCGGGCCGAGCAGCCGGTGCGCACGCTGTCGGGCGGCGAACGCTTCAGGGCGACGCTGGCGGCGCTGCTGTCGGCCGACCCGCCGCCGCAGCTGCTCCTGCTCGACGAGCCGACCAACAACCTCGACCTCGCCAGCGTCAGGCAGCTGTCGCAGGCGCTGTCGGCCTACCGGGGGGCGCTGATCGTGGCCAGCCACGATCTGCCGTTCCTGCGGGGGCTCGGGATCACCCGGTGGCTCCGGCGGGATCGGGACAGCGGTCTGACCGAATCCTGATTGACGGCAGGGGATCAGCCGGGCGATAGTGTGGCAGATGCTTGCCCCCCGGTTGATCTCCTGCGTTCTCGGCCTGGCGACGCTGACCCTCACCGCGTGCAGCTCCACGGCCCAGGGCCCCGCCGAGCCCTCCCCGGGAGTCACGGGGCCGTCGAGCGGCACCGGCGCCCTCACCGCCGCCGCCTACCGCGACGCGCTCACCGAGCAGCGCACCGGCGTGCGGGCCGCGCTCACCGCGCTCTCCTCCGCGAAGACCGTCAAGTCACTCAACGATCGCATGGAACGTGCCGAAGAGACCCTCAGCGGCGCCACCGAGGCCCTGTCGGCCCTCGCCCCTCCCGTCGAGGCGCGCGTCCAGCACGAGGCGTACGTGGCCAGCCTGCGCGACTTCACCACCCAGCTCGGGATGACGCTCGGCAAGGTGGGCGGCAGAAGCGTCTGCACGGCGGGCGGGGTCTTCAGCGACGTCGCGGACAAGCTGCAGGCGCTCGACCAGGCGGGCAGGTCGCTGACCGCGCTCGGCGACTACCCGGCCGACGTGGTGCCGGTCAAGGCGGCCAGGAAGCAGACCAGGCGGCCGGCGAACGGGCGGTTCCTGCGCGCCGAGCGGCTCAGCGGGCGCAGTTCCCTGCTGATCGACAACGGCGGGTCGAGGGACGCGGTGGTGACCGTGATGCGCGGCAAGGCCAAGGCGTTCAGCGTGTTCGTGCGCAAGAAGTCGACGTTCCGGGTGAAAGGCGTGCGCGACGGCACGTACGAGATCTTCTTCACCCACGGGATCGACTGGGACGGCAGGGCGTTCACCAGGTCGTGCAGCTTCGAGCGGTTCGAGAAGCCGGTGCAGTTCAGGACGACGTACACGGCGACGCAGATCAGGTGGCACGACTGGCGCGTCACCCTGCACTCGGTCACCGGCGGCAACGCGCCCACGACCGACGTCGACCCCGGCACCTTCCCGGCCTGATCGGCAGCGCCCGGCCCGGCCCGGTCCTGCGGCCGGCGGGAGCGGCGACCCGGGGAGACCGCCCCCGCGTCCGGTGGGAGCCGCGATCCGGTCGGTCCGGCCCCGTATGTGGCGGGACGGCGATCCGGTCGGCCGGGCTTCCGTGTGTGGCGGGGGCTCGATCCGGTCGGCTGGGCTTCGGTGTGTGGCGGGGCGTTGATCCGGTCGGCCGGCCCATGGCTGGTGGGGGTGTCGGTCGTTTCGGCCCCGGAGTCGTGGGGGTTTGGTTGGCCCTTTCGGCCCCAGAGTCGTGGGGGTCCGGTCGGCTCGCAACCGCGGGAGGTCCGGCCCCCCGGCGGTGGAAGGGGCCGCCGGAGACGGAAAGGGCCGCGTCCCTCGCACTCGAGGTCGCGGCCCTTTTCACAGCAGGGTCAGGAGGAGAACAGCATCCCCAGGAAGCTGTCGTGCCTGCGCCGGTGACCGTAGTGACCGCCGTAGTGCGGGGCGGGGGCGCCCCACGCGGGAGCCCCGTGAGCCGGAGGCGGGGGCGCGGCGGGCGGCGTGTGGTACTGGGACTCCATGCGAGTCAGCGTCTCCAGCTCGCCGTAGTCGAGGAAGATCCCTCGGCAGTTCTCACACTGCTCGATGTGGACCCCGTTGCGCTCGTAAGTCCGCATGTTGCCGCGGCACTTGGGGCACTGCATCTGGTTGATCTCCTTGCCCATTGGCGGGATGTACACGGTCTGCGTGCGTCACTATGTCAGCCTCACCGGAGGCCCACAATCCTGTCGCACGACTCGACCAACGAACGTTCCACCTCGTCCAGTTCCCGACCCTCCCGCTGTGCGTGGGTGACCGCCACCGCGGCCAGCTGAACGGTGACCGCTCTGGCGGGAACGTCGAGCCTGGCCCAGGGGTCGCGCGGGTCCAGCGCGGGCCCGCCCGACGCGAGATAGGCGTTGAGGAACCGGTTCCAGATGCCGGGCTCGAGAAGCCCCGCGGCGAACCACGCCGCCGGACGCGCCAGATCCCAGGCCGGGTCGCCGATCCCCAGGTCGTCCACGTCGATCAGCAGCCACCGGTCCGAGCGCCGCACCAGCTGGCCCAGGTGCCAGTCGCCGTGGGTGAGCAGCAGGGGCACGGGCTCGGGGGCGGGGAGCGCCGCCAGGGCCTGCCGTACCAGCCGCTGGTCCGGCCCGTCTCCCGGCATGCCGCTGACCGCCCGCGCCATCCGCGCGGGCCCGCCCGCCTCCGGCAGCGGCGGCACCGTCGTCAGCGGTACGGCATGCAGCCGGGCCAGCAGCCGCGCCCCTTCCTCCCAGGGAGCGGCGTCAGGGTCGTCGGGAGCGACCGGTGTACCCGCCGGCCACACGGTCACCGCCCTGTCGCGCACCGTGCGCACGTCCATGTCCAGGGGGGCGAGCATCACCCCGGTCAGCGCGGCCGACGCGCTGGCCTTGAGCCTCAACCGGAGGGAGGCCGCGTCGTCCCTGGCCGAGTGCGCCTTGACCACGACCTCGCCGCGCCGGACGACGACGACGTCACTCCTCGTCGCGTGCCGGGTCGGCGTGCCTGCCCCGCCGTACTGGGCGGCCAGGCGGGCCAGCTCATCCTCGAGATCCACCCGGAAAGCCTACGAGGCGCCGCTCGTGGGCCGTTCCGCGACGGCGGCCGGGGCACGTCGAACGCTCCGGCCTGCCGTTCCCCGCCCCGCCATCCGAGAGGGTGACATCACCGGAACGGGTTCTGGGAGGGCGGCACCCTGGGTACAGGCTTTCGGGAGGGGCGGCACCCTGGGTACGGGCTTTCGGGAGGGCGACACTTTCGGTACGGGCGCTGCGAGGGCGGAACCACCATTGGGGGAGGGGGCCGAGAGGGCAGCGCCACCATGAGGGACATGAGGGAGGGGTCCGGGAGGAGCGCCGCGGGCAAGGATTCCAGGAGCGCCGCACTCCCGGGAATCCGCTTCTGAAGACGCGCGGAGCGAGCCGACAAGCGCCTCACCGCGTATGCCCGCGGTATCCAGGTGAAACTCCACTACCTGGAAGCGCCTTTCGAGGTGCTGTCCCGCAAAGTGGTGGCCCGCGCCACTGAGGGCAGGACAGGACACCGTCCCCATCACGCAGGAACAGATGGCTCACGACGTGACGTTGTTCGAAGTCCCGGATGCGCACGAGTTCGCCCTGTTCGACACACCGGCTGTTGCCGGGCCTTGTGAGTGAACCGCGCCGGCTGTCGTGGCCCCGACGTTTCCGGTGGTCGAGGACTGTTTTCCGGTATGGCGGTGCGTTGATTTGACGGGGGACGGAGTCGTACATAGAGTTCACCAGTCCCACCCAGTCGGCGTTGATCGTCGGCTGTCCGGGGGAAACCTCCTCAAGCGCATCCTTGCCGGTGGTCGTCATGTCCGCCGGCGGGTCCGGTTCGACAGGAATCGGATGCGGGAGTAGTTTTGAGGAGTCGCCCGGAAAAAGATGGGGCGGTCGAAATTCTCGGCAGGTTTCGCGAAAAGAGTCAATTTGACTCGGATCGCGGGGGCTGAAAGAATGGAGACACAACGAACGAAGCGAGTGCGGCCGGGTGGTTGACGGTGAACGCGTCCGTTTCTTGAGAACTCAACAGTGTGTTAAAAGCCAGTGCATGAA